>JAWCDE010000009.1:0-41788 GCA_038861395.1 Thermoproteota archaeon | reverse complement strand
ATCTTTTCAACTCGTCGTCACCAGCCATCGGGAAACCTATTTTCTCAGCGATTTTAAGCAGGGGGATGAAGAGCAGCGGTAGTGCAGCCCTAGGCTGATATCCCGTGGGAACCTTGATGAAGGGGATTCTTAGCTTGGAGCAGGCTTCTTCAAGCAATCCGTTGGAAGCAATGCCGATTATGCGCGACCCCTTTTCAAACGCCTGCTTGAAACACTCTAGTGTTTCCTCAGTATTACCGGAGTAGCTGACCGCTATTACGAGACTCTTCTCACCCACATGCTTAGGCATATCGTATTCTCTGACGACGGAAACGTTTACAGGAATAATCCTGCTGGAGAGGTCTCTGAAAAGGTCTCCGCCTATTGCTGAACCACCCATCCCGCAAACCACTATCTCCTCCACCTCCCTATAGCTGTCTGGGAAAACAATTTTTTGCGAGAGAGCTAATGCGTCTCTGACAAGCGTTGGGAACGAGGATATCATTGCACGCATGTTTCCGTGGTCAATCCTCTCCATAGCCTTCTCATCATCGAGCAGGCCTAGTTCGGGGAGAAACCTTGAGTAATCTTTCGCAGTCTCAGGGCTTTGAGGAAGCATGGTCTCTGACTGAGAAAAGGTTTTTTAAAGGTTTCCTGCATTATTCCGAGTCTACGAGATGCGGTTTGACTTTAAACTCTTGGCTTCGATAATCGTTGTATCCATACTTATAATACTCAACGTTTACCCCCGGATGTTCTTCCACTTGTTAACACAACTTAAGGAAGCTGTGTTGAAAGGAGGATTATGGGGGTTCTTTTTTGTAATGATCGTCCAGTCGATCGTCTCCATAATACCTGCTGAGGCAGTGCTCGTCTTAGGAGGCTCTGCCTTCGGCTTTACAGTATCATCGATAATAGGGACAGTAGGTCTCATGGCGGGGGCGTTGATAAACTACGGGATAGGCCTGAGTTTTGGAAGGCCCATCGTGGAGAAGATTGTCGGCGGGCCTGAGCTCGAGAAGGTTGAGAAGTTTTTCAACAAGCATGGTTCTAAAGTGATATTCGCAGCCAGGTTCATACCCTGGGTCTCGTTCGACGTTATTTCTTATTTCTCAGGGATAACAGGAGTATCCATATTGTCCTTCACTGTTGCGACGCTTCTCGGAACAATACCGAGAGCATTATTCTACAGCTATTTCGGCGAGAAGATAGGTTTGGATATTGAAAGGGGGGAGACCAGTATTTTGAACTATCTGCTTCTTGCAACGCTTTTAGTAATAGTCCTACTCACAATCCTGTCTGAGAAGAAGGCTAGTCAAGCGCGTTCTGAAGAAGCTTAAGCGGCATTCCTACAAGCGCTACTTCTTTCCGCAGAGCATTATAGTCTAAGAGGCCCTCTAAGTGGAGTCTCTTAAGCCTCTCAGCCACGTTGCCATCCCTAATTTTAACACCGTGTTCCTCAAGCATCTTGAAGCTGAGGAAAGCCTCTTCTGAAGATTCGAAAGCCTCTTGAAGCTTCTTAAGGAGCCTGGCCATCTCAGGATCTTGCGAAATAAATGTCTTCAAATCTGTTGGAGTTATTATGCTCTCCAGCCTGTACTGAGCCTCCCTCACATGCTCGGCTTTTACTCTGGGAGAACCTTCGTAGCTTGCGTTAAGCCCGCTCATGAGAAGGAGTTCAAGAGCGTATCTGGCGGAGCCGTATCCGAATCTCTCAGTCATCCTGCCCATCATGTATATTAGAGAATCGTCTACAGTTCCCTCGTTGAATGAAAGCTCAACCCTATCCCTTAGTATCATGGATATTTCTTCAGCATCGTAAGGCGTGAAGCTCCTACCTATTTTCCACAGGAAATGAGTAAGCCAAGCATCCTTAACCTGACGGGAAATATCTTGGATCCCAATTAATACGAGTATTAGCTTAACCCTATCACCGTATTCCTCAGATATTTTAAGAAGGTCTGCGAAGAACCTGCTTCTGACCTCTCCTAGGAAATCATCGAAATCATCGAGCACAAGCAGGAAGCTGCTGCCAGACTTCTCAAGATAGTCGAACACAGTGTATAATAGCTCTCTACTACTATACCCTCTGCTAGGTATATTGGGAATAAGGCTTAGCGCAATCATCTGTGATAGAGTGAAGTCCGAGGACGCGAACCTAGTGTTCAAATACCTGTATTCAAGCCTTATTTTCTTCTGCTCACAGTATTTCAAAACCTGTTCAGAAGCTTTTTTAACAGTAACAGTCTTCCCAGTGCCACTTGGACCGTTCAACACTATTGCTTTAATGGGCATCCTCTCCTCCAGGAAGCTGGTGATGGTTTTGAAAACCTCAGCCTGATGCTCCTCACGCCTAGGCAGCCTCTCGGGAACATAGTTTGCACTAAGCTTGTACAGAGCATCCTTTCTAAAAATCAGGCTTTTCATCTTCCGCTATGCACCAGGCGCTCAGCCTCAGCAAGTACGGCGTCACCCATCTCTCTCGTGCTCGTGTTCCCGCCCATGTCAACCGTCTTAAACCTACCGCTGGCCAAGACGTTCTCAACAGCCTTCTCGACAATCCTTGAAGCATTGAGCAAGCGCTCGTCGCCACTCCTACTCCACAAGTGTTCGAGCATCAGTGAAAAAGTGAGGATTGCCGCAGTAGGATTCGCAATGTTCTTCCCAGCCTTATCCGGAGCACTGCCGTGAACCGGTTCGAACATCGACGTGCCCTCGGGATTTATATTTCCACTGGGTGCGAAGCCCAATCCTCCTTGGATCGCTGCTCCAAGATCCGTCAGAATATCCCCAAACATGTTTGGAGAAACAATAACCTTGAAACGCCTCGGGTTTAAAACCATGTGCAGCGCCGCTGCATCAACGTACATGAATTCTGCTTCAACCATGCCCCTGTATTCTCCCCCTATTTTCTCAACCGTCTCCCTCCAAAGCCCGTATGCTTCAGTAAGCACGTTAGCCTTATCCACGAAGGTCACTAGCCTTATGCCTCTTTTAGCAGCGTATTCGAAGCCGAACCTTATTATTCTCTCAGCACCCTTGCGGGAGATAACTCCTATCTGGAATGCTTCACCGCTCTTGCTCTCTACTTCAACCCTGTACCTACTCCCCTTTGCGCCGCCGGTGTTAACAGTGAATTCGAAAATCCTAGAGCCAGCATCAACCCTACCGCCCATGTCAACGTAGAAATCCTCAGTATTCTCACGTATTACTACGAAATCGATGTCTCCGTGCCCGAATCCTCTGAGAGGTGTTTCAACACCTTTCAGAAGCCTTACTGGACGGAGGTTTACGTAGAGGTCCAGGGATGAACGTAGCTTAAGCAGAATACCCTTCTCAAGCACGCCTGGCTTCACCCTCGGATCCCCCACGGCTCCGAAAAATATAGCGTCAAACCCCTTCAGCTTTCTCAATGTTTCTTCAGAAAGCGTCTCGCCCGTCTTAAGATAGTGTTCAGCACCGTTCGGAAAATTTTCGAAAAAAGCTGGGATGCCAAGTGTCTCGAGCACTGTGCTGCCTATCTTAACAGCCTCCCCGACTACCTCTGGACCAATCCCGTCACCCGGCATGAGCGCAATCTTGTAAGCTGCCAATTGTACTATCGAAAAGCGATTCTGCAAAATATATGTTTTCTGTTTAATCCAGCCGCATGTTAGAAACCTTTTTTGAAATAACCCTGTAATCGACAGTGCATATTTTTCTAATGCCCTTCTCAACTAGGCTCTTTGCTTCCTCCAGTGATTCGATTCTGCAGTTGACATCAAGCGCAATATGCTCTAGAAACGACTTTAGTACATTAAGCTCCTCGGGCCTGATTCTTCTTAAACCGAAACCGAAGGAGAGCATTACTCCATCGAAACCAGATGTCTTGAAAATGCCGATTACCTCGCTTATCTGCGTTTCTGAAACCGTCTCAGCCTCCACAACGGGCTTAATCTGATTCAAACCCATTAGCTGAGACTCTTCTAAGACCCGGGAGAGCTCCAGTTCGAACTCGACAATCCTGTTGTCTAAGTAATTGCCGATATTAGGGTAGAAGTAAACGTTTTCAACATCCTGATAGGCGGCGAGCCTCAACTCCATTATCTTAATCTCCACTGGAAGCAAACCCGTTGGGAAAGACACCATTGTAGATGCTTTCAAACCAGTGTTTCTCAGAAAAGGGCTCAGCTCTCCTAAGTATGCTGTCGGTATGCAAACACTATAGACACCTGTTTCCACAGCTTCGCTGCAAACTTCGTAGAGATCGCTCAGCTTAACCCCAGGCCTCATTCCTGAAGCAACTATCGTTTCCGAAAGCCTCGAGGAGCTTAGCCCAGCTCCCCCGACACCAGCCATGTAGAGGGGTTGGAGAAGATAAAGATAAAAACTTCCTGTAGGGATTAACCCTCCTGGAATGGACTATTTAAAACATGTTTCAGAAAAACTAGGTTTGGAAGAGGATCCTGAGCTCAGCCTTCCCATACATACTAAGACAACCCTACCAGTAACACTATGGTACAGCCACGAGGAGGATAAGCTGATACTCCTAGACCAGAACAGGCTTCCGTTCGAAGTAAAAAGCAGGAAGATAAGCGATTGGAAAGAGGGCGTTGAAGCAATAAAGAGCATGGTTGTAAGGGGGTCTCAGGCAATAGGTGTTGCAGGAGCCTACACTCTATTGGTCGGAGCCCTGCAGATTAAGCATGGTCTAAACCTGGTTGAGGACCTTGGTAGAGTGGCTAGGGAGATAGCTTACGCCAGGCCTACTGCAGCCCCCTTGGCCTGGGCGACTTTTCTAGCATACGATTATTCGAAAAAGAAATACGAGGAATCCGGAAGCATTGAAAGCTTCATTGAAGCATTACGCAGGATATGTGACTTCATACTTGCTCAAGACATGGCTCTGAATTATTTCATGAGGAGGTACGGCCAGAGGGTTGTCAAGAACGGGGATGTTATAATGACGCATTGCAACGGGGGAAGCCTGTCTTCAACATTGATGGGTCATGCACTGGGGGTGATAGAGGAAGCGTATTCAAACGGCGTCGACGTGAAGGTTGTTTCAAAAGAGACGAGGCCGAGAAGCCAGGGCTACAGGCTTACAGTATGGGAGTTGAATAGAGTAGGAGTGCCGACGACGATAGTAACCGACAACATGATCTCCATATCTTTTGAAAGACTGGGTGTTAACAAGGCTATACTGGGTGCTGACAGGGTTGCTAGAGATGGTTCTGTGGCTAACAAAATAGGCTCAGCAGATATTGCTAGGATATTCAAGTATTTCAATGCACCATTCTATTACGCGACCTCCTACTCAACAATATCCCTAGAAGTCAAAAGAGGGAGCGATATCGAGATAGAGGAGAGAAGTATTGACGAAGTGACATACCCCTACAGTCTCATAGCCAAGGATATGAAGGACAAGGGGCTGGTATCTCCAAACGCTCTAGACGAGTGGCCTCCTTCAGACAGAGTCGTCGCTCACGAGCCGGGTAGGGGGCAGGTGAGGATTTTCAACCCGGCTTTCGATGTTACTCCGCCAAGATTCATAACGGCAATAATAACCGACATAGGTGTATTGAAGCCTAGTCAAATAAGGAAGCTTACTGAAAGGAAAATGCTTAACCTGGTTAAAAAGAGGGTTTTAGAGTTTGGACTAGAGTTTCCAGAAGGCCTCTCAAGAATAACTCCGCAAACCCTAGTGAAGTAAATTCTTAAAAACACGCCTAGCAGTTTTAAATCATATTGCAGAGGTCCTTGTTATGAGTGAACCGGTTAAGGAGAGGAGGGCTTCTGGAGCTGAGAAACTAGTTTTGAAAGCAAAGGCTATAATAAGGGATAAGAGGATAAGCCAACTGGACACTTCCAGTTATGAGGTTAAAGGCGACCACGGTGTTTACGTTGTTTCGAAAGACGCTTATGGAAACTATAATTGTAGTTGCATAGGATATTTGAAGAGGAGGATATGCTCGCACTCTTTAGCGGTTAGGCTTCACGAGCAGAATAGAGAGTATAGGAGAAGAATAAAGAAGAGCGTTGTTAAAGGAGCCGGATACATCCCGTAGAAGAGTCGAGGCCGGCTACGACCCTTACCTTATCCGGGGAAAGCGAATAATCCACGTCTTCCCCAAGCCCAAGCTTAACTAGCTCCAAAGCGTGACGAGCCATCTTAACAACCTCGATACTAATCTCAGACATCCTCATAGCGATTTCAGCGTTCTTATTGCACTCGCTCCAGGGAAGCATCCTAGCTATTAAACCAGCACAGTAAACGTCTTCAAGAGCCGGTTGCCCAATTTTACCAGCTGTCACAAGAGAAACATTGTTAAAGCCTTGTCTAACCAAGTAGTCAACAAGAGTCGAGAAGTTGATTAATGCCCCTATCAGCACCTTTTTAGAGAACAGTGCTAGGAACCTCAGAAGCCTTGTCCCACTAGAAGTATATAGAACAATAGTTTTACCAGTAACTTTATCTCGAGTATACTCTAAAGGTGAATTACCGAAATGGAAGGAAGGAGGCTTAATACTATTCACTTCACCGCCGAGTAGAAAACTATCTCCGCCACCTATTTTGAAAGCTTCTTCAACAGTTGAAACAGGAATAACGCTCTCAGCACCATTAGCTAAAGCAGTCAATATGGTTGTAGACGAGCGTAGAACATCTATAGCCACTACAACGTCTGATTGAATAACAGAACTATCGATATTTCCTAGCAACACGCTAACTCTCATTATGTTTCTCAGCCCGATGCTTAACTGACGTATAAAATGTGTGGTTTTAGATATTTCAGGTTTTTCAAGATTAAAAGGAAGCCTCATCACGTCTTAACAGTTTTAGTTTCGCATTGAAAAACCCTAAATCCTCGTTGCTTAACGTGTTGGAGCTGCATGCATTCTTTAAATAAAAGGTTTTTAAAGGTAAAATAGTAGAGAGGTAAACTTAAATTGCAATCGTTTAACCGGGAGAATATGGTTCAGGTAGTTGAATCCGGACAGTCCGATAAATACACTAAAACCATAAAGGTTTTTTATAATGGAGAAGAGGTTGCGGAGGGGAAGGTATTCTTAGCAGACGAGCAGGAAGCAAAAATATTCAGACAGAAGCTTAGGAAAAAAATAAAGGAGGGTACACCATATTCCGTTAAAGTAATATTTAAAAACGAGGAGCATGCAAAGAAGCTCGTACAAGAAGTTGAGGAAGCTATCTCAGCCATGTATAGTGATGTTGACAGTAAGCACATATTTCTGCTGGTTGAGAGAAACGGTAGACTTGAAAGAGTAAAGGAGTAGTGATTTTAAATGGATATTGGAAAGAAATGTCTGGTAATGAGCATCTTAGGAGCATTGTTAGCAATAGCTTCGTCACCCTTCGTAATATACATGATTTTCTCCGGCAGACCTTTTGAAGTAGTCGTAGATAAAAAGACTTTAGAACCTTATTCATCCACTGTGTTTGGACCAGTTCTTGAAACAATAAATGAAACTATGAGCCTTCCCTATAATGTTGCAGAATTTACCCTAAGCCCCGGGGCAGGTAAACAGCAGTACAAAGCCGTTTTCAATATTGAAACTAATGCAACCGTTCACATAATTATATACAGTAAACATAATAGTACTTTCAGAATTCCACATGTTTTCAATGCTGGAAATTACACGAGAGAGCTTGAAATACCTAGCGCTGGGATTTATGGATTGAACGTAACCAGTATTGGAAGCGGAAATGTTAGAGCAAAGTTTAAACTAGTAGAGTCTTGGTACTATGAGAGGCTGAAACTAACGGTCGAGCTAGACCTTATCAAAACGGTGGTGCCGCCCATATTATTTGTAATCGGAATCGCAATACTATTAATTGCCCTAGTTAAGATGAGGAAGGCAGTTAGGGAAGCTAAGCCCGTTGCTGAAAAAAAGGTGGTGAAGCGGAGGTATATAGAAGTCGAAGAGGAAGAGTAGTAGCTAGCCGGTTGAGATGAACAGCAAGTTTAAGGAGCCTCTGAAAATCCTTTTTAATACAATACTGATTCCCGCAGTAATAGTATTAGTGTCCATATCTCTATTGACCACCGTCATGGGAACAGACAGCCCTTTGGCAGTCGTAGATATAGACATGACTCCTTGGTATGTAAGCAGCATGTACCCAACTCTATACCCGGGAGACCTACTGTTACTGAGTGGGAAGGAAGATCTTAAAGTGGGGGATATAATTGTCTACAGGAATCCTTACAAGCAGCCACCTTATGATAAAATAGTTCACCGTATCATCGGCATCAGCGTAGACCAGCATGGGGTCAAGCGATATGTTACAAAGGGAGATTTTAACAATTATCCAGACACGTACAGCCCTAGGAAGGAAGACGTTATTGGGAAATGGATAGGTGTGAAGATACATATCGTAGGATTTGTCTTACTGCTTGCTGAAGCACCCCCATTAGTTAATACGCCATTGGGTAGAATTCCACTCGGCAAACTTATACTCATAATTCTCTTAGTGGTTCTACTAGCCATGGAGATTCTTGAAGCATTTGAGAAGAAGCTTAAAGGCTAAAGTGATAATTTTTCCGTGTAACTAAGACTAATAGTCTTCTCAGCCGAAAAATAAGTCATCGTTTCCTGTTGATTACTTCCCATACTCTTGGGTCTTCCTGCCCAATCCTCCAAGTAGCGATCTTATCTATCCCATAAGACAGGATTGTTGAAACCTTCATCTCTACAGATTTTGCTCCTTGAAACCAAACCTTATAGGAATCGTAAGAATAATAGTATTCAGCATCCTCCTCGCTGAATAAAACCTTCGCGTTAAACTTCTTAGCGGTCTCCACAGCCTGTTTGAAAGTTAAGCCGACGCCTCTCCTCCCCAACCATCTGTAGCCGTAGAAAGGTATTCCGATTACTATCTTCTCCCGGGGTATTGTTGAAAGAGCATAGGTAATAACTTCTTTCATCCAGCCCAAAGGACCTATTGGACCTGCTTCACTACCCGACCAATGGTAGTCGTAGCACATTATACAAACGTAATCGCAAACTTCTCCGAGCGTAGTATAATCCCATGCTCCGCCCCATCCTGAAGGATCATCCCAAGTTTTACCCGATACATCTATTGTAACGATCTTTCCATGAGAATGAAGCCTTGATGACAGCTCCCTCATGTAGGAGTTTAACGCCTCTCTATCTTCAGGCGGAATATTCTCATAATCTATATTGATGCCGGAGAAATTGTGTTCAACTACGAAATCAACTATTGCGGTTATCGTAAGCTCCCTGACCTCTGGGTCTGTCAGAATCTTATGCGCAAGACTACGGTCGAAATCCTTGTTGGCTACGAGCGGGACTATGCTCACGTTGCTCATCCTGGACGCTTCTATGACTCTATCATCCACCCATGGAACAAATTTTCCATTAGCGTCAACTATTGAGCCTGTTGGAGAAACCCAGGTAAATTTACCGGCATTTCTTAAGAAAGAGCTTATGCTTTCCTCATCCGGCGTCACCCATCCGAAGAATTTCACCTCCAGCTTCTCTAAAGGGAGAGTGGCGAAATACTCGTCTATACTGCTCCTGCTTTCTTCTGGAAACTCTCTTTTCCAAATCTGATTCATCAAGAGCAGGACTATTATTGCAAAAGCTATAATTATTGCGACCGGGTAAAGAGGCTTGCCTTCTGTTCTCTTCATCTAAGAGAATGTTGTTTGACTTTTTTTAAAAAACATTAGTATTGTTAGATTCGCTTTTTTAAAGAAACTTTTTAAAGCAGTGCAACAGTTCGTAATTAGATGAAAATATTCATCGATACTGCCGATATAGATGAGATTAGAGAAGCGTGTTCTTGGGGGATTGTAGACGGGGTGACAACGAATCCCAGTCTCATAAAGCAGGCTGTAGACAAGAGGCTTGGCAGAGTATCCATGGAAGACTACATTAAGGAGATATTGAAAACTGTGCCGGGGCCTGTGAGCCTTGAAGTAATAGCCCTGAGCGCGGACGAGATGGTTAAACAGGCTAGACTGCTATATGAGAAATTCAGTCCATACGGCGAGGTCGTGATAAAGATACCTGTAAACCCCAGTATTGGCTTGGAGAAAAACGATTTCGACGGTTTAAAAGCAGTGAAAACACTAAGTGAAGAAGGTATTCCAACCAATGTCACTCTCGTAATGACACCTGAGCAAGCGCTTCTCGCTGCGAAGGCTGGAGCAAACTACGTAAGCCCCTTCGCTGGCAGGGTAGACGATTATATTCGCAGCAGGCTCGGAGTAGGTTTCAAGAAAGAAGACTATTTTGACTATGAACTGCTGAATAAAATAGCTGAGGAAAAGTTTAGAATGGCTGTAAGAGGTAGGAGCGAGTCCGTTTCCGAATTGTATACGAACGAGCCTATAAGAAGATTTTTCACAGTAAGCAGGGACAACGGTATTTTGAGTGGAGTAGACTTGGTGAGGAGCATACTGACAATTTTCAGGAATTACGGCTTTAAGACTCAGGTAATAGCTTCAAGCATGAGGAACGCTAGACAAGTCAGGGAGGTTGCTGAACTGGGTGTTCACGTAGCAACCTTGCCGTTCTACGTAATAAGGGAAATGATTCAGCATCCTAAGACGCTTGAAGGAATAAAGAAATTTACAGAAGATATTGTACCATCTTATAGGAATATATTTCAAGAATAAACTATGGTTCGTTAATGTTGAAAAATGAGCTACTGAATTATTAAACCGTTCTAACGACTTCCTTTAGGAAATAATCGTGCACCCTCGTATCTTCCGTGAGCTCAGGGTGGAATGATGTTGCAAGTATGTTATTCTCTCTTACAAACACTATTTTATCGTTAAAAGTTGCAAGCACTTCAGTATTATTCCAGACAGAAGTTACTATAGGTGCTCTTATGAAGACTGCTTTAAAAGGGGCTTCTCCAAGAAGAGGAATTTTAAGAAATGCTTCGAAAGACTCCCTCTGTCTGCCGAAATGGTTTCTCTCCACCTCCGCGTCTAAGACTCCTAATGTTTGCTGACCAGTATCTCCTAAAACTCTATCCCTAACTCTTTTAGCAAGCATTACTAGCCCAGCGCATGTTCCAAGCACGGGTAAGCCATTGCTTATTCTCCTCCTCAATTCATGAAGCATTTCACTCCTGTATAGGAGCCCACCTATTACTGTGCTCTCTCCTCCTGGGATTATAATGCAGTCTATGTTTCTTAGCGATTCAGCATTTTTAACACTCATGACAACGCATTCTACACCGATTTTGCCACATGCCTTTACTACGGCTTTTTCATGCTCCTCTATGTCGCCTTGCATACCCAGTATACCGATTTTCAACGCGGTCAAGCGTCAGCACCTCTTTCCTGCATTCTCAACTCCAGCGTTTTAACGTCTAGGCCGAGCATGGATTTCTGCTCGTCTATCATAGACTGCGCTTCAGCAACGGTCTTTGGATCGTCGAAGTAAGTTACTGCCAGTACTATGGCCTCAGCCCTCTCCCGAGGATCCGCGGACTTAAAAATCCCCGAGCCTACGAAAACCCCGTCGCAACCTAGCTTCATCATGAATGCAGCATCGGCGGGAGTAGCAATCCCCCCGGCTGCGAAGTTCACAACAGGTAATCTACCAAGCCTCGCAACCTCAAGGACAAGTTCGTAGGAAACCCTTAATGCTCTAGCCTCTTTCATCAGTTCTTGCTCATCGTCCAGCAATGCAGTAAGGTGTCTAATCTGGTTCTTAAGCAGTCTAAAGTGCTTAATGGCTTCAGAGACGTTCCCGGTTCCAGCCTCACCTTTAGTCCTTATCATTGCCGCACCCTCCTCTATTCTCCTTAAAGCTTCCCCAAGGTCTCTGGCGCCGTTTACGAACGGCGTTGTGAAATCCCACTTCCACACATGTCTCTCCTCGTCTGCAGGAGTTAATACTTCAGATTCGTCTATCATGTCGACGCCGATTGCCTCAAGTACTCTCGCCTCCTCAACATGTCCTATTCTACATTTAGCCATCACCGGGATTGTAACACTATCCATTATCTCCTCTATTGTTTTCAAACTTGCAGTTCTAGCAACGCCACCAGCCTTTCTAACATCATATGGAAGCTTATCCAGAACCATCACTGCAACTGCACCAGCGTCTTCAGCTATCTGAGCCTGCTCAACACTCGTAACATCCATTATTACACCGTGCTTAAGCATGTGGGCAAAGCCGCGTTTCACTAAAACGCTTCCCTTTTCAACTCTACTGTTTTCTAGGCTTTCAATAATTTCACCCCTTCCCTTTCTATTAGGGGTTGTCGAAATCATTTTGAAGAATAAACGACAGGGAAAATGTATAAGTATTACCCTATATATAGGTTACACATAAATGTTGGATTACGTTCTCAAATGCTCTAGATGCGGTTCGACTTTCTCTTTCAGCATTGAGAGAAAACTCTGTAACAAATGTGGGCAAGGGTTATCATTAGAAGTCAAAACGGTTTCGCTTGACAAAAATGATGAGGAACAAGGCATATGGAAGTATGCCAGAATCCTACCCAGTATAAAAGGGGAGTTCAGAATCTCCTTAGGGGAAGGGGATACTCCGCTACAAAAAAGCTTGAGGATTAAGAAGGAAGCAGGTATAAAGGAGCTTTGGATTAAGGATGAGACTACGGAGCCAACTGGATCCTATTTAGATAGGTGTTCTGCTCTATTTGTATCGGTTGCTCTCAGCCTTGGATATGGTAGGATACTTACTTATTCGACGGGGAATCTAGGAGCGTCGCTTTCAGCATATTCTTCTAAAGCAGGACTTAAAACCCATGTTCAAGTAAGGCCTACGATAGACCTCGGCAAGCTTTACCAGATGATAATATACGGTGCTGAAGTTAAGGTTGTCGAAGCATTCAAGGAGAGAAAAGGGATGAAAGGCACAGTGGTCGCCGTAGAGTATGACCCGTTGATAAATGAGGCTAAGAAGACGATTATGCTGGAAGTATTTCTCCAGTTAAGCAGGAGATTACCTGAATACGTTATACTTCCCATGGGAGAAGGCGGTCTAGTCTATGCAACTTATAGAATGTTGAAAGACTTAGAGAAGCTTGGTTTCCAAGCCAGCAAGACGAGGATTGTCGGAGTCCAGCCTGAGGATTGTAAGCCTATAGTGAAGGCTTTTGAAAAGGGTTTGGATCTGGTTGAAGCCGAGCCTGAGCCGAGGGGCAGAATATTCGACGTAAGCGTGGCGAATCCTAGGTTCGGTAATGCAGCCTTGAAAGCGATAAAGGAAACAAATGGTTTAGCAGTATCCGTTAGCGAGAAGGAAATCTTCGATGCTCTCAGCCTATTGGCTGAGAAAGAGGGGATACTGGCGGAGCCTGCTGGAAGCCTTTCTGTAGCAGGATTGATGAAGCTTGTGAGGGAAAGCTTGATCCATAAGGATTCGAGCATTGTCTGCGTAGTTACTGGGAGCGGGCTCAAGGACCCTAAGGTGATGAAGGAAATAGCCTATAGGAAGTCTAATCTGGGTATGCTCATAGAGGAGCTAAGCGGGGGCTTTAAACTCAGCCCGACTAAGACAGCCATACTTAGGCTTCTGTCAGAAAAAGAAATGTATGGTTACCAAATTTGGAAGTGCCTGGAGGAGAAGTATGGTATTCACGTAAGGATACCGACTGTGTATCAGCACTTAGACGAACTTGTTAAGAAGGGTTATGTCAAGAAAGGTGGGTCAAAGACTTTTATGGGTAGGAGAAGAGAATATTACTCGTTGACGGAGAGGGGAGAGGCGCTTGTTTAGAGTCTCATGGGCACGTATCTTATTTTCAAATCGTTACTCTTCCACTGAAATACTGGAACGTTTCTGCGTAGTCTTCTGAACTTCTCGCTTAAAGAATGCACTATGAGGGGAAGCACTATAGTGGCGTCAGCATAGCACTGTGTCTTCTGAGCCCTGAAACCAATCTTGCCCCAGCTCTGACCTTCTTCAAAAGTGCATCCGGATAATCCTCCCCATTGCGGCAGGTCTGTAGATATTTGTATGGCGTAACTGTGGCTCTTGTCATGCCTTGTTTGATAGCTTGCTATTACAGCAGTCTGTTGGATGAAATTCTTAGGCACTCCGCCACCTACATAGATTACTCCAGTCTGTTTCGCCCTCTCGGTTATTCTGGAGCTTTCATCAACATCCTTCAAATAATCTACGATAATCCTCTTCCTCTTAAGAACAACCTTCTTACCATCGATGCTCACAACTCTCTCCCTCCTGTTCGAAAACATTATGGAAAAACCTAGGGAACTGTCTCCGAAAGCAGGGCAAAAAACCGGGACGCCACTCTTATATGCGCTTATCAAAATCGAATCCTTGTCCTTAGCATGCTTGTTCAAAAACTCTCCCAGCAAGCATAATATTTCGCGAGAAGAATAAGGGTAGTCGTCCTTAAGGGTTCTTGCAAAATACTTCTCTATCCACAAGTCTGTCTCGTAAAATTTCCTCTCATTGGCGAAAACGTCGTATATCCTGTCGATTTTCTCTCTTCTAAGCCTAACATCATCTATCAAGTGGGTTCCAACATAATGTTTACCTCCTAGTGCTTCAAAAAGATCATGGTATAGGTTTGCACCAGTCGAGACTATGACATCAACCATTCTTCTTTGAATAAGGTACGATATGATTCTCCTCATCCCTGCTGGAACCATTGCGCCAGCGAGTCCAAGCCATATTACAATATTCTTCTTCCTAAGCATTCTGGACCATACTTGAATAATCTCGCCGACCTTTCTTCCTTGGAAGCCTGTTAGAAGCATTTCTTCAGTCAAACGACTTATTCTTTTATCTGCTTCGACTCTAATCGGGTCCGTAGGAAGCTTCAGAAGCTTCTTCATCATTTATTGAAAAACAGTTTTCAATTTAAGTTTTACTGATTCAGAAACGCGTAGTCCTATTCTCCGAGATCGATTTCAACATTAACGCTAGTCACTCCGCTCGGTGGAAACGGTACAACATCTCCAGGAATAGTCTTACCCTCGACTCTAAGCGAAACCTTGTTACCCTTGCCGACTCGTTTGACGGTAATGTGGTAAGTAACGCCGCGGAAAACCCTCTTAGCCTTGAAACCACTCCAGAACTCAGGTATGCAGGGAGCTATCTTCAAACCTTCGAAAGTGGGACGTATCCCCAGTATCCACTGCGTTGCTGCAACATAAGCCCAAGAGGCTGTTCCAGTAAGCCAAGAGTTTCTCGCACGCCCGTATTCAGGATGCTCAGGCGCAGCCACGTTCTGAGAGTAGACGTATGGTTCTGTTTTCAGCGTATCCATGTCTTTCCGTGCAAGGGGGAGTATCTGGCGATAAAGCCTATAGGCCAAGTCGCCCAGGCCAAGTTTGGCAGCAGCCACTATCATCCATGTGTTCGCATGGTTGAATATTCCACCGTTCTCCTTAAGACCCGGTGGGTATGTTACTGTCCCGCCGAAACGCCTCAGGTTTTCCGAGTCAACAGAATCCTCATCAGCCTTCTTGCTGTTGAAAGGATCTCTCATCAGCCTTATTCCGAGGGGAGTGTTAAGCATTTTTATCGCACTTTCAAGCGCTTTCAAAGCCTTCTCGTAATCTCCGAGCTCAGCTATAGCGGCCCAAGCCTGCGGTATTAGGCTTATCCAGTGATACTTCTCACCTTTAACACCTACTGGCTTACCCTCGTCGTCGTAAGCCCTTGCATACCATTCCCCATTCCATGCGACTTTGTTTATCGTATCAGCCATATCGCGGTGAAGCTTCTCGAAATCCCTCGCCTTCTTTGAGTCTCCACGAGCTCTGCAAAGATCAGCTAAATCCAGCATGGCCCTGCAGAAAAGCATCCCCGTCCAGACGCTCTCAGCCTTCTCCGAACCGTGGTCGAGGTTCATCGTGTCATCCCAGTCTGCAAACCCTATTAATGGCAGACCATGCGAGCCGCGTTTCCTCAGTGTGAACTCAACAGCCTTCATCATGTGCTCCCAGATAGTCTCCTCCTTCTTATCATCCTGATACGGAAGCCTCTCGTCGAGAAGCTTGAAATCACCTGTTTCCCTCAGGTAATTGCAGGTTGCTATTATCAGCCAGAGGTGGTCGTCGCTAAACCATTGCGGTTTTTCAGGGGATTCTGCAGCATGTCCAGGACCGCCTTCGCCCGTAAGTGGGAAGACCTGGTGCCAAGTATGTCCATCTTTAAACTGGAGCTTCCAGAGCATTTTCAGAACTCTTTGAGCATGCTGAGGATCATTATGCACAGTTCCCAGAGTGTCTTGAGCTGAGTCACGAGTACCCATTCCTCTGCCTAGGCCGGTGTCGTAGAGGGATACGAACCTAGACCAGAATAGGTTTGCTCGACACTGTATTGCGTTCCAAAAGTTTATCATAGCATTCATATCTTCATCAGGTGTTTCGACAGTAAGTTTTCCAAGATACTCGTTCCAATTTCTGCAAAGCTCTTCAAAAGCGTTCTTAACGTTTTCAGCATTACTATAGTATTCTACAGTCTTGGGGATTAGGCTCGGATTATCCGTTATACCAAGCATGTATACAATCACTTTCTCCTCACCTGGTTTCAACTCCACGAGGTGGCTTAACGATGCAATATTGTTGCCTCTTGATGCATTGCTGAATCCAGACCTGCCGCTCACAACAACTTCCGGTTTAGAGAGGTCGTTGTAAGACCCTATGAAAACTTCCCTACTAGTATCATATCCGTCTGGAGGAATATTGCTTGCGAAAAAGGTTTTGGTGGGACGAAACTGCACCCCGGTTACGATGATGCCATTCCTATAGGAGCTTGAAACTATCTGCTGTCCCCAATCCAAATTTGTCTGATCCATATAAGCATCCCAATAGGAAAGCTCTTCGTATGTCCACACTCTTAGCATCCTGATGTTTTCACTCTTGTTTCTTAAGCGTAGAACATGCAGTTCGATAGGGCATTCTTCGTAGGGAGGGTTTGGAGGTACAAAGTACAGGATCGATGCCTCGATGCCTCGATACCTACTGCTTATCCGCGTATAGCCGGGTCCGTGTCGACACTCATACCATTCGAGCTCCCTCCTAACCGGCTGCCAAGTAGGGCTCCAGAACTCCCTCGTATCCTCATCCCTCAAGTAAACGTAGTGTCCAGGCTGATCTGCAGGGACAGAGTTATAACGATACCTGGTAACACGTCTGTTTCTAGGATCGCGGTCGAAAGAATATCCTCCTCCAGTGTTTGAAACTATCCCCCCGTAGCCTCCTTGGCCTATGTAGTTTATCCAGGGAGTAGGGGTGTCGGGACGGGTTATGACGTACTCACCCGTCCTCTTGTCGAAGTAGCCGTAGGGGAAGAGTGTTAAAGGAGCCTCGTAAAAAACCTGGTTGAAAACCTTGTTAGCCTCTTGAACCCCTGGTAAAGGTAGGATTGAGAAAACCTCCAAGCCGACAAGCCTTTTAGCAATTGTTGAAAGAGAATTACTATAATGCCAATTTAAGATTCTGAGACGATCCTCTAAAGTCGCTAGTGATAAAATCTTTGAAGAACTTTTCGAGTATTCTTCTCTGGATCCAGCCACTTCCTCAGCGGGTCTGGTTCTAATTATGTTTCCACTCGTATCCCTGACTGCAACAACCCTAACTGTTCTAATAATCCTATCCTTCTTGAAGAAATCCACTCTAAGATGAACAGTGTCGCCTCGATCGGTTTCAACAATAGCTTGAGCAACATCGGCAAAATCGGGTGTTACACGCTTGAGAAACTCGCTAACTTTTAAAGCATCCTCCCTGCTCCAAACAATTGCGGAAACCCCAGACATGCTAAGATTAGATACAAAAACAGGTATATAAACTAGATTCTTTCTAATTCCATATTTATAGATTCTTTTAAAAAAAGGAATTGGGAAAAAACAGTGATTAATACTTTAGCTCAGCGTGGATTCGCGGCATCCATTCGCTGATCCTGATCTTCTGAGGACACTTTGCCTCGCAGGTCTTACAGCCTACGCATGCGCTTGCGCGCTTTTCTTCCGGAATAATATTGTTATACGCCCATTTACTCGCCCCCATCGAGTTGTATGCGACACCATTATTATACAGCTCAATATTCCCAGGTATGTCGACACCGTTTGGACACGGCATGCAGTACCCGCATCTAGTACAGGGAATCGGACGGATCTCCCTGTATTTCGCATGTACTCTAGCGATTAGCTCAAGGTCCTCTTCCTTTAGAATCCCTATGCCAGACCTTGATGCAAACTCTATGTTCTGCTTAACCTGCTCCATCGTACTCATACCGCTGAGAACTACGGAAACCTCAGGCTTGTTCCAGAGCCAGAGGAGAGCCATTTCCACTGGGTTCTTGCCTGCTTCATCCCAAATCTTTTTAACGACAGGAGGGGGATTGGCTAAGGCACCTCCTAGTAAAGGCTCCATAATCACAACAGCAAGCTTTTTGCTCGAAGCATACTTTAAGCCTCTTGTACCAGCCTGAACATCTTCATTCTCATAATTGTACTGTATTTGGCAAAGAGTCCACTTGTCGTAACCATCTATAATATCCTTAAAGGTATTGAAATCATCGTGAAAACTGAAACCTAAGTATTTTATTCTGTCTTCCGAAATTACTCTCTCAGCCCAATCGAAAACGTTTAAGCTTTTCATCTTAGCCCACCTATCTTTATCAAGCGAGTGGAGAAGGTAGAAGTCTACGTAATCGGTCTGAAGCTTCTTGAGCTGTTCGTTAAAAATCCTATCCATATCCTCCTTAGAATTTATAAGCCAAGTGGGCATTTTCGTAGCCAGCCTGGTTCTTTCTCTATAACCCTCTGACAAAGCCTTGCCTACAACTATTTCACCATTACCACCATGATAAGGGTAGGCAGTATCAACGTAGTTAACACCATGGTCTATGGCATACCTTATCATTCTTATGGCTTCAGTCTCATCAACCCGAGAATGATCTCCGCCAATCGTGGGAAGCCTCATCGCCCCAAAACCTAACGCTGAAACCTGCCAATCCAGTTTTCCAAACTTCCTAAACTTCATTTCAGAAAGCGTTGAAATAATTGCTTTTTAAAAATTGCTGAATAAATCTCATCGGGATATTTATGGGAAAGACGCTAAGGTTCTTATACTGCTTCAGAGAAACTAGATGAAAGCGTTGTTGTAGCAGAATGAGAGATCTAGAGATCGCTAAGAATTTGCTTAGGGAAAGCGGCTTGAGCCTAGTGATAGTGAAAGCAGGCAGATTGCTGTACGGAATGAAAGAATACGGCATAGTTGGAATGGTAAAAGCTATTGAAAAACATGGTTCAGAATTAATAGGAGCATCGGTGGCTGATAGAGTTGTAGGAAAGGCAGTAGCGATGCTATGCAGATACGCCGGTATAGCTGAAGTGTATGCTGACGTGATTAGCGAACAGGGTTTGAGAACATTAAGAGAGGGCAGAATGAGAGTTGAATATTTGAAACTAGTTCCAGAAATACTGGATAAGAATAGGAGAGAGATCTGTCCCTTCGAAAAACTTGTTACCGGTTGTAGAAGCGAAAAAGAATGCTATAAGATGATAAAAGAATATTTCGATTCTAACAAGAAATAGGAAGCATTCCGGGAAAAGTTAGGAAGCAGTTTTAGATATTGTTGATATGATGTCTATGTGAACCTTAGCAATGTCCCCGAGCCTATCTATTGCATCTCTAAGCCTGCCGCTCCAGATCTCTTTCAAACTTCCCTTATCGTCTTCAACCACGTGAAACACGGATTCATCTGCATCCGCCACGTAAACTCCATCGCTATCTCTCTTAAAAGGTAGGACGACCACAACCCTCTGTTCTTTAGAAAAACGACCTTTTTTAAGGATGAACGTTGCCGAGAGTTCGCAGAGGTTCCGCTCTTTATCCGGGAAAGTTAGAAGCGCCCCACCTGCTTTAACATCCTTACCCATTTTTATTGACCTAAGGGTTTCCTCGTACAGCTTGTTAAGCGAGTCTATCTCCCTCAGCCTTATCGTAGTCATCGTGATCACCGACTGGTTGGCATCCTCCAGCAATATGGACGTATATTAATGTTACGCAACTTTATTATGAAACATTGTCGCTTATTAAGCAGGAGCCTTGCCTCGCATCACTCCCTAGCGCTTATAAATATGTTTAGCACATCATCCTTACCCAGTTTCACAAAGTTCCCTATTCGAGAACGCCCGTTATCGGTACATCTTAATGCCATTTCCCCAAGCCTATCGTCAGGGATTCCAAGCTCCTTGAGCGTTGTCGGAAGCCCTATTTGTTTGAAAAAGGCCCTTAGCCTCTCTATGCCTTCAAGCGCAACTCTCTCAGGGTTTTCTAAATCCGGTTCAACATTCCAAACCCTTACGGCGAATTGAATGAATATGTCTATGCGATGCTTATACACGTACCTCATCCAGTTTGGAAAGAGTACTGCAAGGCCAGCGCCGTGCGGAACATCGTAGAGGCCGCTTAATTCATGCTCCATTATGTGCGTAGCCCAGTCGCCTATTCGCCCGGTTCCAAGGATATCGTTGTGCGCAATAGTGCTGGCCCACATTATTTCGGCGCGCGCATCATAATTCTCAGGCTCCCTGACAGCTATTGGAGCATTCTTGATTAACGTTTTAAGGGTTGCTTCGCAAAGCCTGTCTGTAAGGTCCACGTGTCGCACATTAGTGAAATATCTCTCCATCACGTGAGCCATGATATCGGCTACTCCGCAAGCAGTCTGGTAGGGCGGTACTGTAAACGTTACTTCAGGATTCATTATCGCGAACTTGGGACGTATGAGCTCAGTAGTTATCGAGAGCTTGCGCCAGTCTTCCTCGTTAGTTATAACTGAGCTAGGACTGGCTTCGCTGCCTGCACCAGGTATGGTTAGTACAACCCCGACTGGCAACGCTTCCTTAGGTTCAGCCTTGTAAGTATAGAAGTCCCATACGTCACCATTGTAAGGTACGCCTACCGCTATAGCTTTAGCAGAGTCTATAACACTTCCTCCTCCAACAGCCAGTATGAAGTCTATCTTCTCATCCCTACACGTTTCTATACCCTTCTTGACGAGGCTTAAGCGAGGATTAGGCCTAACCCCGGGGAGCTCTATGAATTCAACACCAGCCTCCTTTAAGGATCGAACTACCTTATCGTATAATCCTATTCTCTTAATGCTTCCACCACCGTAATGGAAGAGGATTCTTCTACTGTATTTTACCACTTCCTCCCCAACTCTATTTTCTACACCCCTTCCAAAAATTATTTTAGTCGGACATTGGAACTCGAAATCTTCCATAGTAGTAGGATAATATTAGTCAGATTTTAATCTTTATCAGTATCCTATTAGACAAGAGAATAAGGAGGCTTTGAAGATGGTCAGGGTACTAGTGTTATATTATTCAAGAAGTGGGAACGTTGAAGCTTTGGCCAAGGCTGTTGCAGAAGGTGTTGAGAATGTTAAGGATGCTAAAGCGGAGCTGAAGCGCGTAGACTATGCGACTGTTGAAGACTTGCTGTCCTGCGATGCTGTAGCATTTGGCTCTCCCAACTATTTCGGCTATATGGCAGGATTGTTGAAGGATTTCTTCGACAGGGCTTGGAGCATAAGGGAGAAGGTTGCGGGAAAACCGGCGGCTGCATTCACGTGCGGCGGCAGCTCAAGCGACTCAGCGTTGCTAAGCATAGAGAGGATTTTCCCAGCTTTCAAAATGGAGAAAGTTACTGAAGGAGTTGTCTGGGGTCTGAGAGAGAAGGGTTCTCCCTTTGAAAAAGATCTATCAGAATTAAAGAAGCTTGGAGAAGCTCTTGCTAAAGCAGCTGTTGAAAGAAAAACCAAGGTTCCAGAGGATTAATAATAAAATCCCTTAGAGAAAATAGCAATATTTCTCTTTTCACGAAGCCTTTCTGTTATGTAACCAGAGCATGAATAAGGGTAAAGAGCCCAGTACGTTTATTGCTGCAGAAGCGTAAAAAACCATCTGCGACGAGAATTCGGCCCAGATCAATCCTCCGATCGTAGGAGATATCAGGGCAACAATTCCTGATATCAAGTTTATTATACCGTATGCTGTAGCGACACCGGTCTGTGACCGATACTTAGCTATAAGGCTCTGCCTACTTACATTATCCAACCCGAACGTTAAGCCCCAGAAGAAAAGGATCATGCCTGCTGAAATCGGGTTCCCCGAAATCATGAATAAAAGCATGCAGAGCGAGGTTGCAGCGATGTGGAAAGCGAAAGATATTTCTCCCCCATATTTGTCGACTATCCTCCCGCTTGGGAAATGACCTATTAGGATCCCCAGCTGCTCTGCACTAAGCATTAAACTTATGCTGGGTAAGGAGAATGCTAAAACGTCTCTTGCATAAATAGCTAAGTAAGGACTCTGAATACCTATACCTAATGTGTGAAAAATTATACCCAGTAATACCGCTAACATTAAAGGGTTTTTTAACATGGCTAAACCATTCTTAAAATTTGCATAGAATGATTCAGGTGACGGTCTTCTATAAACTTTTTCTAAATTATGGTTTAAAGATTCAGTTAAGTAAAGCATTGCGCTACAGAGAGTAAGCGCTTCAAGCATTAAGGCTATTGCGAAAAGCCAGGAAAAACCCAGTATTGTCGCAACCATGCCTGCAACGGACGTTGCGACCATACCGCTAAAGCTTTGTAAAAAAGCAATGGTTGCATACGATTTACCCCTCCTTTCCTCAGGGACTACATCTATAACATACGCACTACTGGAAGGGGCCATGAAACTTGCGCTTAAGCCTTGGAAGACGAAGGCAATAATTAACCAGAGGGCATCTTTAAATGAAAACAGTAACACTAAAGATAAGATAGAAAATACAATACTCGTTATCAACATATTCTTTCTGCCAAAGTTGTCAGAAATAACACCTGACGGGAAACTGGCTAAACTGGACATTAAATCCCTGAGAGTATTCATCAAACCGAATACAATGATGGAAACACCTAAGGTGCCCGTTATATAAAGCCCGAGTAAGGAACCATAGAGGCTCCCCGCGAAGCTCATCATCATACTTATCAATATGAGGGCTCGAAGCTTTTCATCAAAAACCAAGTAATCCGAAGACTGTTCAAGCATTTCTTTAAGCAGGCCCATAAGGTATTATGAGTGCGCTGCCTTAATACTGATAATTTAAATTTTTCATCATTATTTTTCCCATTTTTAAGACACTAACTTATCCACCAACATCATTATTCAGAGGTTTGATAACTAATTAATGTCTAATCATCCATAGGAGCCTAACGAGAATATTTAGGAGACCTTTCGCCCAGTATCTCGTCTATCTGACGCATCTGGTCCTTACTCAATGGCCCGAAATCCATTGCACCCACGTTCTCCTCAACTTGTTTCACAGTTTTAAAACCGGGTATTGGTATTGTTTTCTCGCTCCGCGCCCAGATCCATGCTAGCGCACCCTGGGCAAGCGTGCGTCCATCGCTAGTAAGTATTTCCCTTACTAATTCTAGTTTCTTAAGCCACTCCGGATTCGGCTTACCATTCTTGAAATACTTCATCCACTCCGGCTCTTTGCCTCTCACATCATCTAACGGCAAGCGCGAATCAGAGGTGAATTTCCCGGTGAGAAGCCCCATAGCCAGCGGCGTGCGGTTTATGCTAGCTAAATCGAGCTTTTCGCAAAGCTCCAACATATCCTTAGCGTCAACGAGAACGTTCAGCTCATGCTGGACAGCTGTGCAACCCGGTTTTTCAGCAAAGAAACGGGCACATTCAGGAACGTCCGTACTCCATCCATAGGCCTTTATGTAATCGTTCTCCCTGAGTTCCTCAAGTACTTCGCGCACTTGGGCGGCTTCCTTTTCCGGAAGAGACCATATGTGGAGCTGGTAGAGATCAATGTAGTCTGTTTTCAAACGGCGCAGCGAGGCCTCGCAGGCCTTGCGAATATACTCCGGTGAAACGTCTACCCCAAGGAATTGACGCGTGTTTTCGTCGAAAACGTTTCCGAATTTCGTGGCAATCACTACCTCGTCCCTACTGCCTTCCAAAGCCTCTCCAAGAATCCTTTCGCTATGGCCAGCACCATAGACGTCAGCCGTGTCGAAAAAGTTTACACCAAGCTCCAGTGCCCGACGTATGGCGCGTATAGACTCCTTATCATCCACTTTACCCCAGCCGAGTGGCTGATCCCCGTGCCAGAAGGGTCCTCCTATAGCCCACGTGCCAAGGCCCATTGCACTAACCTGAATACCTGACCTTCCTAATCGTCTTGGTGAAACCTTAGCCATTTTTCACATCCCATCCTCAACCTAGTGAAATTCTAAAAGAAGATATAAGCTTAAGCCGATTTTTTGCATGAAGGCCCGGACTCCGTAGATTTTTCATTACTCGGTATGAGAGCTTTTAAAACTGGCTCAACCCATCTATTGTTTGGAATATCGTAGAGTATGAAGTCGCTGTCGAATTGCCAGTACGCCCAGCTCCAGCCCATTTCCTCAGCCAATCTAGCGACGAAGCTGAGGTAGCGGACTCGCGAATCTATGTCAGCCACATCGTATACTCCGAACTCGCCCAGGAAAATGGGCCTGTTATGTTTCTCAGACCATGCTTTAGCCTTCTGGAAATCCTTCCAAATAGCTTCCTTCTCCTCCGGAGAACCCATCCATTTTATCCCAACCTTGTCCTCGCGACCAGCCCATTTAGCACCCTGATGCGTAAAATCCATGGGCTCGTAGTAATGTACTGTGACGATGATGTTTTCATCATCCTCTGGGAGCATTAGTTCGTTTAGACAGTTTATGCTGTTCCAGCACGCGGGGCCTATTATCACAATCCTGTTAGGGTTTCTCCTACGTATCACGTTGAGAACATCCAGGAGAAGCCGGTTCCAAAGCTCGGGTGTAAGCGCCCCATTGGGCTCGTTCAAAGGCTCAAACACTACTTCATCAGGATAATCCTTGTAGCGTTCACCCACCTGCTCCCAGAAGCTGAGAAAAGCGCCCCTGTTACTCAAAGGATCCTTCCCCATCATAATAAACTCGTGGAAATCTATTATGGGCACAAGCCTGTTTCCCAAGGCTTGTTCAACAGCCCAGTCAAGAGTTTCAAGCCAATATTCCGAAAGCCTGTTGCCACTACTCATCGCACCGTCTCTAAGAGGGTGGAGAGCAATCCTCACGCTGTTGAATCCCACGCTTGCAAGCAGCTTGAAATGCTCGTTTCTCATCCTAGCCATAGGCCTAGATCTCCAAACCGGGTCGTAGCCCAGTATGTTCACACCCCTGCCAATACGCTTATTCCACTCAAAGACATCCATCTCGTTTTTTACCTGATGCTTGAGAGACTTAAGCTTGTTGATAATCCCACTTACTACTCTATTTTGAAAACCCTGAAGGAATAGGGTTGTAATAGGAATGGGAAAACAGTTTCCCCGTTTCTCTCGAAGCCCTTAAGCTCCTTGTTTAACGTCGGCTCGCAGAGCCTAACACTACTCTTCTTAACAACAATGCTGCATTTTGAAGAATGCGGGAGGAAAGAATGTACGATAATAACTCCATTATCATACGTGAAAATACAGACTCTACTTGGACCTTCTAAGCGGATCTCATCGTTGAAGACGCGCCTAATCTCATTCAACACTTCAACCGGGAGACTGTATAAGTCATTGAAGTTGTCGGGTATTGTGAGAATGTAAATATCACTCTTACCGTAGCCTGTAACCAGTAGCAAGGGATACCCGTTGCCCCTGCTGAGGCAGGTTATAATCTCCCAGGAATCGTTTGTAGCGTATTTAAGTTGCGGGATGAGAATAGGAGTATCAGAATAGTAGATATCGTGCATCATCCAGAACTCCCTAGCCAACGCTTTTCTGCCAGTAAACTCTACTTCAACAAGCTCTCTAGCTATCTCCTTCTGCAAAGCCTTCAAGAGGCCGGAAGTGATAATTACATTACCTCCTTTAGACAAGTGTTTACGAATCTTGCTGATTAAACCCCTGTCGAAACTGGCGCACTCAGTTAGGAAAACTGTTCCACCTTCCTCGGGGAATACGGGAGTAAGCTCAACGGGAACACCTATCATACCGATGTAATTATGCAGAAAATCCTCGCCAGAGGAATCGTATGGCTTATAGCTCTTAACACCATAAGGCTGGCCCAGTATGCTTAAAACCGGATCCATTTCTTCAAAGACTCTTCCAGCTATTGGTGCAACACTGCTCGTAGGCCTCTCTGCCCCATCAGCCAAAAAATGCTCTATCAAGGCGCCGAAGCAGAACAGTGTAACCTCCCTCGGCTTCGCGAAGAGTGTAAGCCTGATCTGTTCCCCGTAACGGTTCAGCGTCCTTCTGGCAAACGGGTCCACCCAGCCACCGCCATTCCCACCCGGCTTAACGTTTTCCAGAAACCTCATTATTAGGTAGCTTTGATATTCTTGAAGATGCTGCTGAGTATACTCAGGATCCCTTGTCTCGGTTCCAGCATATATCATGTCGAAAAGCCTAGACTCGAAATCGAGGCTATAGCCCAAGGACTGGTAATGCTCATACCAGTTGGGATACTTTATGATTAGCCTTACCCTGGGATTGACTTCCTTAGCGGTCTTAACCACAATGTTCTCGGCAACATCCTCCATAAGCCTCAGACGATACTCCGTCCAATCCCTATCCCCCTTAGCGTTGATGCAACTCTCACACTTACAGCTGGTGAAGAAGAAGTCGTCCAGTATTATCTCGTCGAAGACGCTTGCAGTAAGCCTGACTACTTCCCTAAGCCTCTCCCTGTCATCGGGCTTAGAGTAGCATAGTGATCGAAACCTAAAGCCACTGCCTACGTAAGTAGCTATTCCTCCAGATGTTTCGACACCCTTATCTTGAAAGAAGTCTTTAACTCTGAGTATCAGATCCTTGCTGACTAAAGCATTATCCCGGAACGTCTCAAGGTAAACTTTGCTGAAAGCAATGCTCTTTTTTAAAACGTTGAAACTTTCCTCCAGCCATTTTAAATCATTCATTCTAACAACATCGTGAGCAGTGCAGTAAACTGCAACCCTAAAATTCCGATATTTTTCTCCAAGATCCATAAGTGCTTGAAGAAAAAACTACGTACTTATCCTTTTAAAATCCGTGGAAAATTTTAGCACCCGTATTTTTCAGAACCCGGCTGGGGCTTGCTAAAACAAGTTGTTTCCATTTAATTCCCAAGAAATACTAAAAAATAAGACTATAGAGCTTAAAGTAGAATGCAACGCTTCAAAATAGTGTTTGTAATCCTTATTTCACTATGCATTATCCCGACTGGCTTCGCTAATACTTTTGGAGAAGACTCTCCTACAAGATTTACCCTTACCAACCAGTCCGGGAGCGCTGCCACGAGTTTAAGAATGCGCAGGGGAATTAATATTGGGAATGCTTTAGAAGCGCCTCAAGAAGGAGCTTGGGGAGTTTACATTGAAGACGAGTATTTTCGCATAATAAAGGAAGCTGGCTTCGACACCGTTAGGATCCCTATAAGATGGTCAGTCCACGCAGAAAGCTACCCACCATACAGGATTTATGAAGATTTCTTTCAAAGAGTAGACCATGTTGTTAGCAAGGCTTTAGAACAGAACCTAATTACCATAATAAACATTCATCACTACGAAGAGATAATGTATAATCCTGAGTATCATAGAGAACGGTTCATAGCCATTTGGAGGCAGATAGCTGAACACTATAAGGATTATCCTGAGACGCTTTGCTTCGAACTGCTTAACGAGCCATCATACAACTTAGTCGACAGAATTTGGAATGAGCTTGTTGCGGAAACTGTAAGAGTAATAAGGGAAAGCAATCCCACCAGGAAGATAATCATCGGACCCACGCGTTGGAACAGCGTCTACAAACTTGAAGCTCTCAAGCTACCTGAGGATGAGAACATTATAGTAACGTTCCATTTCTACACTCCATTCGAGTTTACTCATCAAGGAGCTGAATGGGTAAGCCCCTCTCCTCCGACTGGAAAGAAATGGATTGGGACGGAGGATGAGAAGAAGCAAATAAGAGACGAGCTAGATATTGCTGTTAAATGGGCTGGGAAGCACGGTAATATCACTCTTTTCATGGGAGAGTTCGGAGCCTACGGTAAGGCGGATATGGATTCCAGAATAAGGTGGACATCCTTCGTAGTCAAAGAGGCCGAGAAGAGGAACATAGCATGGTGCTACTGGGAGTTTTGCTCAGGTTTCGGCGCCTACGACCCTGTTACAAAGAAATGGAGGGAAGGGCTTTTGAACGCGCTAACCTCAAGCAAGCATTATGTTTCAGTTGAAACAGATGGTGGAAGCATCTTGGGAGCGGGATGGTATGAAGAAGGGTCTTACGCCACCATAAGGGTCGTTGAAACAAGCATAGGCTTTCCGGTTCCGAGCATTTTCGACCATTTTGAAGGATTGAGGCCTGAAGACCGGCTTATTGACATAAGTGTTGTTGAACTCTATGTAGATGGGCCCAGGGTGATAAAGGCAGTTTGGAGGAAAGACTACACTCTGTTGCTAGTCATTGTTGTTACTATGTGTATTATTGCAGTTGCTGCAGCATTCCTCTACAGGAGCCGTATTAAAGCCAAGTAGGCTTCAAATGGTTTAAAACTTTTTTTAAAAAAATAGGAGAGATGCCTATTGTTAAGTATTCGAATTTATCTTCTGAAGTATTTCGTCAAGCATGTCTTCAGTAAAGGCTCCTCTGCTGAAAACTATCAGGGCTCGCAAGGGCACGTACCTAATTCTCTCTATGAGAAGCCGTATCTCTTCCTCAGGGATTTTAAGAAACTCTTGAATAACTGATTTCAATAATTCTGATGCTTTAGGATCATCCATAATGTCGCCGATCGTCGAATTCCTGTGAAACCTCTTCCGTACTGGGGTTGTTGATTTTACGTATACTCTGTCTCTTAGCACTATGTCTCTTGAAGACTTCCCCACGAGTATTTCAAACTCCCCGCTTTCCACACGCCAATCCCTCGCTTCTTCATCATAGTAGGCAAATGCTCTCTTATCCAGTAGGAATACAACTTCCTTCTCTTCCCCAGGTTTCAACTCTATTTTATCAAACCCCTTAAGCTCTTTATCCGGCCTTATCCTACTGCTCTTCAAATCCCTGACGTAAAGTTGAACAACTTCCTTCCCAAGCATCTTTCCAGTATTCTTCACTCTAACGCTGACCCTTAGAACATCCCGATCGGTAATCTCCTTCTTATCCAGCGAGAGACCAGAGTATTCGAACGTAGTGTAGCTCAGACCATGGCCAAACGGAAAGAGAACATCCATTTCCTTCTTATCGTAGTATCTATATCCAACAAAAATCCCCTCCCGGTACTCTACCCTATCATCTTCTCCGGGAAAGTTCAAGTACGAAGGATTATCGCTAAGCTTCTTCGGAAAAGTTTCAGGCAGTTTACCAGATGGGTTGACTATGCCGAATAATACGTCAGCAACAGCCCCTCCCCAAGCCTGCCCTCCGAGATAAGTCTCCAAGACTGCTTTAACACTATCAATCCAAGGCATTTCCACCGGCGCACCGTTGGACAATACTACTACAGTGTTTCTCTGAACCTTAGAAACCTCTTCTACCAGCCTATTATGATTCTCAGGTAACTTCATATGAGTCCTGTCGTAGCCTTCGGATTCGTAGCTTTCAGGTAGGCCGATGAAAACTATTGCAACATCTGCTTCTCCAGCAGTTTTCCTCGCCTCTTCTAAAAGAACATCGTCAACTTCATCACTGTCAAGCTTATACCCTTCAGCGTAAAGAATCCTCGCTCGGTTTCCAACAATCTTCAATATCTCGTCGTAAGCATTATCCAGCATCGTTGGATTAACACGAGAGCTACCCATACCTTGGTACCTTGGTTTCTTAGCGAAGGCCCCGATGATTGCAATAGTGCCTCCCGCCTTCAGGGGTAGAATACTATCCTCATTCTTGAGGAGGACAAAACACTCCCTTGCAATTTCCCTTGCCAACCTGTGGTGGGCGGCCTTATCATACTTAAAGCCCTCTTTCTTGTTCTCCACAGCCTTGAAAACGGTTCTCAAAATTCTCTCCACAGCCCTGTCTAAAACCTCTTCCGGAACCTCCCCCTTCTTAACGGCTTCAACAATCCTCCTATCTCCGAAGCCACCGTCGTAGGGCATTCGAAGGTCAAGACCCGCAACTAAACCCTTTACCCTATCGTTTACCGCACCCCAGTCTGAGATTACAATACCCTCGAAACCCCATTCATCTCTAAGCACATCGCTCAGAATATACTTGTTTTCAGAACAGTACTCCCCATTAACCTTGTTGTACGCAGCCATGACTGCCCACGGCTTACCTTCTTTAACAGCCTTCTCGAAGCTAGTCAAGTATATTTCCCTCAGAGTTCTCTCATCTATCACAGCGTTGACAGTTAGCCTTCTGTGTTCCTGGTTATTAGCGCAAAAATGTTTTATGCAAGCTCCCACACCCTGACTCTGAACACCTTTTATGAAATGCAAAGCCATCTCTGAAGATAAAAACGGGTCCTCAGAGTAGTATTCGAAATTCCTGCCGCATAGGGGGGATCTCTTTATATTAACCCCGGGGGCGAGCAGGATTGAAACCCCGTTTGCTTGACACTCTTCACCGATTGCTTTACCGACACTCTCTACAAGAGCCCTATCCCAGGACGCTGCAAGAGTTACTTCAGAAGGAAAACATGTAGCCGGTGTGCTTTCCCAAGAGCCTTCGTCAACATTCCTGAGCCCGTGGGGACCATCATTCATTTTTATCGACGGAATTCCTAGTCTATCCACCGTCTTAGTATGCCAGAATCCTGAGCCTGAACACAGCGAGGCCTTTTCTTCGAGAGTCATCTGGGAAACCATTTTCTTAATATCGGTCTTCATTTTTGCTCTTGAAATTTTTTAGCTAAAACTTATATTTTTTATATTTAATGGGAAATAAGGGGGCGGTTGTTAAAAAAGAATTCATAACCAATAAACTAAGATTCTTTTTATTTAAATTTTTAATTTTTATAAAACGCAAGGTTAGATGATAATTAAGACCTCAACCAGCAGAATGAAGAAAAGAAGGTATTATTCCTGTGTTCTAGAAGCCAGTTATAAGTTGTAGCGGATGCCACATCTCTCCATGAATTTGAAAAACCCTATAGTTTCAAATAATCTGTGACATTAAAGAAGAGAAAAAACATATTATTGTGCACAGCCTGCTTCCGGTGGAGCCAGCTTCTCCATCAGGCTCTTCTCTTCAGCCCCGCATTTAATACTCAATACTACTATTCAAATGCCGGGAGCCATTGAAAAAGGTTTATATCGGTTCCTCAGATTACAAGAAAACCATAAAAAAGCAGGAAGTCAATATCTTACTTAATGGTCTGAATAAATTTAACAATGATCCTTCTAAATATCTGAAAAATAGTTAATTAAAAGCGATTGAAAAACATATTCATGACGATTTTGAATCAAATGGTTTGATAGAAAAGTATTTTAAACAGTTAGAACTCCCGCATCCCAAGGAAAAGGTGAGAGCTATGGATTGCCAAGAAGGCGCGGAAGGTGCGTCCGATGAAACTAGCCAACATTTTCGAAAACAATTACGCCGTTACTGCCTTACTTCCAGTCAATTCTCTATCACAATCCTCCTTATCAATCGGCGCATCGAATAAACCAAAGGGTTTTCAGGATTTTATCGTTAATCTGAAACAGTCTTTAATGGCATATGCTTTCAACATCTTCGGAATCGTTGCGGGCAGTGTTGTCGCCTATTTTCTAGGTGTTTTTCAAACATTCCCGTGGGCTTTTGTTGTCTATCCACCAATCCTAAGCTCCAGAGGAGTTATAGGAGGACTGTTCTGTGGCCGGTTAAGCACAGGACTACATCTCGGCACCATTAAGCCGAGTTTCCGGAGGAATACTAGAAGCTTCTGTCTATTGCTCCATGCGATCGTCGTTTCAACCCTCGAAGCAAGCACGTTCATGGGGGTAATTGCTGCATTCATTTTCGCTTGGTCTCAAAGAGATTTGATTCCAGAGCTATTTTTCAACGTTCTAATAGTCGTAGTATCGACAATGGCTTTGTCGCTGGTCGTAATCTCCCCACTTGCGTTAATAGCCTCTTTCCTTTCTTTCAAACACGGTTTAGACCCTGATATCGTATTGTACCCGGTTGAATCAACTATAGCGGATTTTCTAATAACTTTCCTTTACGTCGGAGTATTGAACGTTTTCGCTCTTAACGATTTTGCTGGAAAGTATCTACTTCTTTCCATAAGCCTAATATTGCTATTTTTTACAGTGTACTTTATACTTAAGGATTTTAGAGAGGAAGAATTTGTTAAAACCCTGAAGGAAACTTTACTAACGATAATTTTAGTCTCCTTCATCATAAACATAGCAGGAACGGCATTCGGTAAAATAGCTGAGAGCGTTGAGGAGAGGAGAGAAATATATACTGTTTACCCGGCTTTAATCGACACTATTGGCGATGTCGGAGCTGTCGTCGGTTCAACTGCCACCACAAAGCTTGCCCTCGGCATTCTAAAACCCTCGTTTTCCTCGATTAAAAACCATTATTTAGAGATTTTAAGCGCGTGGGTTGCCTCGATAATCATGTATTGTATTTACTCCACATTTTCCCTTATTATTCAAGGAGTTTTCACCCTGGCAAATTTCCTTAGCTTTACTACCCTACTGTTGTTTACCAACTTGATAGCCGCATTAAGCATAATAATGATATCCTATGCGGTTGCAATACTTACTTACAAAAAGGGTTTTGACCCGGATAATTTCGAGATACCGATTGAAAGCTCTCTAGCCGACAGCATTACGTCTATAGCTTTACTCATTTCTCTGCTTATAATAGGCTAGTTTTAGGAATAAGATTTAAAACATTCCTTCTTAATACTTATTCAGAGAGTTAAAAATAGAAATGTCAGAATTTGAGAAAGTAGAATATAAGCCGAAACCGGTTAGGGAAATACTCTTAGAGATGAAAAACCTTTCCGAGTTGATGATAGACCTGGCTTACTCCGCTGCTCTATTCAACGACAAGGAGCTTGCAGAGGAGGTTCTAGAGCTTGAGAAAAAGGTCGATACGCTTGCTTACCTTCTAGACATGACTATCATGATTGCTGCTAGAAATGCTGAAGATGCCGAAGCCCTAGCTGGCGTTGCGAAAGTAGCGGGAGCAACAGATAAAATATCGGATGCTGCAGCAGACATTGCTATAATAGTTAAGCAGGATATAGGTATACATCCGATTGTAACTCAAATTTTCGAGAAAGTTGAGGAACATATAGCGAGAGCAAAGGTTAATGAAAAATCTATAATGGTCGGCAAGAAGATTGGGAAACTTAACCTCACGGCTAAGATAGGAGTAGACGTAATAGCTATTCGTCGAGGAGAAGACTGGATAGTAAAACCTAGCGACGATGAAAAAATACTGACAGGCGACATCCTGATTGCACGGGGAACTCCTTTAGGAATAAGTAAGTTTAGAGATATTGCAGAAGGGAAAATAAGAAGGATGATAGGAGTGAAAGAGAATGCAACAGCAAAGTAGTCATGAAAGTTTTAAAGAGATCGTTGAAAAATTCGTTGAGCTTAAAAATACATCGGAGCTTATGATAGACTTGGCCTACTCAGCACTATTGTTAAACAGTAAAGAACTGGCTGAGGGAGTGTATAAATTAGAGGAATATGTTGACAAGCTGCATACCGAATACGAGCTTGCAGTCTTATTGAGCAAGTTCAAGGAGGAGGAGGTAAAAGGAATCCTCGGCCTCATAAGATTAGGTGTTGTAACAGAGGAGATAGCAGACGCTGCCGCCGAAATAGCGGAAGTAGTATTAAGAGAAATAGAGCCCCACCCGGTGATGAAACTAGTAATAGAGGAAGCTGATGAAACTGCAACGTATGTAAGTGTCTCTGAGGGATCGCCATTGGTTAATAAAACTCTCAGGGAAGCACGAATCCCAGAAGAAACAGGCATGCAAGTCCTAGCCATAAAGAGGGGAGAACGATACATAAGGCCTAGACCAGATCTCACGATTAACGTCGGGGACGTTATAATAGCCTCAGGATTCGCCGAAGGAGAAGAGAACCTTAAAAAACTAGCTTCCCCAAGTAGGCTTGAAGAATCGAGTCAAGCTGAATAAAAAACTCTAAATAAAGTATTTGATTCTTATCTTATCACCTTAATCCAGTCGGCACCATAAACGGCTTGCTGTTATTAAAAAGCCCGTCATTTCCACCCTTACTATTTTCTCTCCTCCGATTTCTCCAAAAGCCTCTTTCACATCCGCAATATTAAAGCAAACAAATAGGTCTGGAAACTCATCTTAATCATAATCACCGATTCTTGAGTTAATATCTTCAAAATTGTTGATTTCAACAGGGACAATGCCATTCAGCCTTATAGTCGATACGTTAATAGTCTGTCAAAAGCTTGATACAAACAGTAATCCATCTAATATTGCTTTCTAAATCTAAGGTGTTGGGTTCGAAATCTATTACAGCAGGAATATTGTCAAGCGGAACGTATACGTTTATTAGAGGTGATGACGTAATCACGCCCGAGATTTAACCTTTACAACAACAATAATACATTGTATTTATATCATGGACACGGGAATACCTTCAGGCTTATACGCTATTTTGGGATTCAGCCCCCTGTTTTTCAATAGTTCGACGACATGTGGATACAGTATTACGTATTCTTCATCTATTTCTCTCGATAGTTTCGGATGTATCTCTGCCAATCTGGCTTTCAGATTCTCATATGTTTCACTACTGCTGAAGCTTAGCATGACAGCAGGGTAAACGCGTCTACCCGGCTCCAGTCCGGTATCCACAAGGTTTTTCAATGCTTTCAACTGGTATTCGAAGAAAACAGGATCCGCTAGCGTAAGCATGTGAAACTCATCTCTACTAGCACCCTTAATAGAAACTCTTACTATTAAATTACTGTATTGTGAAAGCTCTTTAGCATAGTCATTATCTACACCTATCAGAATACCGTTTGTTTCAAGGATGAAAGCAAAATCAGTATCCCGAAATAACTCTAGTAATTTTAAAATATGCTTCTTTGATATTGTTGGTTCTCCTCCACTTAGCCTAACCAATTTATACTTGTGTTTTTCAGCTATGCTTACCAGTTTTCTGAAAACTTCATCTGGCTTATAGAAGAATCCTTCACTCATCTTATGGCTAGCTTCTCTCCAACTCCAGCAGAAGCCACATCTCAAGTTACATCCCACTACATCTGCAGTAGCTATACCGCCGTACCATCGTCCTCCTCTAAACCTATAGTAGCGACGCTTTTCCAAACTATCAGGTCCAATTTTGGTGGCGAACTCTCTAATCTTCTCCGTTAACGCAAGCGGATCATAGGCAGGCTTTGAAACACTCATTTTCTAAGCAGATTAATCGGGTCTAATTTCCTACTTAAGTATAGAGCGCCATATAGGTATGTTGCTGTCTGAAGCCAACCAGCCATTGTCCCAAAGTTGCGCATAAGCATAGCTGTTACACATACTTTGAATAGTGGACAATTGTAAATCGAAAAACAATCATATTTTAAACATAGTCTCTTCTCTGGCATTCGAGCATCTTCTTCTACAATTCCGGCGGATTTAGTGATTGATATTAAGTGCCTATCTGTTGGCGCTAAAAACGTTAAGCCTAAGCAGAATAGGCCGAATGCGTAAACAGATTTAGAACCGATGTAGGGCAGAGAAAGGAAGCTCGACTTCATACGTGAAAAAACCTTTCTAGAACCTATTAATCTAAACCCTGAAGTAATATCATTTAGCACCTTATTCAAACTTTGTTTAATTTCAGATAATTGGGCAAGTTGATAGCTTCTCCCGAAGAGCCTAGGGTCTAATGAAGAGAGCTTTTCTTCACACATGGAGCTAGCAGCCATATCGTGCAACCAGCGTATGGTATTAACGTGATAACGCGTATTCTTAGACAGGAAGATTGAGTAGAACATTGCTCTCAAGTCCCAAGGGTTAATAGCTATGCTTAAACCCGGAAAAACTTCCCAGAACTTATAGATGTAAGATGCCTTCCTCCTGCTAAGCTTCCTCGCGTTTTCAAGAGGGTTAAACCACGCTCCGCTAAAAACCAATGCTTCTTTAAGACTGCATCCACGGTAGTAAGTGTTTTCCTCATCAGTCTTGAAAACCGCACCTAAACTATGGCCATATATCTTAACAAAAGCATTAGGCTCTGGGTTTTCGAAAAGTGGGAGAGAAAAACTAGCTCTAAGAGACAGTGCTAGATTAAAATCATTCCAAGACTCTAGTTTCTCATATTCCATGCCCATAGGCAGCTGATCAAATATATAATCCTGCGATTTAAAATTCTTCGTTCAAGCCTTTTAGAAAACAGTTTACGTTAATGTTTTTAAAACAAGAATATTTTTTAATTAACCCATTGGATCAGTTAGATTTCAAGCCAGTATCTTTTCCCAGTGCCTTATATTAATGGGTTCTTGTTCTCAACCATCTCCTAGCTAATGAGATATCTCATATACCGTTATTATAAGCTGGAGGAGTTGGAGTTATTAAACGTTTTAAACGTTGTATAAAACATAACGCTAACATCCGGTATGCGTCATTAAGAAAAAGCTTTAAAAATAACTTTCCCATCGAACAGCTCGTGACGACCATAGATATTTTAGAAGTTATTGAACCGATTTTCAACTTAGTCTTAGCGATAATTTTCGGAGCAATCGTAGGTTTAGAAAGGGAAAAAGCCCATAAGCCGGCTGGATTAAGGACGCACATGCTCGTTTGTTTGGGCTCATGCCTATTTACTATCGTCTCCAAGGAGTTCAGCATCGACCCTGCTAGGATAGCTGCCGGAATAGTAACTGGAATAGGTTTCATAGGTGCAGGAGCAATAATTGCTGAGCAGGATAAAATCGTTGGAATAACAACTGCTGCAAGTCTATGGGCTACTGCTGCAATCGGTTTAACAATAGGAGTTGGAGATTATTTATTGGCTGCTACGGCAACCTTATTAGTATTCTTAGTGTTATCTTCGAGGATGATTGTAAAGAGGATTCGAAAACAGTAATAATTTCCCATTTCGGTAATGCTTATGATGGCAGCAATTCGAAATATTATTTTAGATATTTTTTGAAAGCAAGGTTCGTATAAGTGTGATTGGGATATCCATATTAACATACCGTTTCAATACAAAAGATAATACTTATTAATTTCTTGTCGATCCCTTTTCCATGAACAGTGAGAGCATTTTAGTATGGTTGCTTAGATCCATTACTGCTATCGCAGTCTTAGTACCGTTAGCCTTCTATTATTTTACCTCTGGATCGGCATGGAATTTTATTATGCCGAGTTTAGATATTCCTTCAAACTTAATGTATTTCAATCCTAATTCACTCCGCATAACTTCTGTGGATTATAGCGCCATCGGTAACACATACATATTGAGTTTAAGGGCATACAATACGGGAAGCATGAGCATAGGTTTGAAAGAATTTGACGGAATAATATCGGTGTCCTCATTAAACATGAGGATAAGATTTGTTCTTCAATCATCCTTCATCTTAGAACCCGGGGAAGAAGAAAGGGTAAGTGTCTTACTGGAGAACGGTAGCTTGGAAGATTTTCTAGTGTTATATTCTCAGAAACCTCCTGTAGATATTTCGGGGAAGGCTACTCTAATCCTACACTCAGCAGAGCTTCCCCTAAACTTTTCGATAACTAACTTGCCAATTAGCTCCCTGCTTGGTGGTGATTAACTTGGAGAAGTTTAGAATACTCTATTTAATCGGCGGGATACTTTTTCTAATATTATCCTTGATCGGTGACGCTTGGTGGGAGCTGATTGGAGGCGAGGTTTCAAAGCCAGTTTTATACGTGGGCTTTTCACCGTTCGACTTTAAAGTCGAGCTCCTTGGTTCCCGGGTCGTTAAACCATCACCCCTTATGACTGCCCTATTCCTGTCTGAGAGGCTACTCGCCATTCTCGGGTCGATTACGATAATCGCCGGCTCACTATTGCAGAAGAAAACATGGTCACGAAGACTATTTAATCTCAGGCCCTTTACGATGCCGATGGGATTCGCAATAACGATTTTAATCGGCATTATCTTAATGACATCCCTAATAGCAAGATTCGCCCCCTTCTTATTTCAAATTCTTCCAGACCTGGGGAAGGCACTAATGCCCTACTCCAGCAAATACTTGACTCTAAACCTCTATCCAGTTACGAATGTTAATGGTTTTGTAAAAGTTAGTGTAACGTCTCAGTTCACCATTCAATTCTGGCTTGCTTTACTATCGGGATTATTATGCTTAGCAGGCGCGATTCTTCGCAAAAGAGAAACAAGACCTAAGCCACCTCCGCCTCAGGATTTACCCCCACCTCCGAAGTAAAAATCAAAAACACTATTTTTTCTAATAACTCTCTTCTTGATCTAAAGCATGCAGGAAACCTGTTCCCGATTGGGAAGTTTTGCAGCAGTTGTGGTTGTAAAACTGAGGAAAGGATGGCTTTTTATGATCTCGTTCTTAGAATAGCTCGATAATGGATTCTCCGGGAAAAGTCTATAATTCCAGCATTGGGATTGCATCCAAGTATTTTAAGGGTAGGGTTTTGTCCGGCTTATAAGTCATATTTTCTTAAGGCTGTTTGAGATTTAAAGTGCATCTTAGAAAAGATTTATAAGCTATAGTTTATAAGCTATAGTAATATGACGAGCACCATACAGGTGAAGCGCCGCAACCTAAGGCTGTTAGAAGCGTTAAAGAAACGTATGGGTGTGAAAAGCTACGATGAGGTTATTGAACGGCTTCTTGAAGAAAAGTTTAGCATACCAGCCGATATGTTCGGCGTAGACAAGGGGAGGATTTCAAGGTTTACGGAGAAGGATAGGCTGGAGGACAGGGATTGATCGTCACAGACAGTTACGCGTGGATCGAGTACTTTTTAGGCAGCGATTCTGGAAAGATTCTAAAAGACTACATCGATACAGAAGAGCTAGTTACTCCATCAATTGTTCTAGCTGAAGTTGCAAGGAAATATCTGCGTGAAGGCGTGGGAGAGGAAGACGTTGTTAAAAGGCTTGACTTCATAGTGGCAAGCAGTATCGTTAAGGAAATTGATACCGAGCTGAGCGTAATGGCGGCGAAGGCCTATCTGGAGCTTTCTGAAAAGGCTAAGGCGAAAGGACTTAAAAAACCCAGCTTAACAGACGGAATCGTGTTAGCTACGGGAAGAGTGCTTAAAGCTAAAATAGTTACGGGAGACGAGCACTTCAAAGGATTAGATGAAGTAGTATACATAGGTTAACAAAGTGCAGTATACTCATATTAACTCAAAGTGTGGTTCTCATCACATCTTTAAGTATAGTCTTCTTCCATCTCCTATTGCCAACAAATCTATAGAGCCCACTTTTAAAGGAAATTCTGGTCTTCATGCGATGATGCTCTCATCAGCCTTATCGTCTCCCCTTTCTTATACTCCTGGGGGTTGTAAGAAATTGATAGGGGAAATAGTTTAAATAGTGTTTAATCTAATCAATGGTAAGGAAGTGATCTGGGAATACTTTCTGCTGGTCAACATCGTAGGGTTCATCCTCATGAGTGTGGACAAGGCTAGTGCGATTCGAAGCAAGTCGAGGATTCCTGAGGAGCTGTTTTTCAAGATTTCTTTAATAGGAGGACCCTTCGGAGTCTTCCTTGGCATGCTCATCTTTCACCACAAGACTAGGAAAACATACTTCTGGTTCATCGTCACTTTGACACTTATCTTATATGCTTTTGTTCTCATAGTTTTAACAGGATTTTAGACTAATAGCCTTCATCCCTTAATATTACTATCTTGTTCAAATTTATGATGGAACGGAGTGGCTTGGAGAAAGATAATTACTTGAAGACTCCGTTATAATGCTTAGAGACGAATCTTTTAACAACGTTGTAGGTCACTCTGCATGCTCCCTTGCAGACAATCCTGTTCCTTAAATCCTTGGGGATTCAAGTTCCTTACGGTCCTCAGGGTTTAAAACACCCTTCCTGCTTAGGATGTTAGCTAAAGCGTCGAAGTAGAGCTTCTCCTTCCTTAAGTCTTCAATGGGTGCAAAGCTCTTTAAATCTACGACAAGCCTCTGCAACGCAAGCATAACGGTGTCGTAAACCATCTTCTCATTCGCCACACCAGTGTAAACTAATTTTTTTCAGAAGCAAATAACAACATTCGGATCATTCATTCTATTATTATACTTTACTGAGAAATTCGCTTTTCAGCCTGAAAGTTTATTTGATTTATTCTAGTTTTTCAATCATCATACGGTATAAAGTGGAATCTATTCTCAATCCAGCTTTAATAAGGTCATCCAGTGTTTTAAGTGCTTCGTTTTTTGTAATCGAGTTTTGCCTGAAGGCCTGAATTATTACGCCAAAAGTGCCTACAGGTGTTATTCTCAGGATCTTGGATACTCTTCTCGCCTCCCTGTCATCGACGATAAAGAATTCAGCGTTCAGCTGTTTACAGAGTTTAAGGGCCTCCTTCTCGCCGGGGCCAAGCTTAGTATTAGTATCGAGGAAGCTGAATTCAGCGCTTATCTCAGGCTTCACCTGTTCTCTTAAGATCCAGTCGCCAACAGCCTTCTCGATTATGAATGCATCGCTTATTTTAAGCATCTTGCCTTGAACGACTGCTTCGTTGAAAACTGCCTCAGGGATGAAGATTTTTCCGAAGACATCCTTGATTATATTCAGCCTGCCGACCTTAGACAGGTAGATGAGCGGTGTAGAATTTGAAACAACTATCTTTCTCAACTCATTCACGCTGAAGAGCCTTCAAGTCTTCTTCAAGGTCCTCAGCAGTATACTGTAACTGGGCATTCCTCTGTGAAAGAATGTCGATCATCTCCCAAACCGTGACCCCAGCTATCTCCGCCGCCCTTGGAAGCGTAGCCAACCCTTCTCGGTACGATTCAACAGCCTTCCGTATCCTCCACTCACGTATATAATGCTCCAAAGCCCTGTTCAGGATTGTCGACTTATCAACCTTCTCCTCCCTAGCTATCTCCTCTATTATTTTCACCTTATCCTTGGGAAACCGGGCTGATATGGTTTTCGAAGACACTATTCCTCACCGTATACATTTTAAGACCATGTCCACATATTTTAACTTTTCCAAATCCGTTTCATCAGGTTAAAAATCGCTTTAACACGCGTATAAAACGAATATCAACCACTCATTTTCCACCATTTCTTTTAGAACTATTCACCCTTTTAAAGAATAAGAAGAATTTCCAGTAGGAGATCGAGCATCTCATTAAGGAGCTGGCCTTGGACACCTTCTGGTGGTTAACATCGTGAGTTTCATCCTTATGGACGTTGACAAGGCTAGTGCTATTCAACAGGAGTCAAGAATCCCTGAGAAAACGGTTATTCATGATTTCTCCAATAGGGGGATGCTTTGGAGTCTTCCTCGGCATGCTCGTCTTCCACCACAAAACTAGGAAAGCATACTTTGGTTTCATCGTCACCCTGACGCTAATGCTATACATTCTTGTTCTCATAGTTTTAACAGGATTATAGCCTAATGGCTTTCATCCTTTAATTTTACTATCTTGTTCAAACTTTATAATAAAAACAGAATGGTTTAGAGAAAGATAATTACTTCTTGAAGACTTCGTTATAATGCTTAGAGACGAATCTTTTAACCACATTGTAGGCCCACTCTGCATGGCTCCCTTGCAGGACGGTAATCCTTGTGGACAATCCTGTTCTAAAATCCAAGTTCCTTACGGTTCCAGGGTTTAAAACATTCTCTACTCAGGATATTAGCTAGCGTGCGATGTGATGAAAACTTTGCTTTTAGCCATAGTTAGACAAATGT
>JAWCDE010000008.1:57950-61330 GCA_038861395.1 Thermoproteota archaeon | reverse complement strand
AGCCGTTTGGGCCGATTAAGCCCGCTATCCTCCCCTCTATTCTGAAAGTCAGGTTGTCTATTGCCCTCACGTTTTTAAAAATCTTCGTAAGCCCGGTTGCCTCAACAACAGGAGGCTTATCCCGCAATCCTACTCGCCCCCCGGCTTAAGCCTCTGCCTGAGCAACACGTAGGCAATAAAAATCCCGGAGGCTGCGAAGAAACCTACAGCCGTGATGAGCTCCACATCCAATCCCCCCTCCTCTAAAGGAGGACCTATCCTTATGCTCGTAGAGTTTAAAACAAAATAACAGGAGAATCCTAGATCAAGAAGTTTTCCTAAGGGCGTTCCGCCGAACTTAAATACCTCAATACTAGTCCCATTTAAAGTTCCTATGCGAACTTCACCCGGATTCTCAGGAGAACCTCCCTGATCAACAAGGCTTAAGGCCAGTCCGGAGTACCAGTCGTAAAGATTCACAAGGTATATGAAGTCGTTTTGATCCGGGTTAAAAATCTCCAGGATCACAAGCCTCGTTTTCTTTCCAAACCAATCAGTATCCTCGCTTACAGAAAACACTTCTCCGTAAAGCATTTCATCACCGTGTCTAAACATAGGTATTCTCTGGCCTTTAGAAGGCATTTTACCTATCCAGAACGGTATGTAACCAATGTCCTTACCCATGTATTTGGCCTCACGGCTTGAAACGTTAACAGTTAACACAAGTCTCTTACTAACAGTTATTTTAGATAGTGGGGGCTCCTCCTCTTTGGCCTGCGTGACTACTTCTCCGGAGACATTGAGAGAAACTTCGAGTTCGACGATATCGTCGAACTTACTGAGAACCTGCCATCTTAAAGTTCCTGTTTGATTCCAAAAGTTAGAAATAAAATGTGTTTCATTGTAAAATGCAATATCACTAACTACGTATTCAGCAAAATCTCCTGGAGAAATCCATTCACCCTTATTGGAAGGGTAAAACACTAAGTCGGTCTCAACAGGAATAATTAAGGCAAGAAGAGAGAAAAACAATGGAACACTCCATAATTTTAACCTCATGCTGTTTCAGCCAATAGACAACGATATCCGTATTTAAAGTACTCTACAAATTCATAGCCTCCAAGTCTTTTAGTACCTCCAAATCCTATAAGTAACTTCATCAAGCCATCCATCCCGGCCAGCCTTGGTCTCTGCAACATTCACCTTCTTATAATATAGTCTTGAAGTACTTACAGTTGAGGATACGTATACTTTCTCATAATAAGCATTAGGACAACCCAGAATGTAACCTTTAAATACATAGGCTCCTACATGTCCCTGAGGCACGTAAATATATACCATATGGACAGTCTGATAGAAATAGTTCTGGTCCTCTTGGTAATACCCCCAGACACCCGCTATAACGCTGTAATCCGGGTTGTGATTCATTCCCCCATAGCTTCCTGCTATGGTAATAATGGTAAATGAAGAGAATACCAGAAGAAGGATGATGGATTGATTAGATTTTGAGCTTATGCTTCTGAGTTTCATAATGTTTTTGCTATTCTACTTGGTTATAATTGTTTTTTTTAAAAAACATTTCAAAAACAATTTTAAACGATATGTTTAAATATGATTTATAACTGTAAAACGCTAATCATTTTCACTCAGCACCGCTAGCTCTCCGGAGTTATTTCTAATAAGCATTAATACAATGTTAAGAAGATCGTCTTGTCCGAATCCTTTAGCCCATTAACAAGTATCACTATACTCGTTCTAAAGTCTTATTCCAGTATTTTCTTAAAGAAAGCGTCTAATTCCTCCAGTCTTTTCAACGCAGGATGTTCTACGCCCAGTTTCTCAGCAAAGTATTTCAGGGTTTCTTCGAACTCTACTCTCCTATCCCCGTCTACAAGCTTGTCAGCGTAGCAGACAATCTTCTCCTCAAGCGTCTCAGGAACAAGATCTATGGAGCCCAGTTTCAGTTTCTCAGCTTCCTCTCTGGATATTCCTCCCCCTACGTGTCTCTCAACTATTCTCGCAAGCTCTTCATCCAGTTTTCTCCTCCTTATTATTCTCCCGCCCACTACGCCGTGTGAGACGTCGTGGGTGACTGACCTCCCTATGTCGTGGAGCAATGCTCCTGCCGTGACTAGTTTCTCATCGACATCGTATCCTTTCAGCCTTATCCTATCAGTTAGTTCCTTAGCTATTCCCAGAACCCTGATAGCATGTTTGATAACATTGTCGGCAACGCCTTCTTCCCGCAGTATTTCCAAACACTCTTCTTCACTAGGTATCTTACTCTTTCTCCTCATCTTCGATCGTTTTTATCAGTGTGTTGAGCTTCCTGATGTAGTTTTCCTTATCCATTCTCTGCAGAGGCTCGCCGCAAACAGGACACTTGAAAAGGTTTTCAACAGCCTCGTCGAACGTAAGCGTCCTATGGCCCTCTTTACCACAGTAATACAGCTCATTCTTCTCGACGAACTCGAGTTTGCTCCTCAGCTTCTGGAGTATGATTCTCCTATAGTTGGCGGCTATGCCCTCAACCTGGTCTATCAGGGGCAGCCATAGGAATATGCTCTTTATCTTGTCACCCTCCTCCTTCTTTATCTCCTCATAGGTTATCAGCGCCTTCTCGTAGAGCTTGAACAATATCTTCCTAACGTCTCCTACTCTAAGCCCGGTTTTTGTGGAGATCTGCTCTTCAGTGGCCTTCTTAAGCTGTATTAATGCTTCCGCGACCTCTATGGCCTCGTCCCCGCCTATTAGGCCAACTATCTGCGTGTAGAGGTGGCTTACTGCATCCAGCCTATCTTCGCCCAATACTATCATCCTTATACAGGGGGTTCCTACATATTACTTTTCCCCTTGGAGAGGGGACTATGAATATCCTCGGGTTCTCATGCTGTTTGTAAAGCTCCCTACCCTGGAAAACCCTGTCTAGGAATATTGCTAGCGCAGCTATCTCGGAATGCGGCTGGTTTGTAATGGAGACGTTGTAGTCTGAAACCTTGTAGGCCTCGCTGGGGACCTTCTGTCCCCCGATTACAACTAGGATTCTCCTCGACCTCCTTATGTTGTCGAGGATGCTTTCAACAGGCATGCCATACATCGTTAGGTGAGCGATTAGACCACCGGCTTCCTTCCACTCTCTCACTACCTCCAGCCAATTCTCAGCGTATTCTATTTTAATTCTACCACCCCATGTCCTAATGATCTTATTCGCATTCTCCTCAAGCTTAGAATCCTTATCACCGTGAACGATGAAGACGCTTGCCCCGAAGGCTCTTGAGACGAGGAAGGCGTGCATGGTTACTCTCTTATCCCTGATTATTCTATGGCCTAGGCGTAGGACACCTATTTCAAAAGCGTTTCCACTCATTCCTCGTTCGAAAATTCTTCTCTAAGAACGTCCC
>JAWCDE010000008.1:0-57854 GCA_038861395.1 Thermoproteota archaeon | reverse complement strand
CTCTTGAGACGAGGAAGGCGTGCATGGTTACTCTCTTATCCCTGATTATTCTATGGCCTAGGCGTAGGACACCTATTTCAAAAGCGTTTCCACTCATTCCTCGTTCGAAAATTCTTCTCTAAGAACGTCCCCCAATGTTATGTTTGACAAAGGTTTAGCCACGTGCTTGACTGGAACATGCTCCTTTTCCGCCGAACTAGGCTTGAGCAGCTTTATCTTCAAAACATCCTCCATCTTCCTAGCGTCAGGAATGGAAGGCACAATCCTACCAGCCTCGATCTTCTTTATGAGAGATTCTTTTAAACCTGTTCTAGCCCCAAGCTCCTCTTCACTCCAGCCCAGTTCTCTCATCCTGTTCTTTATCAAGTCCCTGTAGTTCTCAACAAGCTCCATCTCGAAAGAGCTTTCTGTTTTCACCGCCTTTTTCTCAACAGGCTTTGGGACAGGGGGCTTAGCCACGGTCTTTTTCGCTTTCAAGGGCCTGTTAACGCTCTCCGGAAACTCTTCTTCCACAGGGATCTTCTTCGTAAGAGTGTTGAAGCACTCTGGGCAGACACTCATAACACTGCCCTCTACGACAACCCTCCTGAGCCTAGGCGCCCTGCTCCCGCATATTTCACATATCATCATTTTAGAAAAAAGGTTGAGGGGTTTGAGATATGCCTTTCCTCAAAGGCTTCCCGATTGCAGTAGAACTATTGCTTGAGCAATGTCCCCGCTCGTCGTAACTAGCGCTTTCCTAGCTTCTTCAACACTCCTACCCGTCTGCTTGGCTACGAGTAGAACATCATCCTCTGACGGGGCATACTCTTCTTTTTTCTTCTCGATCACAGGCTCCCCCACTATTTGATATATCTCCTGGGGACCACCCGTCATCTTAGTCACCACGGGTGAGTCGAAGACTATCCTCTCACTATCCGTCTCTATGACGACGCTCCTAACACCCTGTATCTCCTCTATCTTTATGCCGAGCCTCTTTAACAGACGCTCTTGCTCTCTTCTAGACCTGAATCCGATGCTCATCTCCACCAGTCCACTGGCACAGCGTGGAATTACCTAGTGAATCCTTCTATCGGCATTAGTGTAAGAGTGTTTCTAACACCCTCGATCTTCCTTATAGACCTGCTTATGAAGTCCTTAAGCTTCTCGCTACTCTCCGCCTCGACTTTTGTTATTATGTCGTAGACCCCGAAGACTATCCAAGCCTCCGCAACCCCCGGTATCTCCTTAAGCTTGTTCAACACATCGTTCTCCGTCCCTATCTCCACATTTATCAAAACGTATGCATGGACCATTCTTCATCTACTTGAATTAAAAACCAGCCTCTAATAAAAACCTTTTTATCCAAAACCCTCGTTTTATGCTCTCTATTGGCCAGGTGACATAAAATTGGCTTTATGCTTTCAGCAGTAACCTGTGGAAAAACCTTTAAACCCTTGTTTAACAGACTTCTACCGGAGTGGGGCCGTAGTCTAACCAGGCAGGACGGCGGGCTCCAGCCAATAATGGTAAGGACGATCCCATCAGGAGATGAGGAGAGGTTGGAGCGGTGAGAAACCCGTGAATGGGGGTTCAAAGCCCGGAGGGGCGAACACATCCTCCCGGCCCCACTCGTTTCTTCATCCAGCAGGATAGATTATTCGAGTACCTATTTTCTCCCCCGAGACCGCTCTTAGAATGTTTAAAGGATCGGAGCCGTTTACGATCACGAGCGGTATCCTCGACCTTTCAAGTATCGATAGGGAAACCTGGTCTAGGAGTCTGTATTCTCCGGGCGTCGACTTCCCCCTGCTCAGTATTTCTCTAAGCCTCCCTATGCTTACCTCCCTAAGCAGTTTTGCATCTGGGTTTTCCGAAGGGTCGGCGTCGTATACACCGTCGACATCCGTGGTCTTTACCATAAGGTCGGCTTTTATTCTCTCGGCCACGAGCGCAGCCACAGCATCCGTAGACTGCGCCGGAGAGAAGCCTCCTACTACGAGTATTTTGTTTCCAGCAGCATCTAATTGTTTCTCAAGCTCTTCGAAGCTCCCTATGATATTCCTGCTCGAATCCTCACCGAGCGCTATAGAAAGCAGGAGGGCGTTCAACCTAGTAACCATTATACCGACCTCGTCGCATGTGGCGAAGTCTGCACCGAGACTCTTAGCCGCCTTTATGTAAGTCCTGCTGGGCTCGCCGCCGCCAACTATAACTATGACCCTGTGCCCCGCATTATGCAGTTTAAGTATTGCATCCGCTGTCCCACGCATTTTCTCTAGGTCTATCGAATCATCCTTGAAGAGGGCGTGCCCTATTTTAAGAACGATCCTCATTTCCCTCCCTTATTACTCCCTCGGGGTGAAATATTAATATATGGGGTGCTAAGGCTGTTTCGAGACCCGGGGTTTTGAGCGAGAAACCGTTAACATCTTCAGTGAGGGAGTACCTTTCCAGGAGGATTATTAGAGAGCTCTCTGAGAAGAGAGGAAGGGGGACGGAGCTCATCAGTCTGTACATTCCTCCTGGAAGAAGGATAAGCGAGGTAATGGCTAACCTGAGGGAAGAATATGGCAAAGCCTCTAACATCAAGTCTAGGACAACAAGGAAGAACGTTCAGGACGCGATAGTCAAGGTTCAGCAGAGGCTTAAGCTTTACGACGAGGCTCCTGAGAATGGGCTAGTAATATTCTGCGGAGCAATACCCGGGGAGACCCCGGGCTCTGAGAATATTGAGATACATGTGATAGAGCCTCCTGAAAAGATCACTCTCTCATACTATGGTTGCGACGACAAGTTTTACGTAGAGCCTCTTAAAGAAATACTCGAAAAGAAAGACAAGTACCTGATCCTATCCATAGACAATTCAGAGGCTACGATAGCAGTAGCATCCGGCAGGAACATAGATGTGAAGGATGAGCTTACATCCGGAGTCCCCGGTAAGACGAGCAAGGGCGGACAATCCGCCAGAAGGTTTGAGAGGCTTAGGGAGATGGAACTTAACGATTTCTATAGGCGTGTAGCTGAGCGTCTTAACGAAGTCTATCTTCAGAACCCTGATATTAAAGGGCTTATCGTAGGTGGCCCAGGACCGACTAAGGAAATATTCCTCGACAAAGACTTTATTCACTATGAACTACGTAAGAAGATACTGACTGTTGTAGACACTTCCTACACTGGGCATCAGGGGATAAAGGAGATTCTTGAAAAAGCCTCAGAGAAACTCCAAGAGCTCGAGATAATTAAGGAAAGAAACCTTGTAAACAGTTTTCTAAGGCTTTTAAGCACCGAGCCCGATAAAGTGGTATACGGACTTAAGGAGGTTGAAAACGCACTTTTAAGCGGGAGGATAAGACTCGTATTATTCTCTGAAGCGCTTGACGTTTTCATAGTTAAAATCAGATGCGGTAATTGCAACTACGAGACCACTGAGCAGCACACGCTTCAAGAAACCGTAATCCTCCCAGCTAAACTATCATCAACACCATGCCCCCAATGCGGTTCAACGAGCCTACAGATAGCAGAGAAGGAAAGCCTACTCGACAAGTATATTGAAATAACCTCAGATAAAGGAATACAATTAGAACTGATATCAACAGTGACGGAGGAAGGAATGATATTATACAAGGGCTTCGGAGGAGTAGTAGGAATACTAAAGTGAGCTTTTTAGAAACCTATAGATATCCTGCTCCTCCCGCATGATTAATGACAAAATATTTTACATGGATTTACTTAGTAAGACATTCTTCTCAATAGTGAATAGTAATGTCTAGCGGGATACTTGTTGTTACTAGCGATACCTCATTCTTCTAAATATCTCGTCAACCAGTGGCGGATAGAAAATCATAGAAAGACCCATTACGATTAAAAAGAAGCCTACAACAGCTAAGATGAACGACCATATTATAGAGGGAGCATCCGTTTTGGATTCTTCCCATTCAAGAGCCACTGCAATATTAACTGTTTTAACGGTCTCTGAGTCCGAATTTACGACATAAAAATAGTACTCTTCACTTCTCATAGCAATTGGAACTTTAAAAATCACATCTGAGATATTCTTGACGACGTAAAGAGCCACGCGCTCGTATTTTTTAATCTCAGTCACATTATCATATGCACTATTCCATGTGTCAAAGATATAGATATCAAAAAATTTTCGATTAGATTCCCAAGCCGCCACCTTAAGATAAGAATTTCTTACAACAGTTGTTCCGGGTTTAACAGTAAGATATACTATGAGACACTCTGTATCGAGCGGATTAACTAGCAGTAAATCATTTGCTAGGCTATTAGCTTTCTCTATTTTCTTTTCATAAGATGTCGAATTATAATAGAAAACTATAATAAAAGTAATACCAACGAAAATAAGTATAAGTCCGATGAAAATATCATCGGATCCAACACGAGTTCTTTTTGTTTTACTACCTGAAACTGTTCTTCTAGGATGATTAGACAGAGGCTTGATATTAGCTTGAATACAACCAGTCTCCTGATTCTCTCTCCACTTTTCTATCCGCTTAATTTCAAGTTCTCTTGTCTGAGTAACTACTTTATATTGATCCCAAGAAGGCAAAGGAAGCTTAGGGCAATGATGACCCTCAGGCAATCTGTGACTAGAACAAAATACTCCATCACAATATTTACATCTAAACGGTAGCGGTTCTTCCTTACCGCATATATCACACTTCAAAACCCGTTATCTAAAAATGGAGATTATTTTAAAGTTTTAACCAGTATTAAGCCGAAACATTTTCAAAAAATTTAGTTTATAAAGCGCTTTTCTAAGTTCAATGATCCAACTAATTGTTAGGTAGGGATTTTAAGGTAATCGTGGGAAAAGATTTATTTATGTCAGAAATTCTCCCATAATTAAGCCCTGGTGGTGTAGCGGTCTAGCATAGGAGGCTGTCATCACGTATCTAAATATAGATATATGACAGCAAACCCTCCCGACTCGGGTTCGAAAGCATATGCCGAAAATCCCGACCAGGGCGTTCTCATTACATTAACAATGAACGAGGCGAGATTAATGGTCTCACTTCATGAAGACATAGAGAATGTTCCTTTGCAAAACATTTTAGGCATGCTTAGAACTAGATTTAGAGCGAAGCTGTAGCCTGTCCAAGATGCTTGGTCAAATTTTCAGGAAGAATTGTAGGCTCAATGCTTCCTGCAATGATCTCCTTCGTTATTACAAATATGTTGATTCGCTGGAGAAGGCTCAGGAGGCTGTTGAGCTAATGGTTAAAGGGATACTCGACTCCTTTGCAATTCAGTATCCGAGAGAACACGATGTCTCTGACAAATTGCCTGAAGCCTATATCATAGATGAAGGACTATTTAACGGATTACGAGAAGAAAGAGCTTATAAAATACTTCCCAAGTCGCCATTCTATCTAAGATTCTCGGAAGAATAAGGAATGAGTTGGACTACCCCATATTCGATGTAGCACCATCTGAAGTATTCAGTTATTCATTAAATGATATGGCAGAGAAAATGTTGTCAAAATCTAAAACCCTGTATCATCGGAAGAGACTTTGCCAGGGAGCTTGTTGAAACAGTGTTGTTAAGCCAGCTGACTGACAGCCAAGCCCTAGACATAGCCAACACCCTCGTAAAAAACCTTGAATGGATTAAAACGCTCATCGAGCAGAAGAGAATAGAGCTAGTCGAGAAGATAGCGTATTACGTTAAGAAGGGGGAGACTGCTGAGGAAGCAATAGAGAGGGCTAAGAAGGAGAGCGAAGAGTACGTTAAGAACGTTGAGAATGAGATAATTGCCTTCCTCCAAGAAATCGGAGAACCTGAGCTGGCTAAGGAGATCGCAGATCTATTCGAATGCATTAGGAGAAACCTGCCGGATTGGGTTGATGCTGCGAAATGGCTCCTCGAAGTGTTGAGGAAAGTTCGTAGCGAAAAGGGAAACACTGGGCTGAAGATAGCCGTTGAAAAAGGATTTAAGTATTCAGAGGGCTGTGCACAAGCCTCATCGGTAATTAACGAGCTGAAGGAAAAAGGCGTGGAGGAAGCATGGGAGGAGCTAAACAGGATAGTCAACTATCCCGAGGGCCTTAAGATAAAATGTATCCTCAATAAGGAGGGTAACAGGTTTAGGATATATGTGTCGAAAAAGTTGTTGGAATCCTATTTGGGAAGTGAAGCCTGCTGGGTTAGAATTGATGTGAAAAGTAGGACGCTGTACAAAGAGTATGATCCTTCAACCAATTATTTCAACCTTCCAGAGGACATTGGGGAAGATGGTGAGGAGGTTGAATTAGCAATCGTCAAAACTACTACCTACGAGTTTATTAAGGAAGCTATTAAGGGAGCAGGCGCACCCCTCGACATCGCCTTCAGTTCAGGAAGATACGTGCTGGTTGTAGAAGGAAGGGAAGTTTGCGATTTAACCCTGAAAAATGATATGCACTACGATAGGGGAGACTATGGGCCAGCAGTCGTCTTCGCGATAATGGGCTATGATGGAGAACATTTGATCAAACTAGTATATAAGGAATCCCAAGAGCATCTCTGCAAGGTGAAGATCGGCAACAGCTATAGAAAAATTGAAGATGTGAAATACAAGGATACGAGGAGAAGGCTAATAATAGAATATTCCAGGGAAGTCGGCGAAACAACCTGCGAACACGAGATATTGCTTGAAAACCCGAAGACCGTTTTAATAAGTAGGGTTGAGGAAGTAAGAGACCTTCTTAAAAGTGGCATAAGGAGTGATGATCCCGAGGTTACAGGGACTGTTGGAGACACCGGCGAAGATTACGTAAGGTTTTATCTAGAGGAAGAAATTAAGGAAGTGGTATCAAGTGCAACCGGCATACCTAAAGAGAAACTCAAGGTCGTCCAGGGATATGAGACGAAAGGGCCAGACTTCTACGTTTACTATAAAGATGAGTTAATAGCGATAATCGAAGTTAAGACCACGATAACATCTGAAAGATATCCGGAGAAATGCCTAGGAGAAGGCAGAAGACAATTATTAGAAAAATATTTTACATCGGACGAATGGAAAGACAAATTTAAGAATGTTCGGCTTGGTGTTCCTATAGCTATATACCTCAAGGATCTTGATAAGATAATTGAGACTGAGTTTAAGGAGGGGGTTGAACACACCACAGGTGATATCGTCTGGAACCCTAACTATGGGTCTTAATCAATAACTTCGTCCTAGGGCAGAGAGAGCTCCCATCTTCTCTCCTTTAACTTCTCTACCTCCTCATTTGAGAAGACCGCATAAACTATGTAATCTATATCATTATGAAGGCGATAATATTGATATCCAGTATCACTGATAAGCTCGTTTATCTTTTTTACTGCAGGATCTGTTATGAGCACTTCACCGTGGTTTGTGAAGTCTACTGAATGCTCTTCCCCCCTGAACTTGAAGAACACCTTACATCGCACCTTCTCATCATATCCTCTAATCCTTATGTTCCTCTCCCACTCCTCCCTAATATCCGTTGGGTTGAAGAGCCCCCTTGCGATCCTAGCGAGCTTCTTCATCAAGCTAATCCCCATCCCATCACTCGCCTCTATCTCCCAGTCCTCGACGAAGACTCTTTTTCTATCGAAGAATGCCATCTCCAAGTCTATCCTAGAATCACTCGCCTTCATCCAGTATTCCATATGCTCCTTACGCTCCTCGAGCGACTTCTTCAAAATCTGCCCATAAGTCCACCCTTCCTCCCTTTTCTTCTTCTGCTCCTCCTCAGGCCACTTCTCAACGAACCATTGAGTACTATAATCAATCTCCCCGGTGAGGATCTTATCAAAAATCTCCTCTGAAGACAGGTTGGAATAATCATTGAAGAAATCCATCCGCCTAAGATACTCTATCGAATTGACGAATCGCCTTCTGAGCTCGGGGTTCATCATTACTAATCTTCTAGATAAAGCTTTTAAGCATAGCTGTGACGAAAAGGTTTATTTACCTTAAAGCCTTTTCTACAACAAGCCCTGGTAGTATAAAGGCTCAGTATTGGCGGCGTGTCAACATTAACTCCGTCGTCAACATTTATGAAGTAACCTTCTTTCTCCCCCAGGAATGCTGCAGCAGTATACTTATCAGCGTCGACTGGCATTGCCTTCCAATAGTAGTCTAGGTTTTCAGAGCCTTTAAGAGCCTCGCTCAGCGGCTTAACAGTTAACCCGCTCTACCTGGTGGAAGAATATACTGCCCTGTTATCCACCTGGTAGTAGCTTCCAGACCTGTTCCTTTCCCTCAGGTCTATTCCTACGGATTCTAAAATCCTCTCAGAGCCTTCAACCCCTATCCCAAAGCCTGTTTCAAGCTTAAAATCTGAGAGATCCAGGTCTAAACCGTGTTGAGCCGGTTTCTTCAACGCGTCTTCAGCCTTCGGCTTAAGAAGCCTCCTGGTCTCCTCCAGCCTCATCGCTTAGCCCTCCTACAGTTCGCACAAGCTTCAAGACCGTGCTTCATTAATGTTTGAAACAATTTCCTCAGGGTCTCCGCTGCAAACTATTCGCCCGTCTATCATAACGTGCACTTCAGAAGCCTTAACATGTTTAGCAATGTAACCGGTGTGCGTTATCAGTATTGCTGACCTCTCTTCTGAAGACAAGTATTGAGATATTGCTGAGCCGATGAGCGCAAGGTTCTCTACGTCGACCCCGGAGTCGGCTCATCCAGCAAAAGTAGGCGGGGACCTTGAACAAGTGTCGGCATAAGCTCAGCTCTCTTGGCTTCCCCACCGCTAAACCCTATGTTTAAATCCTTGTCAAGAAGACTATTAACCTTCAGAAACCTGGAGTATTCTTCAAGAGCCTTTTCAGCCTCCTCTATAGAAAAACCTTTTTCTCAAGTATTTTCAGCACCAGGCTCCTGAGCCTCACGCCCTTCAGCTTTGGCGGGAACTGGAAGCCCAGTCCAATACCTAATCTAACCCTCTCTTCCATGGGCAATATTGTTAACTCCCTTCCATCGAAGAATATGGATCCAGAGACCACCCTATACCTTTTGTCGCCTATTATTGCATGGAGCAAGGTCGACTTGCCTGAACCATTGGGCCCCATGAGGAGCGCTAGTTCGCCGCGGCCAATGTCAAGGTCTACGCTTTTAATGATGTTTTGCCCCCGATTTCTACGACAAGTCCTCTTAAATAAAGCATTTATATTACCCGCTTATTTTCTGCCTTAGCTCTGTTTAAAAAGGTTTAGCCTCAGATTAACTCTGACAAGTCATTTCCTCCTACAAATACCTTATCTTCATAGGCTGTAAATGACGTGGAAGCCCTAAAAGAAAAACTTTATCTTTAAACAATTAGCAATAAGAAACCACTGGTTAGGGCAATGGAGGCTCCGATAATCCGGTGTAGAAGGTGTGGAGAACCCCTTGTATGCCTATTGTATACTATAATTGTGTCAGCCATGTAGGCTGGGAAAGAGGTGGGTTGGGCAATGAGTTTTGCTAAGGTTAAAAGAGTTTTCGAAGAATATGGTTACGTTTTAGACTTTGTGGAGGAGGGGAGGGTTTTAAGCAGAGTTGGTAAACCAGTCCATTCTCCTTACGCGCAGCTCTTGGGAGACACGTATTTCACGCTACTAGAGGCTTCCCTCTTTCCCCACGTGAAGCTTAACCTGAGGGAGAAAGTGTTCATAGGAAAAGGAGATAGGCCTCAGGTTAAGAATGTGCTCGGCAGAATAAGGTATTCGGAGCTTACTCCTCAGGCGAGGTTCATACTACCAGAGGTCGCGGAGCTAATAATATTGAATAATGAGCAGAGGTTTGTAGAGCTTCTCAACAATCTTCAATCCGTGTCTCCGAAGATGCATGCAATAGAGCTCTTGCCCGGGATCGGGAAGATGAACGCCAAGAAGATACTTGAGGAGAGGGCTTTAAAACCGTTCTCATCCTTCGAAGATTTTTCGAAGAGGACTGGGATACAGGGGATTGCTAGGCTTATGTCTCAGAGGGTTGTGGAGGAGCTTTCTACAGAAGTCAAGTATCGTATTTTCACGCGAGACTAGCGTTTACTTATCTTAAACACTATGATTCTTTCGAAGAAGAATTTTTCATGCGATGCCTCTTCCATTTTAAAGCCTTTCTCCTCTACGAGTCTTTTAAGGCCACCTAGGTCTGAAAGACTGGACTGTACTATAAGCATTATGCCGTTATCAGAAAGCAGTGGAAGAGTGTTTTCCAAGAGCTTTTTTGAGAAAGAATTGTCTCTTCCAGCAGCCCATGAAACATCCTCCTCTGCGGATTGCTCAACCGGGAGGTATGGTGGATTGCTAACTACAAGGTCGAATCCTAATCCCCTTCTAAATGCTGTCGCCATATCACCGTTTATCACATGTATGATTCCTTCCAGACCGTTCCTCTTCGAGTTTTGAAGAGTGTTCGCGCACGCCTCCCTGCTTACATCTATAGCGAATACTTCTTCAGAGTTTCTGGCGAGGATCATAGATATTAGGCCGCATCCACATCCTATTTCCAGTGCTTTCTTAGCCCTGGCGTTTTTGACGGCGTTGAGCAGCAGGTAAGAGTCTTCAGCGGGAGGGTAAACGCCCGGGTTCACGCTGATTCTCAGGCTGTCTACTTCTATTTCGTACGTAGTTCCACCACATCCTTATCAAGCAGCTTGAAAGACGGGTTGACTCTGAGTGGTGTAGACTTAAAGCCGCCTCTCCAAAGCCTCGCATACTTCAAGCTTTGGGATAGGCCTTCATGGATTTTTGAAGCAAGCTCTCCAACAGTAATATCACTATTCACAAGAATAGGCTTCTCTGAAGGCACTGCTGCTGAAGGCGGTTTCAAATATATTCTCATAACCTCCGAGGCCTCGAAGATCTTCGTCAAAACATCTCCTTGAAGGAAAACTGTCATTCTAATAATGTTCTCCGCTGGGACTTTAAGCTCGACAGCGAGTTTCACCTCATCCCAATTATCCTCTATTATCAACAGGAAGTTTCTCCTTTGCAACCCTCGGATAGAGCTTTCAAGCGTGTAGAGCGAAGCGTATTCTGAGAGGTTAACTATGCCGCTTTCAAAACCTTGTTTAGCAAGGAAGCTCCTAATCTCTTCCTCCTCTAGAAACCTAGACTTATTAACTACAGTTATTCCACCCGCTTTAAGGCTTTTGAAAGAAGCTGTAGAATTCTTCGATGCAAGGTATACGCCGAATCTCGATAAAACTTCTCTAGCTAAGCGATATTCTCCATGCGGGTCTGTTCCACTCAGCAGAACTAGTATTAAATCCGATTTGAAGAGGATCGTCTGAATAAGCGAATATCTGCGACTCTCTATTAGCGATATGGAGACAGGCATGAAGCTTATAGCAATATCTTCAAAAGAAGCGCTCAATGGTTTAAGTTCATCTAGAGAATCCAGTATGAATTGATCTCTGAAAAACCCAGTGCGGGAGAGGAAGTCATAGAGCAGACTCTTATCCTTAGAAAGCATTGTTGTTAAAATAGTGTTATCGCCCTTGTCGAAGACCACTTGTCTCGAGCTTCTCCTCTTCTTCTCAACAAGTATCTCCTCCTGCAATCTCGATATCTGCCTTTTAACCTGGGCCCTAAGCTTCTCAGTCCCCTTATGCTCAGGTATCATGGATAGGAATATCTTGAGGTTTTCAAGCTTCTCCTCTTTGCTCTTGGAGGCGACAACCTTCTTGTACTGCGCTTCAGCCTGCGGAGGAAGGTTGGTAACCATTTACTCCAGAATAGTAAGATATTACGTCTTATTGTTTAAAAACATAATCCCCAACCTTTCTCTTCAACATCTCTATTCTCAGCCTCGTCTTCCTTAAGAACCATAATAGGCTCCCAGCCTCTTTTGCAGAGGGTGTTGAACGCCCGACAACGTTTCTCAAAGACTGTATTACAACATTCCTCTTAACCTCGGGTAGGCTCAGGCTGTTGAATATTGTTTCAGCCTCCGCATAAATCTTGTCGACAATCTCTCTGTTCGCAGGCTTCCTCAAGCCCTTGGCCCGCCTCCCCGCGTGATCCATAAATATCTCGTACATAAGGATTGAAGCGGAAACAGCCAGGTTGAGCACGCTATACTCGCTTGAAGAAGGAATGTGGACAACGTAGTCTAGTTGAGAAAGCTCCTCGTTCTTAAGACCTATGTCCTCTCTCCCGAACACCAGTAGCACCCTGCCCTCTACTGGTCTGCATAGCTCAACCATTTCCCTTGGCGAGACGTATTGGCGCAACAGGTTTTTAGACGCTAACCTGCCGGAGGTGCCGATGCTCACAGAAGGCTTTAGCTCCTGCAGGGCCTGTGTTAAATCATCGTACACGAGCTGGTTCTCTATAATCGTAACACCCTTGGCGGCGTATAGTTTGGAGGACTCTAGGACATTTTTCTCAGGATTTATTAAAACCAGTTTTCTGAACGAGAAGTTTAGCATCGTCCTAGCTATAATCCCAACGTTAACAGGGTACTTCGGCCCCACGAGTACGATGCAGTACTTTGACCCTATGTCCATGATGGAAAAAAAGGCACACGGGTTTTTAATCCTCTTGGGAGGAAGCTTTTTAAAGCAGCCCGTCTTTTAGCAGAAGGGCGCTTAGAAAATTGGGACAGATGCCATATGTTAGAAAGGAATACATACCGAGGATACCCCAACTTAGGGTCAGTAAGTTTAAGCTCGGAAAGGCCCAGGAATTCGAAGTGGTTTTTAGGCTTGTCGTGAAAAAGCCCTCTTTGATAATGCAGGAGGCGCTTGAATCAGCACGTGTAGCCGCAAACAAGATTCTTGAAGCGGAGGCGGGGGAGAATGGTTACGTTTTGAGGGTAATCCCCTACCCTCACATTATTTGCAGAGAGCATAAAATGCTTACAATGGCTGGTGCCGACAGGCTTAGCAAGGGGATGAAGAGAGCGTACGGGAAGCCGGTTACCTTGGCTGCTAGAGTGGATGCGGGCAGTCCCATTATGGAGGTTTATTCGAAGCAGGAGTATGAAAACGTCGTTAAGAAAAGCCTTAAGGTGGCTGCTTCAAAGCTGCCTGTGGAAACCTTCGTAGAAAAGGAGGAGTTGAAGAAGGAGGGGGAGACGAGTGAGGAACCCCCAGGATAGGCTTATCCTCGTCGGAGAGCCACTCGCCACCCTAGAGGAGTTCTTCCCCGGTGAGGGGACTTTTGAAGAAAACGGTATTATATACTCGAGCACCGTCGGAAGGGTTTTAATAGACAGGGGTAAGAGGGAACTTAGAGTAATACCTGCTAAGACGCTTATAACTCCCAAGCCGGGCTTCAAGGTTATTGGGAGTGTAACTGGTTTCTCCAGCCATTATGCGAACGTTGAAATATTCTGCATGAATGGCGTAAAGCTAAGCCACGAGTATACTGCTATCATCGGTAGGGAAAGCCTTGGCAAAGCCTATCCGCGCTTCCGCAGGGGCAGTTTGAGGGCTTATGTTAGTGAGAACGACATAGTCTATGGCAGTATAATTTCTACAACGAACACAATCCTACTGGATATTTCCTATAAGGAGTACGGGGTTGTGAAGGCTTATTGCAAGTTCTGTGGCAATGCTTTAGCCATATCTGGCAAGGGGCTCCTCTGCCCCGTCTGCCGGACGCGGGAGAGGCGGAAAATCAGTATTTTCTACGGTGAGCCTATTGAAAAGCTGGTGTCTAAAGCATGAGAGTAGTGTATAGGAGTAGAGGGAAGGAAGAGGCTGAGCTTGAAATACACGGTGAGACTCATACTATCCTCAACCTTTTAGTCAACTACTTGAACCAGAAGCTGGAGAAAGGGCATGCAGCATACAGGGTAGACCATCCTCTTAAGCAGGAAGCAGTGCTATATATAAATGCGGGAGGGAAAAACCCTAAGGACGTTCTTGTGAAGACCATTAAAGACCTGGTTAAAGACTTGGAGAAGCTGGAGGAAGAGGTTATCAAGGCAGCTGGCAAGCCTGGTGCTGAAGCTTAAAACATTGTAGAAACGTTTATTAACATGGTACGGGGCTCCATTAAAATCCCTATGCAGATAAGGTTCTGCCCAAAGTGCGGCACTAAGCTTCAGATAAAAAGGGAGAAAGGAAGCCTCCTGTACTCTTGTCCCAAGTGCAACTACGAGGAACGCGCGCATACTGTTGAGAAAAGCATTGAAACAAAACGTAAAACGGGAGCAGTTAGGATAATAAGGAAGGAGGCTGATCTGAACCCTCTCCCCGTCACTAGTACGGTTTGCCCTCGTTGCAACAATAAGGAGGCATACTGGTGGATATCTCAGACAAGAGGCGCGGACGAGAGCGCTACTCAATTCTTCAAATGCACTAAATGCGGGTATACTTGGAGAGAATATTCTTGAGAAGCTAGTCTTTCTCCATCCGGGGGGCGATGAAGAAGGTCACTGTGCTGTTAGGAGCCTCCTCAATGCTTTGAGTCATTTTCAACGGGAAGTCGGTATCAAACTCTACTCTAACGTTCTCGCTGAAAAGCAGGGAGGAAACTATGCTGCTGAGCCTCTTAAGATCATAGGAGGCTCTAGACGCTTCCTTAAGGATGGGGTTTATCAAATTGCCTTCCTCAACCGTTAGCATGACTTGGTATTCGGATATTTCTCCCTTAGCTGATAGGAGAACAGCATTGTTCTCAACGCTTATCGAAATATAGTCTGAAATATGCTTCCCGCTTTCAAGCAGGTGTTTTATTGTAGAAACCTTTGTCTCGAACGAGTTTCCGAGAGAAACCTTGGGAAGCGGCAGGTCCTTGTCTTCTGAGAAGAATATAGGGATCGTGAAGATTCTTGTAAACTCATTAGTCACTCTGAAAGTAACCTTGTCCTCTTTAAAGACCATTTCTAACTTCTCTGATTTCGCTTCAAACTTTAGAAGGTTAAGAACATCGCTTAAACGTATATTGGCTTTAATAGGCTTGCTAAATTCGAATGTTTCGAAAGCCTCCTTTGAAATAACCATGTCAATCATTGATACCTCTGCCAAATCCAATGCCCTTATGGAAAATCCTTCGTCACTTATCTTAACCGGAGCCTCGTCTATCAATGAGGATGCGGCTTTAAAAGCCTTTCTAATAAGCCTCGCATCGTTTACCACAAGCCTTGCAAGGATGTTTGAAGACGCCATTCCAACCATTATAGCTAAAGCAATCCCTTATATAAGCTTGCTTCCAAACCAACTTTAATAAGGTTTGTTTAACAAGCATGATTATTAAAGTGGTTAATGGATATGGGAGAGAACGTCCTTAGGGCAGCGAGATACCCTTTCCTCCCCGAAGCCAGGGAGTTCGTTTCCAAGCATATCGACCTATCTCTGGAGGGTCTGGAGAAAACCGGCTCTGAAGCAGTTTTGAAAAGGGCTGTTGAAAGAGTAAAAGATGCGTTGATTCTTAAAGAGGTTAGAGTAATGCCTCAGCACGAGTCAAATTACGTAAGGGAGATGCTTTCCTTCCCTATTGCAATCATACTCGTGTCGACGATTGCAAACGAGTATATTAGGAGAATATATTCCTTAGGTGAGAGCAGGGGGGCCTATAAGAGGATGCTTAAAGAGAGCGATGAAATATTGCTTCTTATCGGCGAGAAACTTGGAGTTAGGGGAGTTATGGATAGCAACAACCTTATAAGGATTAGGATACCGACTTATTTGAATCTAGCGTATGTCTTCCATGAGCATCGCTGGAAGCTTGTTAACAGAATTGTTGACAAAGGCTACGTGTGGGTAAACAGAATGGAATACGCGAGACTAATCCAGATAGAGGTAAACAATTATGTTTATGAGAAGACGATGGAAACGCTTCCTGTAACAGCAGTGCCTCAGAGTTTTAAAGAGGCCGCGAAGACGATTGTTGAAACTTGGAGCAAGCTTGAAGCCGCTAAGCCTGGTTACGCAGCATCTGAGGAAAAAGGGGAGAACCCGCCCTGCGTAAGCACGATACTTAAGAGAATGATGGCTGGCGAGAATACTTCTCATTTTGAAAGACTTGTTGTCGCAACCTTCATGATTGCCAAGGGCAGGGAAATAGAGGAGGTTGTTGAGCTTTTCTCGAAGCAACCGGACTATAAGTATAGTATTACGAAGTATCAGGTGGAGCATCTTGCAGGTCTCAGAGGAGGGGGGAAAAGGTATTCCGTGCCCAGCTGTAGGACGATTTTAGCAAACGGTCTTTGCCATCCGGATGAGAATTGTAGAGGCGTTAAACACCCGTTAAGTTACGGTGGTAAGAATGTCAGAGGCCAATATGGAGTTTCTTAAAAGGGAATTCTTCAAGTATTATTATGAAAACCTTGATCAACTAGTACCCCCGGGCCCGATAAAAAACAGGGAATTCGGTTTCTTTCTGGATAAAAGCAGAGGGATGCTTAGACACAAATGTTTTACTAACTTGGATGAATTTCATAACTTCGTTTTAAACGAGGTGCCTCTAGACATATATGTTTCAGCAGCTAGGTACGAGGACCCTGGTAATAGGGACATGCAGGAGAAGAAGCTGATAAGCGCAGAGCTTTTCTTCGACATAGATGCTGAACCAACTGTTTCAGAGAGCGAGGAGTCTGCATGGGTTTGTCCAAACTGCGGGAAATACGACCTGGGTACGGAGGATAAATGCCCAGTCTGCAACTCCCCCGTGGAGTATGCAGAAATAGTTGATGAGAACCGATTAAACGAGGCCCTTAAGGAAGTTAAGAAGCTAGTAGAAGTTTTAAGAAGCGATTTCGGCATAGATGAGAATCATATATCTGTTTTCTTCAGTGGAAACAGGGGCTATCACGTGCACGTAGACCAAGAGGAGTTTACCAACATAACTGCGGAAGGAAGGAGAGAAATCGTCGACTACTTGCTGATCCAAGGGTTTGAAGAGAAAAGAATGATGAATCTCTTAAAAAACAGGGGCTTCTATAGCGGTGATTTAAAAGGCGTAATAGGAAGAATATATCGTATGGTTTTAGAAGCTGGAGGCGATAAGACCCCTCGCGATAAAAGAAGAATTTTAAAGCAGATTAACGAGGTTATTGAAGAATTCAAGGTGAAGATAGATCCTGTTGTAACAATCGACATTCACAGGTTGATGAGGATGCCGGGCAGTATAAATAGTAATAGCGGCATGGTTAAGAAGAGGATCCGGCTTCAAGACCTGTCTTCATTCAATCCTTTAAAAGACGCTGTTGCATTAGGAGAAGGGGAGACGGTTTTGAAAGTGAAAGCAGTCCCAAGGTTTAATCTTGGCGGTAAATCGTTTGGGCCGTTTAAGGACGAGGAAGTAGAATTGCCCGCTTATGCTGCCGCTTATATCATTTGCAAGGGATTGGGAGAATATGTCAGAAGATAGTGCTTCAATAAGAAGGATCCTGGAAGCTTGTAGAAGGGGGGATTGGGAACACCCCAATACAGCAATTCAGATTCTTACGGAACTATTAGCATCTGTGAGGAACGAGCTTCAACTTGTCGACAAGACTTCTAGGAAAAAAGAAATGTTTCAATGGTACCTTAATACTGTAAAAAGCATTCTTGAAGACTGTATAACCACGAGATTGTTGAAAAGCATATTGGCAAGTATTAAGGGGATTGAAAAAATGAGTCAAGATGTTAGCAGCCTATCTTGGTTTTCATCACTAATCCCTGAAGAACTCGACCTAGCCCACATAATCTCCCGCCCCAGTGGAAGCCTTAAGGACGAAAAGGTTGTTGCAATAGTTTTAAAAGATGTTGAAAAGTTTGTAGGAGAGGATGGAAAAGAGTATGGACCCTATCCCAGTGGGAGCTTAGTAAACATCCCCTATTATATAGCTAGACTTCTTGAAGAAAAGAAGGCAATAGAGGAAATCTTTATAACTTGAGGTCCTAAAGTAACGTTGAAGCATGAGGATTCCGGATAAGATTAACACGTATTGCCCTAAGTGTAAACAGTATACTGAACATTCCGTAAGCCTGCTTAAAGCAGGGAAGAGGAGGAAAATGGCTGCTGGTGAGAGGCATCATGAGAGAGTTGATAGACACGGCTACGGGGGCCAGAAAGCACCTTTGGCAAAGCCCGTTAAAACAACCAAGAAGCAAACGTTAAAGCTAAAGTGTTCTAAATGCGGCTACATCATACAGAAAGAAGGAATAAGGATTAAGAAACTCGAGGTGGCTAGGTGAGGTGGCTGTGAAAGACATTTTAAAACCAAGGTCTAGCTTCTTTAAAGTAAGATGTAATCAGTGTTCTAACGAGCAAATAGTTTTTGAAAAGCCTGCATCAGATATTAAGTGTAGGGTCTGTGGGAAACTCATTGTGAAAAGTACTGGGGGGAAGGGGAAGTTTTTCGCAGAGATTCTCGAAGTGTATAGTTAGAGATGAGTCGCGAAACAGTTTCAGCAGGAGACCTTCTTGTCTGCAAGGTGAAGGAAATAACTGATTTCGGCCTCCTCCTAGATAATGAGGAAATAACTGACAAAGAGGTTTTCTTACATGTCTCTGAGATCCCTAAGGAAATGGATTTGCATGATTTCAAAGAGGGACAAATAATCGTCGTCAAAGTCATAAAAACAAGCAGAACCGGTGAGAGGATTTTCGTGTCAATGAGACAGCTGAGCAGGTCGGAGACACGTTCAATCTTAAGGAAGTGGAGGGCTGAGAAGAAAGCTTTGGAGATTCTTAACGAGGTTGCTGAAAAATACTCGATACCGAGCGAAGTTTTAGAGGATACTAAGAATAAGTTGGTTGAAAGATACGGGAGCATTACGGAGGCGCTTAGGGTAGCCGTAATGGAGGGAGAGAACATACTGGCTAGAACTAGGATTAGCGAAGAAGCTAGAAGAGCACTTTACGAACTTGCTGCAAAGGAACTCGTTAGAAAAGAGGCTGTTAAAAGATTAATCGTACAATTATATTTTGTCGACAAGTATGGAGTGGAGAATCTGAAAAGCATCTTCGAAGAAATCGAAAAAATGCGGGCAAAAGATGTTACAATAGAAGCTAAAGTTGTCGCCGCACCAAGATACTCAGTAACCGTATACTCTCATGAACCTAAGAAGGTTAAGAAGGTTGTTGAAGAGGTTATTGCAAAGCTTAGCGAAGTGTCAAGGGAGAAAGGAGGAGTATTTAAGATACTTAAAGAGGAAGCGTAGGAGTTTTAACGCTCCCTCTTGAGAGTGCTTATTAATGCTTCAGCCTTATACTCTAAGAACGGGTCGTCTAGCGAGAACCTTGGAGGATGCGGATTACAAGTGTTAACATTGCATTTTTTGCACTTCTCCCCTAGAGTATAGCTCATGCACTTTGGGCATTTACGCAGCTTAACAACCATTGGGTGGAATACGCTTGGAAAGGTTTATTAAAACGTTTTGGAAATGTTAAACATGGCAATCTCTACAATCCTTAACCCGACTCTATTGGAGAGGAGTAAGGGCGGCGATGTCTGAGAAACAATCGGCAAGGATTTACGTTAAAGATTTGCCGCTTATGGAGACGAAGGTATGGATTAGGAAGGGTATTAAAATTACTAACCCGATTGTTGTAATCGGCCTACCTGGTCTAGGTAGGATTGGTGGAATAATATCTAGATATTTGATTAAGAAGCTTAATACGAGGCTTGTGGGCATAGTTACATCCCCCTATTTTAGCAATCAAGTAATAGTTAGCAGGAAAGGCATTGCAAGAATTACTGGCGTGAAAATGTATAAGAGCGAGAACACGCTTGGTAATTCTGATCTTCTCGTAGTTACGGCAGACGAGCACTTAGAGAACATTTGGGGCGAGTACGATGTTGCTCTGAAAATGCTTAGATTCCTAATTAAGAGAGGTGTTAAGCTGATAGTGACTGTAGGGGGGCACGTGTCTGCGACAGAATCCAGAGGAGTAATAGGTTTCGCAAGCAGAAAAGAATTATTGAGAATGCTTGAGGAAGCTGGTTGTAGAAGGGCTGAGATGGGGACTCCCGTCGTAGGGCTTTCAGGAATAATCCTAGGGTTAAGCAGCATAATGGGGATTGATGCTGTTTGCGTTCTAGGGGAAACTGTCAGCGTTCGCCCGGATGCGGAAGGCTCTAGAGGAGTCTTGAACGTTCTGAATAAATTTCTAGGTCTAAACATAGATATTAGCGATTTCCAACATGAAGAGGAGAGGATAAACGAAATAATAAGCAGGTACGAGAGCAAGGTGAAACAACTGATTCAAGACGAGAAGGCTAGGAAAATAGCAGAGGCCTTTATGCCGCCCGATTATGTGAGTTAAAGTTTCTTAGGGCAATTCTATTCTAACTTCATAATTGACGTATGCGAAAGCACCCTTCTCTATGCTACCGGTTTCAACACCTTCTGCAAAAAGTATTAGACCCGTTTCCACATTTTTCAAATCGCTTGGAAGCAGGGTCTCATCGAGAAGGGTTTGGTTTAAAAATACCTGTAGAGAATTGTTCCAATATCTCAGGCTATACTTTCCCAGAGAGGCAGGGTAAAGCCTCTTAACCTCTCCATTCACTCTGACTGCAAGCGAAACTTTCGCGCTTAAAACTTTTGAAGCATTATCTACCCTAGCCTCGCCCTCCACTATGCGAAGAGTCTTAACATCCACGACCATTTGTACACCGGGGACTAGTGGCATGTTGTAGAACCTAGAGGAGTTCCTCAAAGCTACTCCCTCACTAGACCCCAGAGTCATAAACTCCTCTCCGTAAGAAAAGTTGTAATTCACCCTATACACTGATACAAAGCCGTTTGAAGGCGAGAGGAAAACCAGCTCGTAAAACGGAGCTGTTGAGAGCTTGATTTCTTCAGGAGGCGATTTGGGGAAAATTCCCAAGTATTTCGGAACTGTTTTCTGAGTTGCCTCCGAGTAAGCGTTAACAAGCAGCCTCGTGAGGACAGAATCTGCCTTAGGCAAGTTTAAGTATGATGGGAGGTATTTTACCTGAGTGTTATACCATGTGAAAAGTGTCGCATTCTTCATATTCCCAGACAGAGTTAAGTCGGCGTAGCCGCCTTTAGTGTAATCTAAATCAGAAATCCAATCGTAGCTACCGTTTACCGGCTTCAGGTTATATCCTATGGCAGCCATCCATCTCCACTTAGCTTCATCGCCATAAACATTACCCCCCATTGCCCAGTACAACGGAAGAGTGTTGAATACAACTATGTACGAGATATTGTATCTTTTTAAAAGGGGCACTGCGATAGTATCGTTAGACATGAATATCCTACCGACTACAGCAACCTGCGTTGAGTTTATTGTGGCATTATCAATCAGAGTAGGCCTCTCACCCAGTGCTGTAATCCAATAACCATAGTCCCACCATGATAGGATTACTGAGCCCGGCGGAGTGTTGTAGCGTATCCACGTTAATGCTTCAACCCAGTCTGGGAAGTTGGAGGAGCTGGGGATCGATGAAGTTGGTAGCGAGGATGCTCCCTCCTGCTCCATATGCGAAGGCAAATCGCTTCTGCTAAAACCGTACACGCCTATGCCAGTGTTAATGCCGTGGAAACCCATGTAGAGGGCCAGGATTGCCGCGAGCACTATGCTCCAGAAACCCGTTCTTCGAGTCGGAGCGATCTTCCTGCCTACTTTAATACCCTCTAGAACCGCCGGGTAGGAGTGGTTGATTAAGGAGTAACATCCTAATGCTGCCATTAAGGATAGGAAGGGTGAGAAGACTAATCCTATTCTAACCATCATGTTCGCGAAATACAAAGAGCTTAAGCCTGCGGAGGCTACGAATATTTTACTCACAACGTCTCCGCTTAGAAAACTTGACACCACCCCTACTGTAAAAAGCACTAGTAAAAGCCCATGGTCTAAGAAAAGATAGTACCACGTGCCCATCCTATGCTCTGCTACTGATTCGACTATTGGCTGTTCAAAACGTTCCGCAGGATTCATTATAGCTCTCAACTTCCCTATCAAAGATAGGAACAGGTTAGTGTTAAGAAGAAGCATCATTACTGAAAGTAATAGGGCTGCAAAACCTATGAGAACCGGCAGGGTCAGCGAATGTTCGACTCGTTTTAGTAAGCTTGTTGCTAAAACAGCTATGAAGCCAGCGATTACCGCAACGTAGTATATGGAGTACACTGCACTGCTTCCTGGTCTCGGAAGCTGGACTGCTATAAGAATGGATATTCCGATTGTAAGAGCGTACGCGATTAAAAGCCTGTTAACCGTATCCCGGTCTGCAAACGGTGCAAGAACAGTGGAGAACAGGGCGACAAGCCCGATTACGTATACGTACGCTGTCCATGTAATGCAGAGATACCCTAACACTATACCTGACAGTATCGAGTATGCAAAGACCCTACTAGTGTTCCTAGACCTTACTGACTTAAGGTAAAGGTATGAGGATAATGCTATAAGGGGGATTCCCAGACATTCATGCTTGAAGAAACCCAGGTGAGACCTATCGATAAAACTACCGTTGGCAGCCAAGAACAGCATCGCCAGTAAACCAACCCAGTCATCGCCAGAGAGCTCTCTGCCAAAGAAGAACATCGTTATAACAGCTATGACGGAGACAAACGGTGGGAAAAGCACGGTGACATCCATCAGCGAGAGTGATACTCCAATAGCATTAAGGAAAGCATGGAGAGCTACTGCTGCGAGCGGTAGGCCTATGGGGGTCGATGCTGCAGCATTCCTGCCATATGGGTACCAACTCATGTAATCAACCCATTTCAAGAACGCAGGTAAGCCGTTGTTCATTATGTATTCTGCACTCCGATAATGCCACCAGGGGTCGAATTCCCCAAGGTAGTATCCAAGCGTGAGGTTGTTAAGCCTAACCGATATGGATATTAGTATAATAGTTATAAAGAGCGATGTCTTAACGTATGTCTGAGCGTTAATACTCGGCAATAGTCCTGAAGCCCGTCTAACTATTTCCCTAGCTTTCATCATCTTCCTTTTCGTCTACCTTTTCTCCTGGTTTCGGAAGGGAGGTATAAAAATGTATTTTCTTTTCTCGAAGGATGATGAACGTTTAAAAGCAATTCGAATAGGGCTTCTACGGAATCAGGCTCTTGCCCAAATATCTAATAATCGCTGAAAAGCCTGAGGCTGCGAAAAGAATCTCAGAAGCACTAGACTCTAAAGCGAAGCCTAGAAAAATAGGGAGGGTTGTGCCATCCTTCATCGTTAAGAATGGGGATTGCGAGATAATCGTTACAACGGCCCTAGGCCACTTATACGAGCTCACTACAATTAGTGAGGATAGGACTGTCTATCCTGTTCTTGACTATAAGTGGGTTCCGAAACATCTTATTGAGAGAGATAAGAGGCTTGAGAAATGGCTTGAAGAAATGAGGAAGATGGGTAGCGACGTGGATTATTACGTTAACGCTTGCGACTATGACATAGAGGGGAGCCTAATAGGGTACAATGTTCTAAGATTCCTATACGGAATCTCCGACTATGGGAGGGTTTTCAGGATGAAGCTTTCAACACTAACCAAGCGGGAGATACAGGATGCTTTTCGAAGGATGAAGCCTGGTCTCGACATGGGGCTTGTTAAAGCGGGTGAAACACGCCACATCATAGACTTCCTTTACGGTATAAACCTCTCCAGAGCATTAACCAGGTCGGTATCACGCTTCCTCAGAACGCCTTACGTGCTAAGCGTCGGCAGGGTTCAAACACCAACTTTAAACATTCTCGTGGAGAGGGAAATAGCCATAGAGACATTCATCCCAACACCATACTGGGTTCTACGGGCAGAAATAGCCATTGGAGGTGAAACTTATGAAGCGATTTACGAGGGCCATAGGATCCAGAGCCTTCCTGAAGCCAAGAGGCTGGTGCAAGAGGCTGGTTCAAAACAGGCTGTTGTTGAAAAGGTTGAGAGACGTTTCGAGAAGATAAGTGCTCCAGAACCCTTCGACCTCACTACTCTTCAGAAAGAAGCGTACAGCGCCTTCGGGTTCACACCCTCCAGAACGCTCAGCATAGCTGAAACACTCTACCTCAATGCCTTAATATCCTACCCAAGGACGTCTTCTCAGAAACTCCCCCCAGATATAGGGTATAGAGAGATACTTGAAAAGCTTTCTGAGAACAATGCTTATGCGAAAGCTGTTGAAAAAATACTTTCCAAAGGCTCATTAGAGCCCAGGCAGGGAGAGAAGGATGATCCTGCACACCCAGCCATCTACCCTACTGGAGAGAGAAAGGAAGGGCTGGGTAGCGAACAGCTTAAACTACTGGACTTGATAACTAGGCGTTTCCTAGCTGCTTTCGAAGAAGACGCTGAAAAGGCTATTTGCAAAAATGTTTTAAGAATCGGAGGCGTGAGATTCATTTTGAAAGGCAGCGAGATACTTAAGAGAGGGTGGTTGGACGTTTATTCTCCTTACTATGCTCCTGAGGAAAAAACAATCCCGTCGCTAAAAGAGGGAGAGATCCTGGTTGTTGAAAAAGTGGTCTTAGAAGAAAAGTTCACTAATCCGCCTCATCGCTACAACCCAGCTTCTCTCGTAAGGGAGATGGAGAGGCTTGGAATAGGAACTAAGGCAACTAGAGCAGAGATAGTGGAAACGCTTTATAAGAGGAGGTATATAGCAGGTAAATCCATTGCGGTAACTGAGCTGGGTTTCAGCCTGGTTTCTACGCTGAACAAGTTCTCTCCTAAAATTCTCTCGGTTGAAATGACTAGGGAAATCGAATCCGATATGGATAGAATAGAGAGGGGTCTTCTTGAAGAAGAGATTGTTATAGACACAGCAAAGAAAGATCTGGTAGAAATACTTAGGGAAGTAGGTAGCAGGGAGGAGGATGTGGGAAAACATCTTTCAAGGTCAGTAATAATAATACTTAGGGATAAAAATGTAATTGGGAAGTGCCCCGTATGCAGGAATGGTGAACTTAAGATTATCGTCTCAAAGAAAAGCCGTAAGAGATTTGGAATATGTACAAATGTTTTTGAAGGAAAATGCAAGCTTACGATACCTTTGCCGCAAAGCCCCAATAAGGTTTATGTCACTGAGAGAACATGCAGCTCATGCAAATGGCCCGTTGTTAAGGTAGTTACTAGGAAAAAACCCTGGTTCCTGTGTGTTAATCCTTCATGTCCCGGCAAGACAAATCGTTTAAGAAAATCTGCATAAGATCTTCGTGGGAAAGAACTGCTCCTGCAACTTCCTTAATCCATCTTCCGGAGTATTCATTGCCCCTCACCCTTTCTAAGAACTCCTTTGGAGATAAGTCTCCATAAGCGTTCCTCCAGTCAACATATCCTGAAATGAGGTTTTCATAAGCCCTTGCATGAAGACTACAGAAAGGCGTTTTCGAAGAATCCTCTACAACCCTGTTACAGGCGACGCATCTTTTATGTGAGGGTTTCACAGCTAAACATTCTACTCAGAGTTTTAAAATGTTAGGGGAAATGCTTAAATCAGGATTCATTAAGCAATATGGATTGAATGAACCTCCTGCTGCTTCCCGAGTACTTGATGGAGAAAATAAGAGAGTGGGGTGAAAAAAAGGGTTTATTGCGAGGAGGAGAATTATGGAATATGGTTACAATAGTGGGAATATCCGTTGCCCTAGGCGTCTTTCTTTCAGGGGCACCTTACGTAATAACTTATTTTGGAGAAGTGCAAAGATATGACAGGTTGCTGTCAATAGGCGTCTTCTTCATACCTAGGGCTGACCCGCTTACACAGACTAGTTACGAAATGATGTATGTTTTAATTTCTTATGTTTTTTCAAGCATAGGCATATTCATCTTAGTTAAAGGCTCGAAATCCATTTCTTACAGGAATACTCTTATCCTAACAGGGATAGCCCTTTTAGCAATATCCATGTTACTAATACTTGGGCTGGATTATCTTAAGATGAATGTTAGGCTCTAAAAAATTTACCAGGGTACTTTCTTTATTTTGAGCAGAAAGGCTACGGTGTTTGAAACAAGATGGAGAAGAGGAGTTAGCGCCATGACTATTATTATTGAACGAGGGTCTAGGCGCGTCCAAGACTGTGAGAAAATTATTGCTCCAAGCATGAAGTCGAATTGGTCTAGGACTGGTGCGGGATCTCCTGGTCTTATGGAGAGCCTTCTCTTGACGAAAGCACCCATCAAGTCTCCTAGTAAAGCGCCAAGGCTTATAAGGAAAGAAGGAAGCAGAGGAGTACCTGTTAAAATTCCTGCAATAACTCCTGTAGCCATTCCTAAGAAGAACCCCCGGAAGGTCTTTCCGCTTCCGAAAACAGGCTTACCATCTATGAAGTTTTTTCCGAAGTCTATTTGCTTCTTGCCTTTGAACACTAGGGCGAAGGCATTAGCAAAGTAGGCGGGGATAAAGAAGAGAACCCCCCGCAATCCCAGTTCAAAAACTTCTTGGACAATCATCCCTGTTGCAGACCCCTATTCTATCCAACTCTTTAATATTTCCTCCCGAGGGTATGCATAGATTAAATTCCTCCCCACTTTTAGACACGAGCCTACCCAGCAGCCTATTCCCATCACAATTGCGTAATTCCAAGAAGTAGTCAACCCAGTAGAGAAAGATTCTTCTAGCAGGAATGTTTTCCTCGCCTTCGAGCCCGCCGCCTGAACTGATGAGGATTCCAGTACACCCATACTCCTTTGAAAGAAAAGAGAAGAATGCGAGGATCTTGTTCAATAAATAGAGGATGTTAGAGTGTGAAGAGGAGTCGTGGAGCGATATTTCGCGGAGATAAGCATTCGGTAGCGAGCCTATTATGAGAAGCTTGAAAACCCTTTTGTTAAGTAGTATTTTTTCCGATTGCTCCAAAGCCTTATCCAGCTGGACTAAGTTTTCAAACCTGGAGACCACGATTTTAGACAATGCTTCACTGCCTAAGTGATCAGCCTCTTCAATAAGAGCCCTTGTGTTAAAATCGTCAAGAAATAGAAGTACTTTGCCCTTGCTCATCCTAATAAGGCTGATAATGAAAGGGAATACTCTGTAATAATCCCCGTGGATTAGAATTGTTCTATCGCTTAGATTTATAGCTGTTTTCCCCAGGGGTTTTTCCAATTCTTTTACTTGAATAGGCTATTTCTCAACGTATTAAACTCTTTGCTAGGAACTCAGGAAAACACCTTTTAATCACAAGCGTAGGGGATAAGACGTAATGGTAAGGATAAGGGAATACGTGAGTAAGCTGGGAGAAGAGGTTGTCATCGACTTCGACAAGCATCCTGAAAGCGGCATCCCTAGGATAATAGATGAGAAGGACCCTAGGACAATCTTGTTTGAGAAGCCCGTCGAGGGGAAGGACCCATTGGTAGCAAACCTCTACTCAACCCGAGAGAAGGTAGAGGGGCTGATGGAGATTGGAGAAGGACGTTTGTTCGAACATATGGTTGAGTCTAAGCGAAACCTGGTTAAGCCGGTGGAGAAAAGCGGCGGCTGGATGGAGAATGTTTCAGAGCCAGAGAGGATTTTGAAGATTCCTTTGTTGAAATATTATGAGGAGGATGCTGGAAAATACGTTACGAGCTCAATAATCGTTGCAAAGGATCCTGAAGACGGGGTGGTTAACATGTCGGTGCACAGGCTTCTCCATCTTGGTTCCAACAGGTTTGCGGTCAGAATGGTTGAGGGGAGGCACTTGCACCAGATATTCATGAAGCATAAGGTTGCTCGTAAGGATTTGAAAGTGGCTGTTTTAATAGGTACTCCCGCACACATAATCTTATCCGCTTCAACACAGTTGCCGAAAGAAGTTTCGGAGATAGAGTATGCTGGAGCATTGAGCGGTAAGCCTCTTCAAGTCTCCTACTTCGATGGTTGCGACCTTCCAGTGCCGCTGGAAGCAGAGTACGTTTTTGAAGGCAGGGTTAGTACGGATCTTACTGCTAGCGAGTGGATGACTGACATACTTTGCCTACCGGATAAGCCTAGGGATCAGCCTGTGATGGAGGTGGAGAAAGTGTATTTCAGCGAAAATCCTATTTACCACGCGATTCTCCCCGGAGGGCTTGAACATAAGTTTCTCATGGGCTATCCGGCTGAGGTCAAGATAAGGGAGAAACTTGTTGAAAACGATATTAATGTTAGAGATGTCTGGCTCTCAAGCGGTTCAGGAGGATGGCTCCACTGCTTTGTAAGCATCTTTAAGAAGAATGATGAAGAGCCCCGTAAAATAATAAGCCTCGTAATGGAGGCGCATCGGTCAGTAAAAGGAGTGGTTGTAGTGGATGATGACATTGATCCTAGGAATTACGAGGATGTTGACTTCGCCCTCGCAACAAGGTTCCAAGACAAGGCGAAGTTTTACTTTTTCGAGAAAATGCGCGGATCCTCTCTGGATCCTTCGAGCAACCAGGAGACGTTGCTTACCTCCAAATGGGGGCTGGACTTGACTCTGCCCATTGGAACCGATAAGAAACGCTTTCTTAGGAGCAGGATAAAGCTTGAAAACAAGCCTTAACGAAAAAGTGTTCAAAAAGATACTCGGTTCTCTTCAGACCGGTAAAAAAGAGTACATCAGGATATCTAGCGCACATCTATCTGGAATCTCCTACCTAAACATTGGCGACGCAGGGCTGGAGTTCTTAGAGGACCTTAGCAAGTCTGGGCTCAAGTTTAGAGTGAAAACTACTATAAACCCTGGGTGCGTGGATTTCGACTCACCAACTGAATGCGAAACCGGGGTTTTTGAGAAGCAGAAGAAGATAGTTAATAGTCTTAAAACCTTGGGGGCTATTGTATCACTAACCTGCACGCCGTATTTGTTCGACAACGTTGTGAAAAAGGGTCAGAGAATAGCTTGGGCAGAAAGCTCTGCAGTCCTCTATGCAAACTCTATCATAGGGGCTCATACTAATAAAGAGGGGAGCCTAACCGCCTTGGCCTCAGCCATACTGGGCTACACCGCTAGGAGCGGAATACACCTTAGAAAAGGCAGAATGCCTGAGATATTTTTCGAGTATCAAGGGGAGCTTGATGACGAGCTTGATTACGGTCTACTGGGTTATGCAATCGGTCTTAAGGCTGAGGCTAAAACACCCTACCTGCGTCTAACGAATACCCGCAACTTGCATCCTACATATCTTAAACAGCTCTTGGCAAGCTTTGGGACGAGCGGTAATGCCCCCCTCGTCTGGATAGAGGGGGTTACACCAGGATTCTCTAAAGTCAGAAAACCCAGGAGGAAAATAGTCTTAGACAGGCGTGAATTGGAAAAGGTTAGAGGAATGCTGTCTGAAGAATTACCGTCGAATTCAAGTGAGAAAATAGTTTTCGTAACTGGTTGCCCACATTACTCTCTTGAAGAAATAGGAAACCTGAGCAACGTCTTGAAGAATGTGGAGAAACTCTCGGTTGAAGCATGGGTGTTTACGTCTAGAGCAGCCTATTCAGCGGCTATTAAGAAAGGATTATTAAGAAATCTCGATGAGAAAGGTGTTAGATTATTCAAGGATTCTTGCGTCATGTATTGTGGTTTGAAGAAAAGCAATGCTTGCGTGATCACCAACTCCGTTAAAGCGGCATACTATCTTAGGAATAGCTTTAAGCTAAGAACCGTCTTAAAATCGTTCAACGAGTTTGTAAATACCTACGGGGCGGGGTGACAATGTTTCTGAAGATTAAGGTTGTTAACGAGGGTGTTGCCAAGGGACCTTTGTTAATAAGCCTGCAGCCAATATCCTTCTTTGGGGGAGTCGACCCTGAAACCGGAATCGTCGTTGAGAAGAATCATCCTCTCGAAGGTAAGAGTATTTCAAACAGAATACTTGCACTGCCGTCTGGAAAAGGTAGCACCGTGGGGTCCTACGTTGTATATGCTCTTGCTAAAAAAGGGGCTGCTCCTTCAGGCATAGTCATGGAGAAGCTAGATAGCATAATTTCCGCAGGAGCAATACTAGGAGGGATACCGCTGGCGATTGCAGATATGAAAAGGCTTTGCTCATACTTCGAAGACGGTGAGATGGTTGTCCTGGATGCGAGAAGAGGGAGACTTTACAGGGAAACCTTAAAGGAGTAAGGCCTTTCACCAAATATCTTCTTTGATGCCTCGAATACTTTTTCACGGTACTCTGGAAAAGTATATACTCTTGCGAGACCGATGAAACCTCTGAGTGACTGAATTATAGGCGAGGTTTCGAAGAGTTGTTTAAGCTTCTTCTCACCATCCTCCTTTCCGACTATTTTTATTTCGAAACCACCGTGCCTACCCCCGCTGTAATCAGGATGGTACGGTAAGGAGGGGACGGAGGGGAGGTCGAGGAACACCATTCTCGGAGTGAGGCCAGCTTCTTCAGCAATCTCGTTCTCCAAGCTCCCACGCAGCAAGGGTCGGGATATTAAGGAATGGTAGAGAGGATCATCGTGATGAATCATTATTTCGAATACTGATTTCAAAAGAGACCGTTTTAAATAATCCGAGATGAGTCTCTTCGCAAGCTTAGCGTCTTCACAACCTTCTTCTACTGAGAGGATTCTTTCGACAACAGAGTAGTCGTCTAGAGAAACATATTCCTCAGGAGACTTAAAATCCGTTAAACCTATCATATTATCTACCAGGAGCATCGCCCTGGAAAGCATTATGACTGCAGCCCTAACAGTCCTATGGAAGTAGACTGCCTTAAACATCATATACCTAGCGATGAAAAGCGATTCCAACGCGTAGAGAGCTGCCTCATCAATGGCGAGAGAATCGTCCCAGAGAACCATGGAGTCTATAATTCTCTCTGCGTCTATCAAACCGTATTCGACGCCTGTAAAAAAGGAATCTCTTATAAGGTAGTCAAGAATATCTGCGTCAAAGTGGCTAGATATTATCTGATTAATCCATTTCTCCCTCATACTACATTTGCCAGTGGAAAGGCCAATAACCTCGTCTGTGCTAAAGCCTTCCCTAGAAATAATGTCGCTGAGCTCCGTTCCTTTTATCAGCATTTTTGCAACATCTTCGTGAGTAATCCCTTTCCTCTCGCTAAGTACTTCTTCAAAAGTATGGGAGAAGGGACCATGGCCAATGTCGTGCAACATTCCTGCAAGCCTCGTTAATTGAAAGTCATCCTTATTCACTTTGCTAGGATAATAATTTGCCAGGTGGGAAAACATTTTCCCAGCTGTGAACATTACTCCAAGCGAGTGTAGGAAACGGGTATGCACTGCACCGGGATATGTTAAATGGGCGCCAGCAAGCTGCTTTATCCGCCTAAGCCTCTGAAATACCGGGGTATCAATTATGCTTCTCTCCACGCCCGTTATGTGAATGTACTTGTGAATCGGATCCCTTATCTCACCTACATACTCCAAAACTTAGACATGTTTTAATAGAAGCATCTAATAAGCTTTAGGACGATGGAAAACGAGAAACGAGGGTTTCACATAAGCTTTGAAGGAATAGATGGCTCTGGGAAAACCACTGTCTCGACGAATCTATACCTAAGGTTCAAAGAGAAAGGCCATCTTTGCTTCTACACCATTGAGCCTACTTTCATGAGAGTCGGTTCATTAATAAGGCTCCACGCATCGAGGATAAGAAACGTGCCACAATACTATATGGCTCTACTCTTCGCCGCCGATAGGGTTGAGCATTACGAAAGAGTAATAAAAAAGAAGCTTGAAAAAGGGTATCACGTTATTTCAGACAGATACGTGCATTCTTCGATAGCTTACCAAGGAGGCTTGCTTAACGATGCTGAATGGGTTAGAACGATCAATAATAGAGTACCCCCACCGGATTTAGCGATCTACCTCGACATAAGCCCGGAGAAGGCTCTCAGTAGAAAAAAGGTTTCAGGAATATTCGAAGACGTGTCAATACTCACAAAGATAAGAAGTGCCTACCTCAGGCTTGTGGAGGATGGGGAAGTCGAGATGGTGGATGCTGAAAGGCCTTTGGAAGATGTTCTGAAGAACGTTATTGAAATTGTTGAGAAAAAGCTGAATATTGATTTAACATGACGTCTATTTCTTTACCGGGTTAAGTCCTCCTCCTTAAATTCTCTTGTAAGAACCTCTCTAATCTTACGAGCCTTGATATTGCCTATGCCCTCAACCTGTTGAAGATCCTGCTCGCTCGCATTAAAAACCCTTAACGGAGTCTTGAAGTATTTCAGGAGCTTTATTGCTGTAGACCTCTCCACCAACGGTAGGCTTGATAATAGGAAAACCTGTTGGTCGGCAGTGCTCTCAGGCTTTTTCTCACCCCTGACTTGAAGATGCTTTTTCAGCTCTTTCTGCTCTCTCAAAGCTATCGCGTAAATGAGCTCAGCGGACTCCCTGGAGTCTCTAGACCAGAGTAGAACCATTTTGTAACTGGTTACAATGGCTGCAAGCGCTCCTCTTATCGCGCTTTGACGAATATTGCTTGAGGGGGTGTAAATATCCCTACCCTCAACTAGCAGTATCGGTATTTCGTAAGAGTCTGCCATAAGCTTAGCCTGCTGGAAGAGCCTTGAATCAATTATGGATGAAGCAAAATCATTAACAGTCTTCCTTTCCACGCATACTCTCTCCGAGAGAACATAGTCTCCGACATCCAATTGGCTGAAAGTAATTCTCGCCCCGAGTTTAGCAAGCTCGTCCACAACCGGAGAATTAGCTTCCCTGTTATCCACCACTATGCTTACCCTATCTTCACCACCCTCGTCACTTTTGTCTATGAATTTGGTTAAACTAAGGTTGGAAGAATCTTGATTCAAATCCGATTGAGCCTTTATCGTTTCCATTTCCTCAATCATTTTCCTCTCTCTTCTACGAGCAATCCAAAGATATTGCTCGTCGCGAGTACCTTGAAAGTAGAGAATATATACTTTCCCAGGGGCATTGCGGCCAGTTCTGCCGACTCTTTGAATAAATCTTATACCGCTCGGAGTATTATCGTAAAATATTATTGTGTCTGAGGAGGATATGTCAAGCCCTTCTTCGCCGACTTGTGTAGCTATCAGAATGTTAAACTCTCCTTTTCTAAATTTTGAGATTATCTCCTCCTGCTCCCTCTGAGTCTGCCCCCTGTCGCCGGTCTTAGAAGCCTGGCCGACTAGCCTAGCAACTTTAAAACCTTCTATTGAAGAGAATTCTTTCTCCATATCTCTAGAAGCTGCGCGATAGCTTACGAAAACTATAATCCTCCTCACTCCTGATTCGAGCTCTTTTTTAGAAAGCTCGATCAATCTCGAAAGCTTAGCATTATCCTTCTGCAGCTTCAATAATTCTAGAGCATCAAGAACCCTATTATCGCTCATTATTTGAGCAAGATACTTTGGCGATCCTGGTCTCTTAGCCTTCTCTACGAGCCTATTCATGAATTGAATAAAGTACTTAGGGCCTAGCAGGTCTAATCTCTCCAGCGCTATTATTAAATACCTTGCTCTCGCAAGGTTTTTTAAAGCCTCTACGAGCTCAGGCTTATCTAGAAATGGACGGCTCTTTATAGCGTTTATAATCTTAGTTATCTCAGAGAAGCTATTAGGCTTCTTATCCCAAGGGAATGCTTTAAGAGCCTGGCTGACTTGCTCATTTATGAAGCCCTGAATCAGGGACCTTGCTTCCTTAACCAATGGGCTTAGAGGTATCGGCACAAGGTTGTAGTCGATCCTCCTAACGTACGGTGCAACATCCTTATCACTCCTAGTTCTAAACTCAAGATTCTTTATGAAAAGATTCTTCATTAATGCTTCAACATCCTCCTTATTAGAACCCGGTGAAGCCGTCAGCCCTAGTATGAGTGGAGATGGACATTCTGAGAAATAGCGTTGAGCAATAGTTATGTAAGCGTAGTTACCTTTAGCCCTATGAGCCTCGTCGAAAACCATTAACACCACCCTGTCTAGTGGAATATTCCCCTTAAGGATCTCGTTTCGGAAAAGTTGTGGAGTTGCAAACACCACTCTATATTTAGTAAAAACCCTTTCTTGAACAGGAGTCTCCCCGGTCCATAGAGCTAGAAGGCCATGTTCAATATTTAGACAATCCCTGAAAAACTGATAGTGCTGCTCTACAAGCGGCTTCGTCGGCGCCATTATTACGCATACTCCCTCGTTTTTCCAGAGCCTCTCTGCTGCGACGAGGAGAGCTATAACCGTCTTGCCAAGCCCAGTGGGCAGGACGACCAGCGTATTTCCGGTAAGAGCCTTACGTGAAATGCTCAGTTGATAACTTCTCGCACGGATCCTTCCGCTTTTTATCAAAGGATGAATTACAAAGCCCTCAGAGTCGATACTCAAAGAGTTTGACAAGGCCATCTCAACCCGTTTCAGCAAGCTCGTTCAAGATTCTCTTTAAGGCATCGACAATGCTTCTCAACTTATGTTCATCCTTAATTTCCAAGAGACGCTCCTCAACTTCTTTTAAAAGGGAGAAAGCCTCTTCCATACCGTATTCTAAAGAAGAGAGTTCTTCAAGAACCTCTCCAGTACGAGTATGTTTGTAAAGCCTGCCACAGTTAACACATTTCACCCTCCCATCCCTATACCTGAAAAGGGGGGCTCCGCAGGATCCGCAGTGAGCAGCCATCATAACGGCGCCACTCTGCAGAGCCTCAGCCATCTTCTTTACATCGAACTTGAGGGACATTTTTCTCCTAGTTCCTATTACATTATTGCTTTCAAGGAACTAGAAAAACATATATTTGAACCCCGCTTTTTAAAAAAATAAGGTTAAGGATGATGGAAAATGTCTAAGACAGTACGTAAAAAGGATTTGGAAAACGAAGAGAAGATTACGAAAGCAATAGAGATGCTAAGCTTTGTTGTAAACGACGTGACTACACCGCGCAATATCAGAAACAGTATTAAGGAGGTTATTAGTAATCTTTCGAAGAAAAACACGACCCCGGGCATAAGAGCGGCCGCAGCCATAAATGTTTTAGACGAGATAAGCCAAGACCCCAATCTTTCAACAATATCTAGGACAAGAATATGGGGGTCCTTAACCCTTTTAGAAGACGTAAAGGATTGAATAAGCCCATCGCATTACGGTAATAACTTTCTGTACAGTTTAAGGTATGACTCTATAACAACGTTCCAATTATAATTGTTCATAACAAGATCATATGCCCTCAAAGTCATGCTGGAAACATTTTCTTCCAACGTCCTCCGAACAGAATAGGCCATAGAGTCAACGTCGTTCTTCTCAACTAAAAACCCCGTGGCCTCGCTTTGTACCAGCTCCGAGTTTCCTCCTACATTGGTTGCGACAACGGGTATTTTAAGTGCCATTGCCTCCAGGATTGAAGTGCTCAGCCCCTCGCTCCTAGACGGGAGGATGAAAACCCTTGATCCTGCGAGATGCTTAAGTGCTTCATCCCTCGGCTTATAGCCGAGCAGGTGGAGGTTCCTAACTTTTTCGGAGGCCTTTAAAAGCTCAATATATAGAGGGCCGTCTCCAATCAATACAAAGTTTGCTTCTGGGAGCCTTCGGGCAACTTCAACAAGCAGGTCAACACCCTTCTCATAGGATAATCTCCCCACATAAGCAACCTGGTTCTCGTATAGTGTTACCCTCTCTTTAGGAATATCATCAAAATCTATCGCATTCGGAATGTACAACGGATTGAAGCCCAGTCTTTTATAAAACTCTTCCGTGCTTTTAGAAACCACCGAAAAAGCATCTGCCCACTTCAATGCCCTCTTTTCAAAATCTCTTGCTATCCTACCAAACAGTCTTCCATGGAGCGAAGAAATCTGCTCGCTATAGACGCCGTGCAGAGTTAAAACTCTCCTGCAATAAAACAATTTCATTGGTAAAGCTGAGGGCAGGTTATGTGCATGAACAATATCATATCTCTCCCCTCTTAGACGAATCATCAATGATTTTAATGATGCTGAAAACATAAAAGACGGGTTTATCAAATTCTTTATATTAATAAATGGTACGTTCTCGGTGGAGATTTTATCTACGTGATTTCCTCTCTTGCTTAAATGCTCCATTAACTTAGAAACGTGGTACGCGATTCCGCCGATTCCTGATGTTTTTGGAGCCACTACAAGTATTTTCAACGACTTCCCTGATAATGGCGAGATATCTTAAAAAGCGTTTTGGTTTTCAACTATAGTAAGACAATATTAGCAAGATACGTTGAAAGCTATGATCTGAAGGCTACTAGAAAGTTTATTGAATCATAACTTTTTACCTATGAGATTTTCTTACAGTTTTCTGATTATTAGCTTACTAATGGTAAATATTTTTAAATCTCTGATTCATGCTAGGCCGGAGAGGAATGAAAATAGCTTTCATAATTGGACTACCCATTCCTTATCCAGGAGCAGCTTGGACCAGAATAGAGAGTTTTATAAAATCCTCGATGAAAAGAGGTCATGATGTGATAGTAATCTGTGCAGAAAAAAAGATGAAGCTTCCTTATCTTAAAGATACGTTTTTTAAGAGGAGAGGGTTTCTTAACGCTTTCTCCTTTTTCATAACTACTTTAATAAACATTTTACGAAATGAAATGGATATGGCGATAATATCAGTCCCTCCAGGTATTCATGCCTTTGGAGCATCTCTCGCTTGCTGCATGCTTAGAAAGAAAATTGTCTTCGATTATAGAGACCAGTGGGAAGACTATTTAATTAACAAAACAGCTAATGAGTTTAAAAAGGCAGCGTATAAAATTTTGAAAGTAATAATGACATTCTTTTATTCGAGAGCAGCCCTAATAGCAACCGTTACCCCCCCTCTTGTAGAGCATCTTTCTAAAAGAGGAGTTAAAAATGTTCATCTTATACCAAACGGGGCGGATACAGGTCTATTTAAACCTGTCCACGAGAAAACATCTTTAAGAGCGAAATATGGTTTTAAGGGTGATGAATTCATCTTAGTATACAGTGGTTACATAGGGGGTTATTATAGGCTTGACATATGTATTAAAGCTTTTGCAAAAATCGTAGGAATAAATCATTCTAAAAAGATGAAACTGCTGTTAATAGGAGAAGGGGAAGATCTAGAGAAGATTCTCAAGCTTTCTAAGATGTTAAAGATAGAAGAGAATATAAAATACATGGGAGTAAAATATGATAAAAGGGAGATAGCAGAACTAATAGCATTAGCTGATGTAGGTATAATACCTTATGATAAAAATCCTTTATGGAAGAATTCTTTGCCAGCTAAGTTTTTTGAATATGCTTCCTGCGGAGTACCCGTGATTGCTAGCGTACAAAGACAATCTATCCTAGCGGAAATCATTGACAAAGAAGGGATAGGTGTCCATGTAGAGCCAGAAGATATCGAAGAATTAGCAAACGTAATTAAATTCTTATGTTCGTCAGACGAACATTTCTTGAAAGAAGCTTCTAGAAAGGCCAGAGAACTTATTGAGAGAGAGTTTGACAGAGAGAAAATATCTCATAAATTTTTAGAAATGATAGAAAAAGCAGCATTAATACAATCACCAATTGGCTTTTAAAATTGAGAATAGAAATTATATATTCATTATCATCCCTCAAATTTTAGATTTTGTCAACAGTAATGTAAGTGTATTTCTTGCTAAAGAATAGCTTGTAGCATTCCCTGAAAAGGACCATATAGCTTTCGACGTTATTACATGGGCTCTCTTCCACACACCTTTAAGAAGGTTTTGTTTAATCATTAGACAATTGAAAAATGCTTAATATTAATATTGCTGCCTTAAAACAGATTGGTGAGACTCTTGACACGGTATAGGATTAGGCTTATTGTGAAAGAAGTTCGCGGCTCATGTGCCTTAGGATATAAGGTTGGTGACGAGATTATTGTTGAAAGATACTATATTCCCGGATGGCAGAAATGTAAAATATGTCTACACGTTCTCACAGGAATGGTAACACTTTTAGTACCTTTTGCAAAAGGGATTTCAGCTAAAGAGCTAGGTATAGGCAATACGGATGATACAGGCTATGTTCAATGTCCAGATCCCGGCAAACCTTATACAGAAGGAGGAACAGTTGTCTTTGAGCTTAATAGAAAAAAGATGGAAGACTAATCCTTCCGTATCGAGGAAATTACTTTCACAATCCGTTCAGAAGCCCTACCGTCACCAAACGGATTATTTTTGAATCTTTTTTTCACCTCATTATAATTGTTCATTATATATTCTAAAGCTTGCAATATCTTTACCGGATCAGTACCAGTAATGAGGTTAACACCTATCTCCACCGTTTCAACCCATTCTGTCTGCTCTCTTAAGGTTATGCATGGGATTCTTGACCAGAAAGATTCCTTTTGTAATCCTCCAGAATCTGTTAAGACTAGTTTAGCATTTTTAAGCAGCGTAAGCATTTCGATATATCCTACTGGATTAATCGGAAGAATATTATCGGGCATGTTAATATCGTTTTCTTTTAATCTATTTCTTGTCCTTGGATGAATTGGAAAGACAATTTTCATTCCTACTTTTCCAACAGCTTCAAAAATGTTTCTTAGCTTAAATGGATCATCTGTATTTTCAGCTCGATGAATGGTTAACATGGCATAATCTCCTCTCTTGAGACCCAGCTTATTGGTGACGTCACTCGTCTTTTTACTGAATTTTATGAAGGCATCATACATCGTATCGCCTGTTAAGAATATTTCCCCAACCACGGACTCCTTCTCCAAATTTTTCTTACAGTTAAGCGTAGGTGCAAAAAGAAGCTGTGAGCAGTGATCTATAAGTCTCCTATTAATCTCTTCAGCCATCTTTAAATCGTAGCATCTTGCACCTGCTTCTATATGGGCTACGGCTATACCTAGTTTTACGGAGGTTAAAGCTCCAGCCAAAGCTGAGTTTGTATCTCCAGGAATCAAAACAAGAGAGGGTCTATGCTCAATAATATGTCTCTCAAGTCTTAGCATTATTTCACCAGTTTGGTAAGCATGAGAACCTGAGCCAACCTCTAAATTAACCTTTGGATCCGGAAGATTAAATTCTTCTAGAAAAACTTGTGAAAGTATAAAATCATAGTGCTGACCAGTATGAATAATCTCGATATCAAGATTCTGCTTTAGGCATTCATGTATTACAGGAGCGGATTTAATTATCTGAGGCCTAGTACCTATTATTATCCATGTTTTCATATCTTAAACCTCTTTAGTCTATCTATTATTTATTAGATATTGAAAACACGGAGAGCGCGGTTTTCCAAACTTCATCAGCTCTATCCATAACCGCGTAATATAGGTAGATAAAGCCATCCTTTAATACTGGGCAGGGGGTATCTAAAGCTATCTCACCTCTTATTGATGGAATTATGCTAAATTTTTCTTTAGGACCGTCTACCAGTATTCGAACGGTACTGGACTTCGTAAAGTAGGGAGACGAATCAATTACTAATCCTATGTACTGCTTATATGGAAAGCCTGTAGAATAAGTAGAAGCGGCAGTAAAAAGATAGTGACAACCTCCCATCCTTAAGTACCCTGGACAGAAGAGTGATTCATTCCAGCTACCCTTATCCCCATTCAAGTGGCGAAGCGGATTACCATCGAACTTAGAAACCTCTACGTTTAAGGGAGACTTTATTTTCAACTTTAAGATTCCGATTCTGCGAAGCCAGAACTTAGGAGCAAACCACCATCTGGGTCTAAACAGGCGTTCCTCTAATTTATTAGAAACGTTACTATAATAAAGTAAGAACTCGTTTTCACTCACTCTAGCGACACTAGGTCCCAAATCAATGTCAGTTCCTTCCCATAAATACTCTGGTTCAGCGAGAACCTTAAGAAATTTCCAAGGACCTTTCGGATCATCAGAATAAGTTAACATTATCCTCCTACCTTTTCCATAAGGACTACCAGCAAATGCCATGTAGAGGTAATTACCTACTCTCCAAACTACTGGAGTCGCCACCTCTCTTAGATAAAGATCCTTGGCATCTAATATTGGTTTATCAAACTTCTTAAAGTTTAAACCATCTTTTGAAGTAGCTAAGCCTATACTTGTCTCAGACCACTTTTTGACAGGAGCACCGATATAGAACATGAAGTATTCGTCAGAATACTCTTTGTCACAAAAAACTGAGGCAAAGGTGGCAGCGCCTGAGTCAAAACCGCCTTTTGATATATCGAGTATAACGCCTTTATGTGATCGATAACTCACATTCATTTTGCTAATCGATAGCTTATATCTATTAGGCTTCGGAAGATATTAAATAAAATTCCATATAAGACTAGTAGTCTCCATAAATATTTTCTTCTAGCAAGACTCATCCCAATTTTAACCAGTGCCATCAAAATAAGCCAGCGATAATTAATTTTATTTTTTACAGCTATTCCTATATTTAAAATGTTATGTGTCTCTTTAAATAATGAGTACATGGTATGAAAGTAATTATAGAAACAAGAGAATATTTTTTGTGAATTTATGACATCTTTCTCTGAAACCTTATCGTAGAAAATATATTTTTTCTCCTTCATAGCTTGAAGTATTTCAGCAACTTCTCTATTCCTGACAATAATTAGAGAAGTCCCTTTTTTATCCCCTTTGAATTTATCTAGCCAAGCATCGCCAACTGATATATCAGCATAAGAGGCAAATCTGTCAACGCATAGTAGACACTTTTTTTGGGCGAATATTGGGAAAAAACAGAGACTATGATAAGCTTTAGCTACAAAATTCTTTGGTCTTCTATGAATTAAAACCTTTTTCCCCGTCTTATAAACTAACACATTGTAACCGGGCCAACCAATACCACGATATATAGACACTAGGTTTTTAGCGTCTATGTCATATGCATATAAAAGATACTTATGGGAGTTAATGTTTGGAGTACCCCCACAGAATAGACCCACTTTAATAAAGATTTTTTTACGCAGTTCTTTGTGAAAAGTACTGAATTTGCTTATGGCATATATTTGACAAGGGGTACCAACTATTACAAACTTTCCTTCTATAGTCAAAAGCTTCTTCAATATCTTATTCATAGGTGTTGGAAAATATCTTGTACCCGCCAACTCGTAAATATCGTGAATTGCTGCTGTAATAAATGGTTCGTAAATGAATGGGGATCCAGATGTAGGTCTTATTAAAACAACACCATCAACAATGTTGTTCTCTAATAAATATTTAAATAAACTACTTACAATTCCTCCAGATGATGCTTTATAACGTAATTTGTCATCCAACGAAAAGCCATAGTAAAGTGCTATATAATCTCCTAGCAACTTGTTTCTTGCCAAAATGGAATGCGTATTTATATCTAGACTCGGGCAAACTTTTAGACATAAACCACAATTAGTACACTTTGTATTATCTACCTCTGCAAACAATATTCCTTTTTCATCGTCAATATTTATGTCAATAGCATTATTTGGACAAATAGAGAAACACGTACCACATCCGTTGCATAATTCTAATTTGACTATATCGTTAATGTTTTTCATATATCTCTTTTCTCAGAATTTCTTTGAATAATTGTGAAGACTCTTTTAATTTAATCATTTTATTCTCAATTTTCTTTACAATAATGTCTCTTTCACGCAGTAATAAGGTAATTCTATTAATCAACTCTTCTTCTCTCAGATCTTCAAAATTTATTACAAAATTTTGAAGACCAAACAACTCCATTGTTTCAGAGTATTTATTTGCCCAAGCAATTACTATTGGAGGCACTTGCATTTTTAAAGCAGAAATCATACAATGATATCGCGAGGTAATAACGAAATCGCATAACGCTATAAGAGCCTTTATTTCGTTTGCTGTTAATTCATCCGGAACGGTTATAACTTTTTTCCTGTCTTTGACTTTCTTATGTATCAAATCACATATGAATTTATCATCTAGCATTCCTGTATCTCCCCGAATTTCATGTGCTATAAGAAAAACGTTATAACCTAAATGCGTTGTTAAGTAATCTATAATTCTTATCATTACTCTTAATATTCTCGCTCCAAGCCATCTATATATATGTATATTCGGCGATATTGCAACATATTTATTAGAAGGCGAGATGCGAAGACGCATATAGACTTTATTCCTACACTGTTCATCAGGATCTTCATAAGAAAATGCTAAATCTGGAACAAAAATTACATTACTATTGCGAATACCAATGTCTCGCAAGAATTTGATAGACATTACGCCTCTTGGCATAATGTATGTAGTTGTATCAAGTCCAATCTTTGCAAGAATTCTGATGAATGGATTACTGGATGGGCCGTATGATTGCGGTAGGCAGAAGTATTTTTTCCCGAGAAATTTAGCACATATCATTCTAAGCGTAGATGTGGCAGCATTATATATCCCAAAGCTATCCGTAAAGGACACTCCTGCAATTTCAAGGATGGCATCAACATTCGCATAGGATCTTAGTAAAGAAGTCCTGAAAGGGATACGAGCATGTTTAATATTTGAATGCCTAAATATTAAAAGCAACATTATTGCAAACAAATCATGTATCATGTTGAAATATCTTAGAATCTTTCTATTTCTAAAGTGTCCCAAAACTTTTATATTATAGGGATTTCCCACAGCCCTTAGGAAATTAGTATCATATTCCTTATATGATGATAAGAGAAAAATTTGGCATTCACCATCTAATTCTCTAATTTTTTTACATGCTTCAAAAACCATAGCTTCTCCCCCACGACTTCTTAAAGATACACCTACTATTAGATATCTCATTTTCGAATCACTTGTGTTTTTTAACTATTACTACATAATGGTAACTTAAGTCATAAAAAATTTTTTTAATCCAATAAAAATCGGTGAACTTACTTCTTTTTTTAATTAGCCTTATAGTAGCTTTGGCATTATGTGTCAATTGATTTCTTGTAGAACTTTTTTTAAGAGCCTTTCTAATAAGAGAGAAAAGGAATGCATATAGTCTAAAGAAGAAGTTATAATAGTATCCATATAGATCCACTATATAAAAAAGATCCCTTATGAGATTTTTTATTGAATTCGTTGTATAGTAGTGATAATGAGGAACATTAAACTCGGGAAATCTGTATACTCCACAACGAATTTCAAGTTCTCTTAAAAGTCTGAATATAGATCTACCGGTTGGTACCGTAAAAAGAAGCGCCCCATTTCTCTTCAAAATTCTGTGAAATTCTTTAAGAGCATTTCTATCGTCCTCGATAAGTTGAAGTGTAGATAGGCAGAATATGAAATCAAATATTTCTTTTCTAAAAGGCATGTTTTCAATAGAAGCCAATATAAAGTTATGCTTTTTATGATTTTTTAAACGTTCAGGCATAACTATATCTATAGGTATTATTTCAAGCTCGGGCTTAAAGTATTTAAGCAAAATCGTATAAGCAAGTTGTCCACATCCGGCGTCTAATACTAATCCTTTTGATGGAGTATGTCTTAATAGGGAATTTAATGGCTCTTCCATTTTAACAGCCCTTCCAGTTACTTCGTGAATCAGTGTTTAACGATTTACAAGTATCTCCTATCGAGAACGTTGTTTACCATCTCCAGTAATAAGCTTCAAAATAGACATCATAAGAGGCGATTATGCTAATTCACAAGGAGTTTATCCATTTTTAAATTAGTAGCTATAGATAACTCCTTAGATTGACCTGGCTTACCCCCAACCAAAATAGGTATTGAGGCTCCTTAAGCCATTTTTTAATGTGAGGGGCCCACTTAAAGACCCCATTATTTTCGTAGAGCCGATAAAGGAGAGAAGCACGTTTCTTAGCAAGCTGCATAATCATGTTTGCTGGAACCTGGAGAAGTTTCAAAACAATAGTCTTAACAGCCTTGATGAGAGAGGGGTTTATTATTTTACCTCTAAGCTTAGCCAGACATAGACTAGCGTTGAAAAAAGCCTTCTCAACCACCTTTAGCCTCCTCCAGTTTCCATTCCTAAAAGCTTTGAACCTCACTTTAGCGAGATCCTTGTAATAAAATGGTTGTACTCCCATGTCCAGTTTAATAGTTATCTTCCCTCCCATGGATGATGGAGTATGAAAACAAGTTGATATAAGCTTTTATTATTTAGATCCTTCTTGCTTTTACAAACAAAGAAGCCCTTCGTTTTTCGATCGTTCTAAAAGGCATATACAAGGGGTTTAAAACAAAACATCTAAAAACCTTTTCAATAGAGTGCGGAGGGTGGGATTTGAACCCACGAACCCCTACGGGAGTGGAGCCTCAGTCCACCGCCTTTGACCTGGCTTGGCGACCTCCGCACTGATCTTCCATTATTACGTGGCTGGGATTAAAAGTTTTTTGAAGAGGCGAGTGTACGATTAGAAATGTCAGTAATCCATATGTTAATGGAAACCTATGGCAATACTATTTTATCCGTGGCTTTTAGACCCGAAAAATTTCGGTAGTACTGCGAGTTTTAACCCAGGTAAGAGGTGAAATAAAGTTTATTTAACATTGTCAAATGGCTTTTAAGGAGGTTAATTGGCGATAAACATAAACCAACTGCGGACATACCCTGTCCCCAAGCAGAAGATAGAGATAGTGGAGAGGAAGGGACTAGGCCACCCGGATACAATCTCAGACATGGTTATGAACAGGGTTTCAGTAGAGCTTTGCAAGCTCTATCTTAAGGAGTTTAACGCAGTACTTCATTACAATCTGGATAAGAGCCTGCTTGTGGCAGGGGAGTCTGAAACCAGGTTTGGCGGAGGGATTGTTAAGAAGCCTATGAAGTTAATTTTTGGGGACAGAGCAACATACAGCTTAAACGATAAGGAGCTGCCTATAGAGACCCTTGCTATAGAGACTGCTAAAAAGTGGTTTAAGGAGAACCTTAGGTTCGTAGACCCGGATAAACACGTTTCTTACGATGTTCAGATAGGCAGGAGCGCGGCAAACCTTGCCGACATTTTCAAGCGCGGAGGCGACTTCTTGGGTGCTAACGACACTTCTGCGGCAGTTGGATACGCCCCTTTATCACCGTTGGAAAAGCTGGTCCTCGACGTGGAGCAGTATTTGAACAGTAGGGAATTCAAGAAGGATTTTGAGGAAACCGGGGAGGATGTGAAGGTAATGGGCTTTAGGGTAAATAGCGAGGTGGATCTGACTATAGCCATGTCATACGTGGATCGATTTGTAGACGGCGAAGACTCCTACTTCAGGTCTAAGAAGGATGTTGTTGAGAACCTTAAGGAATACGTCGCCAACAATTACGACTTCAAGAAGGTGAATGTAACTTTGAATAGTCTCGACGTGAGGGGGAGGGGGGAGAATGGTGTTTACCTGACTGTTACAGGCACGTCTGCGGAAGCAGGTGACAGCGGGCAGGTTGGCAGGGGTAATAGGGTGAATGGGGTGATTGCTCTACTAAGGCCCGCGGGCTCTGAGGCAGCTGCGGGCAAGAATCCTGTGAGCCATGTTGGCAAGATCTATAACGTCCTGTCGTTTAAGATTGCTAACGACATAGTTGACAGGGTTGAGGGGGTGGAGGAGGTTTACGTTTGGCTTCTGAGCCAGATAGGGACGCCTGTCAACAAGCCTAGGTTGGTTTCTGTCCAAGCAGTTCTTGAAGAAGGCTTGAGCATGGAGGCTTTAGAAAAGCCTATTGCTGAGGTTGTAGAAGAGGATTTGAGCGATGATTCTCTGAGAAGCTTCATAAACGACTTGATAGAGGGAAAAATGAAAGTATGCTGAGTCAAGAAGAGACTGGCAAGCTTAAGATAGGGCTGGAGATACATGTTCAACTGACTAATCTTAAAACCAAGCTTTTCTGCCCATGCCCCTCAGACTATCGAGGTAAGAAGCCCAATGAGAACGTTTGCCCCATATGCCTAGGTTTACCTGGCACTCTTCCTCAAGTTAATAAGAAAGCTATTGAGAGTGCGATAGCCGTATGCCTCGCCTTCGGAGCCAGGGTTCAGCCCTATGTTGTCTTCAGCAGGAAGAACTATTTTTATCCTGATATGAATAAGAATTATCAGATAACTCAATACGATAAGGCGGGGGGTACGACGATAGGCGTTGGAGGGCATGTTACGATAAACGTTGACGGTGAGAGGAGGAAGATACTTTTGAGAAGGATACAAATGGAGGAGGACCCTGGTAGACTAGTCCACGTCGAGCAAGGCGGCGTTAGGAAGACTTATATAGATTACAATAGGGCGGGGATAGCTCTAGTAGAGATAGTTACGGAGCCAGTTATGCATCAGCCTAGGGAAGCAAGGCTGGTCTTGGAAAAAGTGCAGACGACGCTTGAACATCTTGGAGTCTTAGACCCTTCTTTCGAAGGATCCATGCGATGCGACGCTAATATTTCCTACGCTGGAGGAGCCAGGGTCGAGATAAAGAATATCAGTTCATTCAAAGAAGTGGAGCAAGCCTTGCGCTTTGAACAGCTTAGGCTGGAGTATCTTCCCAAGATGGAGAGCACTGTTACAAAGAGGTGGGGGGAAAGGGAGGGGGTTACAGCAACCTCCAGGGAGAAGGAGATGGAGGAGGATTACCGCTATTTCCCTGAGCCGGATATACCCCCAATACTGATAGATGAAAAGCTCGTTGAAGACGTAAGAAGAAGGCTTCCTGAACTGCCTGACGAGAGGATAGAGAGATTCGTAAGAGAATACGGAATATCTGAAAAGCTTGCTTCAATGCTTGTTTCAGAAAAGCCTGTCGCAGATTTTTTCGAAGAGACCGTAAGGATATTGAACGATCCTGAGGAAGTAGCGCACTGGCTTATGAACGAGGTTGTGAGAAGGTGGAGGGAACAGGGTATAGATTGCAGAGAAAGCAAGTTTAGACCGGAGAACCTGGCTAAATTGATAATAATGGTTAAAGAAGGCCGTATAACTACAAGGATAGCTAAACAGGTGCTTTGGGAAATAGTATCAACAGGCGAGGATGCTGAAGAATATGTGAATCGCACTCGTTTAAGCATCATAAGGAGCTCTGATGAGCTCATTCCAGTAATAACAGGGTTTTTAGAAGAAAATCCAAGGCTTAGGAAAGAGGCTTCTGAAAACGAGCGAGTAATCGACTACATATGCGGAGAAATACAGAAGAAGCTTCAAGGTAGAGCTGACCCGATAATTCTGAGACGCGAGGTTAAGAGGCTAATCGAGGGGTAGAGGAATAATGCTTGAGAACATTTCTGAGAGGCTTCAGAACGCTCTCAGGTTTATAACGAGACAGGCTTATGTGAGCGATAAGGAAGTTGCTGAGTATCTTAGAGAGATTCAGCGCGCGTTGATAATGGGAGATGTTGACGTTCGGCTTGTAAGCCAGCTCACTGAGGATATTAAAAAAGGGTTGAAAGAGGCGGGTGAGGAATACGGAATCTCCCTGAAGGACAGGATTACTTACCTAACCTATCAGGGGCTTATCAGAATACTAGGAGGCGAGAAAAAGGAGCTGCGTATAATTCCTAATCAGCTTAACGTTTTCGTATTCATGGGCATACAGGGCTCCGGCAAGACTACGACAGTGGGAAAGATTGCTTACTACTTGAAGAACAAGAATAGAAAAGTCGGGGTGATAGCAGGAGATGTTTTTAGACCCGGGGCTGTCGACCAGCTTAAGCAACTTTTGAAGGATGAGATACCTCTATACTCAGACGCTTCGAAAAAGACATCTGTAGAGGTAATAAGGGAAGGCGTAGAATGGGCGAGAAGACTCGGTCTTGAAGTGGTTCTTGTCGACACTGCTGGCAGGCATAGGACTGAAGAGACCCTAATGGAAGAGATGGCTCAGATAATAAATGCAGTGAATCCTACTGCAACAATACTCGTAGTAGATGCAATGATCGGCCAGCAGGCTAGGGTGCAGGCAGAGGCTTTCAACAGGGTTGCGAAAGTAGGGTATGTTATCGTGACTAAGCTGGATGGTTCAGCCAAGGGCGGGGGAGCCCTATCTGCAATAGCCTCCGTCGGGGCCCCTATAATTTTCATAGGGGTCGGCGAGGGGATTGGAGAGATCGAGGAGTTCGACCCCGTCAAATTTGTATCGCGACTACTGGGTAAGCCCGATTTGGAGTCGATCATAGCTAGAGTGCAGAAAATGTCTAGGGAGGAGAAGATTAGGGCTCAGAGGATGGCTCGCGGCAGATTTACAATAGAGGAGTTCGTGCAACAACTGGAATCTGCCAGAAAAATGGGGGGTATTCAAACAATCCTCTCCAGCCTTCCGGGAGGAGGGAAGCTTAGCAAGAAGGATATGGAAGAGCTCTTCACTAAGGTGAAGAAATGGAGGGCAATCGTAAATTCGATGAATAGTGAGGAGAGAGAGGATGTGACGATAATGGATTCTTCACGAGTAAGGCGTGTTGCAAGAGGATCGGGGACTTCGGAGAGGGATGTTAGAGAACTCATAAAGCAATACTTAGTAGCTAAGAAAACCATTAAGAAGATTTCTAGAGGAGCTTTGCGAGACATATCTCGCTTAAGGCCTTGAAAATGGCTCTTTTAAAAAACCTGAAAAAGATCATAACATCAATTCCTCTATGCGACAGGTGTTTAGGAAGACAGTTTTCAAGCCTCATCCCATCTTACGATAATGAGACGAAGGGAAGGATCCTGAAGGACTTCCTATTCATGAGTGAGAAAATGGAAGCGGAGAGACAGGGTAAAAGATCCTTCAAGTTTTTCAAGGCGTTGGCAGAATCCGGGCACGGACCCTCGCTAGCGTTTATCAGAAAAAACAAGCCGGGGGTTAAAATAGTCTCCAAGCCCTGCTACATTTGTAACGGCAATATCAGTCAACTCGTTGAGAAGGCCGTTAATAAAATAGTTGAGGAAGCATCCAAAATCGAATTCGAAACTTTCTACACAGGGCTTACTCTACCAGTTTCCCTAGAAGAGAAGGATGAGAGGGTAAAGTCCTTCTTCAAACTGGGGCTCGGCGAGGCTTTGAAAAACGAGCTTAACAAGGAGATAAACAAGAACGTTGCGAAAACCCTGGGGAAGAAGGCTAGGATGAAGAGACCAGACGTCTTATTTGTATACGATGCGGTGAACGATAAGGTTTCAATACAGATAAACTCCATATTCTTGAGATCAAGTTACAGGAAGCTGGTTGGCGGGATTGCGCAGACAAAGTGGAGGGGAATGGATTCTGAAGACATAACCCCGTCAATAGAGAAGATGTTGGAGGAGGTTCTGCTACCAGTATTCAAGGGCAGGAAGCTGAAGTTCCACGGTGCTGGGAGGGAGGATGTTGATGTTAAAATGCTCGGAGACGGTAGACCATTCATAGTAGAAATACTTGAGCCGAGGACGAGAAACGTTAACCTGAGCGAATTGCATCTCGAGTTCAATAGAAGATTTGGGAACATGGTTGAAGTGTCTCCGTTCAGCAAGGCAAGCTACTTGGATGTGCCCCGACTCAAACTGGAGGCTGAGAGGAAGAAGAAGAGTTACCGAGTAGTCTTTGAGACTGAAAGAGAGGTTTCGGAAGAAGAGTTGAAAGAGGTTTCGAAAAAACTGGCAGGCTGCTTAATAAGGCAGAGAACACCGCTTAGGGTTTTAAAAAGAAGAGGAGATAAAGTGAGGAAAAAGACGGTTTATGAGGTTGTTTTCAAACCTCTTGGAGATAATCGGTATGAAGCCCTGGTCACTTGCAGCGGCGGACTCTATGTTAAGGAACTCCTGCACGGAGACGAGGGGAGAACCGTACCCTCTGTGGCAGAGCTGCTCAACACTAAGGTTAAAATAGTGGAGATGGAGGTTACGGGGATCGAAGGAGGATAAAAACATGCCTCAAACCTCTGGAAAAAGGATTAAAACAAGGACCCTGCTCCGGAAGAAGGTTAGGGAAAGAGGTATTAAGCCTCCGTCATACCTGTTGCAGGACTATAAGCCCGGGGATAAGGTCGTGCTTAAGTATGACCCGTCAGTACATAAAGGAATGCCCCATAGAAGGTTTTACGGTAAGATAGGAACAGTAGTGGGTAAGAGGGGTAGAGCATACCTTATTCAGGTGATGGACGGGGATAAGGAAAAAACCTTAATTGCGAGGCCTGAGCATTTCAAAAGGCTGTAGAAAAATGGGCATTAAGAAAATATCTGAAGCAGACATAACGGTATCCGAGGCTCTTGAAATACTCTCAAAGCAGGAGGATTTGAAACAGTATCAAAAACTGGTTCTAGAGTATTTGAAGGAAGTCTCTAAGCTCCCGGCGGATAAGGCTAGGAAACTGGTGGAGGAGCTTACGAGAGAGACAGGGCTGTCTAGAAAAGAAGCAGTAATGCTCGTCAACATACTTCCCAGAAGCAAGCATGAGGTAATGGCTATACTATCCGGAGGAAGGGATAAAGAGTTCTTAACACTTGAGAAAGCGGAGAAGATTAAGAGCATAATAGATAAGTACGTTTAACGGTTTTACTTAATCCTCATTATCTTCTGCCTACTGCCCACTCTCCAGTATTCCACAGTAACGCCCTGCGTTATACTGTTCCTCAGCTCAGGGTCTTGTGGGAGAGGGAGTTCAAAAACCTCGTATGTTTCAAGATCCATTACTTGGACATTATCTCCCAGTATAGTAAGCACTTGTGCGTTCCTCTTCTCTATCAGCGGAACCTCTACCTTTGTGTCCACCGGGCTTAAGAGAGTGTGTTTAGCACCGTCGAACAATCCTATTCCGACGACGCGTGCCTTAGCACTGCCGTGTTTACCAGGCTTCGAATGCGATATCTCAACTATTTGACATGGCTCATTGTCAATCATGAGCCATGATCCTTCTTTCAATTCGCCGAGTTCAACCACTTTACCCATTTTAAGGAAAACTAATAAGTTACGGTATTTAAAAACTTATATCGAGAAGAAGGTGCTGGAAAAAGTGAGGATAGCAATAGTCTATAAGACTGAGGATGCAGAGACCGTGAGCATAATTGATAAGATTAAGAGGATTTTGAAGCCAAGTTTTTTAGAGGAGTATTCGATAAGCGACCTGAAAAAGGGCTTGCGAGGATTCGACCTAGTAGTGTCTATTGGAGGCGATGGTACCCTTCTTAGAACCTCTAGAGCAGTTGAAAACGGGTCTCTAATACTGCCGGTGAACATGGGTAAGAGAGGCTATTTGATAGAAGCTAATCGTGATAATTTAGAATCGCTTCTGGAAGAGTATGGCAAGGGGAATTTCCTGGTTGAGAAATGCTTCAAATTGAAAATAGAATACGATGACAGTGTTCTAAGCGCAGTAAACGAGGTTGTGATTAGAAACGTAAGGGGTTTGAAGCAAATCGAACTATTAGTAGAACTGGGCGGGGAGAGTTTCATAGTGGAGGGGGATGGTTTTCTAATATCTACACCAATAGGCTCCTCAGCGTATTCCCTAAACGCGGGAGGCCCCTTTGTCCTTTCTAACGTAGGAGTTTTGATATGCACACCCCTATGCGCAAGGAGGCCTCTAAGACCCCTAATCATTAACAAGGATGAGCTTATTAGAGTGAAATATTTAAGCGGAGAAGAGGCCCACATAATAGTAGACGGGGAAGAGACGTTGAAAATGGATCCTGAGAAAACAGTCAGGATTACGGGCAGCAATGAGATAGTGAATATTGTGCGTTTCTCAGGATCCTTCAACATAAAACGTATGTGCAGGCTGATTGGAGGGGTTGAAAATGAGTAAGAAAGGCTACGTCTTAGACTCGACTGCCATAATACAAGGGGTAGACCCTAACTCGCTCAGGTGCGAATCCTTTACCATAAGGGAACTTCTAGACGAGATCGGGGGTATTGGAAGAAGGTGGATGAGAATAAAGACGGCGATGATGCTCGGGAAGCTCACGATCAGAGATCCCTCCAGTAGGTCGAGGGAGAAAGTGGAAGAGGCTACAAAGGAATACGGAGTATACAATAAGCTTTCTAAGCCGGATATTAAAATCCTAGCTTTAGGCTACGAGCTTCATAACGATGAGAATTACGATGTAGAAATAATCTCTGACGATTACGATATTCAGAACACGGCGGCACTCCTCAACCTCAAATACATCTCGGTAGGAGTTATGAGGATAAGGAAAACGTTCACTTATATTAAGTATTGTCCAGCCTGTAGGAGGAGATATAATAAATATTCAGGTACGATCTGCCCAGTTTGCGGCCATAGGCTAATATCTCTCAAGCACCTAGTTAACGAAGAATCGTTTTAGAAATACTGTTTGAGCCTTTTCTGAGCAAGAAGCTTGTTGTCTTCTTTAGTCATAAGTAATGAAAGCTCTTTCTCTAGCAACTCAACATTGCTTGAGAAATATGGGTCGAGTGAGAAGAGGGTTAAAACCTTCTTTCCGAGCACCAGATATTTCTTAACACCACCCACATATACTGTTGGAGAAAGCGCCCCACCGCAGGATGCGCATTTAGACGATAGGGGGATCCTCCTAAACTTCTTGCCACACTTCTTGCATCTGAATTTCTGCGTGAAGAACGTCCTTATGTTCCCAGAGATATCTTTTAAGAGATGCGAATTTAAAAGGTTCTCTATGAAGTCTTTCTCATTAACTCCGGCTAAAACGGATGTTATTTCCAATTGGAGCCTCAGCTTTTTATCTATGGAGCCGATAGTACTATAGATGTTTTTACTCACGCCGCCTACAATACTGCTAGTATTATGTGTCCAAGCTATGTTTGCATTGCTGCTCTTAACCAGGTTGATGCAGCCCTCAAGCTCCTTCGGCTTTACACCCTGCCAAGCTAGCGAATAAACGTTCGCACTATACCTCTTCACGTCCTCCATATTGTAGACTTGGTCATCTATTTCATCAGGCTTCAAAATCGGTATTATTATTAGAGGGGTATCCATTAAGCCTCCTGCAGTCTCCGGAACGTAATGTTTAGAAAAGTTTAGGAGAGCATCCAGAAGGAGAATAATGGAGTCTCCGTCGCCATCGCAATCCCTCCTCTTAGCCTGATGCCAGAAAGGGTGTGCAAATACAACTTGGGAATTAGTGTAGCCTATTATCCTACCCACTATAGCGCCGAGAGTATGGGGGGAAATACCTAGCACTAGATGCCCTATTAAATCATCTCTGCTCTTAACATTGTAAAAAGGCTCAGCACCGTAGAGAAGCTTAAGCTCGTCGTCTATGAAGTTAGCAATCCTAACAAGCGTGTCACCCATCTCCTTAGGGAGGATAACGTCTTGAGGATAGAGGTAGAGCAACTGGTCCTCGTCAACAAGAGGGTTGTCTTCAACATCAGTATCATACCCTAATTCTCTTAAAACATCTATTGGAGTGCCTATCTCCCTTGGTTTAAAGGCAGTCAATGGAGCATTCGTAGCGTCGAAGCGGATTGTTCCGTCCTTGTAGATCGTCAAATCGTACTTGGCTCTTAAAACCCCTTTTTCAAGAGGTTCTGGAACACGATTCTTGTTCATTAAGCCTTTTACTCCCTTCAGCTCAGCATCTATCTTAATCCCGAGTTTTTTCTCAATATCACTCAGAATTTTCTCAAGAGGAATACTCTTCGTGTGGTATGGTACACCTTCGCCACCGCATTTCTCGCATCTCTCCGACTTAGAGTAGTTTTTACACTTAGTGCAGTAATATGTTGCTACCGTAGGGGATTTGCATTGAGGACAGTGAAAGTAGAAAGTGTGTAAGTCACATTTCTCACAATATCTGTTGCAAATATTCACGATGATGTTTTTACGCGATGCTGCAGACACGATGTTCCTCTTGGGGCCGCCTTCAGTTCCAACTGGGAATAAAACGTGAGAAGGGGGATCCATCTCCCTAAGCTTAGCGGCCTCGGGTCTCCCCAGTCTAGCAGATATGAATGCACCCCTCTTAGGCTTTATTCTGAAATTCAGAAAACTGTTCAAATATTCGATAGCATTCTTATCCAGACCCGTCTTGGGCATATGCAACTTAGATAAGTATAGGAAGAATTCCGCATATGTTTTCTCTATCCTAACAACGCCTTCTCCTCGTTGAGATGGTAAACACATCTTCTCAAACTCTTCCGCCAGAGACGGGTCTTTCATCGGAACATTCACTGTTTCCCCCTCCACCTCGGCTCCCCTGAAGCATTCGACAACGTGAAGAAGCTCCCGTCCGCTTAGGTTCTCAAGGAAGAAGTAGAAGCAGGGATGAAGAGGAACCTCCAGCGCTATGCTTATCTGCAAAGCTATTCCAAAATCTATTTTGGAAAAAGGATCTTCAACAAGCCTCTTGAGAAAAGCCGCATCCAGGGGGAGGTTCCTAATGCTTTCTCCCCTCTCCCTCAGAACTGCCTCGAGCTCAGCGGCCCACTGCTCCTCAGTATAGCCGGCCCTGTCCAGTGGAGAATTGCCCTCTATATAATCACCTACGGATATGAGAATATCCCCCAGGAAGAGAATCCTTGAAATATTTCCCTGAACCCTCTTAAGCTTCTCCTCACTGTCCACGAGATGGATAGAGCCGTCCTTAGTCTTGACTATAGGTGGCATTATTGAGTCTACAGGCATGACTATCGCGGATTTACCGGGCCTATCAATCCTCAACTGCGAGCCTACGGATAGGAAGCCTTGAAGAACCTTCATGGACATCGGATGAATACCCACAGCCATTAAACCAGTGTTCCTAGCCCTACCGTAACGTATTCTGAAACCCCCGAAGGATTCGGATGATGAGAAAAAGGGACGACCTATCAAGACCTCTTTTAAATACTCTGATTTAATACTCTCCACTTCGATTCTGGATAACCAAGACCAACCAGATATGTTGAGCTTGTTAATTATGCTCTCAAACTTCTTAACTCTCCCTATTATGCCGTCGTTTATTATCCTGAGAGCACCGCCCCTAAGCCTATTCGTCTCAACTCTCGGCAGATCCCTGTATATTACTACTTCAACATCCTCGGAAGGAGGCCCGGTGATTTCAATAGGCAGGTTTTCTATTACCTCGGCTATCTGATTTTTATCAACCTTATACTGAAACCTATTCTTACCCCTCTCGTAAAGCCGCAACTCCTCAATGTATCTTGAGACTTCATCTTGTGTAGGCTTGTACCTGTCAAGCTTCAAAATCCTCCTTATGAAATCTGCAAGGATTATTGAAAGAGCTTGTTCAGTACCCCCTGCGGACCGCATGGGGCCGGAAAAGTAGACTGCGAGATATCTAGTGTTATCGTCGTTCTTCTTTATCAGAACCTTCTCTATCCCCTCTATCGGAGCTGCCGTTGTCCCAGGTGGGGTAAGCGAGGCTAATGCTGCTTTCAAAGCTAGTTCTGCAGCCTTCTCCTCCGGAAAATGTCCGAATCTACCTAATATGATGTCTTCAGCTATTTTAAACGGTATTTCTAAGGGAGGAAGCGTTTTCTTAAGTTCCTCAAACCTTTCTTTAAACCCTTTTAAACCCAGAAGCTTTTCTATGGTTTCGGCTTGAGAAAAAGAAATTATTGATTCCGGTTTTTTCTCCGGATCATACCCATTTTCTTTCGCGCGAGCGGCGTGGTGATAAGCCTTCCAAAATTGTTCTTGAAGAAACAGGTTGTAATCCTCTAGTTTCATTTCTTAATTTGAAGAGCAACAATAAGAAGCGCTTTCACTACCCCTTTTTAAAACGCCTCTCCTGCCACCTTCTATAATCTCTGAAAGCTTGTGTTCTACTTTACTCGTCTCTTCGAGGACGTCTCCAGTGACGATTATGTCAGCACCGGAAGCAACAATCTTTTCAGCAGCAGAGCCATCCCTTATTCCTCCGCCGACTATTAACGGTACGCTTATCCTCTTCTTCACCATACTGACGATTTTCTCAGGAATATGCGTCTTCGCTCCTGAACCGGCTTCTAGGTAAACAAACCTGAAACCGAGTGCTTCAGCAGCCATAGCATAACCCACTGCTAACTCAGGTATTTCGAAAGGAATAGGTTTAGCATCGCCAACGTAACCGGCAGCCCCACCTTCCCCGAGAATCAGGTATGCCATAGGAATAGCTTCTAAACCAAATTCTCTGACTGTTTTAATCCCGAGCACTTGGGCACCAATAATATAGTAAGGATTCGTCGAGTTGAGCAGGGACATGAACCATATCGCATCCGCCCCCCTGGCTATGCTTGCAACATTGCTTGGAAAAATTATTACGGGAAGACTGGAGTTTGATTTAATTCTAGCTATTGCCTTCTCATAGTCTGAAGTTTTATGCGAAGTACTCCCGCCCACCATAAACGCTGAAGAACCAGCGGTTTCAGCAGCCTTAACAACTTCCTCGATCCTATCCATTTTCTCAGGGTCGATCAATGTAATGTGAATAAAGCCCTTCTCACTAATAGCATCATAAAGATACTTCTCTGTTTTACCTATCCGCAACTTGCATTAGCCAAACCATCGCGAGGGATATAAACCTAAACTGCAGCTCTAAGAAATTTCTCCACTGTGATACAAATCTACAAACTTGTTGAAGTAATCCACATTCTCAATATTCTTTACAGGCTCTAATTCTGCAGACAGCCCGCAGTTACCGCATACAACCCTCATCTTTCCAGAAGCCTTATTCTCTACGACCGAAACCGATTGGACGCCACACTTAGGACAGGGGAAAATCTTAGGAATAACCTTCCGAATAACCTTTGCTTCCTTTCTCCTTCTCCTAGCCATACCCCATAACTTCCTAAAACGATTTGCTATTTTTCTCTTTCCTTTAGACATTAGCAAAAACACGAGTTATATGGTAAAGTATAACTACAAGAGAAGCGTATTAAAGATTGAAAAATGGGTGAAAAAACGGTAGAAACAGACAAGATTGTTGAAATACTTGTGAAGGAGTCAACTTTAACCCTTAGGCAGCTCGAAGCAATAATGTTTTACTACGATAATATTGACCATAAAATAGTGAAAGGCGGATACGTAGATTTTAAGGGGAGGAAGGTGCCTAAAGGAGCGTTTTTCAGAACCCTAAACCAGGCTAAAACAAACATTAGAAAAGCCGTTGTTACGCTATTAATAATCGCCTACTTAGGATTAATAGATATAAATCAGATAAACGTCATCATGCAATTGAACGGTATCATGATGCAATTGAAAGACAGAGAGGGAAACGTTCCCGAAGAATTGCTTAATGCCCTTTTGGAGAAGATTAAAACCGCCGTTGACTTTAGGAAAAGAGTAAAGTAAAAATACATTGCCTTATGCAAACTAGGGGAAGGTTGGATTTACTTAACCTTCTCAAAAAACCGGGCGAAGAAATAAGGAAGGAAAGAAAAAGAAAAGGTTTAACACAGAGCCTCCTAGCTAAAAGGGCTAAAGTAAGCCAAGCTCTAATAGCAAGGATAGAGAAAAACCAAGTGGATCCGCGTCTCTCCACCCTCAGAAAGATAGCAGAAGCATTGATGGAGGATTCCCAGCCAAGAGGTTCTAGGGCAATAGACATCGCCATGAGAGACGTCATCGTAGTCAACGATGATGACACCATAGAAAAAGCCCTAAAACTGATGCGAAAATACGGAATATCCCAACTACCGGTCTTGAAGAACGGAACCCCCATAGGAGCCGTTGAAGAGCTTGAACTCTTAAAGGCATTCGCCAGGGAAAAAGACGTTCAAAAATTCTACCAGAAAAAGGTTGTAGAGGCGATTTCTTCAATATACCCGATGGTTGACCCAGATACGAGTATTACCGAAGTTGTAGACTATCTGCTTAAAGGTCATAATGCCGTCTTAGTTACAAGGGAAGGGCGATTAGAAGGCATAATAACCAAAATTGACGTGTTGATGAGAAGCAAAAATATAATAGCATCAGTGTAGAATCATATCTTAAGGCCGGTTCAGCTTCATGTATCCCTTCTGACGGCGAGGATATTTAGCGCGCGATCACGCTCTTTCCTAAAGCCGATGAAACCTTTTTCTGTTTTTCCTTAGGTAATTTGTAAAAAGTGAAGCCGGATTTAATCAACTTATAAAAGCTGTCAGCAAACTCTCTATTCTCTTTAGCAAGAAGCAGAATTTTATCTTGCACACCATCAGGCAACATGTCGAATATTTTTCCGATTCCACTCCCTGGCAAAGTCTCTTCCGATGATGTTTTCGATAAGACTGCTTACGCTTGCTATCTGAGAGTAAAATTCCCTCTTGTTAATGCTTCCAGTCCAGGCAATCCTTGTTTCAACCGCCTGTACTCCTACGAATGCTCCTGAGGAGTAGGAGAGCAGTGGTATCTGAAGGTCTTTACCCGTGTAGATGGCTGTGTAGACCTCGCCCTTCGGATATATGATGTTGACGA
>JAWCDE010000007.1:0-61476 GCA_038861395.1 Thermoproteota archaeon | reverse complement strand
TGTCCCCACAGCTGGGGGCCGAAGCTGGCAGAAAAGTTACCCCAGGGATAACAGGCTCGTCGCGGGCGATAGTTCCCATAGACCCCGCGGTTTGGTACCTCGATGTCGGCTCTTCCCATCCTGGCGGTGCATAAGCCGCCAAGGGTAGGGCTGCTCGCCCGTTAAAGGGGAACGTGAGCTGGGTTTAGACCGTCGCGAGACAGGTCGGACTTTATCTGCTGGGAGTGCTGGTCGCCTGAGGGGAAGATGTCCTCAGTACGAGAGGAACTGGGCGTCGCGGCCTCCGGTCTACCGGTTATCCAGCAGGGTAGACGCCGGGCAGCTGCGCCGTTGCGGATAAGGGCTGAAAGCATCTAAGCCCGAAGCCGCTCCCGAAAATAGGCGACCAACCTGGAGCATAAGGCTGGGCAACCAGCTGGCTCCAGTCGAGGGCGGGAGTAGAAGACTCCGTTGATGGGGCGGGGGTGTAAGCACCAAGGGTTCGCCCGAGGTGTTCAGCCCGCCGCTCCCAATAGCCCGAGGTACACGGTAACCCGCTTCCAGTTGGAGCAGGTGAAAAACTGCCTGTGACGCTTCGCAACCTTTTTAAAACTATTCTCCTATTTTTTAACGGAGACAGGGAGGAAGTTGAAGGACGGGTTTCGGGCCCTTAATGGGTCTGAGGAAACTCCCTTCTTGATGCGGGTACTACAGCGCCGTAAGGCGCAGGGGGAGACCCCTAGGCTGAGACAGAAACGGAGCTCCTCTGAGGAGATGGGTATGAAGAACTCAGACAACCCTCAGAGTGGGCGTGAAACGTGCTCAGCCTGTAGCAAGCAAGGCCAAACGGATCAGATGAGCAACCCGCGCGATGATCGGGTGGGCCGCTTAGTCGAATCCCGTCACGAACAGAAAAGGGGTTACTCTCAACATCCTCCCTGTCTCTACGCTCTACATTTTCACGAGGATGATCCTAGAAGATGTACTGTGCTAGTTCTGAAGAAACAAGGTATGGTTAAAGTCTTTTCAAAAATATCTATGGTGCCTAAGCGATCCATAGTTTTAAATCCAGAGTCTCCAGTAATACTCTCCCCTAATGATAGGGATATTGCTCTACGCTACGGAATTACTGTCATAGATACTTCTTGGAAGTCGCCTGACAATAGTGTTTTCCACATTCTTAAAGTACCTTTCCAAAGGCGTTTACCACACTTACTTGCAGCAAACCCTATTAATTACGGTGTTCCGGGTTTGCTTTCGAGCGCCGAAGCATTTGCAGCAGCACTCTTCATACTTGGCTTTCCAGAGCGAGCTATGGAAATCCTTTCAAAATTCAAATGGGGAATGAGCTTCATAAAGCTGAATGAGGCTTTGCTTCCTACTTCAGCTCGTCAAGAGTTTTAACGACAATGTCCCTAGGTATTTTCTCTAGAGAGCCTATTCTCTCACCGACTATTAGCTTAACGTCTTTCATGGATGCGAGTTCTAACAGCCTCTGCGTAACTATGCCGTCGAAGACTATTCCTGCGATACTGTCGAGCTCATTAAGACGTTGGAAAAGCTGGCTTACGGGGACTTCTTCAATGACCTCTCCTTCGGAATCTAAAAGAACTGCCATGAAGGTTTCTCTAATCCTTTCCTTAAGCTCGCCAGCCTTGTTTAGAAGGTTCTCTGGAATAACTTGTTTCACTGCCGCATGAGTGGCTAAGTAAGTTTTCAAATCCATCCTCTTACTGATTAAATCCAGTATTTCAATAGGCTTCATCTCCTCTACTTCCATCCCCTGCGGTGCCTTACAAACGTAATCGACCTTCGCCCCCCTTCTCAAAAGCTCTTTCACAATCATGTCTCCAACTCTATCTCCATCAGCGAGGACAGTTACTTCCTTCTTCTTATGAGTCAGATTTATAACGTATTGTGGAATATTCACTCCATTAGTTGCAACAATGTTTTTAATCCCCGCTCTTAGAAGAACAGTTAAGTCAGCCCTTCCTTCTACGACGAATAATGCGTCGCTTGACTCCGCCTCGGGTCCACCATCCACGCCCGGCGCCAGGCTTACTATCCTCCCTACCTCACTGGCCTCGCTGACTTGGCTCAGCATTTGAATTACTTCGCTCCTTTGCGAAGCAGACCATTTTTGCATTATGTCCTTAGCTCTCTCCATAACCTTCTTCCTCTTCTCCTCCCTTGCATCCTCAAGCTCTAACAGTTTAAACTTAGCATCGTAAGGCCCAACTCTTTCTATGCTCTCCAACGTGGCTGCTAAAAGCGCAGCCGTAGGCTGATCCAGATTGTTCGGAATAATTACTGTTCCAACTGTCTTTTTATCCTCTACCCGAATATCCACGTCTATTCTACCAAGCTTACCGCTTTTCTGGAGCTTCTTAAGGTCGAGGGCATCTCCGAACAGACCTTCGGTCTGTCCAAATATTGCTCCTATTACATCGTGTTTCTGTGGGAATCTTCGTATACGAAGATCCTTTCCACAACCCCCTCGACCGTAAACTCAAGCTTCACGATATATTTTGAAATAGGAATCGGCTGTTCAGACCCCATTTTTCAGCCACCTCTTTCCATTTTTATGAATAGATAAGTATCCGCTTTTCATAAATCATCAGTTTTCCTACGCATTTGGGAATATAAACTTTTTATTCTAGACTAATGTTAGAAAAACAAGCGTCTTTGCCGTTAAAGAAAACCCTGAGTAAAAATGCTGCTCCGAAAGCAGATTCGCTAACCAGAATTATAGAGGATTTAAACACGCAGGACCCTGGGCAACTCATAGTGGTCGAGGGTTCTAGAGATAGGGATGCTCTGCTTAAGCTCGGTGTTAGAACGAGGATAATGACACTGAGAAACTTCCTGAGGCTTGCTGCCACGGATTGGCTTGAGAAAGAGGGTTTAACCGAGATAATTGTTCTAACAGATTTTGATAGAAGAGGCAAGTTCTACAGCAGAGTCATAAAGAAAATCTGCTCAGGAAGAGCTAGAGTGAATACTCACTATAAGCATAGGCTTAGAAAATCCTTAGGGAATTGGATTAAAGATGTGGAAGGAATACCTGGCTTTGTTAGAAATCGTTTAAACTCGTTTAAAACAGTTTAAGCTCGGCCTGACCTCCTTTTTCACAGCACGCATAACGCGTGCTCGAAGGCCTCTTAAACCGAGCTTGTTTTCGCCGTCCTGGGTCCTCCTCCCTCATGGCGGAGCCAAGCTCCAGGCTCGGTTAGATCCGCTTTCGGACGGCTCATTAAGAAATACTGTAAGAGAAGCTTTTAAGCTTTCCCTACTTTTAAACACCCTTTTTCATCTATTTCTCCCCTCCTAATCCTTGAGCTGGAAATGGGGCGAGAGTCCTCAGCCTCAAGAAGGGGGGCCAGAAGTATTTCCAAGGGGCGTAAGCCTTTTCCACGCCTTATCTTATTTATGAGAATACTGTTTTCAAGGGTTTCTGAAGTGGAGAGGAGGATCCCTTCTTCAAGGCTTATAGAGGGTCCTGCAAAATCATCTAGTTTAAACAATTCAAACTCTACATGTTTTTCTTGAAGAAAGCTTAAAACATTATTAAGCCTGGTTTCAAAGGGTTCCACGCTATGTTTTTTTCCAGAGGCAAACTCATCTGAAGTAACTCCGATAATCAGCTTCTCCCCCAAAGATGTTGCAAAACTCAGGAGTAATCTATGTCCCCTGTGGAAGAGGTCGAAAGTTCCTCCGAGAACGACAACTCTCCTCATAACACTCTTTAAAATCTTAAAAATCATTTAAAGTCTTTTGCCTCTGGCGATAGTATTGAATGAGGATGAGATAAAGAAGTACTTGGTTGCTGGCGAGATAGCTAAGAGTGTTAAGAAAGACTCACGTAAGTGGGTTAAGGAGGGAGAGCGCCTGTTAGATTTATGTGAGAAAGTGGAGAAGCGCATAGAGGAGCTTGGCGGGGCTCCAGCCTTCCCTTGTAACATTTGCATTGACGAGGTTGCTGCCCACTTCACTCCGCCTCCCGGTTTTTCCGGAACAGTTCCTCCAGAAGGACTTGTTAAAGTTGATTTCGGGGTTCACGTCGACGGATACATAGTCGACACCGCCTTCACCATACCTCTTTCTCCAAGGGATAGAGAAATCGTAGAAGTTGCTGAGAACAGTCTGCTAAAAGTTTCAGAAATCCTAAAGGCAGGTGTTAAAATCAGTCAAGTTGGCGAGATAGTGGAAGGGTCAGCAAGATCCAGAGGTTTTAGAGTAATAAGGAATTTAACAGGACACGAGATAGACCGTTTCAATCTACACAAGGGGCTATCCATACCTAATATTAAGACTTTCAGTATCGAGAAGTTCAGAAAGGATATGGTTGTTGCAATAGAGCCCTTTATCACTTATGCTGATGGATTTGGAGAAGTGGGTGAAATCGAGAACACGTATATCTATCGTTTTAAACACCTGTCTATAGATTATACAGGTGAATTTGGCAACATCGTCAAAAAACTGCATAACTCGTTTAAAACACTGCCTTTTTGCGAAAGATGGGTGCTAAACCGATTCGGAGACATTGAAAAGGAGAGTTTTAAAAAAGCACTGGAGCGTTCTCGAAAGAACTTGACTTTCTACCCTGTCCTCGTGGAGAGGAATAGAAAGAAAGTGGCACAGGCTGAAGACACTTTCCTAGTGCTTGAAGACTCTGCGATAAATCTTACTTCAGAACAGGTTTAAGAACGCTCTTCCTGAACACCTTTATCCAAATATATTGCTGTGATGAGCATTCTATTTCCAACGTTTCCCTCAGCAGACTTAGGGCACTTAGGGCATTCCTCTCCATACCCGTAGACAAAATCTCCCTCGCGGAAGGGTCTGACAGACTTATAATTGCATTGAGGGCATTCTTCAACGGTTAAGACGGTTATCCTTCTCCCCTTTATCATTCTTTGAATACCGACTTGATATCTTCTTATTATGTAGAGGGTTAGTATTAGCCCCATTGCACCGCTCATCATGAATAAAAAGCTTATCAAATCATTGCCCTCCTTACCGATCCCCGTTAAGCCTTGGAAAAACAGTATTAGCGAGAAGAGGATTATTAAACCCAATAGGAAGAAGTAAAAAGGCACTAAGAAACTTATTGAGCTCCTTTCCATCTCCTTCTCCTCCTACTGGCCTATCCCTATGGTATTGCCGACTCCTATAACCATTACTGCATCGCCTTCAGACGATTTCTCCACGATCCTCTGCATGAGAATTTTACATGCTTCTTCAACACCGTTAAGAACATCTTTCGTCATCGGCGTGATCGCTTCTTTCAGAGACATCTTTATGATCATCCCGTAAAGAGGTATCGACTTCTTAGTGGCAACTTCTTCTATCTTATACTTCTCAGTGCCTATTCCTCCTATTATTGCCCCAACGCCTTCAGCAATGCTTCCAGTCTTCTCACCCTCAAGCTTAAGCCCGGCATCCACCATGAAAACAGTCTTAAAGCTCTCGACCTCGCTGAGCTTCATAAGCGCGTCTCCGGGTGTCCCCACTGCTCCTCCAGGGCCCTTGGCTTTCATAAAGTATACTCTCCTACTATTAATGTTCTTTATAGTATACACGTTGTCCTTCTCAATCTCCTTAATCTCACCGCCCCTCATTAGACGGGCGGCGACTAGGGCTCCTGCTCCGTCTCCTACGGGCTGGCCGCTGGAGAAAGCCTGTATAGCGCCGAGATAGGCTTCAGCCTCCATCAAGACTTGTGGAAGGATTGCTTGCAATTGTATGATCAGTATGTAGCTCGAGGTCTTCTTGCCAAGAATGTAATAATGCCTTATAACCTTGTAGTAGTAGTTTAAGGCGTATGATGCTTCGAAGAGATTCATTAAATTCAAAACCTGATTGTCATCCAGCTCAGGAATTATCTGTTTAATCTCACTCCTAATCCTGTTCTCAGCAGTCTTGACTATGTGATCAAGCTTCCAAACAACTCCCGCAGGATCCATATCGACAGGCGGAACCGTAACAAACTCTAGAAAATTATCTATAAAACGATTTATCTCCTCCCTGTTATACTTCTTAAGCTTCTCCTTTGCAAACCTGACCGATTCGTCTCTCATCATCCGTAGCCTCTCTAGAGCATACTCTATATCCCGGAGACGTATAAGCATCTGTATCTTCTCCCCCCAGAAGACGAGTACTAGAAACATTATCATGTAGGCTATACTGATTATCTGGCCGATTTCCGTATTATTCTGTCCGAGGAATGGGGTTATCAACATCTACGTAAGGCGCCATGCGAAGAGAATATTTAAGCCTTTAAGAAAAACTTTTACAAGGAATTAACATCTCCAACATTACTAAGAGGGGGTTACCAGCTTTCAAACCTCGCGTGGCCGAAGACCACACTACTGTTTGAAACGAGGCTGTGTTTAGCTTCCGCGTTCGGAACGAGAGCGGGCGTTTCCACAGCCTCTATGGCCGGTAACCCCTTAGGGGGAAAGCAACTATCCCTATTAAATTTTTCTCAAACTAGGGGTTGAAGCTTCTAGAGCTGGATCCGCATATGCAGCTCTCTTCAACAATCGGGTATATCCTTCCGCAAGACGCACACATCGTAGCAGGGTTATGTATTACGATGCTTGACTTATTATTTTTCCTAATGCTTCTGAGTTCCTCTAGGCTTTGGAGAAGAATAACATTAGAGTCTTGGGACAGGCTCTTAAGCCTAGACTCCAACTTAAACCATTCCTCTAAAGGTAGGCTCCTAGGAACTATGTTTACACGTTTTTCCTCACTAATCTCCTCCCTCCTAAACCTTCTCTCCGCCTCCCCATGGCTTACTAGGCTCGTAATAATCCTGTGGGTTTTACCTGAGTTCTTAGAAACCATTTCGCTAATCTTTTTAAAAAGCTTCTCGGCTTCTGAAACAATATCGGGAATGTTTTGCGAGCCGCTGATTTTCTCACAAGTATCGTAAAGACCCATTAACTCCACTGCATAAAAGCCCTTTTCAACAATAAGATACGCTTCGCCGTTAACCGACCCAGACAATAAGGGTATCCTCTTGTTATCTATAAGGTTTTTCAGGCTTTCTTTCTGAAGTCTAAATGCTTCAACACCTTTTTTAATAACCTCCTCTAGGCTTCCGAGGAAAACATCCTTATCTGAAGAGGCTTTCTCAAATATTAAGGGGAGGTTTAGGCTTATCGACCCTAGTAAGCCAGACCTAGCATAATCCCCAGCCTCCTCTCTAAGCATTAGGAAGTGGCGCGTCGGAATTGTTTTCTGAGAATTAGATAGGAAGAGTGCTCCCCCTGCGTTAAAATATTTAAACAGCTTATCTGAAGCTTTCTCAAGAACTTCCACATCATGCTCGATAAGCGAGATAGATAAGTTGGATAAAACTGTTTTTTCAGCAAACTCTTCCATATAGTTAAAGAGCTCTAGCAGTAGTGTTTCATCCGCATGTTTCAGAATGATGTTCCACTTCCTGTGGCTTAGAACTATGTTTAATATTAGCCTCCTGTCCGTTTTTAAAGAATCCTCTCCAAGTATAATACTGTTAGCATCAGACGAAGCATTGCTCAACTCCATTACCAGCTTGTTCGCAGCAAACTCTGAAGAGGGTGTTGATTCTAATATGGGCAAGTAAGAGTAGACCTTCAGAAGACTTAGACTCGCGGAGGAGTGAACAGGCTCCTCAGGCTTAAACATGAAGCTTGCCAAATGGTTTATATTCACTATTCCGCCGAGGTGCGCGTCCCCTATTTCTCTCGGCAGCTTCATAAGAAACGTGTACTGTCTCATAACTTCCTCTCCAGCATCCTTCATCACATCGTCTATTCTGCGTTTTAGGGAAATCAATTCGCTAACATCGTGCACCGGTATCCCCAGCCTCGTCAACCTGTGTCTATAGTTCTCCATCTTCTTCTCAAGAAGAACTGCATTAACATACTCTCTTATCAAGGGCGCTGTTAAGTATCTGACTCCGAGAGAGTAAAGTCTCTCCTCTATCTCTAAGGATATTGCTTCAGCAGTCTCCTGCTCCATTCCCGCTTCCCTAACCAAACAATCCTCTATCCTCTTCCTGTCAAAAAGCTCGATAGAAGAATCTGTCCTCCTAACGAGAAGAATATTCTCCTTCCTCCTCAAGGATTCGAAGAGAGTCATGGCGAGATTTAGAACATCCTTCCCAAAAGGAGTTATAGCGTAAATCTTGCTCTCCGCTCTATATTCAACCAAACCATTCTCCATAAGCTTGCTCAAATGATACGCGAACTTGCCTGCATCATTAAACCTGTCGAGCCTCGCCGTCTTCATCAACTCGCTATACCTTAACGGATTCTTATCCAGGATCTTCAGTATCTCAACTCTAACTGGAAAACCAAGCGCCTTAAAGATTTCACTTAACTCTTTAAAGCCTTTGCCCTCTTCTCTCTCCATTTTTTGATAGTAAGTTACTTTGGTTTAACAAAGTATTTTAACTTAATGCTTCAGTTGATTGTTTATTCCCAGTTGTGAAAGCTTTTAAAACTATCATTTAAAACTTTATTTCCGAGCTTTGTGTACAGTAAAAATAAACAATTAATGATTAGTTTCCAAATCATATAGGAGACTATAAGTTTTGCTTTAAACACGCAGTAGATAGTAAGAAAAATATTCGCCTAAGCGAAATGCTTTTAAAAATCCTGTTGGAAACAAATCTTGCGAGGGGGTATGGGCTAAAGGGAATCCGGCCAACTTGGTTATGCTCCGCGGCTCGGGCCCGCGTGATCCCGGTTCGAATCCGGGTACCCCCATCACTGATTATGTTTGCCACCTTCAATTCGATGAACAATTGATTAACGGCAATTAGAAGGATTTTGCTATTACTGAGGCAGAAGAAAAGTTCGAGAACAAAGAAATAATGAACAAGTTCTCAACGAGTAAGAAATAGGGGTTGAGAAACCTGATACAGATGATTCTTATCTTTTACTATGCGAAGGCGTAGACTAACAAGCGAATGTCGTAATTTAACGATAAACTTAAATCTTTTAAATATTGATGGGGGCGCTGGGATTTGAACCCAGGTCGCGCGGGATCTTGGAAATCTCCAAGATTTCTCCATCTGGAGATTTCACCCAAGCCGCGGAGCCTAGACCATGCTAGCCGACGCCCCCCGGCGAATTCTTCTAAGACTCTTGGTTTAATAAAGATTTTGCTGGCTTTTTGAGTGCAATATGTAGGAGTAAGTCGTCTAGCCAGCTTTTCTCTTTAAGAATGCCGGGGGCGGGTCTCGATCCCGCAGCCTCCAGATTATGAGTTTCGACCACCATGCTGGTCTGGCGCTTTAACCCTTGGAGTCTAGCCGGTTGAGCTACCCCGGCATCTGTTTCTATTTTTAAAGCTCCTCGTTTTAAACTTAACCCCCTCTTTTTCAAAATTGCGTTACTCAATCTATACTCGGCAATTCCAGTGCTTTCAAGATTTGCCTTAATCCTTCCTCCGTAACCTTCTGTCCCGATACTACGTTTTCTCTTCTAGGGTATATTAGGAATCCCTTGTACATTCCTCCCATGTTGATTATATAGAAAGTGTGTATTACGAATATGAGGAAGTTCAGCTGTTTGCTCGTTAGTTTTTCTAAGAGTATTCTTTCTGTTCTGAAGGATATTGCGCATCTTTTTCGGAGGCTTTCGACTATGCCTTCTACATCCTCATCCATGGCTCTAACCACGTCTATCGCCGTTAATCCCCGTTCTTTGAGAAAATCGTTAACAGCCTTTTTGAGAGGGATGTAATAGCTTGGGAGACTCGTTTGTACCGCCCCCTCTACGGGTAGACTATCGTCTGCGTCCTCGGATAGGGAATAGCGTATTTTATGCTCGGCAAGTGCAGAATGTGTGCCAATAGTCTTTCGAAGCCTAGACCAAAGCCCGAGTGGGGTACTGAACCGTATTTCCTCAAATCTAGGTACCACGCGTAGTCCTCAGGATTGTATCCTGACTCAACTATTCTTTCAAGCAGCATTCTGTAATCATCTATTCTTTGCCCTCCGCCAGTTATCTCCCCGTACGGCCAAACTATGAGGTCTGCTGACAGAACTACCGAAGGATTCTCCGGGTCAGGCATATGGTAGAATGCTCTAACCTGCTTGGGGTAGTGCGTTATGAAAACTGGTTGCCCAAATATTGTTGCAACCATTCTCTCCTCCTTCACGCCGAGGTCCTTGCCCCACTCTATGTCCACCCCATTGCTCCTTAGCAGTTCAACAGCTTGCGTGTAAGTGATTTTCTTAAACGGTTTTTCAAAAGGCTTGAACCCAGGGTTAAACCTTTTAATCTCCTCCTTATGCTTATTGTAGAACTCTTCTATAACGCTGGTCAACATATCTTCCTCTATTTGGAGGAGCCCCTGGAAATCCATGTTGCTTACTTCAACTTCTAGATGCCAATACTCTGAAAGGTGTCTGCGAGTTTTAGACTCTTCCGCTCTAAAACTGGGTTGGAAGCAGAATACTTTTTCAAGCGAGAAAATAGCCCCCTCCAAGTAGAACTGCGAGCTCTGCGTTAGAAATGCTTTCTTGTCGAAATACTTTACCTCGAACATTTTTGCACCTCCTTCAGTTGCGGCTGTGACTATTGATGGTGCGCTTACTTCATAGAAATCATTCTCTAAAAGCCATTTTCTAAAAATGCTTGAAAGCGAAGACCTGAGTTTCAGAACGGTGTTCATGATCCTACTTCGTATGAAAAGATGTCTATACTTCCATACAACATTCGACGACAACTCTCTTCTGAGAGGATAGTCTTCTAGAGAAGGAGACTGAATCCTCAAGGATTCGGCCCCAAGCTCAACCCCCCCAGGTGCACGCTCATCCCTTCTAACAACTCCTTCTATTATTAATGAAGATTCTCTCTTCAGCTTATTGACCTGCTCGAAAACTTCTTCGCCAACCTTCTCCCTTCTGACAACAACCTGAACTATGCCTGAGGAGTCGCGGACTCTGAGAAAGGATATTCTCCCCACAGTATTCTTTACGTACAGCCAGCCGCGGATTCTCACCCTGTTCTCTACAAGCTTTCCGAGATCTGAGATTTTACACTCCCGTACTTCTATTTGTGCATCAGACCCTGTGTTCAAATCGCTACCGCGTTCTTCCCTTTCTTCTAGGAATATAAAGCTAACTAGCAGCAATAGTTTTTAACTATGGTTTGTCTTCCTAAAGTCATGACCAGCAGGGAGATAATTGACTATAGGATTGCGGATGCGAAAACCTTCTCTGAACTGCTTTCCCGGATGGAACAGGGATGGGGATTTGAAGCTGCTCAGCTAGCTAGATCTTACAAGATTATCCTTGAAATGGCAAGGGACAAGGAGTGTGTAAAGTTTCTATCAATAACTGCTAACTTGGTTTCAACAGGTCTCAGAGGTGTTGTCGCCGAGATGATTAAGAAGGGTCTTTGCGACGTAATAATAACTACCGGGGGAACGTTCGACCACGACATTGCTAAAAGCCTAAAGAAGTATTACAGGGGTGAATTCATAATGGATGATAGAGACTTAAAAAAGAAGGAGACACATAGGCTTGGAAACATACTCATACCTCAAGAATCCTATGGCTTAGTTATCGAATCATTCACTATGCAGATGTTAAAGGAGATAACTGTGGAAAAGAAAAGTTTTAGCAGCAGGGAGCTGGCTGAGGAAGTTGGTAAGAGGCTGAGAGATGAGAATTCAATACTCCGTTCAGCTTACGAAAAAAGAATTCCTGTGTTCACGCCAGGAATAGTCGACTCAGCCTTTGGCACTCAGCTCTTCATATATTCGCAGACAAACGAGTTCTCATTAAACCTTTTGAAAGATATGAAGGAGCTTTCAGACATAGTCTTCTCCTCCAAGAAAACGGGTGCGATAATCCTCGGTGGAGGAATAAGCAAGCATCACACAATATGGTGGAACCAGTTTAAAGGAGGCTTAGACTACGTTGTCTCCTTAACAACAGCCTACGAATTCGACGGAAGCCTCTCAGGAGCTAGGCTTGAAGAAGCCATAACGTGGAACAAGGTGAAGGAAAACGCGCCGATAGCATTGGTTCATGTTGATGCCACGTTAGCACTACCGCTAATACTTGCAGCAGTCTACGAATCTCTCTAGAAGACTCTGTCAAACCATATAGCGGGAGGGGGGAACATTAGCTTAGAGAAGCTCCTCTTCTGCATACCTTGTGACGGATTTTACAAAATCTTCTCCAACCATATCTATTATCTCAAAAATTCTCTTATCGGTAACCCAGTATGGCCTCCTATTACCCTCCTTCCTACAACTCACTAATCCGCATCCCTTCAGAATCTTCAAATGCCGGGAGACCAATGGTTGAACAGTTTTCAGGACGGGGACCATTTCAGTCACGTATTTTTCTCCCTCTCTCAAGGAATAGAGAATCCTAAGCCTTAGAGGGTCTGCAAGAGCCTTGAATATTTTTACTCTGGCTGTATCTAAATCGTTTTTCTTTTTGTTCAAATCTTTCATAAAATATAAATCATCTTTTATGATTTAAATATTGTTTTAAAAATTTTCTAACAAAACCTTCCTCCTATTTTTTTCCCATAGATATATAACAATTTATTCATATTGCCTTCTTCATAATGTTTGCTTATCACAAAGATAATTAATAATCATAAAACCCTCCCTTCTTCTATTGAATGGTTCTTATAAATTTGATGCTACGAATCATATTTATCCAATTTTTAAGAGGCCTTCTTAATAAGCAATTTACTATATGAGACAATATTTACTATTTAAGACAATATTTTCTTTTTATTGGTTGGTTTTTGTTGAGCCAAGAGAAATAATGGAATTTATAATTATCCACTAGGTTCAGGCTTCAAAATTAGAGATAATGAACAGCTTAAATTCATCTACCCTTTCAAGGGGATGTCAGTATACAAAAAAACGAAGAAGTATGATTTGATGCGAAGCATGTCTATCTCAAAAAGACTAAAGCTTATCCATGTGTTATAAAATAATTTTCAAATCGTAATAGAATTGGAGAGAACGATTAGAAGTGGGCCCGGAGGGATCTGTTCGCATGCCTGTTTTGAACCCCCAACCAACGGGTGTCTCACACCAGGCTATGAGCCTCAACGCCTCTCTAAGGCTCCGCCGCTCTGACCTGGTTGAGCTACGGGCCCTTGAGCTAATTATTATTCTCTGCTATTTAAAAATTTTTCTCAGAAAATGTATCGCCCTTTACTTTTTCCTCTAGCTCTTTTATTGCTTCTTCATACCTTTCTCTAATCTCTCTGTATGTTTTTTCATCAACCCTTTTCTTCTTATAGGCTTTTTCCAATTCTTTTATCTCAAACCGTATTCTCTCGATTTCTTCTTGAACTTCCGGTGTCCCGGGTTTGGGTGGCGGTAGAATTAGCGCCACCAACTTTTTGTCGACTAGGCTTTTTATGAACATTGAAAGAGAGATCTCTGCTTCTCTCTCAGTTATCATGAACTCATTCTTCATCCATTGAGCTATTTCACTTATACTTGTTTTTCCGTCTATTCTTTTCCAGATCCTACTCCCGATGGCATCCAGCCTTATTTTAACCGTCCTTATGGTTTGAGTGCCGCTTCTCACAGGCACCAGTATTCTTATGATTCCTTTCGCATCTTCCTCGTATTCTAATCCCGGGGTTATAACTGGTATGCTATGGTAGAGTCTTTCAGGAGAGATTTTCGGCGGCTTCTCCTTCTTCTTTAAAAATGGCATGGGTAGTTTATTCAAGCTGGAATTTTATGTTTTTCTCCAATTCCTCTAAGTCTTCAATGCCTTCCTGAGGACCCGAATATCCCGTTGAGAATATTCTGTTAGAATCAGCATCGTACCAGATTTTCACTATTTTCACTCTTACACTTTTGCCAAGAATGCCCCGTCGCTCTGTTTCAACTATTGCTAATTTGCCTGTTTCATCAGGTTTAAGCCTGTGAGGGCTAAAGCTTCCTATTGCAGCGTATATCTCTTTGGGGATTTCCTTTTTACACCATTCGAGCAAATCTTCATACATGCTTAGGAACTCCTTAGCAAAATAGCACCAATGAACAACCAGAGTTTTTTCTTTGCTTTTGAAAATCAATACTGGTCTTCCTATTGTCAGCTTTCCCGTGTAAAACTTATAATCTTTTGGTATTTTAAACTCAACACCAAAAAGACGATATTTCCAAAAGCTTTCAGGAGTATGACATGTTATTCCTGGTATGAGCCAGTTTGCCACCTCTCTCCATTCCTCACCGGGTTCGAAATAATAGTTTAGTAGAAAAACTTTATTCTCTTCATTGCATATCCATGAGATTGTGGTTATTTCTGTATCGTTCCTCCATCTTGCGAAATATGCTTTATGACCACACACTTCAACACTTCCTTTCTCATAAATCTTTGTCTTTTTTCTAAACTTCTTAGCATAGCCCTCAATAAAATTGTTAACAACAAGTATGGGTTGAACCTTGCCTCTTATCCTTTTCTCCTCAAGTTGCTTCTCCCATTTCAAATCCAGTTTTATTGCAGTGCGTGAATCTATTCTGAAAAAACCACTTGTAACACTGCCTCCAACCGCCCCGATGCTCCATCCCTTGGGGTGTTGAAGCTCTACTTCAAGCCAATATTCTCTTTCGAGCTCATCCATTAATCCTCATCAATCCCAATCCTGTATTTAATTGTTTTTATTTTCTCGTTTTTCTACGTATTTAAAAAATATTTTCTCCCAATCAATTTTAAACATTAAGACTAGTATTACAACTAGCAGTAGGAATGTAACTATACTCGCCGCCCAGTCCCCGTCTCCACCGAAAAGGCTTTCTATAATTTCTATTGAGAAGCGTCCTCCAAGAGCCAGAATAAAACACATGAGCGTCTTCCCTATTACACAGGGTATTAGAAACTTCACCGGATTATAATGCATTACCCCTAGGGGTATTATCAGGAGGTCGTCGGGCAGGGGAGTTAGGGCGAAAAGAAATATTGCAATAACACCATAACGGTCGAATATTTTAACCATATAATCCATTTTCCTCCTGCGCTCCTCACTTATCAACATTCTCCCCGAGTACCCCAAGACGTAGCCGACAAACTCGCCTGCCGCAGAACCGAGTCCTCCTGATAAAGCTATTAAATGAGGATCGAGAAATCGTCCTAAAAAGTAGATCACGATAGTATAAGGTATTGGAAACACTATTGAAACCGCTCCCGTAAAAGACAGAATGAAAATCCCAAGATATCCATAATTGAGGGCGAGCTGCTTCATCCAGTCTAAAAGCTGTTTTAGGAAAACGATTCTCGTTTGCATTTTCTACCTTAAATTTCCAGAACTATTCAAGCTAAATGTTTTTCCTTTAAAATTCTTAAATCTTGTCGATAGGTTTAATAAGCCGTTAATAACTTTATAGCTACGGTGCAATTCATTGGCTCTCGAGCGAGCTCTCTATCATATTACTATTGAGGTTGAAAACACTCAGTGCAAGGGTCTTGAACTAACGTCTAGGCTTGGAATAAACGATTGCAAGTTGATAGATGTTAGGAGATTGCATGAAGGCTCAATAAGGCATCTTATAAGCTTCCCTCTTAGCGAGATCGATAAGGCCTCTGGTGAAAAGCTTAGAATCCACAGGGGCTCAAAAGGTTCCAGCGTCCTTGCTTCCTTCGAAACAGAGGGTTGCAACCTATGTAATACACTGCTTTCAAAGGGGGCATTCTTGATTTCGGGGAAACATCTAGAAGGCTACAGGATGATTTACGAATTCATAGTGCCTGGGCATGAAGTTTTCAAAGAAATATTATCGATATTAGACTCATTAGGTTTCAGGCCACGAGTGTTAAGCTTGTATAAACATGAGCCTAAAAAGGGAGTCTTAACCGAGAAGCAGGAGAACGTATTATGGCTAGCCCTTAAAATGGGGTATTTCGACTATCCGAGGAAGATAGGTACTAAGGAATTGGCTAAAACGCTTGGGGTAGTTCCTTCAACGTTCTCAGAGATACTTAGGGGTGGTATACGGAGACTTTTAGAGAAATATTTTGAATCTAGAACTTTGGGAATAGAATAAGCTATAGAAGCGTTTTAAAATATCTGTCTCTCCATTTTTCACTCTGATAATCATGAATCTAAAAGAGTTTAAGGATCCTTTGAAAGAATATAGGCCTTCACCTTTCTGGTCTTGGAATAACCTTCTAGATGCGAATGAACTACGCAGGCAGGTTACGAGTTTGCAGAAAAAGGCTCCGGTGGATATTTCATGCACTCTAGAATAGGTTTGGCTACTCCATATTTGTCTGAGGAATGGATGAAATGTATTGAGACATGTGTGAAAGAAGGGGAGGAAGCGGGGGTTTACTCATGGCTTTACGATGAGGATAAATGGCCAAGTGGTTTTGCTGGCGGCACTGTACCAGCTAAAAACGAAGAATACAGGGCTAAAACGCTAATTATGATAGAATTTGAGAAAACGCTTTGAGAGGTCATTTTACAGATGCTTCTATCCTTGCAATTTTCGAAGCAAAATTTTCTTCACCAGATACTGTTGATTTTTTAAACGCGTCTTCAAACCCGAGGATATTTCTGGAATTGGAAAAATAATTGGTTTTAAAATAGGGGTGGGTGAAAGAAGTAACTGGTATAATGGAGAGAGCTATGTGGATCTTTTGAATCCTAAGGTTACGGAAGAATTCCTCGACATAACTTAGGTAGTTATTCGAGGTTTTTCAAGGAAAAGTTTGGCAAAAGTATCCCAGGGATTTTTACAGATGAACCAAACTTCTATACGTGCTGGGAACCTCGAGAAGAAATACCTTGGACAGAAAAGATGACTGAATACTTCTATAGTTAAACGGGTACGATATTATCGATAAGTTGCCGCTTCTGTTTTTTGAAGGAGATGGCGTTAATAAGGTTAGATACGATTTCTGGAAAACCGTTACACGCGTTTTCTAGAGTCTTGGACTATACTATAAAGTAGAAAATGCGACGAATACGGATTGAAAATGACGGGTCATTATTTATGTGAAGAGCAAACCTGTACCTGTTTGCTGGAGCCCTTCAGAAGCAGATATTACAAAGTTTGTTAAAAAGGGTGAGAATACTTTGGAAATCGACGTCGTAAGCAGTTTCAGAAATACTTTCGGCCCGCTACACCATAGACTTGGAGACAGTTTAACATTCGTAGACGAGGAGAACTGGGTTGAAGAATACCAGTTTGCTCCCTACGGTTTAATAAACGGTGTTGAAGTAGTTGTAAGAAGTTTTATTTCGTAGCAAGATAGCTTTATTATGTGAATAAGCCCCTAAATTTTCCAGGTGAGTCAGATTGAAATGTAGAGTGCTTGTGGATGCAACTACTCCCATTGGCACTCTTGACAGAAGATGCTACGGACAGTTTATCGAGCACTTGGGCGAGTGTATCTACGGAGGAATCTGGGTTGGAAAAGATTCTAAAATACCTAATGAAAAAGGGTTTCGTTTAGACGTTCTCCAAGCGGTGAGGGAGCTAAAGCCCCCGCTAGTAAGGTGGCCTGGCGGTAATTTCGCAAGCGGATACCACTGGAGGGACGGTGTGGGGCCAGTGAGCCAGAGGCCTAAGCGTTACGACATGGCTTGGGGAGCTGAGGAGCCGAATCATTTTGGTACTGACGAATTTTTAGAATGGTGTAGGCTAATTGGCGCAGAGCCTTTCATAGTCGTTAACGCTGGAAACGGTACTCCTGAGGAGGCTGCCCAATGGGTTGAATACTGCAATTCAGCAGGTGGGACTTACTATGCTTCCCTAAGGCGTGAATATGGTCATGATAAGCCATACGGCGTTAAGCTTTGGGGGATAGGTAACGAGCTATGGGGCGAATGGCAGATAGGGTTCTGTAAAGACGGTGCTGAGTGTGCGAGAAGAACAGTAGAGTTTGCCAACGAGATGCGTAAGGTCGACCCCAGCATAGAACTTGTCGCAGTAGGGTGCGAAGATCCCGAGTGGAACATTGAAATGGTTAAGGGGGCTGGGAAGTACTTCGATTATTTATCTATACACTTCTACGATTTCGACAATAAGCCGTATAGGGAGTTGGCTGCAGTCCCATTAAGCGTTGAACAGAAGCTGAAGGATGTTTACAGCCTGATTCAAGCCGTTAGAAGGAAATATGGGATAAAACGTGCGATAAGAATAGCGTTCGACGAATGGAACGTCTGGTATCCTGAGGCCAAGGAGCCTTTGCTTACACAAGTGACAAGTGTTAAAGACGCTATCTTCACAGCAGGCATGTTGAACATGCTTCAGAGGCTTTGCAATATTGTGCCAATAAGCAATTTTGCTCAGACTGTAAATGTGCTACCACTTATAATAGCCTCAAGTGATGGAAGAATAGTTTTGACACCTCAATACCTTGTTTTCAAGATGTACTGTAATAATAAGGGTGCTAGTGTTTTAAGAACTTTTACAGATTCAGACTTATACATGTCTAGTAGCATAGGCGAATACGTGCCCTATGTGGATGTCTCGGCAATGCTCTCGGAAGATAGTAAAACGCTTTACCTTTATGCTCTAAACAGAAGTGAAGATGATAGTGTCGAGCTCCAGATAGTCTTAAAGGGATTTAATCCTAAAAACGGTATGCAACAATTTATTTCTGGCAAATCGGTAGAAGACAAGAATACGTTTGAAGATCTAGACAGGGTTAAAATAGAGGAGGCTAGAATTCAAATAACTGAGGGAGAAGTTAGAGCAGATTTGAAACCCCATTCGGTCAATGTTATAAGACTTGTTGATTAACGCTTTATAAACTGACATTCGGCATCGATAAGCTCTTTACTCAGGGTCTCAAAAATCAGAATTTTTTCTTTCATAACAATTTCCTAAGAGAATTAATGCATTACTTAAGCTTAAATAGCATTTACAAAAATCATACTTGATAAGCATATTGAGTTTATGTCTAGCCTAATAGTAAAAAAGAAAAGGAAGCTAAATAAAAATGGTTTAGATATACAAACAATATATTGTGGAATGGATAATAACCATAAAACCGTTTGGTTTTCCATTAAAGTTTATATACCGGTTCACTACTATACTGGTTTTTCCTAATGGAATTTACTCCTTTGCGAGGTAAAATAATAGATGCGATAGCAGACTGTCCAGAGGGTACATCATTTAATAAATTGGCAGATAAACTCAAAGGAGACCTTTCTAGGATAATGCTTTCTAAGGAGATTAAAAATATGTGTGTAAAAGGTTTTTTGAAGGTTTCCAGAGATCCCAATCATAAACAGAAAAAGATAATCGCAGTTGAAGACGATATAATCAATGTACTAAAGCGAATAGGTAGGGAAAATCACGATGGTAAAATTGGTATGAGAACTGCCTTTAAAATAACGTTAAAATACCTTATTGAATACAGAAAGCTTACTAAGAGTATCTCCAGTCCATTCATAAGAGAATATATGAAATACAGGATATTGAAGCATCTGGAAAGAGTTCTGGAGGGTGTTGCTGAATGAGCTCGGACAAGATGCTTCAAATAATTGTAAAAAAGGAGAGCAATTCTGGAGATTTATGTAAGTTTGATGATATTGCTCTATTACTTTCCAAGTACAGACAGGTAGTAGTTACCATGCAAGGTTTTGAACGCAGAGAAATATTGGAAGCGATTAGACCGTTAGCAACGACAAATATCTCAACAACACTTATAGTTTATAATGGAAAGTACGAGAGTTCTGAAGATTACGATGAAAAAATAGTAATCGGTCAAGATGGTTAGTGACAATTTTGACGTAATACTATCAGTCGATAGAACCCTTATGACTAATCACCACGGTAAGGAATTTCTAGGCTTTATGACAACTGGTCCACCTATTTTAGTGCCTGAAAAAGTTTGGATGGCTATTGCAGCTCCTAAAATGGAGGTTGACGATATTGGAAGGCCTAGAGAAGCCCCTTATGGTCTTAGGAAAATCGAGGCCGCGCTTTTAGATGCTGGCATAAAAGCTGCTGTAATCGACCCAGATCACATAGGTAAACACTTGAAGAATGCAAAAGTACTGGGGATAGGGCATCACGATTATTTTGCGCTAGGCCCGCCAAGCAGCGAATGGTGGATTCTTACTGGAAAAGAGCCAGTAAATGCAAGGTATTTCAAAAGGTTTATGGAGAAACCAGAAATAAGAATAGCGAAAAACAATGGTTTAAAAATAATCGTGGGAGGACCAGCAGCTTGGCAATGGCTTTGGATGCCAGAGTACTTTGAAAAATGGGGCATTGACACAATAATTGAAGGAGAAGCTGAGAAAATAATCGTGTCTTTGGTTAAAGATGCTCTTGATGGCAAGCCTTTGCCACAATATGTCTACGTCGGCTTTAAAGATGTGCCTCAACTTGAGGAGATTCCGTTAATAAGGAATGCTTCGGTGAATGGGCTTGTAGAGATAATGAGAGGTTGTCCAAGAGGCTGCAGGTTCTGCTCAGTAACACTAAGACCCTTAAGGCAATATACACTGGAAATGATCGAGAAAGAACTCCAAGTGAATAAGAATGCGGGACTGGATAGGTGTCTATTGCATTCTGAGGATGTTCTTCTCTATGGCGCTGATGGAATTAGGCCAAGACCAGAACCTTTAATAAAGTTACATGAGATGGCTAGGAATTATTTTGAAATAGTTGGATGGAGTCATGTCAGCCTTTCAGCCGTCAAATATGCTCAAGAGAATTATTCTCTAATATCACGCTTGTCCGAGATAGTTTTAAGAAATGAATACGATTTTATTGGCGTTGAAGTAGGGATTGAGACAGGATCGCCAGAACTGGCTGAAAGGATAATGCCTGCAAAAGCAGCACCCTACCCTGCACATTCTTGGCCAGAAATAGTGAAAGAAGCATTCTCCATAATGCATGATGCTAGGGTAGTGCCTGCTGCAACAATAATTCTCGGAGTTCCTGGGGAGGGTACTGAAGACCTAGTTAAAACATTAGAGCTAATCGACGAGCTTAAGCCCTTCAGGAGCCTAATCGTACCGATGTACTTCGTTCCAATGGGTATTCTTAAAAATAAAGAATGGTATAAGGCAAAACCATCCAAGGAACAGCTTGAGATAATGAAAGCATGTTTGAAGCATGACATATATTGGATAAAGGACCTTGCTAAATGGTACTTAAAGGATATGAATCCCTTTGTAAAATATTCATTGAAAATAGTCATATCGATGGTTGAAAAAGCTGCAAGAATCTTCCATCTAATTTGAGAATCTCGAGTTTATCAAGGTGTCTATGCTGGTGAATAAGTATTCCCTACGATCTTAAGATGTATTATGGGTTTCCGGGGTGATGTAACTGGATGGAGACCAGGACTCTACATGCTTGTTCCTTCCAACAGAAAGATGAGAAAATTCTTTTCAGAAATGCGTGTAGGCCTAAAAAAGTCCTAGGAAAACTGTTAACGAGCATTAAGATCATAGAAGTTTGTAAAAATATTTTTCCTCAACATACTGTTTTTCAAGCTTTAAAAATATACGATTATTCCAAGGGATTTAAATGAATACTGTTTTTTCTAATTACTTTGAAAGCTATGTCTTTAAGAAAGCTTGGAATTTCAATTAAGATTTTGCCATTATAAGTTTCTACCTCCATGAATCCTGTTTTCTCTCCTATGTATGTGTCCCAGATTTCAAACAAGTATCTTCCTGGGTTGAATCCTAGGAACTCCACATTAACACCTCCAACTTTTTTAAGAGTGTAATTATTGATAGCATTAAACCAGTTATAATCCTTATTTCTTATCCATCCTATTGCAAAGGTTTCATTCTGAAGCCCAATAATCTCAAAATTAGTACTGTTGTTTTCAATCTTCCCGTTCTCAACCAGCCTATATTCAAGTTCTTTGAATCCCGATTTGCTGAAACTAATGTTCGTCAAGAATTTTTTCAAAGCCTTATAGTGGTAATATAGGTCGAATGGATCAACGTAAACATCCCACCACCATGTCATTGCTGTTCCAAAGGAGCCGCTCATACACGAGGCCCAAATACCTTCATGAATCTCAACCCCATCTTTATCTCTATAGTATAACGGCGAGTCGAACCATCTCCAGTCAGCACCAAACTCGCCAAATAGAGTTGGCTTTCCATATACTGATAGCTTTCTTTTTATCTCTATTGAAATCGCCTTTCCAAGATCCCTAATACCGGGACCATACATATGCGTCTGTGTAAAATCTAAACCAGATGTTCTCCAAATAAGATCTTCTCCCACGGGATTTGAAAAGCTTGTGGTAATCAGATGATCATAAGGATCTATGCTCCTCAAATACTCTGCCATTTCTCTATGCCAACTCGCTACGTTAGAAGGATTGTACTCGTCTGTTAAATCAACTTCATTAAAAAACTCCCAAGCTAATAGGTGAGTGCTATATGCGTATCTTGAGACCAAGTATCTCAACCTCTTCTTAAAATAATCTTTCGCAACGGGGTCTGTGAAGAATTGCTCGGGCGAAGATAACGGCCCTCCTCTAGCCCTGTTATATGGGTTTCCGCTCCAGTCATCGCTCCTCCTAAGCTGTCCGTGGTTTACTAGACAAAGCATTATGTATATGCCTTTTTTCTCTGCAAGCTGGAGAACGTAATCTAACCTCCAAGCCTCTTTAAGGTCATACCTACCTACTTTATCGCTCCACTCTATGCCGAAAGCCCACGGTGCCATCCATATTCTAGCATAATTCATTCCGTTCTCAACCATCTTCTCAAACCAGATATCATAATCATAGGTTTTCCTCGAAGCCGTATACCAACAAACATTTTGACCGATTAGGAAAAGTTCTGAACCATCATCACAGACCAAGTAATTGCCACTAATTCTTGCAAAACCAGGATTCTGAGAGTATCCTTCTACACTAATGGATACGATACGCGAATCGACAAGCTTACCTCTAGAATGAAGAGAAATATTTACTACGTGAGTGCCTTCTAAAAGTGGAGTTAGCCTCAGTTTCCAGAACGGTTCTCCAACGGGTGTTAAAACCTCTAGGCCACCTGAAAAACTCCTATTATACATCTGGTAGATGAAGGCTTGAACCCTCCATTTCTCACCGTTTGGAAGAGTAACCTCTGAAGTCACATTAACCTCGTTTTCGTCAAAAAAGTCTTTTATCTTCCCAGCTAAGTAAATATTGAATTCCACGGGCTCATAAACCTTAGGGCTCCTCTCGGGTTTCTGGATATCTCTGAATGAGATTTTTACGGGCTCTTCCACAGGCTGAGTCATAGGAGTATGGTATATAAGCAAACCTAGTGCTACAAGAATAACCATAAGGAGAATAAGCACTAAGTAGAGTCGCTTACGCTTCCTAATCCTATCCATCCGTGATGCAAATGAGAAAGAGCATTAAGAACATTACTCTCGCAAGGCATTGAAACTCGCAATAGTTTAATAGAAGCAAAGTTTTAGAGGTAAACTTTATAGCCTGAATAAGAACGATTGATAAAACGGATTGAGTAGAAAGCACGTAATGCTTATTGTCCTAATCACCGGGGCTATTCTGATATTAATGGTCTTAGCAACCACTCTAATTCAACCACCTGAGAAATCGGCTGTAAAGGAACTGTATTCAGTTGAATTATCCACCGGGAAAGTGGCTTTCATATATCTTGGTTACAGTGGCGTGATTCTGAGAACTATGAATTTCACCATAGGTATAGATGTTGCTAACCTGTTAAGCGAGAAAGATATTCAGAACATTGGTAAAATGGATTTACTGGTGTACACTCATATTCATAGCGACCACTTTAATGCTGCTACAGCTCGGGAAATACATGAGAAGACTGGATGCTTCATTGCAGCCGAGCAGACTGTTTACGATGCATTGTCAGGCTTAATTCCTACCGGGAAGCTTGTTAAGCTCCAGGGAGGGGAATCGAAGGAAATCTGTCTGCAAACGGGGAGAATAGTTCTCAGCTCTATTTACGGAGTTCATCCTGTTCAGATAATACTATTCGTGATAGAGGTTGATGGCATGCGGATTTTTCACGGCGGAGACTCAGGGTACTCTCAATCAATAAATGACTTAGGACATGCTGACATAGCTTTCCTTCCGACTGGTGATCCATCACCTACGGCAAGCCCTGAAGACGCGTTGAAAATGGCTTTGGACCTTTCTCCGAAAGTCATAGTGTTATTTCATGGGAGTTCAGCCCAGCATAATTCATTTATCAACGGGGTAAGGTCGAGCCTGATTGCCGAAGTCATCCAAGCAGAAACTGGAAGAGTGTATGTGAAAGATATTTCGCCAAGATAAGTAGCTCTACTATGTTTTTCTCTCCCATTATCTTATACCGTCGATTAGAAACTGTCAGAAAACCTTTAATAGCCCCAAGACGTTTAAGTGGTAAGAAAAGCTAGAGTATTAGAGGGTCCCTGGGGGTCACCCGGGGAGACTAAGGACCCTAAAGGGTGATCCCGAGAAATGAGTTACAAATTTGAGAAAGTCTCAGACGTAGAGTACCGCATAGACGTGGGCGTAAAAAAAGGTATGCGAGTGCCCCTAAAGATTTTTGCGAATGAAACGCTTTTGCAGAAAATGACTCAGGATAAAACGATAGAGCAAGGATTAAACGTGGCAACGCTTCCAGGAATATACAAAAGCTCAATAATACTGCCTGATGGACACGAGGGATATGGTTTTCCAATAGGAGGAGTTGGTGCGTTTGACGTTAAAGACGGAGTTGTATCGCCTGGTGGCGTAGGCTATGATATTAACTGTGGTGTGAGATTACTGACTACTACGTTAATAGTAGAAGATGTTAAGCCTGTTTTAAAAGAACTGTTGGATGAGATTTTTCATAATATTCCCTCTGGCCTAGGCTCTGAAGGAAAGCTGAGGTTAAGCATGGACGAACTGGATAATGCTGTCCAACAGGGTGCGAACTGGGCTATTAAACGCGGATACGGCTGGAAGGAAGACACAGAATTCATAGAGGAGAATGGCTGCCTTAAGGGTGCTGACCCTAGCAGGGTTAGTGTAACCGCTAAGAGAAGAGGTCTTCCACAGTTGGGTACGCTGGGAAGCGGTAACCACTTCCTCGAGATAGATGTTGTAGAACAGGTGCATGACAAGGAGGTTGCAAAAGGATTCGGTATTGAGAGAGTTGGACAGATAGTTGTGTTGATCCATACGGGGAGTCGAGGATACGGGCACCAGATTTGTAGCGACTATCTCAAGGTTATGGAGTCTGCCAGCAGGAAGTATAACATTTGGCTCCCTGATAGGGAGCTTGCTGCAGTGCCGGTTGAAAGCCCTGAGGCAAAGGATTACTTCGCCGCCATGGCTTGTGCTGTCAACTATGCTTTCCTGAATAGGCAGGTTATAACCCACTGGGTTAGGGAGAGCTTTGCAAAGGTTTTCCACAAAGATGCTTCTGAACTCGGCTTGAACGTGCTTTACGATGTAGCCCACAATATCGCTAAGATTGAGAACCATAAGGTTAATGGAGAAAAGAAAACAGTAGTTGTTCATAGGAAGGGTGCTACGAGGTCTTTCCCACCCAATCATGAACAGATTCCCTCTAAATACAAGCCTTACGGCCAGCCTGTTCTGATACCTGGTTCAATGGGAACTGCGAGCTGGGTCCTTGTAGGCACCGAGAGGGCTATGGAGGCGAGCTTCGGCTCGACAGCACATGGTGCCGGGAGGATGCTCAGTAGGAATGAGGCGATGCGCAGGTTTACAAGCAGGCAGATTAGAAGCATGCTCGAGGAAAGAGGCGTCTACTTAAGAGTTGCAGATTTTAATCTCGTTGCCGAGGAAGCTCCTGGTGCGTATAAGGATCCTGATATCGTAGTCGATGTCACTCACCGTGCAGGAATTTCACGTAAGGTTGCTCGCCTAGTACCATTGGGCGTTGTCAAGGGATAGTTTACAAACAAAGATAACATCCCAATCCTAAAGAGCTAGTGTTTTCCTCTATGAGACGTAGTATATTCTGATCTTAGCTCCCTGATATAGGCTAGGAGGTTCTTATTACGCTCTTCCAGGTATTTTTCAAGCTCCTGCGGCATTTGTCCTCTAGATTTCCTAAGGATCTTAGGGTCGATGCTTTCCACTACCCCCTCCATCTTCCCAAGTAAAATGCTGATCCATATATATGTCAGGTTTAAATCGGGCTCGCTGTTCATTCCAAGATTAAACTTTTCGATAAACTCGTCGATTATCCGCTCTATTTCATTAATCTTATCGAGGAATTTCTCTGCATCGCTACTTGGCAATGCTGCCGGTTTACCTGCTACACCAGAAGCCTCTGGAGGTTCCCCCTCGCATACAAGTTTTCTTAAGTCCCTTATGTATTTCTTCAATGCTAGGGCTGCAGAGAAAACGTATCGTTCATGCTTCTTATCGAGGCGACTTTCGCTCACGATAGTCTCACTCGGACACCAAGCATTTCCAACGAGGAGACTGCTTGGAAAGTGTATTCAAAGGATGAAATACCGTGTTCCAAACTCCTCCTAAAACCTCCATTTGCGTTCTGACAACCTATAATGAAACTTATGGTTTCATTAGGATAATTCGGTTTCTCTGACAATAGCTTAAGGCAGGTCAGACCCATGAAGGTAGACTCCATGAAAGAAGGCTTAACGCCGGGTTTCGAGGAGAATCCTCCCTCGCTGTTTTCACATGATCTAACAAAATGCAAGGTTTCACCTAGTTTTACAATAGGATAGTCAAGGATCGAGAGAGTTTCAAGTGCGTAAAACGTTGAGTTTAAACTCGATTCTTCAACACCAAAACCCCCATCAGAGTTCTTAAGGGATAGGAGGAATTCAATTATTTTCCTAGCGGGGATCTTAGTATTAAGCATATTAATAAGCTCCACGCACATGAATGTTGTTTCAAGTTCTGAAACCGCTTCCACATCAACCTTGCTCGCTCCAAACCTTCCAGTAGAATCCATAAGGTTAAGAATTTGGCTTGATATATCTATTAACGGTTGATTAAGAAGGCTGAAGATTTTATTGATGAAATAGTAGTCTCTAATGTTAATCGCATTATAATTCCTCACCCATGTAATAGTATCATTAATCCTGGGGAAGCTTGCTCCCAGCATATTCAGCGTTTCTAGGGCGAGGTAAGTATCGTATAGAGTCGAGTCTGTATATTGGACAGAAGTATAGCCACCGTCTTCATTCTGTCTGGCAGTTATGTATTGCACTATTTTAGGAAGCAGAATCTTCCTTTCAATCCTAACCGCCTCGGTTTCCAACAATGTTTACCTCCATCTGTAAACAGGGTAGGAGCTATCAGCCTCGTGTGAGGCGGTTAGAGGAGAGCCCCATCTCCTAGCCATCTATATGATGGCTAGCTAAACTGTTTTAGTAGTTCTATTAAAGTTTTTCTAGGATCATCTCGTTCTGCTTAACAAATCTTCAATTAACCTATCCTGACTATTATAATTAACAACAAACGGGAGTAGATCGCTTGAATGAAATAAGTAACATGGGAGTATTGTTTCTACCCTCAGATCTTGTAAATAGGACTCCCGTTTTCCTTTTCATAATAAAGTTCAGGAAGCGTGAGGAAACTTTTTAAACCCCTTAATTGCGGCAAGCAGTAACAATACGTTTGATCTTAAGCAAAGTACAGTATAGCCAAGTGCTTCCATGCGAATTGGAAGCTTTACTTAATTTAAAAAGGCGGAAGAGGAGGTTTGCTGATGCTTCAATATCTTGAGACGCTTAAGCTAAGGATGAGCGACGAAGATTATCAAAAGCTTGTAGCAATACCTGTTTCCAGGGTGCATAAGTTTATTGCAGAATCCGCTGAACTATGCAACCCTGACAGAATATTCATCTGTACAGATTCTCAAGCGGATATTGCATACGTTAGGCGTCAAGCAGTAGAGTCTGGGGAAGAAACACCTCTTGCAACGCCAGGCCATACCTATCACTTCGATGGACCTCAAGATCAAGGTAGGGATAGAGAAGCTACTAAATACCTCGTTCCGAAGGGGGACTACTTGAGCAAGGCCCTTAATCAGATAGATAGGGACGAGGGTCTTGCCGAAATAAGAAGCCTGCTTAGAAACAGTATGAAGGGACGTACAATGATAGTGCGATTCCTCTCTTTAGGCCCTCTAAACTCGGTTTTCACTATTCCCTGCATGGAGTGTACCGATTCATGGTATGTTGCACACTCCGTAGATTTGCTCTATAGACCTGCATACGAAGTTTTTAAACGCGGAGATGCTCCAGATGATCTCTTCTGCGTTCTACATTCTGCTGGCAAGTTGAATGAAAGAATGATAAGTGCAGAACCGGAAAAGAAGAGAATATATATAGATTATATTGAGAACATTGTTTACAGCGTTAATACCCAATATGGTGGAAATAGCATAGGTTTCAAGAAGCTTGCTTTGCGGCTTGCTATTCGCAAGGCTGACCGGGAGGGTTGGCTTGCAGAGCACATGATGATAACCGGCGTATACGGACCAGGAGGGCGGAAGACTTATTTCGCAGGAGCATTCCCAAGTGCATGCGGTAAGACTTCGACAGCAATGCTTCCCGGAAACACAATTCTTGCTGACGACATAGCTTACCTTAGGAATATTGACGGCGTGTGCCGTGCAGTTAACGCTGAAGCTGGAATATTCGGAATAATCAAGGATGTTAATCCTGTGGATGATCCGCTTATTTGGGAAGTATTGACTAACCCTGGTGAAGTAATATTCTCAAACGTTCTGGTTAAAGACGGTAAACCATACTGGATAGGAATGGGCTGCGAGCTTCCAAAAGATGGCATAAATTACACTGGATACTGGTGGGAAGGTAAGAAGGATAAGAACGGTGAAGAGATACCTCCCATGCATAAAAACGCGAGATACACGGTATCACTAAAAGCTTTGAAGAACTGTGATCCTGAACTTGATAATCCTATGGGCGTGGAGCTGGGAGGCATAATATATGGTTGTCGCGATGCGCGAGGCTATGTTCCAGTTCAACAGAGTTTTGACTGGGAACACGGGATAATAGCATACGGGGCTGCTCTCGAAACAGAAACAACGTTTGCAATAACCGAAGAAGAAGGGAAATACGAAATAAATATAATGAGTATTCAAGATTTCGTCTCAATACCCTTGGGAAAATACATACGTAACAACTTAGAGTTCGGCAGGAGGCTAAAGAAAAAGCCACTTATCTTCGGAGTCAATTATTTCCTGAGGGATTTGAAAACGGGAGAATTTCTTAACGATCGTAGAGATAAACAGGTTTGGATGAAATGGATGGAGCTACGGGTTCACAATGACATAGGTGCTATAAAATCCCCAATAGGCTGGATACCCAAGTATGAGGATTTGAAGAGGCTTTTCCACGAGGTTCGTGGAATAGAGTATACGGAGACAGATTATGTGAAACAATTTACCATACGCGTACGTGAAAACATTGCTAAAATTAATCGTGTAGAAAAATTCTTTAAAGACAATGTTCCGGATGCCCCGTTGGAATTGTTTCAAGTACTTGAAGAACAGAGAGAACGCTTGATTAGTGTGCAGAAGGAATTTGGCAATTATGTTTCTCCAAGAGATCTTAAAGGATAATTAATTATTTTAAAGAATATTAAGCGGTCGCTCCTTCCAAGGACTTAGCGCATTCGCATTTTCTTTCAGCAGGAGTATTCTTAATAGCTCTCGCTAATAGCCTCTTAACATTATCTATATTCTTGTTGAATATCTCCTTAACTTCTTCATGAGTTATCTTCACTGGCCCTGTTCCTGCAGCATAGTTTGTTGACATTACTATGCTAGCATAACATATTCCAAGTTCCCTTGCAAGAGCTACTTCAGGATAGCCTGTCATGCCTACTACATCTGCTCCAAGTATGCGGTACGCTGCAATTTCAGCCGGTGATTCAAACCTAGGCCCCTCCGTACATACGTATGTGCCCTTAGGATGATAGAATATTTTCTCTTCCTCACAAGACTTTTTCAAGACCTCCCTAAGCTCCGGACAGTAGGGGTTGGTGAAATCAATATGCACAACACCGCCGACAGGAGGCTTATCTCTAAATATCTTAATCTTAGTCTTACCGTTGAAAAACGTTGATACCCTCCTTTTAGTCATGTCTATCACTTGGTCCACTATAACAAATTCTCCGGGCTTGATATTGGGGTTTATCGAGCCGGCAGCCTGTGTTGTAAAAATTCTTTCTACACCCAGTTTCTTCAAACCGTAAATATTGGCCCTATAATTTATTTCGGAAGGCGGGACTGCATGTGAAACCTTGAGACTACCTGGCTTCGCATGTCTTGGCAGGAAGGCAACAGCTATATCACCTATATATCCAATCTCTATCCTAGGGGTTTTCCCAAAGGGTGTTTCAACTATTTTATGTCCTACTGCTTCTAAAAGAGTGTAAAGGCCTGAGCCGCCGATTACTCCGATCTTAACCTCCTTGATTTTGACCATGCGATAAAACTTTTCAAAAACCCATAGATAAGTCTTCCTCAACGGATGAAGGGAAATAGATAAGTATTGCAACCTAGTACTCCACTTAAGAGGCATGGGTTGATCAGCCTGGAGGATATCGTGGAATTTTACAGGCTGAGGCAGAGGGGCTTTAGTAAGTTCTACATCATATTGGTTTTAACTACTATAAACCTTTTCTCTATATCCATCCTTCTTGACGTTGCAAAATTCTTCCTCGCAGTCCCCCTGCTCCAAATCGGAATCATCATCTTGGTAACTACTCTAACAGTTGGTTTAATCGACAAACTTAGACTTGAAAAAGGCAGATCACATCTCTTTCTAATACTGGTTGAAAGCATGCGGGTTACTTCTTACACTGTTCTTCCAATTCTCATGGTCTTTGTTGCTGTTCTGTTTTACCTAGGTGGTCCCAGCGCGGATTACTTTGAGAACATTAAGGGGGTGATTTCAATGCTATCAATATTTCTCATGATCTCTGTTCTCAGCAAAATATTCGTGTTTCAAATCAAAATACTAGTATCTCCTTTTGAGGAGAATAAACTCATTAAATACTCGCTATATTTAGGGTCTATAGCGATAGCCTTGATTAGCATTGTCTCATATCTTTTGTCAGACATTATTCTTCCGCCGAAATTAACAGAATGGTTTATGTATCTTACTTTCATATTCTTTCTAGAGCTTGTTTTCCTCTATCTTTCTGCGGAAGTAGCTTTAAACTATAGAACGAGCGTTTATATCTTAATGTTCTTATCATACTTTGCAGTCCTCTTCTTCTCTTTAACGGGATGTGCTGAAATACTTAGGCTAAGCTACAAGATGTATGGCGAGGTCTTCCCTAAGATTGTTACGGGTGTTTTCCTATTAAGCATTAACGCTCATTTAATGGACTCCAGAATTAAACTATTCTTTCCTGGGAAACCGGAAGCTCAGGGCACAGGGAAAGTGAGTATTGAAGAAATCTTAAGCATTCTGGAAAGCATTAAGAGGGATGTTAACCTGAGTAAGAAGACGATTGAAAAACAGGATGACGCGATAAGGATGTTGGCGCAGATGGTTGAGAAAATATCCTCCTCCAGCAGTGGAATTGTTGAAGAACTCCGGAGGGAGTTGAAAACTATAAGGCCTTCTCAGGTTATTAGTGAAATGAACACGGTTTTTTCGAAAAAGCTTGCTGAAGAAATATTAAGGCTATGTGGTTACTGCAAGGAATTCTCGATGATTGATTTAGCTGGCTTCATACTTGGCCCCAGACCGCTGTCAATAAATAGTAAGAGAGCCATGGATGTTGAAAACATCTCTCCGATTCCGCTATTCATAATTATTTCCACCGTCTTTCTTAATCTGGAAAAACCGGTAAACGAGTATAGGATTCACCAGAAGGATTTGGCTGAGTTACTGGTTTCCTACCATCCGCATTTTCGTACAAAATGGAGTAGGCGTACAGCACAAAACTTCGTAAATTCTACGGTGCTAAAGTACATTAGAAATTACAGAGAGGGTGAGATACTGTTTTCCATAAGGGGACGTGGCTCCATAGAGCTTTCCAACGAGGGCCTGGTGCAACCTTTTTACCAAGTGATTAAAGATTATATTTGTGGAATAGGGCGTGAAAACTTCGCCTTTATACTAATATCTCTTCCTAAAACTAGAGAGTTAATAATAAAGGAGCTAAAAATTGCTGAAAAAGACCTTAAAAGGTTATTTTAAAAAATTTATCAATAAAGTGAATCTTTTCAATACTTAAAATGCCAGAAATACCTCAAATATGGTTACTTAATCATTCTTAACAATGTCCGTTATTAACATATTTCTCTTAGTGAAAAAATGTCGCTATTGTTGAAAGATTATAGAAATGTTTCAGTGATAATTCCTACTCTCAATGAGGAGGAATCAATAGGTAGTGTAATAAAGGGTGTAAGAAAAAACCTCCCTGATGCTGAAATTATAGTCGTAGACTCTAGTGATGACAGGACTGCTGAAATAGCTTCCTCCCTGGGCGCGATCGTAATCAAACAGAGTAGGAAGGGTTATGGGGCGGCGATAAGAGCAGGGCTTAACATGGCGAGGGGCAGTATTCTTGCTTTCATGGATGGAGATGGTACCTACGACCCCAGTGACTTAAAGAGGCTTGTCAACCTTGTGGAAAGCGGGTGTGCCGATGTGGCTACAGGCTTAAGGTTTAGCAGCAAGCCAATAGGAATGAGCACAGCAAGATACTTGGGCAATCTCGTCATAAACCTGTTATTCTCCTTCCTCTTCTTGAGAAGGATTAGGGATACTCAGACTGGGATGAAGGTTTTCTCGCGAGAAGCCTACCTAAAGATGAGATTGAAGGAGGACGGGATGCCCTTCTCAACAGAAATCCTCACCGAGGCGTGTAGAAACTGCCTGAGGATAGTGGAGACCAATATAAAATACTATACTCGAATAGGAGTTTCGAAGTTAAACCCGTTCAAAGATGGAATTAGAATCTTCTTATTCATGATTAGAAATAGGTTCTGTTCCCAACGCCCTTTAAGAACCCAAGTCAGCTAGATTAGAGACAAATTTTGTCTGGAAAGTGCTTTCCCATTTAACTATCCTTTTAGGAAATCAGGTCAAGAGATATCAGGACATTGGGTGGTATCTTAATGGTGGTTAATGCTCTCAGAGCCTTATCGTTAAGGCCAAGGTAGATGAGCCTCCTGTAGAAGCGAAGCTCCCACTTATCCCAAGTTATAGTCCCCTGCCCACTCGGGTTCTTCTGCGTTGTAACCTTCAAGACTTTTCTGGGAAGCGGGATGGGTCCTGAAACCTTAACCCCGTTCTCCTTCGCTATCTTAAGTATCTGGTCTACTACACTCTGGAGGTCGCTCAACTCGTTGCTCACGATCTTTATCCTAGCCTTGCTCACCAACTTCGGGTTAAACGTCTCAAAAAGGGTTTTTATGGGTTTTCTTCCTTGGAAGGCTTAATGCCAGTCTTAAAGACGGGTTTACAGCCTCTCTGTGCAGGGTTAAAGCGGGTTTGGACGCGTGTCTGGCATGGAAAAATTGGGCTTTAACCAACTCTCCCATGCTGGTTCTCTCGTTCCATCAATCCGCCACAGCCCGGTGTTGAAAAAGAATGAAACAATACTTGCATAGCATAGTTTTATTATTCAAACTTCATGAAACAGTTACCTCGTCAATAGAGAGGTGTTTTTAATCGACATCCATACTGGTCTTACAGCCGATTAGGAAAACATAGTTTTCTGCATTGCGACCCGATTCTCCCATTTCTAAAATAGGAAATGAATGTTTCTTCAGTAATCTCAAGAGTTAGACCGCTCACAGCCTATTTTTCTCTCCATCCTTCATTTAACTGCCTTCAAACCGTACATGGCTCCATTAAAATTGATAGGGAAAACTTAAATATCATTAAACAGCAAAGTCAAAACAAGGGCCGGTAGTTCAGAGGTAGAACACCCGCTTGGCGACCAGAACGGACAAACTGCGGGATGTCGTGGGTTCGAGTCCCACCCGGTCCACTTTCTGCCTTAATGCTTAACGGCTGGAGGACCAAGCCATAGGTATACAGTCTTCTTCTCAACATATAGATCGTCTATTTCCAACTTTTCTATGTCATCCTTTAGACTGTATCCAATAATCCTCGTAGCAACCTTGCGTTTAATCAATTCATCGGTAAGAAGATGGAGTATTTTTAGAATGTCTTCTAAATTGTAATTTCCAGCTTTAACGATCAATTTATCGGCTTGTTCCGATTCCAGTTCGCAAAGCAAAGTCGTCGTCGGAATTACTACAAGCGAATTCTCTTTCTCAAGCAATGCCTTGACTCGCGGATGCTCCTTAAACTTTTGCATAAGGATTTGGATACGGCTTCTATAGATCTCCTTGACATTAGACAAACTATCTCTATACTTCTCTTCATCGGAGGCCATATAGTCATAGAAGCCAACGGTGATTGAGTACACTTTTTCCCTTTCTGGTTAAACCCGCACCAAGCATATTGTCTACTAGATTCTTTACACTCTTAGGCTTGCCCCTTATATATGCGGTAATTCTGAAAAGCACATCTTCCTCAGTGATTCTGCCAGTAATCGTAATCGAGCATTCTGCCATCGTGGCTTTCCACTTTTTGCTTATATGTCTTTCAGCGTTTTCTCCGGCTAATTCAGGCTCGTCTCCCCATCCCCAGACCATGGCTTCTTTCATTCTTTTTCACGATCCTTTAGTCTCTTCTTGTATTCCTCAAATATAGCAATATGCTTCAACTTATAACTTCCTATTTCATCTATGAACTTTATGTGCTCTTCAGTTGGAATTGTAAAGTTATATACTGTTCTCCCTCTAGGTTCTTCCTCTTCTCCGATTTCATTAGGATGAAAACCTGTATCCTTAAGAATTTGACGTAATTCTTTTACTTTCTGTATCCTATTTGCTCTAAGACTATTAAGATGCTTTCAGCAGCTCTTTTCAACATCGCTGTTTCCTCGTTGCTGAGCTTTTCCTCAACCACTTTGAATCCTTCTTTCCCCACTTTTACTGGAACACCTATACAAACATCTCTCATACCGTATTCGCCGTCCAGTATTACGGAGGCTGACATGACCTCTCCTTTATCAGCTAAGACTGCTTTAACCATCCTTGCTACTGCTGCGCCTGGACCATATACAGTAGCTCCTTTCATGCTTATTATTTTGGCGGCGGCCTTAACAGTTTGTTCTTGAAGATTTTCCAATTCAGTATTGCTTAAACCGTACTTCTCCTTAATTTTACCCCTGGGGATAATCATATTGTCTCCGTGTTCTCCAAATACGAAAATAGAAGAGTCTCTTATCCTAATCTTCTTTTCGATTCTAAGTATTGTTCTCAGACGACTTGAGTCCAAGACTCCACTCAAGCCTGCTACGCGTTGCCTCTCTACCCCGCTCTTCTTCCAAAATACGTATGTTAACACATCTACGGGATTAGTGACCATTATGAAAATGGTCTTACCGTTTCCGCCTCCGCTATACTCTTTTGCTATTCCCTCTATTATGGGAAGGTTCTTATTAAGAAGGTCCATTCTACTCATGTTTGCAGTCCTGCCGAATCCCGCTGTTACGATAACCACATCCAACCCATGCAGTAAGGAGATATCGTTAGTCCCCTTGACTTCAACATCTAGGCCAAGGGCTTCAGCAGCGTTTTGAAGGTCAAGGGCTTCTCCAACTGGTAGACTTGGAACAATATCGTAAAGAACTATCTCATCAACCTCGGGCAGTAGGAAGAGAGCTGCTGAACATCCTACCTTTCCAGATCCTATTATTCCTACTCTTTCCATCATTCTAAAGGAGGAACGCTATACTTAAAAACATCTTTCAAGAAAATTCTGGAAAAGGAAGAGTATTGTATGATGTTGTAATAATTGGGGGAGGGCCTGCAGGAATATTCTGCGCTTTAAGCCTACTCCAGAATTCTCCAAATCTCTCTATTATAATGCTTGAAAAGGGGCGTGATATAAATGACAGGTTTTGCCCTGCGAGAAAACTAGGTAAGCTCTGCATTAAGTGCGGGGTTTGCAACATCTACAGTGGCTGGGGTGGGGCTGGCGCATTTTCTGACGGTAAAATCACTCTAGACCCTGAAATAGGCGGCTGGCTTCCGGAGGTTATCTCGATTGAGAACACGCGTGAGTACATAAGGAGGGTTGATAAAATCTTCTTAAAGTATGGTGCTCCGAATAGAGTTTACGGTGATGATTCTGATGTTTTCGAAGAATGGAGGAGAAAAGCAAGCTTAGCCGGCATGAAGCTTCAGAAGAATCCTATTAGACACATGGGTTCAGACCTATCGTTCAAAATACTTAGCCGTATGAAAGACGATCTTAAGAAGGACGTCGAGATAAGAATCATGTCTGAAGTCGAAAGCTTCATCGTTGAAAACGGTGTGGTGAAGGGTGTGAAGACGAAGAACGGTGAAAGTTTTATGTGTAAGTTTGTCGTAGCCGCCCCGGGAAGGTCTGGTGCTGGATGGTTAAGGAGAGAATTTTCAAAGCTGAACATCTCCATGAAGCGTAACCCCATCGACCTCGGGGTCAGGGTGGAAGTGCCTGCGGAAACCATGGAGGAAATAACTAGGGATCTTTACGAGCCTAAGCTAAAATACGCTTCCAAGAGGTTCGACGACAATGTTAGAACGTTCTGCGTAAATCCTCATGGGGAAGTGTTGACAGAGTTTTTCGAGGGCATAGTAACGGTCAACGGTCATAGTTACAATAGTTATAGAACGGATAACACTAATTTCGCCATACTTGTTTCAACAGATTTCACAGAACCATTCAAGGAACCGATTGAATACGGCCTATCAATAGCTAAGCTTGCAAACCTTATTTCAAACGGAGTAGTTGTTCAAAGACTGGGAGATCTTCTTCAAGGGAGAAGGTCTACGCACGAGCGTCTCAGCAGAAGCCTAGTTTCCCCAACATTACCTGATGCAACGCCCGGAGACCTCAGCTTTATCTTACCCTATAGGATTCTTTCGAATATTGTTGAGATGCTTAAAGCGATGGATAAGCTAGTGCCCGGTGTATTCTCTAAGCAGGATACTCTACTTTACGGAGTTGAAGCCAAGTTTTACTCGAGCAGAGTGGAAGTGAACAGCTATGGAGAGACAGCTGTTAAGAACTTGTTCGCGATAGGAGATGGTGCCGGGATCACGAGAGGCTTATCGCAGGCAGCTGCTTCAGGACTATACGTTGGCCAAGTAGTTTCAGAGAGGCTTAAAGCCTAAACCTGTATGTCACCAACCCTTCCTAATAAGACGAGGTCTAGGCTATAGGCTTCAGCCTCGCTGAGGTTTATCGAACCGGTTTTCAGAAAACCCCTTAATTCTTCAGAAATCTTCTCAGGATTGTTTACGGTAAGCTTCCCAATATTCTCGTTGAAAGCAGGCATTAAGATTATTTCAACATCTTCACCAATCATGCCTCTTATCCAAACTGGTACGACATACCTATAGCCAAGATCGTCAACCAGCTCGACAGCAGGGTGGAAATGCCCAACCACAACCGTTTTAATAATATTCCCCTCCCTCTTCTTCTCTAGAATCAGGTCGACTCTTTTATGGCCGTGGGTGAAGAGGATATTGTTCAAGATTATTCCATCCGGGTCCATGAGCTCAACTCCTTCAGGCAGCACAGCATACAGGTCCCCATCATGGTTTCCCGGAACAACGCCCACCCAGTCCAATTCTTTAACCATCCTCCTCATGAAAACTGGAACATCTCTCCACTCCAGCCCCCTGGGGCCATACACTGTATGCTTCAAATCACCCACTACCAGTAGTTTCCTAATATTGTGCTTATTAGCCAGGTTCAGAATTCTTTCTATCATTTTCTCAGTGAGGCTCGGGAACACTATTCCTCTGAGCCTTACCTCACCTTCATAGCCTATGTGTAGGTCTGCAACTACTAGCGTGTCTTCTACGAGAAGCGCTGGCTCTCCTTTAATAAGCTTATATCTAGATGCCCTGCCCAAACTCACTTAGAAAATACGAGATGAGCGTAGAAGATAAGGATAACGCTTACACGGTATGTGAAGAAGTCGCTAAGATTCTTGCTGAGAAAGGTGTTACAAAAGAGTGTGAAGAAAAGCTTACCCGAGTTTTCGGCGAGAGGGGTAGGAGAGCCCTGAAAACAGTGGTGTTGAAGAGAGTGAAGAAATACGTGCTTCACCCTTCTAGAAGGGTTAGGTGGATCATAGTCGGCAGGGGGGAGGAATACCTGGTAATCCCCCTGGTAAAGTATTGCTCATGCAAGGATTTCTTCTTCTACGTCATGACTGGAGAAGCATACATGTGTTACCACCTGCTGGCTCAGAAGATAGCGGAGTTATCCGGTTTATTTTCTGAAGTTAAAGAATCTGATGATGTTTACGAAAAGGTTATCGCGTCAAGAATATTCATGGGTTAGCCCCTGCTTAAAAAACTCGTATGTTAGCCACGAGGTTACAGTCCAAGCGGTTAGAATCTCTTCATAAATGGATATTTCCTCATCCACCATCTCCACTATCTCCCTTGAGGGATTCCCTTTAGGGTAGGCTCCTATGAAGAAGCAGACCGGCTTCCTAGCGCTCAGGATCCTGCTGACGTAGTCTCCTATTTCAACCCTTACACCCTTCTCGCTAAGCATTGTCTTATGCGGGAAAAGTGCGAAGGTCTTCAGCGCATAATCCTTCGGAACCACCTCCATTAAAACCCTGCCGCTCCGGTCGAGAACCCTGCCCTTTATCAGGAGCTCCTCCATCAAACCTATGAAGTTGTCATAGGTTACTGGAATCCTTATCCTGTCTCGGAAAACAACCCACTTGCCTTCAATCGTGTGAACAATAATATCCATCAACCCTTTTCTATACGCCGGAGAATCTGAAACTATTTTCAGACAGGTGTGAAGAATATCTGGTCGCCCTGTCTTCTCGCTGTTTTTAAGCCTCAGAATAGCCTTATGATGCTTACTTCTTTCAAGCATGGTTTCACATGGTTTTTTACCCCTTCTCAAAGCATTCTTAACCACTTGAGGATGGGAAGCGATCTCCCTCGGGACCAGCTGCATGCTTGAATCGAAAAAACATATGAGGTACTTCATCCAGCCTTAGCCCCCTGTTAAACCTTATAAAACCTTCGCTTCTAAACTAATGCGCGATAGCTCTTGGAGGCTGTGCACGTTAAGGCGGTTCCTGCGGATAGGCTAATAGAGAGACTGGCAGAATACCTTAGAGAGAATGTTAAGGAAGTAACTATGCCGGAGTGGGCTCTCTTCGTTAAAACTGGCTCTCACAGGCAGAGGCCACCCGACCGATTAGACTGGTGGTATGTGAGGGCTGCTTCTATTCTTAGGAAGCTCTACGTAAAGGGCCCAATGGGAGTTTCAAGGCTCAGAAAGGTATACGGGGGGAGGAAGAAATACCCGATGAGGAGGGCTCACAAGGTTAAGGCTGGCGGAGCCATAATAAGGAAGATTCTGCAACAGCTCGAGGCAGCCGGGTTAGTTACTAAGACTAGTAAGGGGAGATGGCTTACTCCAAAGGGAGTATCGCTTTTAGACAAGCTGTCGTTTGAGATAGTTGGGGAGAAGGGTAGCTAGAGAAGCATGAGCGAGGACGAGGAGCTTGCAAGGATTCTGGAGCAGAAACGTAGGGAGCTGGAGGAGAGTAGAAGAAGAGAAGAAGAGAAGAGAGTAGTAAAGACGCTGAGCCGTATTGTCTTCACCCCCGAGGCGAGAAGCCGTTTGAACAACCTTAGGCTTGTCAAGCCCCAATTGGCAGAGCAGGTTGAGAAATATCTCATAGTGCTGGCGCAACAGGGCAAGCTTAAAATACCTGTTGAAGACGCTGAGCTAAAGGAGATCTTGGAGAGGATATACTTATCTTCTAAGAAGGTACGGAGGTGAATGAGGTTGGCTAGGAACAAGCCGCTGGGGAAGAAGCTTCATCTGCAGGCTGAGTTGAAGAGAGCATACTCTGTTCCAACATGGGTAATAGCTAAGACGCGTGGAAAAGTAAGGTTTACACACCGTTGGAGGAACTGGAGGAGGAGCAAAATAGGCCTTTAGGTGGTTAACATGAGTGGGAGCAACGAGGTTCTTGTCTCCATAAACCTGACGAGGGTTAAGAATGCTCCCAGTCCGGATAGGCGTGAAGTCGCTATCAGAAAAATAAGAGAGAAAGCATCTAAAATGTTCAGGGGTAAGAGGGTGGTTATAAGTAACGACTTAAACGACTACATTCATTCTAATCTAAACAGGGTTCTAAAAGGAAGTCTGAAGATTAAGGCTGTTGTAGAAGAAGACGAGGTAGTACTGGGCCTTCCGTAGAAGCGATAGGTCATGGAGATCGCTAAAGCATCCATTTGGAAAACCCCCTACATCGGTGCCTATTCTAAAGTTTTCGAAGAGAGTGCGGTTGTTAACAAGAATGCTCCCCAAGGGTTCCTAAGAAAAATTATCGAAGTGTTAAAAATCGATTCCATAGCTGTCACAAACATCGCCGGGGTCCACGCCGTGTCCTCAATGATCTCAGCAAATTCGAATTTCATAATCGTTCCCGATACTGTAGATGACGAGGAGTTGAGCGAGCTGAAGAAACTTAGTAGGGAAGTCCTAGTCATGGAGAGCAGGCTCAAGGCCTGGGGAAATATGATGCTCCTATCCGATAAGGGCGTGTTGTTCTCCCCGAGGGTATCTAAGCGGGACGCTGAGAAAATAGTTGACTCCTTAAGCATTGACTACGGTTTCTCCACCCTGGCAAATTACATGGCTGTCGGCGCCCTCGCAGTAACCGGTGGGAAAATATGTTTTGTATCGAAACTCCTTAGTGAGGAGGAGAAAAAGCTCATCGAAGACTTGTTGAAGCTAAAGACTTATGCGATTACAGTCAACGATGGTTTAACGCTAATAAGACTGGGGATGCTCGCAAACTCCCATGGTATACTGGTCGGAGAATCCACTACAGGGTCTGAACTTATGGATATATCGCTAGCAGTTTCTTCAGCCGGAAGTTTTTAAATAAGGGTTTATCCCGAGTATGCTACATGGCGGTGTTCAGGGTTTCAGGGGTGTTCGAGAAGCCTTTGAGAAAAACCAGTTTCTCCATAAAGGTGGAAGCATCATCGCAAAAGGTTGCTCTGGAAAAAGCGTATTCCCTGATAGGGAGCAAGCATAGGGTTAAGAGGGAGAATATTAAAATACTTAGTGTGGAGGAGGTTAAGCCTGAAATCCAATGAGCGAGGAGGAGCTTAGAAAGGCGATAACAGAATTAAGGTCTTTCGAGAGCCTTATGGAGGAGTTGAGGTCAAGATACCAGATAATACTCGCCTCTTTAAACGATCTTCAAGTTTCTAAATCCGCGCTAGAAGATATTTCTAAGGCTGGCGAGGGCGTTGAGCTATTCATCGACATAGGTGGAGGGGTCTACGGCAAAGCCCTACTCAAGGATACTAACAGGTTTCTAGTAAACGCGGGCTCAGGGATATTGATTGAGAGAAGCCTTGAGGAGACGCTTAAGCTCGTGGAGAAAAGGATAAACGACTTGAACAACGCAAGGGGATCGATCGAATCGCAGATGAGCACTCTGCAGGCTAAGATAGAGGAGAGCAGGAGCAGGGTTCAGGCTCTCTACGAGAAGCTTAGGAAATAGGGTTCCTCATGAAAGTAGGTGACTTATTCAAGTCTCTTGTTGAAACTATTTCGACAAGACCGTTAAATAGAAGGGAGCTGGAGAAGATTCTGGACGAGTATGGCTTAAAGCTTGCTTCATGCGACGTAGCCCTACCGCTAGTAGACGAGTTGAAAAACAAGATTGCAGAAGCATTGGAGGGTCAGAGAACACCTATTTTCGACAAGAATGCCGTTAAGAGGATTGTTGAGAAGGAGCTGGAGAAATTTCTGCTGGAAGCCTTAGGGGAAAGCAGGTTCGACATAGTGGAGGAGGCGAAGAAGTCTGAGAAGCCCTTCAAAATATTGTTCATAGGGGTGAATGGCGTAGGTAAGACGACGACGATAGCGAAAGTCGCGTATCTGCTTAAGAAAGCTGGTTTAAGCGTTTTGCTTGCTTGCAGCGATACTTTCAGGGCTGGGGCTGTGGAGCAGTTGAGCCAGCATGCGAAGTCGCTTGGCCTCCAAGTCATTTCGAAAAAATATGGGTCAGATCCCGCTAGCGTAGGTTTTGAAGCAGTAGCGTATGCTTCGAGCAGAGGTTTTGAAGCGGTTTTAATAGACACTGCTGGGAGAATGCATACTGACATCAACCTGATGGATGAGCTGAGGAAAATAAAGAGGGTCGTCGAACCGTCTTATACCATACTGGTTGTAGACGCTTTAACCGGTAACGATGCTTGGAACCAGGCATTGGACTTCCAGAGTAAAGTGGGTTATGACGCAATCATACTAGCAAAGTTCGACGCGGATGATAAGGGTGGTGCAGCGCTCTCAGTGTCCTATGTTTCGAAAAAACCAGTGATTTACGTTGGAACTGGGCAGAAATATTCTGATCTAGAGAAGTTCAACCCGGAGAATTATGTTAAAAAACTTCTCTCCACTATTTAAACCGCCGAAGGGAAAAGGATATATCTACACGGTTTTTAGAGAATTCGGATGAACATAAGAGAGAAAGTAAGGACAATGATCCGAGTTCTAAAGGTTAGTGAGAAGCCGGATAGAGAGAGCTTCATGCTGTCTCTAAAAGTGTTCCTCATAGGCCTCTTAGTAATCGGGGGCCTTGCTTTCGTAATACATTTGATTGCCTCACTGCTCGGAGGAGTACGTCTCCCTTCATAAGGTGAGTCATTATGGAAGAGGGTAGAAAAATAGAGCCGAAGTTCTTCCTTGTAAGAACATCAGTAGGCCAGGAGATGACTTCAGCGCTCTTGATAAAGAACAGGTGTGAAACAGAGAGACTTCCCGTGCACTCCGTAATTGTCCTACCCGATTTAAGAGGCTATATCTACATAGAGGCCGACTCCCCATTCCCTGTGGAGGAGGCTATAAGAGACATAAAGTATGTTAAGAGAAGAGTGCAGGGTAGCTTGAGCGTAAACGAGTTTAAAAAGTATTTCGAGGAGAAACCTGTCAGCGCGGAGATCAGGGTCGGGGACACTGTCGAGATAGTTAGCGGTCTTCTCAAGAAGAACCGTGCTAAAGTAATAGAAATAAACCCGGAGAGAAACGAGGTTACTGTAGAGCTTGACGGAGCCATAGCACCATTCCCAATAACCCTTAAAATGGATAGTGTGAGAGTAGTGGAAAAATCCTCGGGGAAGCTTTAGGCAGACAAGAAATATTTTTAAGGCTTTGCAAAATTCTGACGCTGAAAGAGGTGTCTGAAAGCTGGCTAAAAAGACTATTAGCCTTATAGTGGAGGGTGGAAACGCGTCACCCGGTCCGCCGCTGGGCCCAGCATTAGGCCCCTTAGGCGTTAATGTGGGTGCTGTCGTGGCCAAGATAAACGAGGCTACGAAGGACTTTAAGGGGATGAAGGTTCCTGTTGACGTTGAGGTAGACACTGAAACGAAACAGTTTACAGTCATCCTCAAGACTCCGACGACCTCTGCACTAATAGCTAAGGAGGCTGGCGTAGACAAGGGCTCAGGAGCACCGGGTAAGGAGGCTAAGGGCAACATATCATTCCAGACCGTTGTCAAAATAGCTAAAATGAAGATGAACGACACATACGCTAAATCCCTAAAGGGTGTTGTTAAAGAGGTTCTTGGAACATGCCAGAGCATGGGGATTACGGTGGATTCTAAGTCTCCTAAAGAAGTTATTAAGGAGGTTGAAAAAGGCTTGTATGACAGTATTTTGAGCAAGGAGGCTGCGTAAGGGTGTCGGTGACAACATCCATAGCTAGGAATTCGATAGAAGAGGCTTTGAGAAAAGCATTGTCCAAAGAGTATAACAAGGCTAGGAAGTTTAAGCAGAGTGTTGAAATAATACTTTCTTTAAGCGGTATAGATCTTTCAAAGCCTGACCAAAGGTTCACGGAGCTAGTGGAGCTTCCGCACAGCCCCTATAAGAATGCTCCTAAAATATGTGTTTTCACCGAGGGCTCGTTGATACCGGAGGCAAGAAGCCTCGGGATAGACCATATGACAAGGGACTCTTTAAACTCTATGGCTGGGAAGAAGAAGGCCTGTAGGAAGACAGCCCAGTCCTATGATTTCTTCATAGCGGAGGTGCCGCTCATGCCGCTCGTCGGCAAGGTGCTCGGCCAGTTTCTGGGGCCTAAGAACAAGATGCCCACACCAGTGCCCCCCGCCTCATCAATATCCCCACTTGTTGAAAGGCTTAGGAGGAGCGTAAGGATAACGGTGAAATCCAGTCTCTCGGCATCGTGCAAAATAGGGCATGAGGAAATGCCCGTTCAACAACTGTTGGAGAATGCTGAGACCGTTATATCAGCCGTGCAGAAAAGGCTTCCCCATTCAGCTACAATAAGGTTCATAGGTTTTAAGACGACGATGGGTAAGATAGTCAAGGTTCTTCAGGGAGGCAGGAAGTCTTGAGCAAGCAGCTTCTTCTTAAGAAGAGAATTGTCGACGAGCTCCTTAGCCTCATAGAATCCAGTAGAACAGTGATGCTTGTAAACACCTACAAGGTTAAGGCTTCGACAGTAAACGAGGCTAGGAAAAGGCTAAGGGGCAGAGCCGTATTCAAACAAGTTAAGACAACCCTGTTGCAAAAAGCAGCTGATAAGACGGGTTCTAGAGAGCTGAGAGAATTCCTTAAGAAACATGGTTCCAGCGGGTCTATAATGCTGGTGCTTTCAAACGAGGAGCCGTATGAGCTGCAGCAGGAGTTGAAAAAATATTCCGTAAGACTACCGTTGAGTGCCGGAGACGTTGTTGACAGGGAGATCATTATCCCCGCTGGTAACACTGGTCTACCAGCCGGTCCAGTAATATCCTCGTTGAACGAGGTCGGTCTCCCAACAAGGATTGAAACCGGAAGCATATGGATAACAAGGGATACTGTCGTAGCTAAGCCAGGCGACGTTGTTACTCCTCAACTGGCCGCGGTGCTTTCAAAACTGAACGTAAGGCCTGTTGAAGCATATGTGAAAGCGTATGCTGCACTGTGCGACGGGCTTGTCTACACGGAGGAACTGCTGTCAACAACAGTCGAAGATGTTAAGAGTAGCATAGCATTGAGCGTTGAGAATGCCTTGAAAATAGCCCTAGCAGCCCTCTTCCCAACGCCTGAGAGCATCACCATAATGCTCAGAGAAGCCTTCTCCAAGGCTGTTAACCTAGGTGTTAAAGCGGAATACTATGATGAAAACACTGTTAAAATAATGCTGCAAACAGCCAGAGCCATGGCGGAACAGCTTGAGAAGAGCCTTGAAAAAGCTTAAAAACACCTCGTTGAGAAAAGCCTCAGAGATTCTGAGGTGAGCGCTGATGTCTGAGTACATACACGCGGCCCTGCTGCTACATTCTGCGAAGCAGCAGATAACCGAGGAGAAGGTTAAGGCGATAATAAAGGCAGCAGGCATAGAGCCGGACGAGGCTAGGATAAAAGTGCTAGTATCCTCGCTTTCCAAGATAAATATCGACGAGGTCCTCTCCTCCCCATTGGCGATAGCCCCTGTGGCAACTGCTACGGCACCAGCACAGCAAGCAGCGGCTGAGAAGAAAGAAGAGAAGAAGGAAGAAAAACCCGCTGAGGAAATGGCTGGCCTAGGAGCACTATTCGAGTAAACATAGAATCAGGCTTTTTTAAAAGCTCTAAAATCAAACCGTTTTCAACAGCCGATTAACGAGAGAAAAGTTAAAATCCCCCCAAACAGAAATATCTCTAGAATAACGTGGGCCGATCGTCTAAGTGGTTAGGACGCCTGCCTGACATGCGTGAAAAAACGCACAGCAAGCGCAGGAGGCTGCCAGTTCGAGTCTGGCTCGGCCCACTTTCATAATCAATCTATGAAAAAATTATTTATAGTTATTTATTGATTCTTTTTAGTTGCCAGATTATATTGCATTCTGTTAAGATGCTTGAGGAATCGCCGCTAACTGATTTTAAGCACGCGTGAGCGTTACGTTTAAAAAGTTTTAGCTTCATAGTTAATTATGGGATGGTAAATCCTGAGCTTAGAGTATCTTCGCAAAATGGATTTCTTCAAAGATTATTCCAACATATCCTCGGAGGAGATTCTTGATAAGATTCTCGGAGAGGAAATCAAGTATTCAATCAGTTGGTGGGGGGAGGAGGGACTTTTACATTCGGGGACAGTTATGGATTTCTACGATCGCGAAAGATACTGGACGAAGGCGAGTGATTTCGAAATAGACCGTGAATTGATACGTTTTGACTCTAAGAGGGTTATATTGGAAGAGGTTGAAACAGTTATAGATGCTAAAATGGGCATCGCCATCTTGAATAGGCTTGCTAGGATATCCAGGGGTGTTTTCCAGCCTACGAACGTAAGCTCAAGATGGCTCACGCCAGAGGGACCAAAATGGCAAATACAGGAGGTTAGCTTCGATTTTAAGGGTAAGAGGCATAGCATCGATATCGCTTTGAAATACGATTACATCGAGGACATGGGCTTGGAGGAGTTGAACGATCTCATCGAGGACACTGGATACCGATATTGTCAGGTCGAGGGCGAGCGAATAACAGTGGTCGTGCTGAGTAGGGAAGAGTTTAAGAAGTTGGAGAGGGAGAGGGGCTGGAAATTCAAGTGGGGGTCGATTCCCTGGGGATGGTTGCGTGATTATCCATTTCCTAGCCCTCTGGCAACAGCTCATACCCTACTTCTATCTCTTTATTCTTCAAGTCAAAGTAAACGTAAACAACCATGTAACCATTAATGTTCTCCCCCTTCTCGACGCCTAGGCCTTCCTTGGTTAAGTCCAAACCATACTCTTTGATATGCTTTTTATAGCGTTTCAATTGGTTTAAACCATTTTTAATGTTTTCTGCTAGTTCTTCTTCAGAAGTCTTGCTTGACTTAGCCTCTACAATTACGAGTTGATTATCCTTCGTCCTGAAGACTAAGTCCACTCTTTCCTTCGTAACTTTGATCTCAACCTCTTTTCCAATAAATTCTGCTTCCCCTATTTCAGCAATCCTGCCGTCCTCCACGTAAGCTTTAACCACTTCTCTTCCGTGCATTCCTAATTCCTGCTCAGTAAATCCCCTTATCTTTTCAACTTCTTAGTCGCTCAGCTTCTCCTCCAAATTCTCCGGTTTCTCTTCCCTCTGGAGAGAACCCTCAGCCAGCGCCTCGATCCCCTCTATCAACTCTCGCAGATGATCCTCCGTCTCCAGTGCCTCGTTCCCTCCCTCCTCTCCCTTCTCAGGCTTCTGCAGAAGTACAAGCCTATCTGACGTTACTGCCTCATTCTCCTCTTCCATACGTTCCTCATTCTCCCGCTTCTCATCCTCCGACAAATTCGCCTCCATCATCGTCAGAGAAGAATCCCCGTATTCTTCATCGGCCTCGACTCTGGGCTCTTCCTGCTCCTCTATCTCTTTCACCGCTTCCTCTAAGTAGTGCTCTAATTCCTCTTCCCAGTCCTCGCTCTTGAGAATACGCTCCTCTACCTCCTCCTCATACCTTTCCTGCCTCCTCTCGTAATTCAGCTCAGCGCTAAATTGGCCAAATTCCCTACATTCCCTTCACCAGCTCCATTGACCCGTCCCCTCTGATTACCAGTATATCGGCGATATCAAGCGAGAAGCCTGTTTTCCTCTCCTCCAAAGTCATGGTCCGCCAGGCGCCCAGCATCACTCCCCCATTCTCAGGATTGTGGAGCGATTTATGATAGTGCCTTATCACGCGGATCTCATTCGGGGCCTTATTCCTCAGGAGCTCCTCCATTACTTGTCCGGGACTTGCATCCCTCTGAAGACCGAGTTCATGACCGTGGCTCAGCACCGCCACCTTTCCGTTCGCCAGCTTAACCCTCACTTCCTCTTTCGAGAACCTCCAGAACGCTACTAAACTTCTCACGGCTTCCGTTAGCATTGGGCTTGAATCGTATAATTGGGGCTCCTCCGGTTCCTTCGTGAAAACAAGCCTCATTAAGGCTTCTAAAAATCCGGTGGCATTAGAATCCGAGCATCCCAATACGCATCTCACGCGAACATTAAGATTCTTCAGAAGCCTGAAGAAACCAACGACGTGCGATGCCTTCGGCTTCCCTTCTACGAAGTCGAATACGTCGCCCAGGAGAACCAGGTGGGTAGGGTTGATTTTCACGAGCCTCCTCAAGCACGATAGCCAGAGGGACTGGGGAACACCTATGTGCAAATCCCCTACAACCACCAAAGTGTCATCCTTCTCCAATATAATGTCGTAAACAGGTATCTCGTCGAGCCTCCCCTTCTCCGCATATTCCTTAAGCATTACCCAGTTATGCCACGCTATGTCCTCCGGGTTTTCAGCAATCTGGTTCGGAGACTTGCCTAAGCATGCTTTACAATTGCATTCCATTAGATTCATTCCCAAGTTTATAATGCCAACGCCAGAAGGTGTGCCCGAATAAGCGTGCCAATTCCTAGCCTCTATCAACCAAGACATGCCTGCTAAAGAAGACTCAGCATCCGATTTGCAAAGATCATGGAGGCCCTTGAGGCCTAAGGCCCCAACCATTAAGGGCTTCGCCTCCAAGACTCCAGCATCGGACTCAGCTTATAGTACGGATCCGCCTTGGGAGGAGCGAACCTACCCGACTTTAAGCAGGCCGTGGCGAGTGGGCAAGTCCTGCATTTCAGAGTTACTTCCATAATCCTCAGGCGGAGAACCAATAGAAGGGGAATTGATGATATATCCGATTGATGCTAAGTATTCCTACAGCTACCCGTATCTAACACTCTTCCACAGGTTTAGAGAGGAATTGCCATCCAGCCTCGTCCTTCTTATAATCGGACACTCCATGAGAGATGAAGCAATCAATGATATAGTTGCATCGTGTCTCGTTGAGAATCCGGATCCGATCCTCGTTTTCATAGATCCAAATACTTCTAAAATCGATTTTCTCAATAAGCAATTGCCATTCTCCTCGATAACCGTTAAAGAAAGACCAATTCTTATAGAAGATGATTTCTCAGCTTCTCAGATCCCATACAAGATCACAAACGCATTAGTTATGGGGGTACCAAATAAAATATGAAATTGGTAACAATAAGAAATGAAAAAGATACTGATTTTTCTATCGTTTCGTTGAAAAATCAAGTTCCCTTATATCTCTTTAAAATTTCATAAACTATTCTTAACTTATAAGCGTCTGGTTTAGATTCTATCTTAGAAATAATACAATTAGAAATTCGGTGTTCAAAAATTCTCAATATCTTCAATAAATTCTACCCATGAATCGAGAGGCAAGAGTATCATCAAGAAAGCGTCACTATAAAACTAATAATTATGCTAACAGTAAAATTGATGTTTAAAAAATAGTAAAGATCATCACTATAAGAATAAAAAGAATAGGAGTCATCAAACAAGCTTTCCGGAAAGGATGGAGGAAATCTTCCTAGAAGCTTTGCCATCGCCTAATGGGCTTAACTCAAGTTTGTACTCAGGCTTAGAATTCCTAAAAGTATTCAGCATTAGATTCTTGATAAAAGTCTAAGACTACGCTGAATATCACAATAACAAGTATAATAGTCATGTTTACGACTTCTCCAAAAAAGCCTGAAATCAGTCCAGCGATAAGAAGGATTATTACTAACGGACTTTTGAAATGGTAGAGAAAACCAGTAATGGCTACCCTCTTCTTTTTCCTAACAAGCTCGTTGAAACCAAAAAATTCAAGACGTCTTTTCGCCTCCTCAGAAGAGAGCCCATCTAGCGAAGATTTCATACGCGAAAGAAGTTCCTCAACAGACAAAGTCAAAACTTCTTCAGTACTCGGCAAAGCCCAGCCTGAATCTCCAATACTAGGCTCCTCTGATTTCTGAGCCACCATCGTCCTCGACCCGCTTTTGCAAAATAACTCTAACTCTTATTAATAAACTTGGGTATGTTCTCACTATAGGGAGGCCGAATCATACCCTTCTCGGTTATGATTCCTGAAATAAGTTCTGGAGGTGTTATGTCGAAAGCAGGGTTAATAACTTCAACATCTTTAACCGTTACTAATCTGCCTGCGAAGTGAGTAACTTCCTCAGGACTCCTTTCTTCAATCGGTATTTCTTGAGGCTTGGTTGTAAAGTCAAACGTGGAGAATGGTGCTGCAACGTAGAAAGGTATGCCGTAATGTTTAGCTAGGATAGCAAGTGTCAACGTACCAATCTTGTTTGCAACATGTCCAGTTGAAAGTATCCTGTCAGCTCCGACAAGTACCTTGTTAACCATCCCCATAGACATCACGTAGCCAGCCATAGAGTCGCATATCAGCTTGAACGGGATACCATATTTCTTAAGCTCCCAGGCGGTGAGCCTAGCTCCCTGAAGCAATGGTCTTGTCTCAGTGGCTATGACGAATATTCTCTTCCCTTTCTCCCATGCTACTCTGATTATGCCAAGTGCCGTACCGTATTCGACAGTGCCTAGTCCTCCAGTGTTGCAATGCGTTAGAATCCTATCACCATCCGTTATTATCTCCAACCCGTTTTTGGCTATCTTCAAGTTTGTCTCAACATCCTCGTTTGCTATTTTCTCCGCCTCTTCTAGTAACTGCTTCTTAATCCCATCGACAGCCTCTTCTTTTTCAATCGCCTTTAAACACCTGTCTATTGCCCAGCTGAGATTCCTCCCAGTGGGCCTAACACTCTTTAGGTATTCAGATGTTTTCAAAACTATCTCCCTAAGCCTATCAGCATCATTACCCCTGTATTTTAAAGCTTCTAAAGCAAGACCATACGCTGCCACAACTCCAATTAAAGGAGCACCTCTAATTCTCATTTCTCTGATCGCTGAAGCCACTTGATTCGCATTTCTGAATTTAAGCCAAACTTCTCTATGGGGAAGCCTAGAAGAATCTAGTGCGTAAAGCATCCCGTTCTTAAACATTATGCTTCTCATTACGCTTAATCAACGGCGTAAGGGGGGATAAATTTATTCAATAATCATTGGCGTAAAATACTTATATCCAGTTTTGCGATAAATAATTTGCTAAAGCGGGGGTCGCGTAGCCTGGTCAATCGCGCGAGGCTTAGGACCTCGTCCCGTAGGGGTTCGTGGGTTCAAATCCCACCCCCCGCATTTATTGAAAAGGTTTTTTACTGTTCTATTTCCATTTTTTAATTTTAGTAGAAGGATTGTTTTTACCCGCTTCATCAGAAAGAATCCTAACGCTAAAACCGCAAAAAATATGAAGACGACAGCATATGGCTGCAGTTTTGAAAAAACGTCTTCTGTCTTCTTCCCCGAGTAATTGGTATACGCCTCCTTGATGGCTTTGAACAATAGTTTCTCTTTTGACCTGTCCCAGTTTAATGCTCCAAAGGTATTGAATGTATGAAACGAGTCGTAGTCGAAGGCTGTCCACCAAACTACTCCGGAGACTAACTTATGGTTTGAATAGATGCTCCAAGCCCTGAGGAAGTAGTTCTTCTGGTCGCTTTCGCTGGATGCGCCTCCAGACCAGTATCCAAATTCCTGATATTAATATCGGAGTATTCGGTTGCCTGTGTTCAAACATCTCCATAGTGCCATAAAACATTTCTAATGTTCCTCCGAAAACACCGAGATATACGTTGTATGTGGGAAGGTCTAAACCGCCCTTCTTCCAAGTCTCATCCAATACGTTGAAAACCATTGCTTCAGCCAATAGTCTGGAGTCATCGATTGATCTGATGAGTCTCGATGCATTTCGTAAATAAGTTACCCTCCAAAAATCTCCCTCACACTCGTTGCAAAGCCCCCAAATAATTATGGAGGGCCTGTTAAAATCTCTGAAAACCATTTCTTCAACCATCTGGTAGCTAATCTTCCTCTCCTCTTGGATTCTGAAACCGTTCTCACTAAACCAGTATACTGGTATTTCCTCCCAGACCATAATTCCCAGTCTGTCAGTCAGTATGTACGTCATATGATGATTCGGATAGTGAGCAGTCCGGAGGAAATCAACACCCATTTCTTTAATTATTTTAAGATCCTGCAGGATCAGTTCGCTTGTGACTGTCCTACCTAGTATCGGGTAGTCTTCGTGTCTTGCAATGCCTTTAAGGAACCTGGCTACTCCATTAAGCTTAAAACCCTCTCGTCCGAATTCGACTTTCCTAACTCCAAACTGGGTGAAGAAATCATCCTGCGTTTTAGAACCTTCTTCGATCATTATCCTTGCCAAGTAAAGATTTGGATACTCAGGAGACCAGAGTTCAAGCTGAAGTTAATTTCTAATGCAGAAAAGTTTTTTTAATAAGCAATGTTGTATGTAGGAGTTAATGAGAAAGTCCAAAACAAGCGCTACCTCTAGTCTTTTAATAATCGCGCTCCTTCCATTATTGTTAAATATTGTATTAACACCAATGTTGATAGTATTACTAGTATCTCTACAAGAGTTTATGGAGAAGCCTTTCTACTACACATATACATACGGGCCTTTGCTATGGTCAATATATCATGTTCTACTCGCTTTACTAGTACGGCATTTGCTTAAAGACGAGGGTCGGTCGATTAAGCTGATTACCGGGTCTACAGAAATATCGTTGAACTCTATAATTCTTATTTTCGGATTAATCCCGCTCTCATTCTTAATCTTTCAAATACTGGAGCCTATGGCTAGCAACCTAATCTATGGACCTGGGATGATGAAACAGTTACTAAGTGAGTATAAGAGTGTCACCATCACTATAATCGTATACACCATAGTTGTTACGTCTCTAACTGCTGGAGTATGCGAGGAGCTAATATGGCGTGGGTATCTTCAAACCAGGTTGGAGAATAGGTTTATCGACAGATCATGGGTTGCTGTAACGATTCAAGCCGTGCTCTTCGGTTTATGGCATGGTACATCTCTTCATGCTGTTTTTACAGGATTATTCGGCTTCATATACGGGTTAATATACACTAAGACGAGGAAGCTATTGCCAATAATGATAAGCCATTGGCTGGGAGATGTCTTAGGATTCTCCTACATGTACTTCATAATGGTTTAAATCTGGTTAATGTGTTAAATATTTCTATTTGAGGACTGGCTATTACCCTGACTTAAGTTTATAATCAACCGTTAAAAGAATTTAATCATGTTGTTCCCCGGGCTGAGGACTGAAATAGCTAAGACCTTCAGGTTGCTTAACGAGACAAGTCTCACATTCGGTTTCTCTGGAAACATTAGCGTCAGAGCCCCGCAGGAGGGTCTTTTCATAATAACTCCCAGCGGTTTGAAGAAGGCTAGGCTAAACCCGGAGGACATGATTGTAGTGGACTCTAAGGGTAACGTAATAGAAGGCACTAAGAAGCCATCGGTCGAAACCCCGATGCACCTCGCGATCTACGAAAACAGGAAGGATGTTAAGGCGATTATTCATGCCCATCCCATTTACTCAACTGTCTTCGCGGTTACCGGGGTTAACATAATTCCAGTGACAGAGGAAATGATACTATATACTGGTGGAGAGGTCAGAGTTGCTAAATATGCTCTATTCGGAACGGAGGCGCTTGCGAGAAACGTTCTTAAGGCATTGGGAGATAGGAGGGCTGTGCTCCTCAGGAACCACGGCATAGTGGCGTGTGGAAAAGACTTGGATGAGGCGATGGATGTCCTGCTCTGCGTTGAGAGGGAGGCTGAGATAATACTCCTCTCAAAGCTCCTTAGAAAACCTAAGCTTCTCCCTAAGGAGACAGTAGATCTAGAGAAGAAGTTATATAAGGAAAAGATTAAAGAAGCTCGTGATTCGTAACAAATGTTAACTACGTGGGAATTCTAACTAGGACTAAAGCTTAATTTCGCTTTTCCAAATCTCATAGCAGGAGGTTATGGTGTATGGAGAAACGCGTACTCGGGAAGACGGGTGAGAAACTCTCCATAATAGGCTTCGGAGGCATAATCGTTATGAACATGAGCCACTCTTCTGCAAGCAGCATAGTTGCTAAAGCAGTTGACAGAGGCATCAACTATTTCGATGTCGCACCCAGCTACGGGAATTCCGAGGAAGTGCTTGGCCCCGCGCTTAAACCATACCGCGACAAGGTTTTCCTAGCATGTAAAACTGAGAAACGCACCAGAAAGGAGGCTGCGGCTGCTCTAGAGCGTTCTCTTAAACTCCTCAGGACCGATTACCTCGACCTTTACCAGCTTCACGCCGTGGATAATTTGAACGATGTAGAGCAAGTACTTGGTTCCGGAGGTGCTATCGAGGCCCTGCTCGAGGCTCAGGAACAAGACCGCGTAAAATACATAGGCTTTACCTCGCATTCCGAAGAGGCTGCGTTAGCATTGCTCGACCGCTTCGACTTCGACACCATGTTATTCCCATTCAACTGGGTATCTTGGCACCAGGCAAACTTCGGCCCAAGGGTTTTAGAAAAAGCTGTTGAAAAAGGTATTGGCATACTTGCAATCAAGGCCCTGGCTAAAAGAAAATGGAAGCCCGAGGAGAGGAATAAATATGCATGGCCCAGATGGTATGCTACTGTCGAGAGCTTCGAAGAAGCATCGCTCGCCCTCAGGTTTACCCTTTCCCTCCCCGTGACATCTGCCGTAAGTCCAAGTAGGGTTGAACTATTATGGTGGGCATGCGATATTGCAGACAATTTTAAGCCACTGTCTGAAGAAGAGATGAGGAGGATAGCTGAATTAAGTAGAAGTCTCGAACCAGTATTTCCTCAGTAATGAATAGAAGACTTCCCTATAATAACGCTCCGGATTTTACTCATATATCAGACGATGATAGGGAGGTTAAGAATTACGAAATAGCCTGTTTCATAGTCATAAGTTTGTTACTAAAAAGTGGAAACTTAAAGAACTAAATTTTTAACCATTTGTTTACTCTCCAGACATGAGAGAAGATTATCTCATCTTTTTCTTCCAGTTAAATCCATGCCTAAATTTTAACAAAAATTCGTTTTAAAGTATTGTGTTCTGTTCCCGCACTGATTGAAAATGAATGTAAAATTTGATTCTGATGCTCCGGGCGGGATTTGAACCCGCGACCCCTGGCTTTCTCCAATTTAATTTATATCTCGAAAGGCCAGTATGCTTACCGGGCTACACCACCGGAGCTTTCTGAGGCGGATTTCGTTTAGAGCGTAAATAAACTTTTCTCTTTTCGGATTTTACTAATATTTGAGTAACCATTTCCACAAAGGTTGGCATTTTATTTTTCTATCTTCCACCTCTATTTCGCCTTCATAGTCCCATGTGATTATTAGTAGGTTGTTGCATTTTAATTCTTCAGAGGCTTTGATCAAGCTTTCAAGCTCTCTTTTTTCAATCTCTCCTCTACTGTTGGCATAAGTTACTTGAATCAATTCTTTCACGGTAAAACCGCTTCTAACAATAAAGTCAACCTCCTTCCCATCTCGCTTTCCATATTCTCTCCAATACGAGATTTCATTTTTCTCTCTTTCCCCCCTCCTTATTAATTCTATTGCAACCGTGTTCTCCATAAGCCTGCCTAGGCTTTTATCGGCTTCAGGATATATTGTTCTTATGATGCCGTTGTCTACGATATAGAGTTTCCTTGGATATTGTCTTCTTTCTTTTATTGAGTACGAGAATATTTCGAGGGGAAATAGGAAGAATACTTCTTCAGAATATTTTAGAAACTTGATTAGGGTTTGCTTACTGCATTTAAAGCCTAGTGTTTTTAAGTAGTTATAGATTTTTGAAATGCTTATCTGCTTGGCGAAGCAGGTGACTGCGTATCTCAGAAAAGCGTCGAAGAGAACCGGGTCAACTCTGTACCTTTCTGTAATGTCTTTGTGGAAAATGGTTTCATAATAGGATTTTAAAATCCTCTCTTTCATCTCAACATCCTCTGTTAAAACGATTTTCGGATATCCTCCAAACTTTACGTATTCTTCAACTAGCCGAACTGCCCTGCCTCTTTCCTCCAAATGACTTAGCCTTTTAAAACCCTCTGCTTCTAGCTTTCTAGCTTTTAGAAACTCTCGAAAGCTAAAGGGCAGAATCGTGAAGTCTATGCTTCTCCCTCTTAACGAGGTTGCTATTTCTTTGCTGGAAAGCTTTGAAGATGATCCTGAGATAAATATTCTAAACCTACTGTCTTCACTCATTCTCCTTAACCATTTGTCCCAGTCTCTAACGTTTTGAACTTCGTCTAAGAGAAGGTATATTGGAGAATTTTCTGCAGGCAGATAAAGCTGGTGGAAAACTTTCATCATATCTCCGAGATTGTTAGCATCTAAATTCCTCAACCTCTCATGTTCGAAATTTACGTATAGGATGTTCTCTTGCGAAACTTCCCTGGAAATAAGCTCCTTGATAAGCTGGAACATTCTAAAAGTCTTCCCTGCTTGTCTGGGTCCAATTATTGCAACTACTAGAGCCGGTTCTAAAGGTATCTCAAGCTCTCTTTCAACAAGCTCGGGTAGCTTCCTCGCCCTCCATTCAGCCAGGACAGTCCTGAAATCATCCTCCCTCATAAAATTGTTCCAATAGGGAACTATTTTATAAATATTTTGTTCCAATAGGGAACGATTTTATAAGACAATTTCCTGCCACACGTGAGGCTAGAATACGAGAATTTTCGATAAAAAACGGCTTTACTTGCTTATTCCAATGTAGATTTTCTCGCCCTCTAAATCGTATTCTTTAAGCCCTTCCTTGCTTTCCGGAACTGTTGTCTCTACTTCTACCGTTTTGGCTCTAACCAGGTTTGCAAGATCGTTTAACAATGGTTTTAGACGCGCATAGCCTTCTTGAGTAACGCCATATATGGTAACCTTACTCAGGATTTCCGTCGGGTTTAATCCGAGCTCTTTCCTGTATGCTTGGATTCTTCTCGCTGTATCCCTCATATAGCCTTCCGCGATTAGCTCGGGTGTTCTCCTCACTTCTAGGATTGCGAAACCAGGCTTATCTGAAACCATTATATGGTTCTCGGGAGCCTCGTATTCGAAAACCAGGTCTTCCCTCAGTATTTCAACAGTTTTCCCGTCAACTTTCAGTAGGAACTTTCCTTCTTTGTCTATTCTCTCTCTAACTTCTGTTGCTTTACTCGCTATTAATGAAGCTATCTTGCCAGCCTTATCCTTGAATTTTGGCCCCGCGCTGGAATAGTTCAGCTTAACTATTATTTTGACACCAGCCTTGTCAAGGCTCTTGTCTAGGATTACTTCCTTAACATTCAACATCTCTTTCAAAATGTCAAGCCTCTTGCTCAGGCTTTTAGAATAATCCTCCCGGAGTATTAGAACTATCTTGTTTAAGGGCCATCTTCTCTTTACTCCAGCCTTCATCCTGGCCCAGTTGCCTAGGCTTATTACCTCGCTTATCCTCTCAAAGTCTCTCTCAAGCTCCTCGTCTATTAGACTTTCCTCAGAAGTGGGCCATTCTTCGAAGTTGATTGATTCCAGCATTTTCCTACTGAATTTTTTCAAAATCCCTTGGTAGAAGGCTTCAGCCAAGAAAGGCGTCATAGGATTCATAAGCCTGCTCAGAGTATGGAGGGAGTAGAATAATACAGCGTATATCGTCATCCTCCGATTGAGCTCTTTCGGGTCGTCGCTCCAAAGGTCTTTCCTAACCATGGGAACGTACTGCCTGCTCAAGACTTCTATGACGAATCTTTCAACAGCCCTCGCAGCCTCATGGGTCTTCATCGTGCTAAAACCCTCGGTTACTGTTTTCACAAGACTCTGGAGGCGTGATAGGACCCACCTCTCAGTGTCCTTAACCTCGCCACTCTTAAGAGCCCATTGCAGACTATACTTATCGTAGTCAAACCCGTCGTACTCAGCATTCTGCTTCAAAAGCTTGCCTAGGTTGAAAAATGTGTTCAAAACCTGATATGGTCTCTCCATCATCTCGCTGAAGCTGAAGTTTATGTTCTCTATTGGATTAGTCTTCCAAAGAAGATAGAACCTACAGAGGTCTGCTGAATATTTTGTTATAACGTCCTCAGTATTTATCACGTTACCAAGGCTCTTACTCATCTTATTGCCCTTCTCGTCAAGAACTTGACCGTAGAAGAGAAAAGCTTTGTAAGGGGCCTTCGGCTCGCCAGTCATTATTACGTTTTCCACAAGCAGTGTGAAAGCCCAGCCACGTGTCTGGTCTATCGATTCGACGAGGAAATCGACCGGCACAAACTCCTTATACTCTTCATCGGTAAGGCTTGAATAGGGTGCAGCGCCGCTATTATGCCAAGTGTCGAGAACAAACGGCACCCTATGCATAACTCCCCCACATGAACACTTAATCTTGATCTTATCCATCCAAGGCTTATGAAGCTCAAAGTTCTCACCGTCTGGAAGGCTTAAGGCTCTTTCAACGATTTCTTTCCTAGAGGCTAAGAGCTCCTCCTTTCCACATTTTTCGCATACGAATATCGGCATCGGAGTGCCCCAAACCCTCTCCCTCGAAATACACCAGGGTTTACCCTCTTTTATGAACGAGAGGAACCTATTCTTAGGAGGATTGTAGAAGTATTCTACTTTTGAAGCAGCTTCCATAAGCTTGTCAACAATCTTGTCAAGCCAGTAGAAGTATTCCGTTCTAGCCAGCCATATTAGCCTATGCTTAGAACGCCAGCATAACGGATATTCGTGAACTATTTTCTCAGACTTAACTAAGAGCCCTTTCTTCTCAAGAAGGTCTAGGACAATCTGGTCAGCATCCCTTGCAAAAATCCCTTTGAAGAAACCAGCGTCTTCAGTGAATTTCGCCTCATCGTCGAAAGGCGAGAAGACGGGTATCTTAAGCACCTGTGCTAAGTCGAAATCTTCCTCGCCGTTGGCTGGAGCAATATGGACTACGCCTGTCCCAGTAGTGACGTCGACGAATTCCGCAGTAACAATCCTGTGGACCCTATTATCCTCTTCTTCAAGCGTCTTCTGACGGGGCACTTCCTCCATAAGTGGGTATTCATACTTCTTCCCCTCAAGCTCTATTCCAGGAAAAGTGTCTTCAACAACGTAATCTGAGATGTTTAACTTGCTCATTAAAGAATCTACCAGATTGCTGACCATTATCCATCTCTCATCCCCAACCCTGACCCTAGCATATTCCGCATCAGGATTCACAGCTAGTAGCTCATCCGTGACTATTGTAAAAGGCATCGTCGTCCAAACCAAGACATAGTCTCCCGTTTCAAGCCTAACCTTAAAGTAGACAGAAGGATCTTCAACCATACTATACTCTTGGCCGACTTCAGCATTGCTTAATGAAGTCTGGCAGCTTGGACAATATGCTACGACCCTATAACCCTTTCCAAGAAGACCCTGTTCATAAGCCCTCTTAAGATACTTCCACTCTCTTTCAATATATTCATCCTTATATGTGAAATATTCTTTATCGTAATCCATAAACATTCCAAATCTCCTATCAACTCTCCTCCAGTCTGCATGATACTTGTGAAGAATCTTCTTAATCTCCTCAATGAATCTCTCCTCACCAAGCTTAGCGAGAGCCTCCTTCTTATTGGAGAACCCAAGCTCCTTCTCAGCTTCGATCTCAACAGGCAGACCTTGACAATCCCAGCCAGCCCTGAAAAGAACATAATAGCCCTCCATAGACTTCCACCTGTACCAAAGATCCTTGATCGTACGGCCCCACGTATGGCCTATATGAGGACGGCCATTTAATGTGGGTGGGCCTTCGACATATCCAAGTTTCCCTATGTTTCTTTCTAATCTTAGTTCTCTAAGTTTCTCCGGTATCTTGTTCTCTTCCCAGAACTTTATAACCATACTCTCCAATGGCTGAGGCTCATATTCTCCTTCGAATAATCCTACAAACTCGTCTTGAAGCATCCCTAACACCTTTCTCTCCAGCGGAATATCTCTTCTCCCCCTTCTCTTCTTTAAAAATATAATCTTTACACATTGAGTTTTCCGATAGTTTTCTAAACAAAATTCTGCTTGTGATGTTCCAAGCCGCCTAGTTGAAAACCTAATGTCAATGCTCATATAGTATTAATTGGAAATTACCGGTAAAGTAATCCAATTTTAAAGAAGGGTATTCAGGGAAACACAACTTCAAATACATCAAGTTATAAAAAGGGCTTTTTATAATGTTTTTAACGTTTTAAGTCTAGAATTCTAGTCTCTTCTTAAAGAAAAGACTTATTAACATGCTAATCTGAACAAAAAGAGGGTAAAAATCATGTCAGAAGAACTGTCTTTGGCGGCTATGTACAGGATTCTCCGTAAATCAGGAGGCGAAAGAGTTAGTGAGGAAGCTGCTGAAGAACTCTCCAGAATACTAGAAGAAATCGGTGTAAGAATAGCGAGAGACGCCGCCCAATTAGCAGTCTTCGCCAAGAGGAAGACGATCCGTGCGGAAGACGTTAGGATGGCTGCTAAACGGTATATGCCTCAGGTCTCGGGTACATGAGCTAGCGTTGTCTTTAGGAAGTATGAGTTTTTAAATCTCCAGGAGAGATGCTTTCTTCATTGAAGCTCTTCTTAAGTTTAACTCCTAAGTCTGCAATTTCCAGATTCAATACGCAGAAGGCTAAAGTTATCTGAGGAAGAGGTTTGATTACCACCTGCTTTTTTAAACCTAATTAATCCTTACTATAAGGCTATATGTCTAGAAGGACCTTAACCCTCGCTTTCCCCGGAGACTCTTCTATTTCCATATCGTGGAGGGTTACTGCCTTAACGTGGGTGCCGCTAGTGTGGTGGCCTGGCTTGAACCTCTCACCTTTCATCAATGCTTTAAGAATATACCTGTCTTCACTCCTCTCTATTTTAGCGTCGAATTCTGAGAACACCATTTGCTCAGCATCAAGCCTCACCAGTATTGCTTCGAGCCACTTGTATAAGAGCATTTGAACATCCTCAGCTTCAACCGTTTCCTCAACTACTTGCTCAGGCCTTATCAGAGAGACGTCTGTTATCACGCCTGTTAATCCCAGTGCTGCATTTTCAAAAGCCTCCTCTAGATCCTTCCCATACGCTTGTAAGTAAACGTCGGAAGTATGGTCGGGATAGTCGTACTTGCCTGGACAGGGCTTCACGTTTAGGGAGAATGGATTTTTAAAAGATAAACCTTTTTCTCTAAGTTCTTTTTAAAAACATTCGCCAGAAGTCTTAAGGGCTTCCTTCAAAATCTTTATCGCGCAGAAATCTGAGCACATGGAGCATGCTCCAGACCTAGGTTTGACTCTATTATGTATTGCTACAGCTTTCTCAGGGTCTATAGCATTCTTAAACTGTTTCTCCCAGTCTAGTTGAGACCTTGCCTTAGCCATTTCCAAATCCCTGACTCTAGCCTTCTCCCCGAGTTTGACAATGTCCACCGCGTGGGCAGCTATCTTAGTCACTATCACCCCTTCTTTAACATCATCTATGCTCGGAAGGCCAAGGTGTTCAGAGGGGGTGAGGTAGCAAAGAAAGTCTGCACCGGCTAATCCGGCTATAGCCCCGCCTATGGCTCCAACAATGTGGTCATACCCAGGTGCTATCTCGGTTACAACCGGACCTAGAACGTAGAATGGAGCCCCCTTGCAAATAGTTTTCTCAAGCTTCACATTAGCGCT
>JAWCDE010000006.1:0-61820 GCA_038861395.1 Thermoproteota archaeon | reverse complement strand
TGATTATTGAAATTGAGATTAGGGCAACCCACGTGTAGTCTCTACGCCATTTCGCAACAACTTTCTTAGGCCCATCCATGACAATGGTTGCGTTTAGGTTTCTGAAGTAAAAATCCCCCTCCCATCCCTCGAAAACGTAAGGAATTATGTGAAAAGACGGTGGTTTCACTCCGAATGAGGCGTATGAATTGTTTAAGTACCATCCCCCTCCCCAAACTTCACCATATTCCGAACTCACATTAAGATAGTATTCCGTATTCCAAACAGCCTTTAGAACTATGGGGGCATCTACCTTGAGAGTGATATTATTGCTTTTCTCTTCAAAGCCTCCTCTCCAACCTTGAAAGACGTGACGTACGACTGGAGACTCATATACCACTTATAAGTAGAGCTTGCGCTGTATGCTAATCCTATCCCTATCTCTTCAAAACAGGAGTTAAGCATGTTCTCATTGTGGGAAGGAGAATTTTTCCAGGCTTCGAAAACTGCTTGAGCTGTGCTAAATCCTGCAGCAATATTTTCACCAAGACATGTGAAATGGGTATAACCCGCTTCTATTATTCTATCTACAAAGGTTTTCCCCCCAGGGGTAGTATGGGAAAAATAGTTTCTATTAGCCATGTCTTCACTGTGAAGCTGTGCTGCAGTTGAGAGAGTGTTAGAGAGGGATAGAGGTTGAAGGCCGTTCTGTTGCCTATACTGATTTATTAAACTCAGGAAAGCAGCTTTTTCAGACTCTATGTCGGCCCTACATAACTCCGTTCTGAGCCAGAGGATGAAAATAGCTACGATTATTAAAACTATTAGTGTACAAACCTTGATTCTACAATTAAACCTCAGGTAGTTCTCCAAGGATGAATATACTAGAATCTTTCACTAAGTTAAGCGTTTGCAAATCTTCATATTGACTAATAGCCTTTAAGTTAAAAAAGAGCGATGTAAAAAGAAAATGGTTTTTATTCGAAGGCCTTTGTAAGTACTTCTTCTACTACCCCACGATTCTTATCTGGATTGAACATTGCATCAACAATCTTACTATAGTCTTCATAATTCATATTGTTAAGCCTCTTGCAAGCTGCTCTTATTGCCCTCATGTTAAGCTTAAGTGCGACGTCAACAGGCATTCTCTCTGGGTTTATGTCTATTCCGAAATACTCATTGTAACCGTACATTTTCAATACGAATAATGCTGCATAAAGCTGGTCTAAAGCTAATACTCCAACATTAAGGTCTTGATCGTAGTTTCCAAGCGGTTGACTATTCCAATGCGTATGCGCTAGCCTTCCTTCTCTGAGTATTGAAGCAAAGGCGTATGCAAGCTCCTCATGCCCCATTAGAACATGTCCAACCTCAGGGTTAAGAGCTACCATCGCATGCCCCTGTTCAAGTAGCTTCCTGTTCTCTTTAGATTTCAGGAGTTTCTCAACGTTCCTAGCCATTAAGATGCCGTTTGCAGTATTCCTGTAAATATTGTTCCCCCTAGGCTCATAAGGCTTGGGCTCTATAGCAACTCTTACTCCAGGAACCTCATCCATGGCCTGCGCTAAGCCAGTCTCAAACCTCTCCCACATGCCGTAGAAATCTGTGCCAAAAGGATTCTCATAACCATCTATACCCGGCCAGACTACCATGAAATGCGTATCAAGCTCCTTGTTCATCTTCAGGGCTTTAATAGTCCTATCTATGGCAAAATCCCTAACCTCTCTAATGGGGCTTGATAGAGAGCCGAATTCAAAGGTCTTATCGTAGAAGAGATTCGGAATTACCGTTATCACCTTTATTCCAGTCTCTTTCTCAACCCGCTTATACTCATCCACGTTCTCCTCGTTAATCTCATTTGGGTAATGTGCTTCAATTCTGAAATCGCTTCTTATGGCTTTTTCATCGTACATTTTAAGAACTATCTCCAATCTCTCACTTATGTTAAGTGTCTTGCCGTAATTATCGTGGAACCTTGATCTAGCTGGAGAGAAATACCATATTCCAGCTGAAAACTTTGGTTCTAGTCTGAATTCAACTAGTTGTTTAAGAACCTCTTCTTTATTCATAACCTTGGCTTGTGTCCTAAGGTCCCTGATCATTTTACACCTAGATTTTTATCAATAATCTAACTATTAAACTTGACGGAAAAACCGATATTAAAAAGCTTTAAGGCTATTTATCTACAATATCTAGGCATGATAAGAGAAGTCAAAATATTAATTGTATATGACAGTTACACTGGAAATACTGAGGAGATGGCTAAGGCTGTTGCAGAGGGTGCGGAGAATGCTGGTGCCAAAGTTACTTTAAAGAAAGTTGATGATGTTACCGTCGAAGACTTCTTAGAAAACGATGGGTTTGCCTTCGGGACTCCGACGCATTGTGGAATTATGTCAAGTAAAATGAATAGACTTTTCACAAAAGTTGCTATGCCAGCGTGGGGTAAGATGAAGGGGAAGGTTGGTGCAGCGTTCAGTAGTTCAGGTGGTTTTGGAGGAGGCAATGAAATCGCATGTCTCTCAATAATCCTAACGATGTTAAATTATGGCATGCTTGTATTTGGCGTTCCTGACTATGTTGCACCCGGAGTCACATTGCATTATGGTGCTGTTTCAGTGGGTAAGCCTAAAGAGGATGTGTTAAAAGCATGCAGGTTATTGGGTGAGAGGCTTGTTGAATATACTTTAATAGTTAAAAGAGGAATGGAACAATCCTAGTGTTTAAAAATCGGGAGGTAAAGTTTTTGGATTAGCTTTAATTCAGAAACCCTAGAGAATTGAATGAGCTTGAGGTTGCCTTGACCGAGGCAATGAGATGCAAAAAGTGTAGACTCTGGGAGAGTAGGACTAACGTTGTTTTTGGAGAAGGCGATTTAAACACCAAGGTAATGCTTATAGGCGAGGCGCCTGGTTACAACGAAGATAAGGAAGGCAGACCGTTCGTAGGCCAAGCTGGCAAGATGCTTAATGAAACGCTTCTTAGGGCTGCAGGATTAGAAAGGAATCAAGTGTATATAACAAATGTTGTTAAATGTCGTCCTCCAGAAAATAGGGAGCCTGCTGAAGATGAAGTAGAGGCTTGCTTTCCCTATTTAAACGTCCAAATACAGTCCATAAGACCTAAGCTAATCATAACGCTTGGCAATATTGCTACCGCCACTTTGTTTAGAAAGTTTAACCTTAAGCCTGCTTCGATGAGCCAGATTCACGGTAAGGTTTTTAATGTAAGCACGTTGTCCTACGGAAGCCTTAAAATAATCCCCTCTTATCATCCTGCAACCGCGCTGTATAATCCTCGTACTTTAAATATGATGATAGAAGATTGGAAGATAATTGGTGAAATAATTAAAACTTTCAAGTAATTTTCCGTGAAAAAGACGCCTTAATAAAAAGTTTTTCCAATGTTTAATGCCGGTTTAACGAAATATTTTTCTACCCCTAGTCAAAAAGGGCAAAACAAACTGCATGAAACAACTGATTCACAACGGCGTCTATATCCCTCCATACGAGTATAAGGGTCTCTCAGTAATTATTAACGGAAACAAGATTAAGCTGACACCTGAGCAAGAAGAAATGGCAATAGCATTCATGAAACAGCCTCCGGAAAGGCTGGAAGATAACGTTTTCGTAAAAAACTTTCTTAAGGATTTCTATGCAGCCTTAGGCATAAACGGCAATCCTAATAACAATTCCATAGATTTCTCGGAAGTGAAGCAATGGGTTGAAGAGGAAAAGAGAAGGAAAGAAATGCTCACTAAAGAAGAGAAGAAGGCTCTAAGCCAGGAGAGAAAGCGTATCCGTGAAGAGTTAAAGCAGAAGTACGGTTATGCCATAATAGACGGTGTTAAAGTTGAGATAAGATATGCTGTTGAACCCCCATGTATTTACGTTGGGAAAGGCAAGCATCCTCTAAGGGGTAGATGGAAACCGAGAGTGAATTATAGCGACATAACCTTGAACCTATCGCCAGATGCTCCTACGCCTCTTACTCCAGATGGCGGAGAATGGGGTGGAAGAGTATGGGATCCAGATGCTCTCTGGATAGCTCGATGGAGAGACAAGCTTACTGGGAAGATGAAGTACCTTTGGGTCGGAGAGACTGCACCTGTCAAGCAAGATAGGGAGAGAAGTAAGTTTGACATGGCGATGAAGCTTGAGGAAAACCTGGATAAGATAAAACAACTCGTGAGGGAGGGTTTAGAATCGGAGGATGCTTTTGAGAGACAAGTCGCCACAGCAATCTTCCTGATAGACCTTCTAAAGCTCAGGGTTGGTGACGAGAAGGATAAGGATGAATTAGATACGAAAGGTGTGACAACACTTACGAAAAGCAATATCAAGATATTAAGCGAAGATACTGTTGAATTCGATTTCCTCGGCAAGGCTGCTGTCAGATTTCACCGTAAAGTAAAGCTTCCACCAATAGTAGTTAAAAACCTGAAAGAGTTGATAGATAAAACGCCGGGAAAAAGGATTTTTCCAAAACTCAGGTCGGAACATGTTAATGCATTCCTGTCGAAGATAATGTCTGGATTGACTTCGAAAATATTCAGAACATATTATGCATCTAAAGCTGTCTTAGAAAAGCTCTACGAGGAAGAGATGCGTCCTGAAGACCCTGAATTCTATAAGGTTTTCGTAGCAAAGCTTGCAAACCTAGAAGCAGCAAAAACATTAAACCATAAGAGAAAACTGCCTAAAAATTGGAAAGAACGTGTAATAAAACAGAAAGATAAAGTTAAAAAAATAATAGAGGATATAGATTCTCTGAAAAAACTACTCAGAGAAAAGCCAACTAAAGCAAGGAAGAAAAAGATGAGAAAGCTTAGGGAGAAGCTTAGAAAAGAAAGAATAAAACTCGAATTAATGAGGAGAACAAAGGATTACAATCTTAACACAAGCTTAAACAGCTATATCGACCCCCGAATATATCTGGAATGGTGTAGGAAAGTTTCACTGGACATAGGTAAAATATACTCTAAGTCATTGCAACGAAAAATCTCATGGGCTATTCAAGACTTAGAGCTTAAACAAGAAGTGTTAAATTAACCTTCTTTTAAACAGGCTATAACAGATCTTTCTCTTGAAAGCCGTATTGAAGCAATCGGCTATCGCCAAACCGATGAGCCAGTAAATGATTAAGGACTGGCTGTTAACGGGGGTTTCAAGCATTAGGCTAATAATTAACTGTAAGGTAAAGCATTTTGTTTTTTTACACAGTATTAATATTTACAAGGTTTTTACTTTCGATTTAGAATCTAATTTTTCTAGTTTAGTCTTAAAAAGCGGTGGCTCGATTGCGTGTTCCGAGAGGAAAGTTTATATATCGACGTCGATATCGTCGTCAACATGTTTCGACATTGGATGAGGCACTTTGCCTGCGCACCAAAAGGTCTCTTGAAATACTTGGTATTGGAAATGCTATACGAGAAACCCATGTCTGGTTCTGAAATTATGGATAAGATCGAGGAGGATACTAAGGGAGCTTGGAGACCAAGTCCAGGATCGATATATCCATTGCTCACATGGTTGCATGAAAAAGGCCTTGTTAAAACCCTTCCCAAAGATGAAAGCGGAGTGAAGCGTTATGAGTTGACAGATGAAGGTAAAAAACTCCTTAAGGAAAGGGGTAAGATAAGAGAAAGGCTGGTTGAAAAAATGACTCTGTTTCCATCGATGATTCCTCTGCCACCACCTCCGTTTATGAAAGGTATTCCCCCAATGAGGATTGAAGAACTACATGTGCCTATTCGCAGGCTATTCACTGCTTTCAGAGAGTTTATGATTCTTTCTAGGGAAAAGGCTTCTAAGGACGATGTTGCAGAAATCGGTAGGATTCTTGAAGAAACTGCGGAAAAAATAGAGGCGGTAAACAAGAGAATTAAAGGTGGTTCCAATGGATGAAGATGTTATTGTCGTCAATGGTCTAACAAAGGTTTTCAATAAGACGCTGGTTGCAGTCGACCACGTTAGCTTTAGCGTTAGGGATGGTGAAATATTCGGCTTCCTAGGTCCTAACGGTGCCGGTAAGACTACTACAATAAACATGTTGATAACTGTCCTAAAGCCTACGGAAGGTTCTGCATCAATACTTGGATACGATATTGTTAAGCAGGCCAATAATGTTAGAAAAGTGATAGGCGTCGTGCCTCAGGAATATACCGCAGACGAGGATTTAACAGGCTACGAGAACGTAATGCTATGTGCAGACTTATACGGTATTCCCCGCGAGGTTGCGAGAAAAAGAGCATTAGAACTTCTCGAACTCGTAGAGCTCGCTGGCTTCAAGGATAAGAAGGTTGAGACATATTCCGGCGGTATGAGGCGGAGGCTTGAGCTTGCATGTGGCCTAATAAATAGGCCTAAGGTGCTCTTCCTAGATGAGCCAACGCTCGGCCTTGATGTTCAAACAAGGGCTGCAACCTGGGATTACATCAAGCGTTTGAAAGAAGAGTATGAGATGACTATTTTCATGACTACACACTACTTGGAGGAAGCGGATGCTCTGTGCGATCGTATAGCCATAATAGACCATGGTAAAATCATAGTAAAGGGTTCTCCAGAAGAATTAAAGAACGCTTTGGGCGGAGACATCATAACTATAAGCATTAAGGAAAATGTTGATGTCAGCGAAATCATACGTAATGTTGAATATGTAAAGGAAGTTATTAAACTGGGGAATGGTTCTTACAGGGTTAAAGCAGAACTTGGAGAAGTCACAACCCCCTTAATAATCGAAGCCTTAAGAAGCAAGGGCTATACTGTTACTAGGTTGTCGCTTACGGAGCCTACGTTGAACGATGTCTACCTAGAGTACACGGGAAGAAGTATGCGAGATACTGAAGGCTCTAGAGAGGAGTTCCATGCTCAGAGAATAATGCTTAGGAGAGCGAGGGCAAGATGAGTGATACTAGTGAGGATTATGGTCCAAGTCTTCTACGCAGCCTATGGGCTTTAACGGTTAGAGAGCTTAAGAAATGGCTAAATGATCCGGTAATGCTCCTAATGTTCGTGCTTCAACCATTGATCTGGATGGGGCTATTAGGGAAATCGATGAATCTTGGAGCAATGTTCTCATCTGAAAACCTAGGGAACATACCCATTCCGGATAAAATTCCCATACCTGGAGACTACTTAATACCTAGGGTTGAAGGATATGTTTATATCAGTGGATCATGGATCTATCAGTCTCTTCAGCGAATGTTTTCCGATATCGGTGAGAACATTATGAAAAATGTTTTCGGTGTTTCAGACTACTTCAGCTATATGGCTATTGGAATGATATCGATGATCGTGATGACTACTACCATGTTTAGTGGAATGTCCATAGTCTGGGATAGGCGTCTTGGATTCTTGGATAAAGTGCTGAGTACTCCGGTGCCGCGTGGAGCAATAATCTTTTCTAAGGTTCTAAATGCCACTTTAAGAGCTATGCTTCAGGCTACGATAATCCTTACTCTCGCTACGATATTCGGATTGCAGTTGAGCCCAAGCTTCACTCTGCTTAACATACTTGGGATTTACGCTGCAATATTCCTACTCAGCATCGGGCTTTCATCAATATTCCTAGCTTTCTCTCTGAGGTCGACTAGGCTTGAGAGGCCTATGCAAATCGTAAGCCTAATCACTATGCCTTTAATGTTCGCAAGCAATAATTTCTTCCCTATTTCTATGATGCCTAGTTGGTTGCAATCAGTGGCACATGTAAACCCATTAAGCTATTTAACAGATGCTCTGAGACAGTTGACAATTCTATCGTTAGATACTTCAAGGCTATTAATAGACTTTCTATATCTAAGTATTTTCGCAACAATATTCTCTTTAATAGGAATTATCCTTTCGTGGGAATACTTGACAAGATGATAAGTTGTAAGATTTTTTCAGAAACCTTAAATATTCTTTCGATTGATGGAAGAATAGTGCTCTCTAGTTGAAATATGACTATGGTAAGATGCCGTTAACTAAAGATTTTAGAAGTATGGGAATACCTGTTGGCAGCTTCAACATAAAGAAACCAATAGTTACATTAGCTTTAATAGTCGCCAACACTTTAATATACGTGATAACCTCCTATGAAAACTTCTTTGTTGAGATTAGCGACTACTGGGTTAGCCTAGGTGGATTCGTACCGTCTCTGATAGAAACGCCTTCGCAATGGTACAGGATTCTAACGTCAATGTTTCTCCATGCAGACTTGTTCCACATATTCTTCAACATGTACTTCCTATACCTCTTTGGCAGGGCTGTTGAAAACGCTTTAGGAGGATCAAGGTTTCTGATACTGTACTTAGCCTCAGGCATTATAGCATCCGTATTCCACACGGCGTTTAGCTTCATAGGCGGTCTTACAGCTTACGTGATTCCTGCAATAGGTGCTTCTGGGGCTATTAGTGGAGTATTAGGAGCATACTTGATATTTTATCCTGGAACATACCTCTTAGCTGGATTCGGCTTCCCATTCCCTATGTTTTTCAGAGTAAAGGCCTCGTACTACCTGATCCTCTGGTTTGCAACGCAAGTATTCTACGGCTTCACCAGGACAGGGGGTAGCACTGCAGTATTCGCTCACGTGGGGGGCTTTATAGCTGGAATCGCGCTACTTCCCATACTTGTTGATAAGGAGAAGATTGCTCAGTTTAGGATTTTTAGATTATTCAGCATAATTCCGTATTTGATGCCTGCGCGCTTGAAAACAAGAGGATTGGGATACGTTTCTAAAACGATTCTCGTCACGCTTTTAATCCCGTTGGCAGGTGGTGCTGTCTACGCCCTATTGATGCCACCGACTTACGGAAATACTAGGTTGGCCGTCATCCAATATAATTGCAATGGTTTTCCATACGTTGATTATGTTGGCGTCCAATTACCTGATCTCGAATCCCAAATCGCCAGCATATCGTTAGATACTACGAGGATACTATTAAACAGGCTAAATGCTGCCAAACTGCTTTACAACGAAGGAAATTCTAACGGGGAAATATTTTTAGAAAACTGGAGTTCACAGCTTCCAGTAAAGGTAAGGATAGAATCAACGGTAAAAGTTTTAAACGTTACTACAACAATACATAGTTTCAGTGGAAGCTATGATGCAGAAGGTTTTCTAACATACGGCGAGGGGAGCTTAACAACGAGGGCAGTAAACATCTTCTTATACGGACAGCGCTATTTACTGGCTGAAGGAAGTCTTTTAGAATACGGTTTTAAAATAACATCTGTAACAGTAAATCCAACAATCCTTACGAAGTATATGGGAGCTTTATCTCTGCCGATTATTTTCGGAGCTATGCTTACAGCAGTCAGTAAAGATAAAGATTTAACTTTAGTAGAAGAAGCATGAGAAGATATAAACTAATAGTGAAATAAACTAATTGATAAAGAGAAAAACTTATAAGTCTGAATTAGAAGTCTAAAACGAGGTAAAAATGATACCTGTCTATCCGACTCAAGGAGAATGGATTTTTGCTGGAATCATGGGTGTGCTCTGCCTTGTCCCAATAATATACTGGGTCATAGCAATACTGCTTTGCATTTGGGTGTACAGGGATGCTGAGTCACGAGGCATGAACGGAGTCATGTGGCTCATCGTCGTACTAATTGCAGGCATTATCGGACTAATAATTTACCTCGTTGTTCGAAAAGAAAAACCACCTGCACCTCCTCCACCCGCATAACACAGGTTTGAAAACACTTTTTTCAAGATCTTTTTTCCCATAAATGGCACTGTTGGAGGAAATAATCAGGCTGTTTACCTTTATCGGTAGCCTCGTCTGCCATCAGAGGCCTGATAGAACGCTATGGATGGGGCTCGGTTGATAACTGGTTTATTATTTGGTGTTTCATTGGCTCCTCTCCTCATCTACGTGCTTTCCCTATTCTCCTTCAGTAATAGGATTCCGGTTTTGAAAAGAATAAAGCCGGAAGTAGCTGTACTAGATGAGAAGGATTCATGGTTTAACTTGAAAGCCCAAGCCCTGAGCATGCTGTTCTCAGGAATACTTTTTTTAACAATACGGTTGATGGTTGGTCATGGTCTCTTAATATTTTACTGGGTTGTGAGTATTCCTATAATTTTCGGAATAGTTATTCACTTCATTGTTTTGCCTATTCTTCTGTTAATCATTCTTATCTCCACCATGCATGAGAAAGCTAGGAAAGTCTTGCTCTAGCGTAGATTTAAAAAACTTGAGTCAGGTACTTTTTTAGAATATTTTCGCCAATAAATCGACTATCTGAAATGCTTCTTCATTTCCTGATTCGCCGGTATAGATAGGAGAGCATCTATTACTTGGTTCACCTGCTCTGTCGACTTAGTCCTGGAGTCAACTATTATCCATTCGAAAAGAATGTCTCTACCGCCCTCTAAGAATGCTTCGAGAGCCCATTCCATCCTCATCATTCTGGGGCGTAGAACGTAGTTTACTATGCGTTTAGGCAATCTTTCAACTCGCGCTCTGTGAACTCCTTTCCCATCAATCTTAGCAGGTATTTCAACAGCGACATCGTCAGGTAAATCGCTTATTACTCCATTATTAAGGACGTTAACCTGATAAACGCCTTCTTTGTTGTTTATAATGGAGTCTATAATGGGAACGACTGATTCCAGGCTTAACTGAGGAGGCAATACCGTTGTCAGTGGAGCAGGGTTATTAACTGCTGAGGCTATGGTGTCGAAATTATACTTGAGCATGTTCAAATACACCTCCCAACCTGTCTCAGAATCAGGCCCGGCGAGTGAGCCGTACCATCTCCTCTTCGTCTCAAGGTTCCAATGGTATTTCCATGTTCCTCCCCTTACAGTGTCACCAACCGGGAAAAGCCCGTAGACCTTATACATGTCTACAGCTGCAGGAGACATCTGTATGTTAAACGGATTAACCTGTTCCTCACGCCAAATCTTCCAGTATTCTTCAGCATTATTCTTAATCCAATCGTCTATTATGGGGTAGGCGTCTTCCCCCCTGTACCTAAACCTGGTTAACCAGATAACATGGTTAAAGCCTATTGCTTCGAAATCAACATCTCGAACATCCAGTCCAAGCGTGCTTGCTATCTCGATGTAACCAAGATGCCCGTGACAAAGCCCTATTACCTTAACCTTGGCCTCCCTACTTATCAACGTGGTAAGCTCGAAAACAGGATTCGCAAGTTGCAGGAGCCAAGCTTCCGGGCTTAGATCTTCAATATCCCTGGCAACTCCAAGAGCCAGCTTAAATTGATAGTAACCCCATATAGTGTGATAGTCCGAAACCATGTTCCACTCAACACTATTTATGCCCCTATAATAGCCGTGTTTCTCTGAAACCTTCCTCATTTCTTCATAGTAAGAGTGTCCTCCAGCCATTGCAGTGTTTATAACCACATCCGAATCCTTTATCGCTGTCCTTCTGTCTAAAGTCTTTTCAAAGAATAGGTTTGCATTGGTTTCAGACGCGTATCTTTTTGCAAACGCATAGATGAGGTTTAGCCTTTCTTCATCTATATCCATGAAAGTAACCGTCGAGCCTCCCAAGCTGGGGGTTAAGCATAAGTCGCGGACAAGCGTTGCAGACCACGCTAGGCTTCCTGCACCGATTACAGCTATCTTGACCATGATTCCCCTTCCCAATAGGATTATTAAAGCATACGTTGCATTTTCGATTCGACAAAAAATTAAAATACTGAGTGTTTTCGCGCTCCTTCATGGAGTGTAAGAGAGAAAGGAACCTGAGAAACTGCCCGTGCACATGGCCCGATTGTCCGAGGAAAGGAATATGTTGCGAATGCCTTAGTTACCACAGAGCCCATGATGAGCTTCCGGCATGTTTCTTCTCGAAAGAGGCTGAAAAAACATACGACAGATCGTTTGAGAATTTCTTGCGAGACAGGTTTCCAAATTTAATGATGAAGTGAAACAGCTTCTCTTAGAGCCGTGGGGAAGAAGCTCAGAATTGGTTAAAACTCGTTTTTATTTCAGGACTAGATTTAAGTGAGTATGTGGACTTTTGAAAGCATGAATTCAAGGGAACGAGTATTGAGAGTACTAGGCGGTATAATGAGGGTCTCCATGGTTATTTTGGTTACGATATTTATTTAATAGCCAGATCGGGAACTTATGGCTATTAAATAAAGAATGGAGGGTATACCGCTTGCTCAGACCATATATCTCACCTATTGTTTTCTCTTAATGCATTTCAAGAATACGTAAAGCTGATCAGAAAATACGAGCGTATGTGTAGCAATTAAGCTAATCTTACTCTTATTCTAATTCCGTCTTTCACCCTTTTTAGCATTTCGATTCCTCTAGTTATTTTTCCGATGAGGTTTACAGGACTAGCTGCAACTGGAGCGTCATCAGTACTGGCAGGGGTTCGGCCGAAGAAAAGGCATAGCGCTCTGCCAGGAGGCCAGTAACCTACGTCTCCTCTCTCAACTTTTCTTTTCCCGTTCTCAAGAGGTGCTGATATCGGTGTTATGAAATATACTTCCTCGCCCCATGTTTCAGCTTCGGACTCAAATGGTAATGCTTTAATGACTGCCAAGTAGGTTTTAGGATTAACATTATCTGTCAGAACTGCTTCTATTTCGCCAATGTTCTCGAATTCGATAATCACCTTAGTTTCAGTCATATCTAAGGTTTTGAAAAAGTTTTTCAGTATATAACTCTTTATTTTAAGATTCAAGATAAGACTTATTTTTCACAACGCCTACTCCCTTGATGTGAAGATTAAATAGAGGAGACAAAAAGATCCGAAACCATAAGTTTATACTGGATATTTTGGAAGAGGGATTAAAATCTGCTGATCCTTATTATCCTACCGTTGAAACGCTCCATAGCCTTATACATGAATACATGAAATATCAAAATATCAGAGAGATCGCGTAAGCACGTATCTTGAATCGTTTCGCAGATTTTTTCGTATTTTACCAGTGGTCTATAGGGCTCATAAACCATATCCTTCTTGGAAATAATGCTTGAACTATGGAGACCACTCTTCCGATGTATTGAGTAGTGTGGATTCTAACCATGTTTCCAGTAATCAAGTCGCTTATTGTTTCTACTCCGAAAACCATTCTTGTGAAGGAGTTTGAATCAAAAAATATTCTAACAGTAGGCTCCTCGTCAACAGGAATATTTACTTCTCCCCCATGGACACCAAGTCTGATGCTTCCATAAGGTGTTTCAAACTCCATAACGATTTTCCCTCCTAGTAGAGGAGTGAGGCTAAGCCTGTTTTCCAACTCGCTCTTCAACTCTTCGAAAAGCTTATGGATCAATGGTATGTGTGTCATGAACATGCCCTGAGGCATTTTCCTAAGCGGCTTGAAAACAGTAAGGTAGACATCTTCAAGTGGAGAAGCTATTTCGCACAACTTAACATCTTCCGATATGAAGAAATCCATTATAGCATCCACTAGGCTTATTAGGGACTTTAAACATCCAGGTTTGAAAACCAATTCCCTTATTATTCCTTCTTCAGGTGGTCTGAAAGGGACTTTTTTCTTCTTACAGAGCGTGGTATAAGCATAGCCTGTTACCTCCCCGTTTTCAACCGCGATGAAAACTTCTTCAGGGTCAAAATCCCCGTAGAAAAAAGTGTGAATAGCACTTCTTTCAACGAGCTTCCTTCTCCAATACTCGATGCTTCTTTCAACAAGCCCCGTGTAAGACTTGCCCCACTCCAAATAGGTTCTCAGCATCTTATCCTCATCCCCATCTTCATAATGCCTAATTACCACACTTTTTGCTTCGCCACAATTATCTTTGACACGCTTCATCTCGTCAACTGTTCCCACGAGAGCCTCACAGAGGAAGGTGTCTTCATAACCTACTCGCTTATACATTCTGTGAGCAGTACTTCCGTAGCTTGTGAAAAGACCACTCAACGGTATTCCTTTCTTTACGCACTGATCTATCGCATTCAACAGTAGTGTTGTTCCTATTCCTCTTCTCCTCATCTCAGGCATTGTTGAAACATTAGCTATTCCACCCATATCCACGTAGCAATTGTCTCCAATCTTAACCCTTCTGTAGATTACTTGAACATGACCAACTACTTTTCCCTCATATTCCGCTACTAAAGCATTTTCAGGCCTAAAACCACTATCTATTTTTCCATATTCTAACCAAACCTCCTTATTAATACCGTACTCGCGGAAGGATTCAAAACTAGAATGTAAGAGCGATGCAATACCTTCCTCATCCCCCGGCCTATACTTTCTGAAAACTATCCCCGGACTACTCATTGTAAAACATTTTTCCCATTCGGTTAAATATTTTTCTGAAAGACTTAAAATTATGATCGAAAAGTTTTCCGACAATGCTTAAGAAAAGTGCAGAATTGGAGGGAGTTATTACAGGCGGAACCATATACCAGACAGCATATTCTATGCAGGCATCGATAGCCTCCCCATTCTTCAACAACAGGGGCTTCTCTCCAAGTCAAATAGGGCTGTTAAACTCTGTCAGCTGGGGAATTATCGGTTTCGCCTCAATGCCCTGTGGCAGGCTATCCGATGCTACTACTAGGCGCCTTCCTTTAATACTCTCGAGCATCTTAGGCATGGTTGCATGCATACTCGTATACTGGGTAACCAATTCCTTTACAGTTTTCTTCTTATACGTCTTGCTTGGTTTCTCAATCGCTTTCTTCACACCGAATACTAGTGCATTAATATTTGAGAGGGTTGAACCTCGAAGAGCCCCTGTTTTCTTTGCAGTCTTCTACCTTGCAACATTAATAGGGGCATCTATCGGGTCGTTCTTATCCGGTTGGCTTTCAAAAAACTTCATGTCAGAGTCTCCATTTCTTATCGCATCCCTATTCTTCCTTGCATCAATACCTGTATACATTGCTTTCATTAGAAATGTAAAAAGACCCGGAGGCAATGAACTACAGGTTCTAGCGCGTTCTTTTAATATAAAGGCTATGGCCCGTATGTTGAGGCAAAATAAACGTCTATGCTTTTACGGCTTCTCTCTGTTTTTCCATGAGCTTGGCTTCTTCATGATAAATCCTTACGTAAGCCTTTTCGCACAGAAAGTGGTTGGTCTAGATATAGCAGGGGTCGGAATGGTTGCTGCAACGTGGAACATCGGAGCAGCCTTGGGCTTTCTACCATGGGCATGGGTCTCTTCTAAGAAGGGAAGCTGGAGAGTATTGCTTGCACACCTTTTAATCTCTTCACCAGCTTGGGCTATACTCGCGCTATCTAACAGTCTTTGGACAATGCTTCTCTACATCTTTATCTTCGGGTTCGTAGGAGCTATGGATCTTCCCGCTAGAAGAACATTGACGGCAGAGCTTTGCCGTGGTGAAAACCTCGGGGAGGCAATGGGCTTTATAGAGCTTAGCAATGGGTTGAGCGGAATGCTTGGCGGAGCCATGGGAGGCTTCTTCTGGGAGTTATTTGGACCAGCGTCGATCTTTTATGCCTCAAGCATTCTGACCCTCGCCTCCGCGCCCTTTCTTTACTTGACGGTTAAAGACGCTGCTTAAACTACTAAAAGATATATGCTTTTATAGAGTTGTTTTTCTAATTCTAAAGATGCTCAACCAACCGGTTAGAAACCTTAGGATATGCGTTACTGAGAAATGCAATTTGAAATGCTTCTTCTGTCACAGGGAGTGGGATCCTTCAAGCAAATGCTTTCTAGAACCCAAGGATATTGGTAGAATTGTCGAGGCTGCAAATAGCTTGGGTATTAATAGAGTTAAGATAACCGGCGGAGAGCCTTTGATGAGAAGCGACATCGTGGAAATAGTTAGAAAGATCTCTCCTTTAGTCAAAGAAGTATCTCTAGTTACAAATGGTGTCTTATTAGAGAACTATGCATCAGACCTAAAGAACGCGGGGTTGTCGAGGGTTAACGTAAACCTTCCAAGCCTCAACCCGTCGAAGTATAGGAGTATAACCGGGGGTGGCGATATTAACAGAGTTTTCAACGGTATAAACGCTGCAATAGAGGTAGGTCTAACTCCCCTTAAGATTAACATGGTTATACTTAAGGGTGTTAACGAATATGACGTAGAGGAAATGATTGATTACGCTTACAATATTGGCGCCATTATTCAACTCATAGAGCTTCAACCTATACCGGGTGATGAGCAGGTTTTTGAAAAATTCCATGTGAGTTTAAGGGAATTGGAGAATTCTATAGAGTCACGATCTGTAATGAAAATGTTAAACCTCACCGGCCAACGTAATATTTATGCTATTCCAAAGAACAGCGGTAAAGTTCTTATCGAAATAGTTTCTCCTGTTAGTAACCCTGATTTCTGCTCCAAGTGTTCTAAGCTAAGAGTGACTTGCGACGGAAGATTGAAACCCTGCCTGTTGCGGAATGATAACCTCATCAGTATTATTGAACTGGCTCATTCAGAAAATGGTTTAGAAGCTTTAAGAAAGAAGCTTATGGAGGCAATTGCTCTAAAAGAACCGTATTGGAAAAACCTTAACCGTCTAGAAAGCTAATACATAAGTCCACTATGCTTCTTCAAAAAGCCGATGCTACTTTTTTGTTGCTAAAAGGTTTTAAACCATGGGTATTGAATGAAACCATATGAAGATACTAATTACCGGTGGAGCTGGATTTATAGGGCATAATCTCGCCATCTATTTGAAGAATAATGGTTTTAACGTGGAGGTTATCGATTCGTTTGAAAGGTCTACTACTTTTGCTATAAAAAGGCTTGAGGAAGCAGATGTACCTGCAATTAGAATATCCATAACCGAAACGGAGGGCATGAGAAGATTTTTCAAAGAAGCTGATGCCGTAATACATGCAGCAGCATACGTAGACGTGGCTGAATCCATGGAGAAGCCATTAATGTACCTTGAAAACAATGTTTTGGGAACCGCCTCGGTAGTCAAAGCCTCTCTGGAGACAGGTGTAGGTCTTCTGATTTACTTGAGCTCAGCTGCAGTATATGGTAACCCGATTAGGCTTCCTATAGATGAGAACCATCCCACCAACCCCATTTCTCCATACGGCTTAAGCAAGCTCATGGGTGAGGAAGTGGTGAGATTCTTTTCGAAATACGGTCTTAAACAAATCGTCTTGAGGCTTTTCAACATATACGGCCCTGGTCAGAATGCTGCATATGCGAGCGTTATAACAAAATTCTTAGAGAGGGTTAGAGGAGGTCTTCCACCAATCGTGTATGGTGATGGCGAGCAGACTAGAGACTTTATCCATGTGGATGATGTTGCTGAAGCAGTTAAACTAGTTTTAAAAAATGCATGCGTAGGCGAGGTTCTCAACATAGGCTCTGGAAATCCTACTAGAATAAGAGACCTTGCTACTCTTATCATGAGGCTTCACGGAATGAGTGGAGAACCGATTTACACTAATGAAAGACAGGGAGACATAAAACACAGTTGTGCAGACATATCTAAAGCGAGAAAACTACTAGGGTTTAAGCCGAGAATAAGCTTAGAACACGGCTTAAGGAAAATTATAGAAGAAAATCATTAAGGATAAGGGTCTAGGAAACCGGTTCGAAAACTATCTCCAGGTTCTTAGCGTACTCATATGCTTCTTTCATTTCTTGTGAAGTCGGTCTCCTCGCTATATCAGGGTATTTTTCAGGGCTTCTTGCTACAAGATAATCCGGATGATACTGCTCCATTATATTTACTAGGACCACTGGAGTATTCTCTGCTATCCATTTTAAGACAGGCTTCGTACAGCACTCGATATGATTTGGTAAAACGAGGTGTCTGATTATCATGTCTCCATTTTCATAAGCCATCTTATGATTTCTAGAAACCACTTTAAAATAATTGTCTACTTTAGAAAGTCTCTTAGCACATTTATCACTGCCGTATTTGAAATCGGGAAGCCAAATATCTATCACTTCTGCCAGTAGCTTCATAGTCTCTGTGCTGCAATACATATTGCTGTTCCAAAGCTGTGGGACATTAATATTCAAATGTTTAAGAGACGCTAGTATAGTGTGGAGATTTGGAGTAGGGTCTCCACCTACATAATTTATGTTAGCTGCACCCTCAGTCCTCAGTCTCTTGCTTATTAAAGCTAGTGTTCGAGGATCTACTTCCGTACCGTTTTCCGGATCGGACGATATGTCCCAATTCTGGCAGAAAACACACGGTCCGAAGTTGCATCCTGCGAAGAATATTGTTCCAGAGCCGCCCTCTCCTATTAGAGGTGCTTCTTCTCCAAAATGATGGAACCAGGATGAAACCCTGCTCTTGTAGTCTATTCGGCAGAATCCGCGCTCTCCCTTCTTACGATTAACCCTGCACCTTCTTTCGCAGAATTCACAATGCTCCATCATTTTCTCTGATAGGGCTATCTTCACGTCGAGGAAGCTTGGTTCAGCATCAGCAAGCTTAACAGGCTCGCCGCCTTTGACAGATTCGTAAACCTTTTTAAATTCTGAGCTAAGCTTATCGTGGAGTCTCCAAAGCTCCTCCTCGCTCATTTCCTCTAGTTCGGAGCTAAGTACGTTCGCAGGGATGCTCCTCACTATTAGAAACTTTGCAGGCTTAAGATTCGTCATAACAGCTCTGTACCAAGAGAGTCTTCTCTCCACCTCCTTATTATCCCAGACGGTCAAGGCATCTCTTCTTAGAAGCCACATTACTACTATAAATTGTTTGGAAGCGTTTTTATGGTTTTTCGAGAGTTTAAAATTTTTAAATAATCAAGCGCCATCTTTTAAAAAAGATGAAATACACAGGGGTTCTCTTAGACGAGATGTACTCTGGCCTTAAACCCTTCTTGAAAATATTGGGATGGAATGCTCAATCCGTGGAGGACGTGGGTCTAAGAGGAGCCGAGGATATTGATATTGTTGAACACGCTTTGAAAAACAGTCTTATAATTGTTACGCAAGACCAGTTAACGGCAGACCTTGCTCGGCTTAAAGGGGTTCCCTGCATACTGATAGGACTGGTTGAAATAGCTAAGATGGTTGATGAAAAACTTAGAAAACTAAGTGAATAGCCTATTTCTTATTGTTCCAGAGCCTCTCCTCCCAGCCTGAAACCTTTAGAATAGGATAGAGTGCTTTGGGACCATGCAGCCATCTGTAATACGTAGCGTAAGCTATCAGGCTCCCTATGCGAACAAGACGTTGAAAATCCCCATTGGTCCATGTCTTCACATTATGGCTCCAGCACGTGGAAAAGACTTCCCAATGAAGCTCCGTAAGGTTGCTGAGGTCAGCGTGCCTCTCCCTGTTTAGTATGCAATCCATCTCGGAGGTGAAGAGGAGCGGTACGTAAAAGATTCTCGCATTCTTCAACCTGTCTAAAAGCTCAAGCGTAGCAATAACATCATCCTGATTTTCACCAGGTAGGCCTGTTATTAATGTAGCCAAGGGATATATCTGGTTGTCATTCAATATCTCTAATGCTTGAACAACTATGTCCGGCCATTGCTCAGGAGGATAGGGAAGCATCTTACCCCTCATGTATCTGGCTATTAGCTTTACACTGCCTGTTTCAATACCTATTTCAAACGTAGCGTATTTCTCATTGTTCACATACACCCATCTCGACTTTTCTACGAGCGTTGGAGCTATATCCTTAACGATATTTGGATCGCAAACAACCGGGGCAAGGGCTGCATGCGCTATCTGAATATATTGGACCCCCTCAACCTTGGCAATAGAGCTGATAAGCTCAACTACTGCTTCCCTATTCGGAGTAAAATCAGGATTAGTCTTATAAAGGAAGATATCGTCTGTCTGTAATGTTATCATCTTTGTCCCGTTTTTAGCATTCAACTCGACTTCTCTCAAAATATGGCTAAGTGGAAACGAGTATCTTTGCCTGAGAGTTGGTGAGCAGAACTGGCATCCCCTTCCACAACCCCTTGTTACTTCTACTACACCGAAGAGAGCAGGTTTTTTGATGCAGGGTATGTTCTCAGGCTTAGGTTTTCGACACACAACCTGGCTAGGAAGCTCCTCCCCGTTCACAGCCTTCTTGAAGATTTCTAAAACATCTTCTTCAGCTTCGCCCATAACCACAGTATCTATGCCTAATTGATCTTGAACTCCTGCTTTTACTATCTGCCATGCTCCGCTTCCTCCAACTATTATCTTCGGTCTGTATTTTTTAAGAGAAGGGTTTGAAAGCATTTCTTCAAACTCTACTGCAGTCATCGGTTTCCCGCTTATTCCAATGAAGCTGGTGTATGTTCTGCTTACGAAACCTATGCCAAGCGGATCCATCGTCGATATTCCAACCACCTTAGTGTTCTCCCCCACGAATTTTTCAAGCATAGAGGGATATACCGTTGCAACATTGTCTTCCCCAAAATAATCTATGAGTATGCTCTCTACTTTCCTGAGACCATATGGTGCAAACTTGGCTGTACCGTCTTCATTAAACGGCGTTGGGGGATAGAGCCTTTTCCGAAGAAACTCTTTCGGAAGAAACATAGGGAAACCTCCTGAAAAAGCTATGAACGGGTTTAGGTTAAAATCACTCATCTCTATTGCAGAGGCTGTTAATACTATCTTTTTACCGCCATCATGGTTGTTAATAGCATTTTTCTTTAACAATTCGTTTTCTTCCCGTCAGCTTCCCACTATAATATTCGCAAGTATATATGTTTTTCTTGCTACTTAATTCGACTAGATGTGAAGAGAATTTCGAACAAGTTGTTAAAATCTGAAAACCGAAAGTTTTATACTTCCATTGCTTTCCGGGAAGAATATGGTCTCAATAAATCTGGATGGAGAATGGTTTTTTAGAGAATGTGAAAAAGAAGAGAGAGAACTGCCTGATATCAATTCGGGTAAATGGTTGAAAGCAAGAGTCCCAGGAGTAGTTCATCTAGACCTTCAGAAAAATGGAGTAATCCCTGATCCTTTTTTCAGGATGAATGAATTGGAAGTGGCTTGGGTAGAAGATAAGGACTGGTGGTATGTGAAGGAGTTTAATCTCAACGCAGAGTTTCTAAAACATGATCGTATAGAACTCAAATTCCACGGTATAGATACTTTTGCAACCGTCTGGCTAAACAATAAACAAGTAGCTAAGACAAGTAACATGTTTCACGAACATGTGTTCAATGTTAAGGATCTTCTTAGAGAAGGTAGAAATATACTAGTGATCAGAATAGATTCTCCTAAGAGAATTCTTGAGGAAATGTACAGTAAGGATAATCTCAAACTGTACGGTGCTTTTTACCCTCCAGTCGTCTACGGGAGGAAGGCACAATACTCTTTTGGCTGGGATTGGGGCCCTAGGTTAGCAACATCTGGAATCTGGAGAAGCGTGGTGCTTCAGGCATACGACGTTTGCAAGATCGAGAGTTTCTATTTCTCAACCAATTTAAGCGAAGACTTAGAAGTAGCAAAGTTAAGTATAACCGTCTCCATAGAGGCTTTTAAAAAAGAACGCATTAAGGTTAGAACGCGTATAAGTGGTTTTGGCGAGGATCAGATAAGGGAAGAGTCTAAAGACGTTTCCCCCGGTTTCAATAATTTTGTTTTCGATTTCACTATTAAAAAGCCAAAGCTATGGTGGCCCAATGGATATGGTGATCAGAACCTTTACACCCTGGAGATAACTGTCGAATGTCCTGACAGGGTTCTCGACAGCATCAGGAAGAAGGTTGGTATAAGGAAGATAGAGGTTGTTCAGGAGAAGGATGAGGAGGGGAAGACCTTTTTCTTCAAGGTTAATAAAATTCCAGTATTCTGCAAGGGTGTTAATTGGGTTCCAGCAGACTCCTTTCTTCCAAGAGTTACGAGAGAGGTTTACGAGTATCTTCTGAATATGGTGAAGCAGGCTAATATGAATATGATAAGAGTATGGGGCGGGGGTGTTTACGAAGACGAGGCTTTCTACGAGCTTTGCGATGAGAAGGGGATAATGGTGTGGCAGGACTTCATGTTTGCATGCGCTGAGTATCCTGAGGAAGAATGGTTTTTAAAACTGATTAGTGAGGAGGCGGAGAAAATTGTGAAGAGGCTTAGAAACCATCCGTGCCTAGCGATATGGTGCGGAAACAATGAGAACCATGTCTTCTTTAAATGGACGTGGTCAAAAACTAGAAACAAGTTTTACGGCGAGACTATTTACCATAAAATACTCCCAGAGATATGTTCTAAACTGGATCCTGCAACCTTCTACTGGCCCAGTAGCCCGTACGGAGGCGACGACCCTAATTCTCAAAGCGAGGGAGATAGACATAATTGGGAAGTATGGTCGATGCTAAGAGACTACACGGAGTACCTTAATGATAAGGGTAGGTTCATAAGCGAATTCGGCTTCCAGTCGGCACCCTCTATGGAAACAATAAGGAGGTTTACTGCTCCAGAGGATAGGCATCCCCAGAGCAGGGTTATTGAATCCCATAATAAGCAGGTGTTCGGTCAGGAGAGACTATGGTTCTTCCTGCTTACCCATTTCAAAATGGTTTCAAGACTCGAAGACTTTGTGTATCTCACTCAGGTGAATCAAGGTGATGCTTTGAAAACCGGAATAGAACACTGGAGGAGGAGAAAGTTTAAGACTGGCGGAGCATTGGTGTGGCAGCTCAATGATTGCTGGCCCGTCTTAAGCTGGAGCCTTATCGACTATTATGGGAACCCTAAGGCTTCTTACTACTATGTTAAAAGAGCATTTGATCCTATAAACCTCAGCCTGGTTGCTAATCAAAGCTCTGTCGAAGCCTGGGTGTGTAATGACCTGCTTAAGCCAGTTAAGGGAAGAATCAGAATAATATCGTTCAATTTGAAAAGCGAGAAGCTTTGTGAAAAAGAGGTGGAAACAATCGTGGAAGCTAACTCGTCGAAAAAATGCGCGGAGACAACTCTGAGCGAATTGAACGTAAAAGACAGGTTCGACAGTTTTATAGTAGGCATTTTAGAGACGGATGAAGGCGAGTTCCGGTACGACGTTGTTTTCCTTGAGAGGCTGAAATATCTGAGGCTTCCAGAGCCTAGGATTAAACTATCTTTAGAAAAGATTGGTGAGAAGAAGTATGTTTTGAAACTGGTTTCAAAAAACGTCGTGAAAGCATGCGGAGTAAGTATTAGGGGCATTAAGGCAAAATTTAATGATAATTTCTTCGACCTCCCACCTGGAGTCGAGAAAAAGGTCTCGATAGAACTTGAGAAACCCTTGTCTAAATCTGAATTGAAAAGGAGAATAACTATCAATTATTACTCAGGGTAATTCTTCAGAAAGCTTTTAACTATCTACGTTTCCTGTTAAGCATAAGTTATGAGGATTGAAATAAACTATTATGCTTGGTTTAGAGAGAAGATTGGGGGAAAAGAATTGCTTGACGTCGAAGATGGTTTAACTCTCGAGAAGGTTGTCGAGAAGCTTGTGGAGAAGCATGAGTTTTTGAGGTCGGAGAGTTTTCTAGTAGCAGTCAACGGTAGGCTAGCAAATCCTTACACGGCCTTAAAAGAAGGAGATGTTGTCTCATTATTTCCCCCCGCCGGAGGCGGTTGAATTGATAAAGATCACTGAGGAAGATTTTTCGATAGACGATATTGCTCTGAGGCTTAGGGATGGGGAAACCGGTGCAATAGTTTTTTTCTTAGGCATTGTTAAAGCATTCAGAGAGGGCTGTTCTATCAACGAGCTTATTATAGAAGCATATAGAGAGGTTGCGGAGGAAAAGCTTAAAGAAATAAGGACGAAGGCTTTAGAGAAGTTCAACGTAAATAACATTGTCATAATACATAGGGTTGGGAGACTAAAACCGCTTGAAAACATTGTTCTGGTAGCAGTTTCTGCAAAGAGTCGTAAAGAAGCTTTTGAAGCCTGCAGCTGGGTAATCGATGAGGTTAAGGCCCAGGCCCCCATATGGAAGAAGGAAATTACTCCGAAAGGCGGGAGATGGGTTAAGGAGGGTTTTAAAATTGAACAATAATGGAAAAGGGCTGGAGATAGTTGACGTAAGCTGGAAGAAAAATTCTCATAGGAGGGCTGTTGCAAAAGGATGGATAAAGCTTAGACGTGAAACAATAGAAGCTATAAGAGCTGGTAGAATTGCAAAAGGTGATGTTTTAACGGTCGCGAAGGTTTCGGCAATCCTTGCAGTTAAGAAGACGCCTGAGCTAATACCTGGTTGCCATCCGATTCCAATTACGCACGTAGCTGTCGAGTTCCAGACGGAAGAGGATAAGATTTCTGCAACATGCAAAGTTGCTTCAGAGTCTAAAACCGGTGTTGAAATGGAGGCTTTAACTGGAGTCACCATAGCCTTATTAACCATTTGGGATATGGTAAAGGAAATCGAGAAGGATGAAAACGGGCAATATCCTTATACAGCTATTGAAAACATAATTGTTGAGAGCAAGGTGAAGGAATAATGAGCTATCTGAAACATAAAGAGGCCGCTCCTAAAAACCTGGGTTTTGCCATAGTAACCATTAGCGATTCGAGAACGCTTGAGACAGACGAGTCTGGAAACATTGCTTTTAAAATTCTAATTTCAAACGGATATGATGTAATTGAAAGAGTGTTAATACCGAATGATGCTGATAGGATAAGAAAGAAAATAAGAGATCTCGTTAAAGACAAGAGGGTTGACGTTGTCATTACAATAGGTGGCACAGGCTTAAGCAAGAGGGATTTGACTGTTGAAACGGTTTCGAAAATTGTTGAGAAGAAGATCAACGGTTTCGGGGAACTCTTTAGAGCCATAAGCTATAGTGAGATAGGTGTTAGCGCAATGCTTTCAAGAGCGTTCGGAGGAGTTGCTTCAGGTAAGATAATACTATGCTTACCGGGTTCTCAAAATGCTGTTGAACTAGCTATTAGAAAATTGGTTATTCCTGAAATTAGACATATGATTAGAGAAGCAAGAAGATAATGAGGAATTATTCTTGTCCGAAATTTTTAAATAGGAGAGGATTTTAAAAACGAAATAATATGGAAAATAACATAATAGTTGTTAAAGAAGTTTCTAAATCATATAATGGTTTTATTGCATTAGGCTCGGTGAGCTTTACAGTTAAGTCTGGTGAAGTATATGTGGTTCTAGGTCCTAACGGCGCCGGAAAGTCAACACTGTTTAACATCATAGCAGGAGTTATGAAACCTTCTTCTGGAAGTGTTAAAGTATTAGATGGGAATCCCTTAAATCCTTCAATACGTTTAAAAATCTCTTATCTTCCATCAACTCCACCACTATATTCGTGGTTGACAGTTATGGAAAATATCGATTTCTACTCTTCACTTTACGGACTTGACAGAAATGCTGTACGTAAAGAGGCTATGGAGCTTCTAGAAACCATTGGAATAAAAGATCTTTCGAATAAGCTTGCATCAAAGCTCTCGACAGGTCAAAGCAAATTAACATCCATTGTATTGGCCTTAGTGGTTAAGCCAGAGCTACTGATTCTGGATGAACCCACTACAGGCCTAGATCCGGGAATGCGGAAGAATATCGTAAACTTGTTGCGTAAACAGGTTTCGAATAAGACTACTATTCTAATGGCTACTCACCTTATTGACGAGGCTGAGGAGCTTGCAAACCGCGTCGCAATAATGGATAGGGGTAGGATAATCGCCGAAGGTGGTGTTGAAGAGCTTAAAAAGCTCTATGCTCCGCCAGCTGTTCTTGTAATTAAGCCAAGTAAAGAACATGTGGAAAAAGCCTCTAATGTTTTAAAAGAGCATTGGAATATAATCTATGAAGCTAACGACGAAGTACGCCTGCATACTGAGAATCCTGATGAAGACATGCCTAAAGCAATATTAATGCTTAGCGAGAACGGGATTAGAATTCTAAGCGTAAGCGTAGACAAGCCTACGCTGGAAGATGTTTTCCTTAAGCTGACGGGGAGGAGGCTGATGGAATGAGGCTTAAAGCTATAGTTTCATTCATCATACGTGACTTAAAGCTAATAGTTAGAGACAAGTCGCTTGTTTTCTGGCTTATAGCTTGGCCGCTCATATGGATATTCATGACTGCTTACATCTTCGTGCCTCCAGCTGCCGGCGAGGGGACGATCAGTGTTAGGCTCGGAGTCGTGAACATGGATGATTCTCAAGCACCGTTCAACGGGTCTCTTCTCATCACGATTATGGAGGAGGCAAAGTATAATGGTTCAAATCTCTTCAACATCAAACCCTACTACTCTGAAGAAGAGGCCTTGCAAGCATTAAGAAAAGGAGAGCTCGACGCTGTAGTGGTTGTGCCAGAAGGGTTTGGTTATAACGTGTCGAACATAATGAGAGAAGCGGGGCTTAAAGCATATATTGGTTCAAGAACTCCCCAATCCGCTCAAACAACCTACTCGATAATAACTAACTTCTTTAACATTTTTTCAAAAGAGCTTTCGCTTAAAAGAATGGAGAACCTCCAAACAATGATGGAACACTTACCGATCCCAGAAGAGGGAAAGCAATGGCTTAACATTAGCATCAGAGGAATTATGCAACCGTTAAACGTGACTTTTGAAAAAATCTATCCAGAAGCATTTCAGAACCGTGCAAGAATACTAGGGTGGTATACGATAGGTGCAATTGGAATGATGTTTCTATATTCTGGTTTCAGCAGTGGTGCAACACTAATAGTCTCTGAAAAGGAGAGAGGGACTCTTAAGAAGCTTTTTTCAACTCCGCTTACCGAAGGGGAATTCCTTACCGGAGGTTTCTTGTCTCAACTTACAATGCTATTGATATCGGCGCTGATACTAATACTTGTAGGCGCGTCCCCAGTTATAGGAGCCTCTATCGTTTTCAATCCTTTTAATCCAGCGCATCTTCTCGCCGTTATCTTCATAGTTTGCGGGGCTCTTATGAGCATGAGCATTGGATCACTGATCTCTTTAATATCGAAGACTTGGAGCTCAGCTTCAAACCTCGCAACTATCCTAGGTATTCTACTTAGCTTTACAACCGGCATTTGGTTCCCAATAGAGTGGATGCCTCAACCAGTAAGATTCTTGGCTATAATCTTTCCCCCAGCCTGGAGTATTGAAGCAAGCCGGAGAATACTTGTGTTTGAAACAATTGCTGAAACACTAGTTTTAGATGCTATTAAGATATTTTTCTCCACCGCTTTGCTCCTAGCTTTGGCCCTACTATTATACCGGACGAGAATTAGGAAATATTCGGAATCCTAAAATATTAAATCTTAGTCGTCGAAGTGATTGATAGGAATTGAAGTAAAATAATCTGTCGAAGCATCTTATATCTTTTAGAAATTTAAACGTAAATGATAGCTTAAAGTGTTTAAAATAGTTTGTCAACTTTATTTTTTATTAGAAAAGTTTAAGTTTTTATTAAAAATTTTTAAAATTATGGTGCTGATGAATAATTTTGACCCGAAGGATAAACTGCTAATCATTCATGCAGATGACGTTGGCATGTGCCATTCTGAGAATACGGCTACTTTTCTAGGTTTTAAAGAGGGCATTGTTTCAAGCTGTAGCATAATGATGCCCTGCCCATGGGTTCTTGAAGCAGTCGAGTTTTTCAAGAACAATCCTCACTACGATTATGGTGTGCATTCAACACTGACGAGTGAGTGGAAGCTATACAGGTGGGGCCCTCTGAGCCTCAGAAGCGAAGATTCGACTCTAATAGATAATCAGGGATATTTTCACAAAGATGCGTTTGACGTGGCTAAGGCGTCTAAAAACGATGTTGATGCTGAGCTTGAGGCCCAGGTTAGGAGAATTTTCAAATTCGGCTTAAAACCTTCACATCTAGATACGCATATGGGAGTCGTTTTATTAAGACCTGATTTTCTGGAGGCGTATCTTAGAACTGCATTGAATAACGATTTGATTCCAATGCTAACTAAGCCGATTATGGAAGCACTTGAAGAAGCAGTAGAAAATTCAGAGATTTCAAGAGGAATCGTAGAGAAAGTATTAGAATCAGGTATTCCGGTCTTGGATAATTTATTCGACTCTACGTTTGGATCTGATTTGCATGAGAGAATAGCATGGTTTAGAAATACTTTGAAAAGCATAGAGCCAGGTACTTTAACTCAATTAATAGTCCACCTCGGTCTTTACGATGAAGAGATGAAGGCAATAACGCCAAGCTGCATGGAGCGGTTTTTGGACTACAAATTAGTTACATCAAAAGAAGCGGTAAAAATCGTCGAGGAACTGGGTTTTACACTAATCAGCTGGAGGGACTTAAAAGAGAGGAGGGTTTAATATGACTGAGAATCGAGCTTACAAAATACCGCGTGGAGCCTGGTATGCTGTCTTCGTATTCTTCCTGTTTATGGTGCTTCATAATGCTGACAAGTTCCTGATCTCACCGCTGTTAACTTCAATAAGGGACGAGTTCCTACTTACATATACTCAGCTAGGTGCTATACAGACAGGTGCCTCAATAGTCGCTGTGGTATTCATGCCCCTGTGGGGTTATCTTTTCGACCGATATGCCCGGCCTCCCCTAGCAGCACTTGCAAGTGCTATCTGGGGTAGTACAACAGTTCTTTCCACTTTTTCAACAAGCTATTTTGAGCTAGCTTTCACTAGAGCATTAACAGGAATCGATAACGAGGCAACGAGCGGTATTCTCTCGTTCATCGGTGATAATTTTCCTCCGGAGAAAAGATCCACTGCGCTCGGAGTCTTGAATACTTCAGGAGCGCTTGGAGCTCTTATAGGGACTCTTATCGGAGCCATTATAGGTGGTTCTCTTGGTTGGCGTAGCGCATTCCTGATAACCGGGGTACCTGGCCTACTATTGGCTGTTTTAATACTTTCAACATTGAAGGATAAGCCTAGGGGGTCTACGGAGCCTGAGCTTACTGCTGTAAGAGAAAAATTGAGAGATACGTTCAGGAGAGAATCTTTAATCGAAGTGCTTAAGAGAAGGTCGATGGCTCTTCTCTTCATCCAGGGGTTCTTCGGAGTCTTCCCGTGGCAAATAATAACCTACTGGTTCTTCGCCTATATGACTGACGTTAGGGGTTTTAACGATGAGTTCCAAATTATCGTTATGCTCGTTGCGCTTCTGACAATGGTGATCGGTAATGTGGTTGCGGGCATGGTAAGCGACTGGGCATTTAGGAGGACGTTAAGGGGGAGGGCTATCTTTGCAGGATTATCGGTGGCCGTGGGCCTGGTCTTTTTCGACATGACGATTTTGGTTAAGAGTGGATTAGAAGTATTCGTCTTATTTGCAGCCTTAACAGGCTTCTTTATTCCTATGGCTGGTCCTGCTGTAGCAGCATCTTTGCAAGATATTTCTCTTCCTGAAGTCAGAAGCACTACACACTCAATACAGGTTTTCGTCGAAAACGTTGGATCTGGCTTTGCACCTTTAATAACAGGTTACTTAGCCGACACAGTGGGATTAGAATGGGGTATGGTGATGATAATAACAATAACATGGTCAATATTTGCTTTCGTTCTAACAGCCACTTCCCTAACTCTGCCGAAAGACGTAGAGTGGAAACGTGCGAAATTGGCTGAAAGAGCTAAAAAACTACTGTAGCATTATGAGGTTATCTGTTACCGGAAAATTTAATAATAAGAGTTTTTTGAAACGGCGATTATCATGCTGATAAAAAACGCTAGAATAGTTAATCCTTGGGGGGAAACTTTTGCGGATGTTTTAATCCAAAACGGTAAGATTAAGAAGATAGGTAAATCATTAACAGCTAATGGTGTTGAGAAGATTGAAATGGAGGGGGATATGCTTTTCCCCGGGTTCATAGATATTCACATACATGGAGCAGGGGGTGCTGATATTCTTGATGAAGATGAGGAAGCAATCAACATAATATCTAAAACATGTGCTAAGCATGGAGTAACGGGCTTTCTCGCAACAACCTTCTACAAGCCTGGGCAAGAGAATAAGCATCTAGATGCCGTTTTGAAAAGAGTTTCAAAAGGCTTGGATGGAGCATGTTTCCTAGGATTTCATCTAGAGGGTCCTTTCATTTCAAGGCATAGAAAGGGAGGTATTCACAATTCTTCAATATGCAATCCTTCTCTAAGTGTTCTGTCTAGTATAATGGATAAGTGTAAAGGTTGGCTTAGGATAATGACGATAGCGCCTGAGCTCGAGGGCTCTGAAGAAGTGATTAAACTCCTGTTAGAAAAAGGAGTTATTGTCTCCTTTGGCCACTCCTTAGCGGATTACGAACAGACTCTCAAAGCCATAAGTATGGGTGTTAAACACGTTACCCATCTTTTCAACGCAATGCCTTCTATTCACCACAGGGCTCCAGGACCTCCTCTAGCTATATTCGAATCTAAAGACGTGACTGTACAAATAATATCTGACGGCGTCCATATTCACCCCTCCATGATCAGGTTCACAGTAAACGTTCTGGGTGATGACAGAATTATCTTAATAAGCGACGGAGTGAGATCCACGGGGTTGCCAGACGGTAAGTATGTTTACGACGGCATGGACTTCGTATCCATAGGTGGGACAGCGAGATTCATAGACGGCAGACTCATTGGAACGTCAGCAGGCATGAATGAGTTAGCCAAGCGCTTCCTAGACTACACTGGACTCCCCCCAAGCTCGATAGCTAAAACAGCCTCCTTCAATCCAGCTAAGCTTCTTGGCATCCACGAACGCAAGGGAAGCATAGAGGAGGGAAAAGATGCTGATCTGGTTGCGGTTGGAGAAGACTTCAAGGTCCGTATGACAGTCCTAAAGGGGAAAATAATAAATTGAAGAGATAATAGACAATGCTCTTCTTTTTTGTGTTCTTTAAGGATTTTTAAAACTTTTTAAATTTTAAAAGTAAATCAAGGGCTATTTTATTTTTCTTCTTAAAAATTTATTTTTAAAAAGTTTATATGCAAGTGAAAAAATAAACATAATGAGCTGAATATCGTTGAATAGAGAGAAAATATTTTCAATAATTTTAACAATCATAACAGTATGCTCAACATTGCCGTATGTTGCTACGAGGGTAACTGGCGACGGTGTAACTCTTCACACGCAAATTTTCTATCCTTCTGCTGATGCTTTTGTTTATGAATATAAGCCGGCTGATAACTATGGGTCATTTGACTATATTCTGGTTAGGAGTCATAATAATTATAATGTGCGAAGCTTCATACGTTTTGATTTAAGCATAATCCCTCCTGGTTCAGTTATAGATTCGGCTGTTCTTAGCATATTTATGAATGCTGCTCCGAGTTCAAGCAGGATAGTAGAATGCCACCGTGTTGCCAACTCTTGGACTGAGGGTGGAATTACATGGAATAGCCAGCCTTCTGTATCTACCTATGTAACTTCTTCAACAACAGGCACTTCCAGTGGCGTATGGCTTAATTTTCTTGTAACCTCTTCAGTTAAGAAGTTTACGTCTAAAGATTCTGCTGGCTATGATCCAAATTACGGCTGGAGGCTGAAAGACCATACTGAGGATTCGCCCACCAACTTCATCTGCCAATTCCGTTCTAAAGAATATGTCGAGAAAACTGTACATCCATATCTTGAGGTTAGGTATTATCCTCCCCACTTAGAGCTTAGACTTTCAAGCAGTAGTGTTGAGGCTGGGAGCTGGGTTAAGATGACTGTTTACAGGAAGACTCAAAATAATGAGGCTGTGACGCGTGGAGCATTAGAGGTTGATTTAAGCTCGTCCTCAACCTCCGCCAACAAGAAGTTTTCTCTAACTCAGGATGGGGCGTCGATAACAAAGTTGACGATACCCGACGGATCAGACCATGTGGATTTCTACTATTACGATGATAAGACTGGGACGTGGAACATTCAGGTTTGGACAGACGACTATATGTATTGGAAGTGGAGTGGCGGTTTTCTTATTCCTGTGATGAACTATGGTGATGACACTAAGGAATTGACGGTTACGCCAGGCCCATTAGACTGCTTCGCCTTTGATCCGATTGTATCTCCCAAGCAGGTTGCTGTACCTTTCTCAATAACAATAACTGCCTACGATGCTTACGGTAACGTTAAGACTGACTACACTGGTACTAATTCTCTGTCAGATACTACTGGCACTATCTACCCTACTGTGACAGGTGCCTTCGTAAACGGCAAGTGGACTGGAAATATTGTCATAAAGAAGGTGGCTAAGAATGTTAAGATCATTACCAGCAGCGCAGGCAAATCCGGGGAGAGCAATGCTTTCGACGTTAAAGCCGGACCTCCTGCAAAACTCATAATAACGCCTTCAAGCTTCACTATGGCTGCTGGAGTAACCTACTCCTATCTAAACATCACTCTAAGAGATGCCAATGATTACGAAACTACACATGCTTCAAACATACTCGTAAGCCTTTCAACAACATCCCCAGACGGAGAGTTCATACAGTTTGGAACCACGACTAAGATAACTAGCGTAACTATTCCAGCAGGCTCAAGCAGTGTCAGAGTGGACTACTATGACATAAGGGGTGGAACACATACTCTGACAGCATCAGCAACAGGCTTAGCCTCCGGCATTGCAACAGTAAATGTGATACCTGACACAACTCCTCCTACTACAACGCTGACCATAGGTTCTCCAAAGTATTTCAGCGGTGTAACGACCTTCGTATCAGGATCCACAGTGTTCGAGCTCTCAGCAACAGACGATGCGAGCGGAGTCAAGGAAACAAGATACAGGATCGACGGAGGCTCTTGGAACATTTATGCCGCAGGCTTTACTCTCTCAACACTCTCAGACGGCTTACACATCATAGGATACTACAGTATAGATAGGGCTGACAATAACGAGGCTGAAAAGGCGATCAACATCGTTCTAGACGAGGCTCCCCCGATGATAAGCGGCGCTTCGCCGACTGGGATCTTAATATTGGGCTCAACGTCTGTAAGGTTCACCGTTAGAGTTGAGGATACGGGCTCGGGCGTGAAGGAGGTTAGGCTAACCGTCGACGGTGTTTCTCAAGGCAATATGAGCGGTGTAGGCGAGTACTCTAAGACAGTAAGCCTCTCAGAAGGGTCTCACACTTGGAGCATAGAGGCAGTAGACAACCTGGATAATACGGAAACATGGAGCGGCAGCTTCACACTCGCCGTAGACACGACTCCGCCAACGGTCTCAGACCTTTCAGCACCCGCAAGCCCAGCATTCGGAGAGCAGATAACAGTAACCTGCACGGTTTCAGACGAGCTCTCAGGGGTTGAAGAAGTTACCCTATACTACTCGACCAACGGAGGTGCATCATGGACGGAAGTAGCCATGACACTCCAAGCCGGGAGATACGTGGGAACAATACCGTCCCAAGCACCCTTCACAAACGTGCAGTACTATGTTGAGGCAGTAGACAGAGCAGGCAATAGGCACCAGACACCCGTATCAACACTCAGCGTCGGCATACCATTGTGGATATACATAGCCATCATAGTAGTGTTCGTGGCCATAGCTGCAGCCCTTATTTTAAGAAGAAGAAAACCTGCTCCTAAAGAGACATATGCTTCCCCTCCTCCACCACCAAGATAACATATAGGGTGCTGTTTACCCCCATTTTCTTTTTTGCAGTTCTTCGCTCGGAGCAGTATGTAATAGGAGTGTTTCAGCATGAATAAAGGTTATTGGGTTCCAGTAGTTCGTTAATATTTTACTAAAGAAACTTAATATATGCTTGTGCGTAGGCATAATACACAGATGGATCTGGATAGGATCCTTGGCGTAGTGTTCGGCTTGATGATTTTAGTAGCGGTTTTCCTACTCCCTTTCGGCCATTTTACATTGCCTTCCGGCCAAGTCAGTGAGAAGACCTTTTTCCTCACAGTTAGGCAACTGGTTGAAACAATTATGGTTGACACGCAGCAGCCGATGAACTTTTTGCTCTACGAGGCTATGCTGATGGCTTCTTTCGCAGCCTTGATTGTTGCAGGGATCCTCGGCTTCTACCCTATGCGTTCTGGAGCAATAGGAATACTTGGAATGGTTATTGTGACAATCGTGTCTATGTTTCCTCCTCAACTAGGCTTCACTATCCCCCAATACGATGTTGGCTACTTTGCTACTTGGGGGTTTTCCATAGCGGGTATTGTAGTTAGCAAACTCCAACCCTTCACGAGTGGGAAACTCTCCTTCCTTTCGCAGAAAAAGACTCCTCAAAAAGTGGAGACGACGGTTGAACAGCCTGTTGAAAAAGTCACTCCTCCGGCCGAACTATTCCAACCATTATCGAGACCGGAGGAGTCTACACCGTCCGAATCCGCCTTCTTAGAAGCGTCGATCTCTCCCCCCGCTGACCTTTTCTCATCGCTTTCACTTCCTGAGGCGGAGGAAGAATATCAGCGCCGACCAGTTGTCCACTTCCCTTCCCCACCGGTTGAAGTCAACGTTATAGAAGAGGAGATCGCCAGGGTTAGAGTTTTCTTAGCATTAATAAAGGAGGAGAGAGACAGTGGAGTATTGTCGGAGGAAGCATATGACAGGCTTAAGGGAAGGTTTGAAAAAATACTTGATGAGCTCAATGAGGAAAAAGAAAGTGTTGTCAAAAGCAGTTAACCTATTGAAAAATCATCGAGTTGAATCTGAAGATAACTAAGAGGGTTTTCTTAACGGTAATCCAACTATTGCTCGGGATAGTGATAATCGTAATCCTGCTGCAGCAAGCCGATACTGAAAGGGTTCTTGAAATAATGTCTAAGGCAGATCTCAAATATGTCATAATAGCATCCTTACTGATCATCGCTGCCTCAATGATGATAGCTTCATCGTTTTTCTTCATCATGTCATCCCTAAAATACAAGGTTGGTTTTCTAAGCTGTTTTCAAGCAAACTTTGCAGGCCAGTTGGCTAGCGATGTAACTCCTGGACGCGCCGGATACTTCATAACACCGTTCGTAATGGGTATTCTCAGTAATACGCCTTTCGAAGCATGCCTCGTCGCCACAATAGTATCTGGGATGGCTGATTTTATTATAAGGGCTCTGTTAGCAGTATTATCAGTAATCTACCTTATCGGTCCGGTGGAATCGATTTCGGGTGTTCAATGGATTGTAGTCGCAAGTGCTCTCATCCTCGCTGCGAGCGCAATTTCGTTCGCAATATTGCTCTGGTCAGATAAGCCTAGGAAGCTATTGCTCAAGTTCAGGAGGTTTAAGAGGCTAAGCAAGTTCCTAGACTCTTATACAACCAGGTTTGAGAATTTCCAGAGGGAGGGTGCTAAGGCGAAGACATCTCTCATCCCAGTATTCCTAGCGATGCTTTCAACATGCGTATGTGATTCGGCAGCTCTCTATTTCTTCTCACTATCGGTTGGAGTTGAGCTGCCTCCCATCTTATTCCTCTTCATACATTCGCTTGTTTCAAGCTTCACATATTTGCCGCTTACGCTCGCTGGCTTAGGTGTGCAAGAAGGCGTTTTAGCAGCTCTGCTCCAAATATTTGGCACCCCCCTTCCTCAAGGCGTATCAATATCGCTGTTATTCAGATTCTTCTACACAGTAACCGATTTCATAGGGTTGCCGCCAATCCTGAAAATAGGTTTCTCAAAGATTTTTGAAGAAAGAAGACTGTGATTTTTCAGAAATATTGCCTGACGAGAAATCAATCATGTCTTCTTTAAAAGGTTTAAATAAGGCTATTATCAGCAAACTGCATGATTCGATTCGATTCCAAAAAATTCATCGAAGAGAAAATAGCCTTTATTAAGAATGAAGTGAGACGCAATACGGCGATTGTTGCTCTCTCCGGTGGCGTCGACAGCTCCGTAACCGCGGTCTTAGGCTTTAAAGCATTGGGGGAGGGTTTGAAAGCAATATTCCTCGAAGACGGTTTCATGAGAATAGGGGAGTCGGAGAAGGTTTGCAAAATCTTCAGTAGAATCGGTATCGACGTGAAGGTTTACGATGTTGAGAAAGAGTTTCTGGCATCCTTAAGGGGCATTAAGGATGCTGAGGAGAAGAGGAAAGCATTCAGAGAAACCTTCTACAGAACCTTCTCGAAGATTGCGAGAGAACTAGGGGCGAGCGTAGTCCTGCAGGGCACTATAGCTGCGGACATAGTTGAGACTGCTGGCGGGGTTAAGACTCAGCACAATGTTCTAGAGCAAATAGGTATAAACCCCTTGGAGAAGTATGGTTTTAAAATAGTTGAGCCTCTGAAAGAACTGTATAAGAATCAGGTTAGGCTTGTGGCTAAGGAGCTTGGGCTACCGGATGAGATAGTTAACCGCAGGCCATTTCCAGGGCCAGGCTTATCTATTAGGATCCTGGGAGAAATTGATGAGGAGAAGCTTTCAATAATCAAGAGTGCAACACTCATAGTTGATGAGGAGCTTGCAGACATCGAGTGTTTTCAAGCCTTCCCAGTGCTTTTGGAGGGAAAGGCTACGGGTGTGGGTGAGGACTCCTCGAGGAAATACGGCTACATTATTGCGCTGAGAATAGTCGAGTCTGATGACGCTATGTCAGCTAAGTACGTTAAACTAGACTGGCACCGTCTTGAGAAACTGAGAAACAGAATACTGAAGGAAGTACATGGAGTCACTAGAGTGCTCTACGATATTACGGATAAGCCTCCTGCAACAATAGAGTTCGAGTAGTTTTAAACAACTATTTATATTGCGGACTTTAGCTACACAACCCATGGAAGAGATACACGTATTCGTAAAGAACATGGGGGAAAGAATATCTACCGTAATCCATATCCCTGACGAGACGCCGGCGCCGGCAGTGGTCTTTTCTCACGGTTTTACTGGTAATAAGATTGAAACCCATAGATTGTTCGTACGTGCCGCTAGGAAAATGAGCAAGGAAGGATTCGTAGCAGTAAGGTTCGATTTCAGGGGCTCTGGAGAAAGCGACGGGGAGTTTGAGGAAATGACGATTTCCTCAGAGGTTAGTGACCTCAATGCTGTATTAAACTTCCTGGCGAGTAGGATGGAGATCATCCGAGAGAAGATGGGTCTAGTTGGCCTGAGCCTTGGAGGAGTGGTCTCTATACTGACGGCTGCACAGAACCCTATCGTAAAAGCGGTTTGCACATGGTCTTCGCCTGCATACCTCAGACTCTTATCAAGTCTCAGGGACTCGTTTGGAGCAGATTTAAGCCAGATTGAAAAGGGTTACGTAGATCTTCCGAGTGGTTATAGAATTGGGAGAATGTTTTTTGAAGACGCTTTAAAACACGATATAATTAACAGTTGTGCGAGGATTTCCCCTAGGCCGATGCTCATAATACATGGTTCTCAAGACAGCGTGGTCCCGGTTGAGCACGCGAGAATGTTGTACGATGGGGCTGGCGAGCCTAAGAAAATCGTCATAATAGAGGGTGCGGATCATACTTTTAATCGGAGAGAGTGGGAAGATAAAGTAATAGAGCTTACAATAGAATGGTTTAAGGAAAATTTTAAACTATGAACGTTGCCGCGAGGGAAACAAAAAGGGGCAGAAACAAATTATCTTCAATAGCGTAAGCTTCGACGAGTGCAGCGATAAGCGTAAGAATAAAAGCGTTCAACGGCGATACCCCGATTAGGACAATGACTATGAAGAACAATGCTGCTCCAGAAAAACTTCCTTCAAAAGACTTATCAGTAAAAGGTAGTTTATGAACTCCTGCTAATCCTCCCACTATCGTAGCTAGAAGGTCAACAGTAGCTAGAGAAAGCACTCCGTAAAAAGAACTTCTTCCGAAAAGGAAGTAGGATATTGTCACACCCAGTACCCCGTAGGTTAAACCTATGTATCCCCCTCTCTTCTCATAATCTCTCTCCATAGCTGACAACTGACTATCCACGAGTTCTTCGATCCCCCTAATCTTCTCATCAATCTTATCCAACACGTGACTTGTAACCTGGCTTTTCAAAGGAAGGAAGTTTTTAATCTCTCTGAAAAACTTCTCCCTGTTTTCCCTCATGAATTTTTTAACCTCGCTTCGTAGAAGAGGCTTTTTAATCTGCACTGCATTCCAAGTCAGAGAGAATATGCTCAGGATGGAGTAGAAGACTGCAGTATTCACATCTATCCCAAAACGACTTAGCATAAATGGTAATAATAGTATCAATGAAAGAATTAAGTGAACACTCTTCCTTAATGCTTCTCTATAATTCAAACCTAACTCTTAATGTAGATGGATGACCGGTTTAAAAGTTTTCAACACAGCTTTAAAAGCTCCTCTCATATGAATAAGCATGTTTGGAAGTGAAACAGGCCTTCCCTATTGCGTATTAGTAGTAAAGCTAGGAATGGAAGAGGTTATTACTAAAAACTTACTGTTCTTATTTTCCAATTTGCTGTTGAATAATAGCTTCTTCACCAGGATTCTCCAATTCCTCCTTACTGCTTGCAACCCATTCTTCAAACAATATTTCGTCAAGCATTGATTCAAGTCTTTGCCTAAGCCTATTGTAAGCTTCTTCAGAGATTAAGCCACATCTCCTCTCGTTACCCAGCATAGCAAGATACTTCCTAATCCTGCTAACTTCCTCTTCAACAATGCCACTCTTAATCGGCGGATATGGTTCTCCTGGTGGTGAAACTGGAGGCTTTAACGATTCTTCACGAACGTAACTGTGCACTTTATTACTAACCCGGATCTTAACTTGAATATTCATAACCGGCTTATCCGGCTTCACTTTAACCAGCCCCGCTCCAAAATAGTTCTGAGTAATTAAGACGATTACGTATTCCTGCTCCACCCAGTCGCCTGTAAGGTTGTCAACAACCCTCCAGACCTTTACTGGAATAGGGTTTTTACCTTCATGAATTCTTCCCTCTACCGATTTTCTGAAAAAACCCGTGTAATTATGCACGTAGACTGTAAACCCGTCTTCCATAGCGGTGCCTTCAGCTATAATATTTCCATTGTCATCTACTGGAATAATGTAAAAATTAATCGATCCAAAATTCTTTATAAAATCGTGTTTTAAGGTGGGGAGGCCAGTACCCTCCTGCATCAATCCCGCAAATTTTTTATGCAGAGAAGCGAGGAGGTTGACCTCCTCCACCCTTCCCCCCTCCCCCCGGCTTATCTCTTATCCTCTACAATAAATTGCTTTCTTTCAGAATTGTTTTCAAAATATTTTCAAAGCATTTTTTACAGAATCTTTTAAAATATTGCCGGTTTATATTCCAGTTTTTAGCTGATGGAAATACATATTAAACCGCCATAAAAAATAAATCTTTTTTGATATATTTGAAAGGGTCTTTTCAGAAGTGTAATCAACATTTTCGCTAGAACTAGTACTGGTGGGAACAAAAACACAAAGCATAAAACAAATAAACAATTCCCTATTTGCTGTTCAGATGCCGAGTAGTTCAAAACACTTGTTTCGAAGAATCATGAGTTATGTTGCACGAGAGAGAAAACTATTGTGCGGAGTTTTGATACTGATTATAATAGGTACTCTTCTAAACATTATTAGTCCGGTAATAGCTGGAAGAGTTGTGGACATCGCCGTCTTAAAATCTTCTTCAGAATTATGGGTTTACGCAACGGCCATAATACTTTTGACACTGTCCTCTGGAGCAGTTTCATTTGTTAGGGAGTACTTGAGCGGATTAATGTCTCAGAAAGTTGTTTACAGGATAAGAGTCAGCATATACAAACATTTGCAGGACTTATCCTATAGTTTTTACGATAGGATTGACACTGGCCAAATCATAAGCCGAGTTTCTAGAGACACTGAGAACATCGGAGGAATGCTTGGCTTTGCAATCCCAAACCTTATAGCTTCATTATCCACATTCGTAACTGTAGCGGTAATACTCTTAGTAACCAATCTAAGGCTTGCACTCATCACTCTCGCAATAACTCCCTTCATATTACTAGTGTCTCTATTTTTTAACCGCTTTGTGAGACCCTTGTTCGAGAAGAATTGGATTGAGATAAGTGGAATGAGCACAATCATTCAAGAAGGAGTCTCCGGATTTAAGGTTTTGAAGGCGCTGGGGGTTGAAAACGAGATGTTTAAAAAATTCGATAGAAAAAACGTGGAAATTTATAACATAGGGATGAGAATAACTCTTCTAAGCTCAATAACCTGGCCCTCACTAGGGCTAATAGTTGGAGCGGGCTCTGCAGTATTATACTGGTACGGAGGTATTCAAGTCATAGCTGGTGGTATAACTTTAGGCCAATTGGTTACTTTCACTATGTACCTAGGCATGCTCGTCTGGCCCATAATGTCAATAGGCTTCATCCTCTCTAGGTATGTGGAGGCGATGATTTCCGCAAGGAGAATATTTGAAGTCTTAGATACTGAGCCTGAGGTTAAGGAGAAGCCTAACGCGATAGATTTGGGGAAAGTTAAGGGAGAAGTACGTTTTGAAAACGTGACTTTTGGATATGAAGATAAGCCTATTCTCAAGGGGCTAAGCTTCGAAGTAAAGCCGGGTGAAAAAGTTGCTATAGTGGGGGCAACAGGTTCTGGTAAGAGTACGATAGTGAAGCTGATACCCCGGTTCTACGATCCTCAGGAGGGCCGTATACTCATAGACGGGGTTGACATAAGGGATGTTAAGATAAGCTCGCTTAGAAGAAACATCGGCATAGTGCATCAAGACGTATTTCTCTTCCCAACTTCAATAAGGGAGAACATTGCCTACGGTAAGCCAAACGCTACTTTAGAGGAGATTGAAAGGGTTGCGAAGATTGCCCGAATACATGACTACGTAATTAGCCTCCCAAATGGGTATGATACAGTAGTGGGTGAAAGAGGTGTAACGCTTTCAGGCGGTCAGAGGCAGAGAATAGCAATAGCCAGAGCCCTTCTAGTTAATCCTTCAATACTCATACTGGACGACTCCACTTCAAGCGTAGACTCCGAGACTGAGAGAGAAATATATGAGTCCCTTAAAGAATTAGTCAAGGATAAGACTGTATTCATCATAACCCAGAGACTATCCACGCTTAAGCTTGCTGAAAGAATAATAGTGGTGGAAAACGGCAGGGTTGTTGAAGACGGGGCTCACGAAGAGCTCATGAGGAAGGGGGGAGCATACGCTCGGCTGTATCTGACTCAGTATGCTGCTCAGGAGGTGGCTAAGTAAGATGGCTTGGCACTTCCATCATGCTGCTGGGGCTGAGGGGAAGCCTAAGGAAGTAGCTACTAGGGTACTTGTCTCATGGCTCCTCCGTTGGCTATATCCGATGAAGAATAGAGTCGTCTTACTGGCATTAATTGCATTAGTTTCACTCTTAGTGAATGTGGTCAGCCCCTACGTAAGTAAGCTTCTTATTGACGAAGGCATAACACGTGGAGATGTGGGTGCTGTAGGTAGGTATGTTTTAATCCTCGTTTTAATTGCTGCCGGAGGGTGGTTTCTGGGGTTTTTGAGAGGTGTTCTATCTGGAAGTTTAAATCAAAAACTCCTATACAATATGAGGAGTACTGTCTTCAAACATATGGAGGATATGGATGTTGCTTACATGAATATTGAGAGAACTGGAAAAATGATATCGCTCATAGTTAACGATATAAATTCTATCGGAGACGTAACCACATCCGGCACGATAGAGGTGCTCATAAACTCCTTGACACTATTAGGCTCTCTCTACATGATGCTTAACATGCATCTAGGGTTGAGCCTTGCCACTGCTTCAATAATTCCCTTGATGCTACTCTTATCCAGCTATCTCGCTAGAAAAACGAGACAGGCTTACAGGCTTACCCGGGAGAAACTTAGCGAATTGACTAGTAGCGTTGAGCAGAGCGTCTCAGGCTCAAGGGTCTCACAATCGTTCGTCGAGAGGAGAAGCATAGACACCGTATCCTTCGACAGGCTCAGCTCAGAAACAATGAGGGCAAACATTAAGGCGAGGATTGTTTTCGCAATGATTCAGCCCTCACTTGACGCTGTTAGAGCCCTCTCTTACGTTATACTGATACTCTACGGTGGTAGTCTAGTCGCATCCCGGGAGATAAGCATTGGAGTATTAATCGCCTTCTTCGGGTATGCTGAGATGTTCTACAGGCCGATAATCACATTGACAACCTTTTACAGCACTCTACAGGCGGCATTGGCGGCTGCTGAAAGAGTGTACCTGTTTCTTCAAATAAAACCCGTTGTCAAGGAGTCTACTGAAGCAAAGTGGATAGAGATAAAATCGGGTAGAATAGAACTTAGAAATATATATTTCGATTACGACGGCAACCCTGTTTTCCAAGGTCTAAACTTAAAAGTCGAGCCAGGCGAAATAGTTGCGATAGTCGGACCTACCGGTGCTGGGAAAACAACATTAACCAATCTGATAATGAGGCTCTATGATCCAAAATCCGGAGAAGTATTAATAGACGGATACAACGTTAAGGAATTCAGTTTTCAATCGCTTAGGAAACAGATGGCGATAGTGCCTCAAGAGCCCGTGCTCTTCAACGAAACTGTTTTGGAGAACATAAGGCTAGGTAACCCTGAGGCCTCTGATGAAGAAGTTGAGAAGGTTGTTTCAGAGCTCGGTTTAAACGAGCTCATAGAGAGTTTGCCGCAGAAGTATGATACAGTAATATCTATCGGGGGAGGAAACCTCTCAGTGGGGCAGAGGCAATTGATAAGCTTTGCAAGAGCCATGTTGAGGAACCCGAAGATACTCATACTGGACGAAGCAACCAGCAGCTTAGACTCATATACTGAGTCCCTTCTCCAAGAAGCAATGACGAGGCTTATGAAGGGGAGGACGTGTATAATCGTCGCACACAGGCTTTCAACAGTCAGGCTTGCTAACAGAATAGTCTTCCTAGAAAACGGTAAGATAGTTGAAGAGGGTACTCACGAAGAGCTCCTCTCAAAGAAGGGTGCGTACGCTAAACTGTATGAGCTACAGTTCGGTATTGCTCCTGAAATTACGAGTAAAAAGAGTTAGACGAGCGTCAATTAGATTAGACAAAGTAAGATTTAAAAAAAGTATTATTGACATATAGATTAAAATTGCCGAATGGAACAACAGCCCCTCCACTGCTTATCCAAGGGCTTACAGTCAAATACGGGTCATTCATAGCAGTCGACAACATTTCATTCATGGTTAATCCTGGAGAAATATACGGCCTATTAGGGCCTAATGGAGCAGGTAAAACAAGTACTCTCAAGACTATCATAGGTTTGGTGCAACCTGCCTCAGGAAGAATCGAAGTTTTCGGCAAGCCTATTTCCGAAGAAGTTGCTGTGAAAAGCATGATAGGGTATGTTCCTGAAGAAGTAATTCTAATGGATTCTCTGACCCCGAGGGAATTCTTGGAATTCGTTGCATCCGTAAGGCGTCTAGATGAGAATACTGTTAATACGCGTCTCGAAAAACTCGTTTCAGCATTCCAACTAGGGGAATATTTCGACACCCCTATAGCGGCATTATCCAAAGGAAATAAGCAGAAGGTTGCGGTGGTGGCTGCACTACTGCATGAGCCGCAGCTTCTCATTCTCGACGAGCCGTTAATCGGCTTAGATGCGTTCTCCTCTAAGATACTTAAGGAATTAATCGTATTTCATGCGAAGAAAGGGGGTGCGGTAATATTTTCAACGCATATCATGGAGGTTGCTGAGAGACTCTGTACCAGAGTTGGGATAATACATAGGGGGAGGATGGTTGGCGAGGGTACTGTTGAAGGCCTCCGTAAAATTGTTAAGAGTGCAGAAGGCTCTTTAGAAGAAATCTTCTTAAAGGTGACTGAACAAGAGGCTGGTGTTCAAGAGATAATTAAAGCTCTGGAGGCATAGCTTTGCTAAGCGTTTCTGAACTATGGAGAATATCGAAGAGAGTTTACATAGAGATAGTTTTCCAATCATTTTCCTCCCTCCGCACTGGAGGAGTATTACCTCAATCACCGAAGGACGCTGAGAAAAATATCAGGTTGCTTGCTAAAAATGTTGAATCTAACGTAGCCTTAAACAAGGTCATGATGGCTCTTTTCATCGGATTTATGAGTGGCTTTACGTTTTTCTTCAGGGCTTCTTTTAAAGTCGACGTAGAGTTGGCTGCTGTATGCAGTGTTTCAACACTACTAGTCTCAATTCTATTTTTAATAGCTTTCATGGGTATACAAGTTACGACTTCTTTCGTCTCTTCCAGGGTTGCAGATATTCTTATCCCGCTTCCGCTTTCGAGAAAAGATGTTTCAAAAATCCTAGCGATGTGCTTCATAAGGATTTTCGATATCCCGCTTATAGCAGCAGTATTAATAATACCCGTAGCCTACGGGCTTTCATACGGTTCTATCCTCGGAGCCCTAATAGTATTATTAAGCGTAATTATCACGGAGGTTTTCGCATTGACAATTTCTATCGCATTAGCTCTCTCGTTTTACAACAAGGTGGTTCGAGGCGGCGGGGGATCTAAATTAGGGATTTTAACAAGGTTTTTCTACATGGCAGTATGGGTTGTCCCAATGTTTCTCATATACATGACTTTAAGCCTTACAACATACATAGCCGAGTTTGTGAAATCCCTTGCGCAAAGCATTCCCTATGCGCTTGCATCTCTCTACCCTTTTTCACTAGGCTTCCTAGCCTCATTAGCAACATTTCAAACCTATAATCCTAACATCACCATCTTATCAATCTCCTTTTCACTAATCTATTTTGCTCTAGCCGCATACTCTTCCAAATGGCTTATGGAAAAAGTAGTCGGTATAGGTCTTGGAAGCACTGCTGCAGGTGCCAGGGTAGCTGCTGGGAAAGTCTTCATAAAGCTTGAAGAACCGTGGCTGGGAATAGTTAAAAAGGATCTTAGAATAGCCTCGAGATCACCATCCTATTTCACTATGCTCATGATGCCGATTATACAAACCGTTATTCTCACCATCTCCTTAAGCTCTGTACTGCACTCAATAAACTTAAACCAAAGCACAATTCTAATCGAGTCTATACCATTCAGCCTGATGATTTTTCCAGCAATATCCTTGTTAATGATTTTAATCCTTCCTCCTGCGCTTTTAAGCATTGAGAACGTTGCATACTCCTACACTGGAAGCCTGCCTCTAAAAAGAAAAACGATGATCATTGCCAAGATACTCTTGACCTCAATCGTCTATTTCATCTCCCTATTAACAATGATTCTTCTATTTGCAGTAATTGCACCCTATCTCTTGCCGGTTTTCATAGTTCTTAATGGTGCTTTAACGTTTTCTGCCATCGCTTCAATAATAATTGAGACGATTTTCATTTCAAAGACTCTTGTGCAAAAGCTTTCATCCGGAATCATGTATTTCAAAATAATTTATTATATTCTTGCAGCAATCCTTTTCTTCCTGATTACGATGATGCCATTAATAACTTACGCTACGGTCATGCTATTTGCACAATCTGGTCTTCTAAGCATGGCCGGCTTAATAATTGTTTCAATAGCTGAATTCTTGATAGCATTACTGTTTTTGATAAGAGTTAAGTAGCTGTTTTCAACTATGTTTTTAATTATTGCCGGTTATTAAGCACTTGCTATATCTTTATAAAGAAATTCTAATCGTTTCCCTTGCTGGATGGGAGAACATAGAAACACGTCGGAGCTCTGGGAAATATCTAGGAGAATATACCATGAAATAGCGGTTCAATCAGCGTTTCCTATGCGTAAAGGCGAGGCTCTTCCTCAGGGTATAGAGGTAAAAAACGTTTTTAAAAAACCGCCAAAGAATTTAACGACTATACCTAAGCTTTTTCAAGCATTTTTCATAATATTTCTTAACTTTATTGAAATAGTGGTCGCTATAGGTCTTCATTCTGAAACGGGCGTTTTAGTTTCCGTATACTATGTTTCAAATATGCTTTGCTTGATTATGTTTCTTTTCATAATTAATGGGATATGGGAAATCGTTAATTTCATCTCCTCCAGAATATCTGAGTTTCTAATAACTCTACCGCTGTCCAGAAAGGAGGTTTCGAAAATCCTTTTAATGACTTTTATTAGAATGTTCGACGTTCCATTGGTCGTTGCAACAATAACAATCCCCATTACTTATGGTATCTTATACGGCTCTATTCTAGGTGCTTTTTTAGTTTTACTGAGCGTTGTAACAGCAGAGGTCTTTGGAATAAGCATAGCTACCCTTTTCGCATCATACTTCTATTTTAAAGTACTTACCAAGGGGACATCAGTGTTGAGAATAATTTGCACGGTATTATGGTCTATTTCATTTATACTCTCGTATTCCATAGTAAACCTCGCCTCCACAGTATTAAAATATGTTTTTACTTTAGGTAGGGACTCGCCACTATTGACCGTTTTATACCCGCTATCCTTCGGATTCTTAGCTTCATACACGACCTCCATCAATTCATGGAGTCTCTCTACACTTGCATCTTTGTTTTCATCATTTGCCTATTTAACACTGGCCGCGATATCGATTAAGTGGTTTGTTAAAACAATTGGCAATATCGGGTACTTCAGGACAGCTTCCGGGTTCTTCAGGAGGAAAATGAAAGAGATATGCATTAAGCCTAGTAAACCGTGGCTGGGAATAGTTAAAAAGGATCTTAAGATAATCCTCGGCTCCCCGCTCGACATTAGTACCATACTATTGATGCCGCTTGGTTTCACAATCCTAATCGGATTAATACTCTATAATTTTTCGAAAATGGGGGAGGGCTTTTCTCTTGAAATATTAGGAATGCTCTTCTCATCTGTAATTTTACTTTTTACAATACTTTTACCGCCTTTATTAATTACCTTGGAGGAAAATGCTTACTCCTATGTTGTAAGCTTACCCATTAGGAAAAGCACGCTACTGTTTTCCAAGGTTTTTCTCTCATTTACATACTACCTTATCATAGTTGTTATTTTTACACTTATTTCAATCATGATTCCAAACTTCCCTATAACCATATTATTATACAGCGGAATAGGCAACGTCCCCGCCGTATTTTCTGCTATAACTTTTTCAACAAGGCAAGTAATTAAAAACCTTGGAAAAGCCTTCACTGGTATACGTCTAATTATTTCCGAAATATTCCTTCGCTTATTTCTTTTGAGTATTTTACTTGCTGTAACGCCTAGCCTCATAAAATACCTTTTAGAAATTGTTCTTTCAGAAACGGTGGGTATAATTGGTTTTCTAATTTCCTCAATCGTCGAGTTCGCAATAGTTGTCATCCTCGTAATTAAGACCAAAGAATGAAACGCCTATTCTAAAACTCTACCATTTCTTTAATTTTAGAGAAATACCATTTCCCCTCTTCCTCATCTACAATATGGAATTCAAACGGGTGGTATGGTGGGAGACTCGCAAATTCTTCTATCATCATCCTTATTTTCACCCTTTCTAAATTGCTTCTCGGGACTTCTTTTGAAACTATCAAAACGTCGACGTCGCTTCCACCAGTGTACTCGCCCTTAACAACGCTTCCGAAAACGTAGATTTTAGAATTCGGTAGAAAAGACCTTGCTGCTTTTGCTATATACATTGCATGTTTCCTCCAGTTTTTAACCATTTCAGCTCTACTAATAAGAATGTCAAAGTAGGCCTCCAAGCTCCAAAACCTCCTTCGCAATGTTTACAAGAATTTCAGCATCTTCCTTAGCGTATTCTTTCACCAAGTATCTGGAGGCTATATATGCATCCTCTAACAGTCCCAATTGAGTTCTCTTTTCTTCGAGGAGATCTGCGAGGTTTTTGCATTCAGGCATTTTTTAATAATTGATAAAGGGTTAGTATTGAATGTGTTCTAGGATAATCACCTATTTTTTTCCAATAGTAATGATTTAAGGTAGAGTTGTACCGCCTGTTCCGATAGGAAGGCTGCTAAATCATACTCCTCAGACTTCAAACTTTCCAGGGCTCTTGTGAAAAAAGCTTTAGCCCTTTTCTGTAGAATCCTTACTTCGTCAATATGTGGCATTGTTAAAACATTTAGAGAAACGTTATTTAAAGGTTTAAACGGCTTGGATTATTGAATGGTAAAGAATAATGCGGACGAATCTGTTTTGGTGCAGAGAGTGTAACGTTCCGCTCTTGAGGGAGAAATGCAACAGCTGCGGGTCTAGTGCAAAGGAAATCCCGCTTCCTCCTTACACGGATCCGCGCCCCGCTTTCCAGGGGGATTTTGAGATAATAAGGGAAGCTATAGTCAATTGTTACGGAGAAGATGTTACGAACTCGGTTGTTATAAATGGTCATCAGACTGTTTTGGTAAGTCTCCATTTTCTCGATCAGGCCTATGAGATTATTCAGGATGGTGTCTCAATCGGCAGGATGTTCTTCGACTTTTACACTCTCTCTTGGCGTTTTAAGCCTCTTGCTGAAGGGTGCCTTAGGCTTTGGGAAAACAAGAGTATTGGCGTGAGGATTAACGGCAGTGGTTTGAGCGAAGGCACCGTTTTAAGTGAAAAAAGTTTTCAAACGATCCCCGGAGTCTTCTTTCCTCTCGTAGATTCTAATGGTAACGTGATTGGGCTTGGCGAATCAACTTCTAAAGGATTAATTGTTAACAGGGTTTGGAAGAAAATCGATAGGGCAGAGGGTTGCAGGTCTTCTCTGAAGGATGTTTTAGAGGCTAATGAGCATTACTTGACGAAAGAAGGCTCTAGAGCATGCAGGTTCCTCATACATCTTAAACAGAGGTTTCATAGACCGGTAATAGTATCATACTCGGGTGGGAAAGACAGTCTCGCTCTTCTCTTGATAGCGTTGAAATCGGAGATTGAGCCAGTGCTATTCTTCAACAACACAGGCTTAGAAATGCCTGAGACCGTTAAGAATGTTGAGGATGTTTCCTCGAGGCTAGGCTTAAAACTAATGGTTGCAGACGCTGGAAGAGCCTTCTGGGATTATTTCGAATCGTTCGGACCGCCTGCAAGAGACTATAGGTGGTGCTGTAAGGTCTGCAAGCTGATACCGACTTCCAGAGCATTCTTATCTCAGGGTGAGGTGCTCTCCTTAGTCGGCCAGAGAAGACGGGAATCCCCTGAGAGAGCAAGGTCCCAGAATGTCTGGAGAAACTACTGGATAAAATCTGCTCTAGTAGCTAGCCCGATAAACGACTGGTCTATGCTTCAAGTATGGCTATACCTTATGATGAACAATAAGATCGATCTAGTAAACCCGCTCTACTTCAAGGGTTTAGATAGAATCGGCTGCTTCATGTGCCCAGCGTGCAGAATAGCCGAGTTCAAAATCGTAGAGAAATTGTATCCCGACCTGTGGCAGGACTGGGAGAGTAGCTTGTGTAAATGGGTTTCTGAAAGAAACCTTCATAGAGAATGGGTTTCCCTTCACCTCTGGAGATGGTTGAAACCACCTGGAAAAATATTGAGGTTTATTAAAGAACTCGGCTTAGAAGGCGGTAATGAAAACGCTTCGAGCCGAATGCTTCTCAAAGCAGTTTCAATTGACCGCAGGGAAAACTATGCAACTATTTCTTTCAATACTGATATTCCGATTGAGGTTTTGGCTCATGTAGCTCCGTCACTAGGTGAAACCATTTTAGGAAATGACTCGCTTACCGTCTTCGGCGGCATGTTTAAGGCTCGTATTTCGGGAAGCATGGTGACAGTCGATTTCTTTGAGGAAAAAAATGTCAAACTTATTCTAAATAAAATCTCCGGTCTGGTTGCGAAATCATTGTTGTGTAAAGGCTGTGGTTCCTGTGTAGATAATTGTCCAGTGGGTGCTGTAAAACTGGTTTCAGGCATGCCTATGATAGATGGCCGATTATGCTTAAGATGCGAATACGGAGCGTGTCTGGCGAAATGCCCAGTAGTCTCTTTCTTTATTAAAAGAGACGGTTTCAAAACTTTATGTAACGCTCAACTCTAAAAATGATTCGCTACCAGCTTTTCCACGTTTCTAAAACTAATCTAGGTGTTTAAGCAACTAATGCTTTATGTAGTTTCCAATAGCTTCTAGGAGGATCCAGCTCGTCGATGGGAATTAAATCACAATCGAGGCAACGTAGAACATAAAAATTAAATAAACAGTCTTGCTCGAAGAAAGCTCTTAACAAGTGAGTAGCGAAAGCTCGAAGATGTTAGAAGGGCTAGAGGAAAAAGACAGAAGGTTAATTGAAAAAACGCTTAAACCTGAAGAGATGGTTTTATCGATTGCAAAAGGCGATTTAAACGAGAAAGGTGAATATTCAGAATACTTCTTGATAGTTACTAGTGAGAGAGTATTGAAGATTTATGTTAAAGACAGGGAAGAAATCGGGGATATAGATCTCGATACGATTACGCAAGCGATTTTTAACGATTACCTTGGAAACAGTGAACTCATCCTGGTTATCGAAGGTAAAGAAACCTCGATAGCAAGGTTTTCAAGAGATAGAATAGGAGAATTCAGGCATATCGCGGGCGTGATAAACGCGCTTATTCAATACAAAGACCCTAAGGAAATAGAATTTAGGCTTCGTATGGAAAACAACGAAAAGAGCAAAAAGAACGCAATAATCTGGCTAATGTCTTATCTTAAGCCACACTGGTATCTGGTTACGATAGGACTAGCATTATCAGTCCTAATGACTGCGCTGAGCCTGGTGCCTCCTTCCCTCTTGAAGACGCTTATAGACCAGATAGCGACTCAAAAACAAGAGAGCACCCTCTTAAACCTGACTATTCTATTGATATCCATCTATGCGACAAATACTTTGCTTGGAGTTATCCAAAACTATTCTCTTTCATTACTAAGCCAGAAATTAGTTTATAGCATGAGAAAAGACCTCTACGCACATTTACAGAGTCTTTCAATGTCTTTTTACGATAAGATGAGTACTGGCAGAGTTATTTCAAGAATCACTGACGATATTGGGAGAGTTCAATGGTTCCTAGTCTGGGGGATACCGAGCTTGCTGATCAATGTCCTTTTGATAATTGGAATAGGCATCATAATATTTACCATGGATTACCGTCTTTCATTCTTCGCACTACTTCCCTTCCCCTTAATAATCATTGGGTTACCGAAATTCAGGTCAAAGGCTAGACTAGTCTACCACAAGGCTTGGAGAAAGTGGGCAGACGTCAGCTCTCTTCTTGTAGACACAATACCTGGCATATCAGTCGTTAAATCTTTTGCTAAAGAAAAAGGAGAGTCTGTCAGATTTATAGAAAGGATGAATGAGGTAGTGAAGGCAAACATCGACATAACTAAACTACACTTAGGATTCTTCCCGATTCTCGGATTCGTAAGCTCTGCTGGCGCCGCTATCGTATGGTATGTTGGCGGATTACACGTTATCAATGGAGACATATCCCCTGGCACACTCGTCGCTTTCGTAAGCTATATGTGGATGTTTTACGGTCCGATTCAAACAGTGACAAACCTCGCGGAGCCTCTTCAGCAGGCAATAACATCCGGGGAAAGAATACTGGAAATCCTAATGATTGACCCTATGATTAAAGATGATCCCGATGCTAAAGACTTTGAAATAATGGGGAATATAAAGTTTGAAAACGTTACATTCGGCTATGAGCCTTTTATTCCTGTTTTGAAAAACATAAACTTAGAAATAAGAAAGGGTGAAATGATTGGAATAGTTGGACAGAGCGGCTCGGGTAAAACTACTTTAACTAAACTGCTTCTCCGATTCTATGACGCTAATGAGGGCAGGATTCTAATAGATGGTGTGGATATTCGTAAAATCAAATTGGAAAGGTTGAGAAAAAGCATAGGGATAGTTGCGCAAGATCCTTTCCTCTTCGATAATTCAGTATTATTTAACATAGCCTACGGTCTTGAAAAAGTGGATTTGAAGAAGGTGATAGCTGCTGCCAAAGCAGCGAATATTCATGAAACAATAATGAGCCTTCCATTAGCGTATGATTCTCCTGTTGGAGAAAGAGGCTCAAGGCTTTCCGGAGGAGAAAGACAGAGGGTCGCAATAGCGAGAGCGATAATACTTGAGCCAAAGATACTTATAATGGATGAGGCAACGTCTTCCGTAGATACGCTGGCTGAAAAACAGATACAGCAGGCTTTAGACAACATATCTAAAGAGAGAACTACAATCGTAATCGCACACAGGCTTTCTACTCTTCAGAGATCAGATAAGATAATAGTAATGGATAAGGGTAGGGTTGTTGAAGAGGGTACTCACGAGGAGCTTTTAAAACGAGACGGATTATACGCTAAAATATACAAAGCACAGTTTATGGAGGCTGAGAAACAAGTTGCCGTTGCTTGAAGACTTCTTAAGTAAAATATGGATTATCGACGCTAAGAAGGTAAGAATATTAAAGGGCGATAAGCCTAATACTGTTAAGATACTTAACGATGAGGAGTTTTTTGAAGTAATACCTAGGAAACCGTTTCCAATAAGCTATCCGTATTTCCTCATATTTACCGATGCCCAGGGTAATGAAATAGGCATACTTGAGGATTACCGGAAAATAGAAGGGGAATCTAGAGAAGTGCTAGAAGAACTCTTAGACAAACTTTATTTCATGCCTAAGATAAGACGAGTGAGGAAATTAGAAACAAGCGGAGACGAATTCGTATGGCAAGTAGAGACAGATAGGGGAATAAGGGAATTTAGAACTCGAGGAAGGAGAAATTTGAGAAGATCCGGAGAAAAAATAGTAATTATAGATACTAATGACAACGTTTACATTGTTGAAGATTTAAATAAGATTGATGAACACAGCAGAGTACTTCTTGAGGCAGTAACGTAAAGCTTTCAACCATCATATTGCACATCTACCTCCTAGTTAAGAATTCAAGCTTTTCCCAAATGTTTTTGGCAAAAACGGTTTTTAGAAGCCCATCTACATTCCCCAAGTTTTTCTCAACATCGGGATCATAAGGTACCCCTCCTAAAAACTTAACGTTAAATTCCCTAGATTTCTGCTGAACATAATCCGACTCGTCCGTTTTCATATTCTCAATAATTCCGATTATCGGAGTGTTCAAGCTATTCAAGAGGGTTATTAGCTTACTAACAGTTTCAAAAGCCAGTTTAGAGGATGTTGTAACTACTAGGAAATCCGCCGCCTTTATTAGACGAATAATGTCGAGTAGAACATCCCCAATTCCAGGAGGGGTATCTATAATAAGATAATCTAGCTCGCCCCAATTGGTGACTGAAAAAAGCTCTATCAAAGCATTTGAAACATCAAAACCTCGAAGTGGAGTAGCCCTGCCTCCGGAATAGTAGATTACAGACATGTATTTTAAGCCGTGTATGAGAGGAGGAAGAATACCCTTATCCTCAACTGGCTGTACATCTTTAACACCAAGTATCAAATGCGTGGAAGGACTTGTGAAATCAAGGTCAAAAAGCCCCGTCTTGAAACCTTTTCTAGCGAGCATGAGGGCGAGCGTTGAAGCCAATAGGCTTTTACCAACCCCGCCCTTTCCGCCAGTTACAGCAATAATTCTACCGATGCTGCTTATCCTATCATGAATGATATTAACCCTAGGGTCGATCATCGTCCCTTACCCCCCTCACGCTTTCAACCCATATTCCACGTCCTTCAACAATTTCGAAATCCGGGCTTCTGCACATGGGGCACCTGATGTAAGCGTGTGAAACCTCTGGGAGGAAATGTATCGCCTCTAAAACGCCTTCTTCAAATTTCTCCTTTTGGAAAAGCCACTTATGGTTACAAACCTTGCATCTCAGCTTAGTCCCTGAAACCTCTACAATAAACTCAGTATCCTTAAGCTCATCAGGCTTCAAATGTAGAAGTGCTGATTTAAAAACCTCATGCTCTAACTGTTGCATTTCGCCAACCCTTATCTTAACTTCAGTAATCCTGTCAATACTATTCTCTTCAGCAATCTTCAAGACTGTTTTTATTACGGATTCTGCTAGAGCCCACTCATGCATACAAACATCTTTAAAGTATTGCAATTTTATAAGAGTATTGTTAAAGACTGAATATGGTGAACATGGATAAAATCGATAAAAATGGCTGATAAGGATTATTACAGCTGTATTTTTGCCTCAGAATTCATCTTTCTCCAATATAGGTAAAAAACAGGGTTTGAAGGTTTAGGTTTAACTTCGTCAATCAAAGTAATTTCTATCTCTAATGATTTTGCAAAAGCCCGGTTGGTTAAATTCCTTAAATCCTCCATCGATACTTCTCCATTCAAAAAGCTGGATCTCAGTTCTTCTGCTCTAGGATGGAAATTGGCCTCTACTGTCTCTATTTGTTTACGTATCTTTGGGAAATATTCTTTAAAGGAGCCTATCATTCTCCTGTTAAGCCTCTCATGGGTCCACCAGATTGATTTCACATCGTAAAGTTTTTCCGGGGTCAGTTTTAAATCAGGCAAACCTGATTCCATGAAAACAGGCTTGTAAATGCTTATGCAAGGTGTTGAAGTAGCTGTGAACCAGTGGATCGGTACTTTTTCAAAAAGCTGCCCAATGTAAGAGGATGCTGTTTGCGAAGGCCTTGTGATAGGGCCTGCATGCATACAAATATCCCTCATGGATCCTTTGGCTGGAGTAAATTCTTTCCCCAACATGTGGCTTCTCATAATATCTTTGACTAAGTGGACGTCGATCACCCCTATCTTCTGATCGAGACGAGTTTGAGTATAAGCCTGTCTTGCGAAATGTGTAGAGAACCAATCCGAGCAGCATCTGGAGAAATCGAAATCATCATCGTCTCTACTCCTCGCATTAAGCGGTTTTGGATACAGTGCTCCTGAGAAGACAATAGGGTTCGTACCGAAAATTTTTGAAGCCGAATTCAAATGCTTCTTCTTAACCGGAAGCTGGTGGAGGAATTATAGCAGAGAGCTTAAACAGGGTTTGCAGAGAAACCTAATAGAAGTCCACTACGGAGTGCTTGAGCTTAAAATTGTTAAGCTGGTTTTCAATGAACCGTTAAAAAGCCTGCCTAAAAATAAGACATTCGAATAAGGGAGAGTTGGATGCTTCTTGGAGTTGATGAAGACTGTTTAATTATTTCCTTTAGAGAACCCATTATTCTGAACGCTGGAGAATTCCCAAGAAATAATAATTTGAAGACGCTCTATTCGAATATTGGTTTATTAAATCCTAGTCGTCTTGGTCGAAAACGTTATATGTTTATTCTGAATACTCGATATCTGATGGGTTATGTCTAATTTCGAATTTTTCTGCAACTATTTTCTAAGAGATATAATGGGCATTAAAAATCCCGACTATGTAACAAGGATGCTCTTCATCACAAACTATTTGATGCCACGGAATAGTCTTTACCGACGTAGAGGAAGGAGAAGCTCAAGGAGGCATAGGATAGTTTAACAACCTAGAGTATTTTAATACCCTCCTCGTTTATGGTTTTAATCCATTTTGAGTTTTCAACCATAGCATACTCCTTCACCGATAAGATATGTAGTTCAAGCCTCGGAAGCTTAATGCTCCTCCTTAGGGTTTTATATACTTCATCCTTAGCACAATTTGAATCATCGAAAACTACAAGGAGATCTATATCGCTTCCCACGGTATACCTTTTCTTAGCATAGGAGCCAAAGAGAACTACCTTCTTCAATGCAAGCCTTTCAGAAAATAGGTAAATACGCCTTTCTATCTCTTTCACGACTTCTTCTAGGCTAAGCCTTGGAAAGAATACTCTTACAGAATTCGAATATTTCCTCCGCATAATCAATCATCCTCTCGGCCTCGCCTTTCGTGTATCTTCTCCTAGGTGATGAAGAGGGGTGAGCATTCGGATACCTTGTCGGGATATATGCTTTATCTAGTTCAAGAGCATGGTCCAGCAGAGCCTCGTTTACATGAATTTTATCGCTCAAATGAATAAGAAGATCATACACAGAATGTCCCCAGGCCTCTGCCCCAAGCTTTTGGAGAACTGCTTTCACAGCCTTCTCAGCAGACTGTTGCGCTGAGAAGCATGCCCATTCATAAAAACCTGATTTCAAATCGTTTTTTGCATGCTCTAAATCGCCCTCAGCCTGGTCGATCCAATCCGCGCTTCTCTCAACCATTTACAATGAATCTGAATGTTAAAGATGTACTTATTGTTTTAGTTTACCGCTTGTTACTGGTATTTAGGCAGGTATTTGACTACTCCGAAACCAGCCGTCCTATTCCCCCCAATGTTAGAATACTCTGCAAACCTCATTAACGCATCCGTAAACCTTGAAAACTTTTCTGAAAACATGTCTTTCGGAATGGAGAATCTTACCCTCCCCACGAAACCCATGGCCCATTTATTGGAGGTAGGATGCTCATACACTCTAACTGTCCTAATACCGTAGGGGAAACCAGCTAAAGCGATGCCGCCCCATCCAATCCAATTCGCGTATTCGCCATATTCGAAAGACATTCCGGAAAACCTTTTCCAAAGCCTGATTAGATTCCTAAACATCAGGTAAATGTCTGGAAGCGGGACAGCCCTGTAAGGCGGTTTAACAGCCTTCAAAACAGGATTTGGAGGATTGCGCGGGAGGCTCTGCCTAAAGTAGCAGGGCGTTCTAAAGAATACTTCAAACCTTCTAACCGGTTTAGCCTCTTCCATGATCTTCTCGAAGCTCTGCTGGCTCACCAGAATCTCAACAATGGGAATATGAGCATCAATAAGTCTGATACTCGGCGAGCCTGTTGAGAGAAGGGCCTGAGTAAAAACATTCATCAAATCCTGCTCGAGGATAGATATTCTAAACTGTGCTTGCAAAGGACCGTTGAAAATGTTGTATATGTAGGAAGAGTAGTTGCCACGTAGGGCCTCTACTGGAGTGACAGAGTATGGTGCCAAACCCTTCTGAGAATGCAGTCTTAAAGCAAGCTCTTCGTTAACGCTTTTTAAGAAATCGAAGAAAACGCCTCTGACGGCGAAGCCTGAAAAACTTTGAAACCTGAGGCCCTGCTCAGCAACAACCCTAAAAGTAACCTGACACATGCTCAAATTTTGATTATTAAAACGTTGAAGGAGTTTTTAAGTATGTATGATACCGTATGATCTTTCTCTACTATGGGTGCTCAAGATCAATCTCAGTAGAGCTAATGGCTTTCAATCATTTACCTACTGTGTAAAAACAGTATCGGGAACAACTAGGGTACGTTACAGAACTCGAGCCTAACTAGTCATCGACTAATAGGTGACGGTATAGCCTTCAACGAGCTTTCTTATGTTCGTACCAATTGTTTAGGATGTGAAACTTTTATCCCCAGGCTCTTCTTTATGTCTTCCGCCTTCTCCAATATTTCCTCGTCTCCGGTGACAAATAATTCTACGCCAAACGATTTCTTCAAAATCCATGCATAGGAAAGGTGTAGCATGTCTAATGTCCTGAGGCCTAGTTGCTCAGCAAATCTGGTTGCTACGTAATACTCTAAACTCATCCTACACTCCTGGGAGAAGCTCTTTTTCACATAATAGCCCTTGGACAGAAGTTTACAATCCTTAATTATAAATGCTACAAGCGTATCTATAAGAGGCTCGGCGTCCATCGGGACATTAAGCTCGCTTCTTACTCTGGATAAAACACAATGCAGCTCGACGAGAGTAATTGGAGATATTATGAAATCAAAATTGCTCTTGAAAAATGCATTCGAATCCTCATATAGGATATCCGACGGCTTGTATCTAGCTATGATAAGGCTAGTATCGACATAACAGCTTGAAGTTTTCAACTCGATCCTATTCTCCACGGCCTTCCTTAACAAGCTCTACCGCACTCTTTCTCGATTCGATTGTGAAAGGCAACATCCCCTTCTTACTCCTCTCTTCCAGGGCCTCTAAAAGCTGTGTTGAAACACCTGCTTCGACTAACGATAACTCTTCCCCCTCGACTTCTAAAACGAGCAGTTCTTCAATTAGACTTTTAAGGGTAACACCCCTTTTTACCGCAAGCATTTTCACCTTCTTCCAGAGCTCTGGATTAATTTTTAGAGAAGTGATCTTCTCATTCACAATAATAATAGTTTTAAAGTATTATTTAAACTTTGTTTTAAAATTGTTGTATAGTCCTCTGCAACCCAGAGTGCGGTGAGGACTACCTCAATACGATTATTTTAAAACTGTTTTTTGGACATTTAGCCAAGCGGTTTTACATCAGTAACCTTTATATAATTACAATCACGATTGTTACAATCATGATTGTAAAATTTGTTGATAGAAGAGAAGAACTCTCCGTTTTGAAAAGGATCTACACAAGTGAGAAAGCAAGCCTAATCATAGTCTACGGCAGAAGGAGGATAGGTAAAACAAGGCTTCTTCTGGAGTTTTTAAAAGAGAAGAACGGGCTCTACTTTTACGTCCCCAGGGGAAGTGAGGAAGTCGTTCTGAGCGAATTCTCCAAAACGGTGGAAGACGATTTCTTCAAAGGATTTAGGTTTCACGATTTTAGGTCTTTCCTCGAATATCTTTCGAAGAAAGCTGAAGAGAAGATAGTGATAGTGGTCGACGAGTTTCAAAGGCTGGCTGAGGTAGAGGGCGCTATTTCTCTCATTCAAAAGTTCTGGGATGAGAAGTTCTCTAGGCAAAGGGGAATACTCGTGCTCTCAGGTTCTTCTATAGGCGCTATAAGGAAAATCGCGCTGAGTGGCGATGCTCCACTCTACGGCAGGAGGACGCTTACGTTAAACATAAGGCCATTGAAGTTCCAAGACTTGAGAGAATGGTTTCCAAAATATTCTCCGGAGGATCTGATTAAGGTTTACGCAGCCTTCGGAGGAACACCTGCTTACCTCGAGAAGATCGATGAGGACAAGGCTCCTGAAGAAAACATAATTAAACTAATCCTAAGCAAAGATGGGGCACTACACGATGAACCCGAGTATCTGCTGCTCGAAGAATTAAGAACGCCAAACAGGTACATGGATATACTTACAGCAATATCCCTCGGAAAATGCTATTTAAGCGAAATATCGGATTTCACCAAAATAAGGAGGGAGAACCTGACGACATACTTAAGCTCCCTGGAGAAACTAGACCTAATATCAAGAGAGCAACCAATCTTGGTTGAGAAGAAGAAATCAAGATACGTTATCACTGACCCGTTTTTCGAATTCTGGTTCAGATTCGTAAACCCGAATAAGACCTCCTTGGAATTAGGTCTAGATGAGAAGGTTTGGAGCAATATGGTTGAGGACTTCAACGCTTATCTGGGAAGAGTCTTCGAAAAAATCTCAAGGGAATACATCGTCTCAGAAATAAAATCTGGAAGAATAGGAATAGATGCCGACATTGTTGGAAGATGGCAACACGGGGAGGAGGAAATAGACCTAATTGCATACTCCTCCAGAGATAGGAAGGGGCTCTTAATAGAGGCAAAGTGGAAAGAACTCTCCTATGAAGAAGCCAAGAAAACAATACTCCAGCTGATCGAGAAGAGCAGCCTGATAAAGATTGACGAGAAAAAATACGGAATAGTGGCTAAGAAGATTTCAGGAAAGGAAAAAATAATCGAAGAAGGATATTTCGTTAGAGAATTAAAAGATGTCCTTGGCCTACCTCTCTAATTCAATGCCTAAAATGTTTTTCTCTTCAGGAGCCTTATTTTTATTCCTAGGGAGGATTTTTCCTCATCACTAATACTACTGAAATCCTCATCCGCAGTTATTAGGGTGTTTAACGCTCTCCCTCTTTCTTTAAAGAGCCTTATGTAAGCAATATGCAGCAGATCAAGAGCCTTCAGCCTCAGCCTTCTAGAAAGGTTTATGGCTGTTGCCATCGGCAGGTATAAGCTGTCAAACCCAGGAACCTTAACCCGGCCATCAGCCTTCTCGTATTTCAACCCAAATCTTTTGAGTAAGTATAGAAGCAACGTTGGTACAATCAATTCCTCCCTTATTTTCAGCTTCTCTTTAAACTCGATTAGCGATATTCTCCTGCTTAAAACGCTGGCTAACTCTAGTAAAACGAGCTCTGAAACAATCTTATCTTCCTCGTTTTTAAGAATCGTGCTGGCGGATTTTTGCAACGGGTCTTCAGGATCTAACGCCGCAACGATTATGCTCGTATCCACGTAACTCATGGAAACCTCTCCCTTTCACTGAGCAACTGCTTCAACGCGCCGGGAAGCTTTACCGGTATACTGCCCTCTTTCTTCTCAAGCTCAAAAAGTTTCCTCAGGGCTGAGGCAACCTCTGAAACCTCGTCGAGACCCTCTATTCCAAGCTTAATCAGTTCCCTCAAAGCCCTACTCCTCGAATCGAAAATACCGAGCTCAACCAGAGCATCAACCTGCCTAAGCTCCTCCGCCCTCAGCCTTACTGGAATCGTACGCGAGCTCATAAGTATACGTATACGTGTACGTATATAAGTTTTAACCCTTTCCGCATTAACACGAGTTTTGTTCGCAGGAATCGACTGGCAACTTAGAGCTCAAATTCGGTAAGAGAATTGAGTTGACGAAATTTTCTCCCTCATTTTTCATCCAGCAGCTAGTCTAAAGCTAATGGGCGATTCAATTACGTGTATCATATTCGGGGCTAGAAGTTTATTACTGTGACCTCCATTACTCCAACCGTATCTTAAGCCGGAAGCCTGACGTAAGCAAGCTGAAAACCCGGAGCAGACCCTTCCCATGACCCTTCTAAACTGGATCATCCTATTCGTTCAACACCTATTTCAGACTTTTAAAGAAAAAGCTGGTAGAAGGTTACAAAGAACACGTCCACTTAAAAAAGCATTAAGAATACCTCTATAACCCAGAGCGGAATTGCCACAATCACCCATGCAACAATGTTCCACGCTAAAACTTTTCTACCATCTAAACCTGCCAATGGAATCATGTTGAAAGCTGCAAGCCAAAGGTTTACTTGAAAACCAATACTGCCAATCAAACCAAGCAAGCCGCTTAACCTGTTTAAGAAAAAGAATACGGTGGCCCAAGCAACGTTAGACAAAGGGCCTGCTAAAGATATTAACCCCATCCGTCTTTCTTCAGATGCCTTGGACCACTCTAAAGAATAGTGACGCGGTACCACATATGTCGCACCAGGGACAGCAAAGATGAGCGACCCCAGCGTAAGCAGGGAAGAGAGAAAAGTTATCGCCAGTCCCTGGGGCCAAAGCCTGAATTCAGACCAGTAGCCGTATCTCTGTGCAGTAAACTTATGCGCCAGCTCGTGAAATACGAATCCTGTTCCAACAACACAGAGGTAGATGACGAGCAACAATGGCAGTATAGAACTGGCTCTGAAAAAGTATCTGATGGAAAAGCAAAGGCTTAGAACAATCCACGCGGCCAAAAGGTGCGTAACCTCAGTCTTACTTGTGATTCCTTCGGCTCTAAGCTTTCTCACGGGCTGAACCGGCGGAGCCTCACTATACATTGGTTTTGGAGCCCTAGCTAAGTGCAGCATCTGACAGTTATGTGCCTCGGGGAGCCTATGGTTGGAGCAGAAAGTGCCATTGCAGTAGGAGCAGACGAAAGGCAAGACTACTTCTGAACCGCACACCTCACACCTAGCCATTTGAACCGCCGCCTTTACGCGCTAACCGTGGATTCTCAACTTGATAGTGGTATTCAAACATAACGGGCGAAGTAGCAATCATGATCATCCGACTATTCAAGCTTCGTTAATCATGAAACAGCACAGTAATTAAACTTTATAATGATGATTCTGTTACTCCTTCCAACGTTCTCATCACCCATTTCCCTTTTCAATCTCATCCATACCGGGGTGTAAATCTCAGTACTCAGAAAAGTAGTGTAGAGGAAAATAAGCGCTCACTTAACGCTAATCACGCTGTCAAGATACTTGATTACTCAAGCTCATCATCCTCTTACCCAAAAGTTAGTATATTCCACAAGCCTCATTGGACTAATTGTTAGCCTCACATATTTTCAATAAACATGTCTTTAGGCATTGAGAAACACGTGTTAAGAAAAGAGTGTGAAGCCTATACTTCTATTAAGGAGCCTTCTCTAACTTCAGACTCGCTGAAAGCGCCATCAACATAGTATAGCAGCGTGCCTGAGACCGGGCTTTCAACTAGGGCTTTTCCATCCGGCAACCTAAAGACTTTTACAGGGAAACGTGGAAGCAAATATTCTTTCAACCCTATAACCGCTTTACAATCTTCAACAGGCACCAAATTGATCACTTCAACTTCAAGTTCCTCGAGCGAGATCGGGAGCTCCCCGTCCTGCTTAAGTGTTCCTTTCTCACCACTAAACGTTTTATAGTAAGCATGGTCTACGCGTTTAACCGGGAACG
>JAWCDE010000005.1:0-73086 GCA_038861395.1 Thermoproteota archaeon | reverse complement strand
AGAAAAGCTGAAAAGCTTTCCGATGACAGTTACCTTATAACATTCTCCATAAGCTGGAGCGATAGCGATGAGTTTCTACTCATATACGATTTAACGGAGATACTGCCCCATTTGGCTAAACCAGTTATAATTACAATAGAATACCCCTCGTCGCTACAAGTCGTGCATAATCTTACGGAAGTTTACATATATGAGAACAAACAGCTATTGATAGCGGTTAAAAAAGTAGAAATAACCGTCTGGGCTCTAATTCTTTCTATAACAGTTTTATTTGCAGTCCCATCTTTATGTGCTTTTTTTATCGCCTTATGGAGTAGGAAGGTTTTAAAGCTTAGTCGGCTGGAAGAATATCAAGTTGCGTCGAAGAAGGTTAACAAGTTGATGATTATTTTTAACTATGCTCCAGCAGCCTTACTGCTCATGGGATTCTTCATAGTTTTCCTGTCAACTCCACCTCTTTTAGGATTGCCTTCAGCGGTCTCAGTGGTATGGAGAGTAAGCTTCATATGGGCTACAGCACTTGTTTTTGCATTAACTTTATTCGCTCCCTTCGCCTTTCTACTTTTGATCTGGATGAGGCTGCATGGCAAATACTTAAAACCAATATTGAAAGAAATCCCTTCGTTCAGGAAGATATTGGAATATGAGAAGGATGTTAAAAAATTCTCATTGGTTGCAAACTTACTACCCTTGTCTCTCATATTTATCATCACAATAGTAAACTTTCTAGCTTATGATCCTCTATCTAAGTTTATCCAGCCCTTGTTTTTACAACAGTTTTTCATAATCATCGGTTTCTTAATTGGTTTTTTAGGAATGTCGTTAATAATCGATTTAACATCTAGAAAAGGAACGATTACCATGGATGAAAGGTTGTCGAGAATATTCTCGGAAGCGGTTTCCAAAGTAGGCTTGAAAAAAGCACCTCCGATAATAAAGGTTAGGACGTTCTACGGGACGGTTGCAAATGCAGGGGTTATCGGATTATTCAGGAGGAAAGTGGTTGTGACGGAGACAGCTGAGAAAAATCTAGATGACGAAGAACTAAGCACAGTAATCCTCCATGAAATCGGCCATATAAAGTATAATCATATGCCGATAGTTATTGTTTTTACTCTAGTATTCGTTTTTACGGTTGGTAATTCGTATGGGTTTATGGCAGATTTCTCGAAAATTCTGAAACAAGCTTTTAACGCATCTGATATATTAATAATGCTAGTAATCATCACAGTCTATATCACTTTATTCATACTGTGGTTTCTAATGCTATATTTCGCAATTAGAGTTTTTGAAAGAAAGGCCGATGCCTTTGTTTTGAAAGCAGGCATTAATCCTGAGGCTTACGTGAAAGCTCTTGTAAAGCTTTCCGTTCTCAATCTTATTCCGATCGAGGTTTCTAAAGGACAGGAGGCTTTTCAAACACATCCAACAGTTATCAAGAGGCTTAGGAAAGTAGCGATGAAATATGGTGTAAATGAGGAGAGGTTAAAAGAATTGGTTAATACTGTAATCAAGGAATTGTACGAGGACAAAATAAAAAGCTCTAAAGAAAGTTGAAGCATCCTAAGTTCACCAACTGAGATAAAGAAGAAACGAGTATTAGCCTATGAGGTTTATTTTCCGCAATACTTCCAACGAGGTTTCGGGAGTTAATCTCTCCGGCCTAGATAGGTTTTTGAATATTTGAGAAACGTATATGAGTGTGGATACCCTATTATCGTCTAGAAACACTATTTTAACGTTTTCAAATTGTTTTAGGGCATTTTGAGAATTAGGATCCAAAGGGCTCGTTGTGAGCAGTATCAATTTATTTAGTTTCCTGCTCTTAGCCAAGTCTATCAAGGGTTCAATACTGTCTATCCTGAGTGCTTCTTGGGGTTTCAAAGCCTTAATTATGACTCCAACCGTAATTCCTCTGGCAGTAGTATCTGTGAAAACCAGGTCTACTTCCCTCTTCCTTTTCCTTCCAATAAGATTCTCTTTTCCTAATCCTGTTTCTATTAGAGTTGTAATGGCTTGCTCAATTACAATGTTTCTTTCAGAAGGCTTTTCGATATTGTAGAATCTAGCGAGTATCTGGTTCCTAACATCGCTATCGGGCTCTACTGGTACAACCACTTCCATGATTGGCAAGCCCATTTTAGCGATCGCCTCCATTGCTATCACCGTGTCAACCCACCTCGGCTCACTAGGGCCTTCTTTAACCCTGTCTGCAAGTATCTCGATGCACGTAAAGCATTCAGAAAGCAGCCTCCTTATTTCACCCCCGGAATTAGCCCATAAAAGTTTTACACTATCTACAGGAAACATTCTCGTATAGCCATCACCATCCTTATCCAGGTATAAGGCTCTCACATACTTGTCAACAATATCCTTAGCCTCTTCAACGCTTATTTTCTCAAGGCTTATTGGCGCTGAAGAAACTCTACTAACTATGGCGGGTGCGACTCTAAACCTCTGGCTTTTCAAGTCTTCGAACATTCTGGGTGTTAGAAGCAAGAGTATGAATAATCCTCCCGGGCCACTGTCAACAATCCTTTTCAGAGTATGGAAGAAAACGTCAACATTGTCTTCTGAAAGCGTTTCCACCTCATCCACAACTATTACGAAGGGGGCATTGCTGACGATTTTGGAAAGATTGACAATCGTCGTCAAAAACTTGAGTGCGTTATCGTCAGATTCCCTCATATAGTCATTAATATGCTTCATACCCCAGCTGCCGTAGTATGGATGTGGTAACCAAAGTATCCATTTCGCCAAGCTCGGATCAGTGAACCTTCTAGCCTTATATGGTTCGAACCTTGTTTCGAAGATTTGAGAAAGTTCTTGGAGCTCGATTCTTACAAGCTTGGTTATGTCTAAAACACCTTTTTCCACAAGCTCGCCTACGGACCTGAAGTCTGTAAGAACTCTATCTAGGATTTCACTCACAGTTCTTCCCCTTCCCAATATGATTGAAAATATGCTTGTTGAAACAGCTTCGTCAAGCAACCCTGGTGCCATTCTTGATATTAAAACTTGATGTAGTCTCAAGGATAGATCCTTTAAAAAGGCTTCTCCACCGAGGGCTTCGACAACCTTTAAAGCGAAGAATATTAGAGAAGGCCTGTAAACGGAATCCTGGATGGTGGAAAGGTAGGAGAAAGGCTGGCTTGGCTTCTCTTGGCTTAACAAGTATTGGAGATGAAGTGCCAGATGAGTCTTTCCACTTCCAGCATCCCCGATAAGCATTTCTATCTTCGGCTCCTCAAGTCTGAAAGAGTATTCTATTTCCTCCCTAATTCTCTTAAGCGCATTAATTCTCGATTCTCCACCCAATATCCATATCCTAGTAGGAACTGGGGTCAGTGGGAACGGATTCGCTTCAAGCATTAGCGGGAGGTACTTATTTGATGATGACATAATGATAAACACCTCTCGCGGTGGTTACGCCTTCACGTGGCTCTCCACTTCCAACATGAAGCTGAACACTGTACGGGTTACTATTGTTCAACTCTACGATCCTCCTATCGAATTCATCGCTACTAATCCCCAATTCATTCATCAACTTCACTCTCAAATCAGATATCTTGACGTAGGGTGTTATGGGGCTCGTTTTCAAAAGACTAGTGTATGCCGATTTTAAGGCACTAAGGAATACTTCGTCAGATACTTGCTTAACTTTAAAATATTTTATCAACTTTAGGTCATTAGCCTTCCGGATACAGTATTCTCTACCAACTTCAGTAGTTCGGTATTTAACCATCCTATTCCTTGTTTTTACTGGCTTCAAATACCCTTTTTTAATAAGTTCTTTAAACTCTTTCTCGCTTACTCGACTCTTTTTCTTAATATCTTCTTTAGAAACACCCTTATCAGTGTCGGCAGCAACCAATGCCAGTAGTTGAAATTCGTTCAGCCGCTATCACCTTGTTAAAAACAAGGGGTTTAAGGAGACTTTTAAAGCTTCTCTAACAAAAACAATTGCAAGCTTAAATATCACAATATAGAGTTAAATCCAATAATAGAATGCAAAAAGGCAGAAGCAATCCGTTGAGGAAAGAAGCGAGTATTTCTTCTCCAGACGTAAGGTTCAATTGCATACGTTGCGGAAACTGTTGTAGAAACACGGATAGAGTTGAGAGAAGAATTCTTTTAACTAAGAAAGATAGTGAAATTATATCAAGTGCAACGAAACTTAGAATAGAAGATTTGCTGATAAAAGTATTGAGGAAAAATATCCTTATACCATGAAGCTAGTTTCAGGAAAATGTTTTTCCTAGATGATCATAATACACGCCTAATATATTCTTATAGACCCTTAGTATGCAGGTTCTATCCATTTCTCATGCGCAAAATCGCTAGCAAATACATTTTTGAGACCGACCCTTCATGTCCTGGATTAGGTAATGGAGAAAATGTTAGTAGCGAATATTTCCTAAGGCTTATTGAAGAAGCTGAAAAGCGCTTGGGAGTTTTCTAAATCATACGGGGCGCTCCACAGTTGGGGCATTTAACCTCGTTTTCAGGGTAAACAGCCCCGCAATATTTACAGGTAACTGTCGAAACCGTAGGTTGAGGGGTTTGCGAGGGGTGGGCAACTTGTAGCTCTATGGTCTTACTGGTAGCGTCCGGACGGCCTTCTACAGCAACAACCCCTTTGAGATTCCAGACTACAACCCTATCTAAACTCTTGAAAGAAGGCTGAGCACTAGGCGGAATCGGTATCTTGAAAGAAAAGTTTTGGATAAACCCCTCAGGAATATGCATTGCCCCAACTAATTGAGGCCTTGCTGAGAACAGTACTGCGGACTCCCAAACCTGCTGCTCAATATCCCTCTTAAGAGCCGCGTCGTAAACTCTTCTTATTCTACGTACTCGTTCCACGCATTCTAGCTCGCATCTTATTTCGGTGCAATCAAATTCTTCTTGAGATTCTAATTGCACTACGCCCTCTATAGCATCTCCGAGAACAAAGAATGGTTTCTTCAACTCTATTGTTAATCTAGCTCTGGGGGGAGTTAACTTTTCCTTAAGCTTCTTAAATACGCTCATCTTTAAAAACGAAAATTTTCCTAGAAATATTTAAACTTAATTCATTTCATTAGAATAGTTCTGATGGTTTCATAGAGGAAGAGGAGAGTCCCCAGGAACATGATTGCTACTGAAAATAAATAGCTTGAGAAGTCTTCAGGTTTTAAGATTAGAAGTTCTATTAATAAGGCTATAGCGAAGAAAACAAAGTAAAAGATAAAACGACTAGATATGAGTTTAGAAATCACCGTATAATGCTTTAAGTAAATTCCTTTCACAACATAACCCTCTTTCTGAAGCTCGATCAATCCAACTGATTGAAGCCTGTTCAGATGGTAAAAGGCTTGAGAAGGAGTTTTAAATCTCAACCCGGCTTGAACCTCCCTAACGGAAAGAGGTCTACTCTTGCGCAGCATGTAGTGGTATACTAGTAGAGTCTTCCCCTTAAGAACTTCATTAATGTCCTCTACACTTCCCATTGTTTTAAACGAGATTTAGAGGAATGGTCCCTATTCAAAAGGTTTTAAGCAACCCTGATAATCAAACATCCTATGCCTAAACATGAGAAAATCATAAGGTATTTTGCTACTCCAGGTCCAGAGAATACTGACGAGGTTATAAAAGCCGTTGCAAAAAGGATTCTGTTAAATGATATTAATACAGTAGTTGTTGCTAGCACTTCTGGGAGAACAGGGCTTAAATTTGCTAAAGCTCTAAGGAGGAAAGCAGACTTAGTAGTTGTTTCCCATGAGAGGATGGATCCTGAGTTCAAGGAGAGGATAATTAAGTTAGGAGGATTAGCTGTTGACAATACTCATCTGCCACTGCACGGTAGAGGAATGGATAGAGTTAGGGATTCTTTCTACACTCTTGGACAGGGTTTTAAGGTGGCTGTAGAAGTGATTCTAATAGCTGCTGATAAGGATCTTGTAAAACGGTATGAGAATGTTATTGGAGTCGGTGGAAGCGGGGAGGGTGCTGACACCGCGATAGTAGCCAGAGCAACCCCTACTAGAGAGATATTCAGCAGCAGTAAGTCTAGGAGGCTCGAGGTAAGAGAAATAATCGCAATGCCGTTGAGGAAAAAGTGGTGGGACTAGCAGGAAGATTATAAGATTATAAAATTAGTATCTTATTTCTTTTTTACATCTTCCTTTCCTTTAATATTAATAGGCGGATTTAAGCATTCTTCTAAAACCCTAGGACATAAGGGGTCCGGGTTGTTGAATGAACCGTATTTCTTATACGACCGGGCGTAGCACCCTCCTTTACAGCTATTGCTTGCAGGACAGTCTGGGCAAGGGTTGTTGCTCATTATTTCGATGAAGAGGCTGTTTGAATTCAATTCAAACCAGGCTTCTCTCAGGCTCTTAGTCTTGATGTTGGAGACAGGCATGTCCAAGGTGTCGCAGAGAAGAACCTCTCCGTCAGGCCCGATATCCATGTTTCTCTCAGACTTGCAGGAATCCCACGAGACGTAGCGTGATTTTACTAACAGGCTAGCGAAAGGCATGCACCATAATACAATTTTAAAGCCGAGTTCTTCAGCAACCTCCTCAGCCAAGTCTATGGCTTTTGTACATGTGTAGGGGTCGGCGCTGAAATCCTTTGATTCCGCTCTCCCGAAGGGCATTACTGGTAGAAGCACGGCTGAGTAAGCCCCCAGACGCTCCGCTAGGCGCACGAATTCCCCAGCCTCCCTGAAGTTTAAACGCGAGATCGAGAATATTGGTGTGAAACTGACCTCCTCCTCTCTGAGGATACTTGTGCCGCGCATTAAAAGACTCCAAGAACCTGGGCCGCGGATAGCTTCGTGAGTCTTCTTAACAGCGCCCTCTACGCTTGTGAAGACTTGAACTCCTAGCGAGCTCAGCCTCCTAGCCTTATCCCTATTAATTGCCTTAAGGTTTGTGAAAAGCGAGGCTTTTATATCCCTGCTTGCAGCCTCGAGTATTTTAAGAATATCCCTTCTCAGCAGTGGTTCTCCACCGGTTAAATGAAGGTTTTCAACACCCATTTCACATGCTTCTTCAACTATTTTCAACACTCTCTCCTCAGCAAGCTCGCCGTACCAGGGGCGGGAGGAAGCGTAGCAATGCTCACACCTAAGGTTACATCTAGAAGTAAGCAGCCACGTCACGTATTCGGGAGGGTTCAGACTAGGGATCATTGTCCCACCTCCAGAACTCTAGCAAGCCCCTGAGCGAGCAACTAGAGAAGGACACATGTATTAAGCATTGCCGTGAGCATAATCCCATATTTTTATACCATGAAGGGAATAAAATGGGATATTTAAAAGCCTGAATAAAAAAGCCCTTAATGATTTCAGTTGTTAGTCTCCAACACCACGGTCTTCCAGCTTCAGAATATTCCGAAGAACTCAGGCTTAGGATTTATTTAGCGATTTCTACCAAGAACTTGCAAACGCTATCTCCTTTAGCAATGCATTCCACTTCAGACACTGTAAAGCTTTTGCCATATAGCTTTTGGAAAACTCCTGCCAGATACCCTCTGAAAAGCTGGCTTACAGGCTTCTCCTGCTTATCCTTGAAGGGCAGGCATTCAAACAGCTCTCGAACAACTATTATCGCCCTCCTACTGTCAGATTCTTCAGCCTCCGCAATACACCACCCTTTGGCTGCGCGCTCAGCCAGTATGATTTTTAACGCGGTATGCTTATCTACCTTATACTTTTTAATCACGCTCTCGACTTTACTCTCTCCCAGAGACATACCCATTTCATAGAGTATTACTGCAGCTCCTGTTCCGAACTTCTCGTAGAGTCTCTTCAGTAGTACTCCAAAGCTCTCGACTCTGATGGTGAAGCTTCTCTCACCGCCGACCATTAACGGGAAGAAAAGCTCATCTATGATAAGGTCTTTAAACATTCTTTGCGAAAACCTTACTTCCAAAACGCCCTCTATCTTTTTAAACTCCTCAGCTATTTTCTCCGGAACGCTTTCTTTTAGATGAGAAATATCTATAAAAAAACCCATAGAAATCTCATTTTTCTCTATATCTGCATCGTAAAAGCCGGATAGTTCTACGATATTCTTCATACTGATTTTAAAAACTTTGAAGAATTCCGGCTCAGCTTCTCTACGAAGTCTTACGAAGAACTCGACAAGCCTTCCTCCAGGAAGATGCTCAGAACACATTATTTCTTTAGGATAACATATTTCAATAGGATTACTCGAGGTCATTTTCAAGCTCTAGCTGATATTATATTAGACATATATAAATCTTACTTACATTAAATTTTTCAAAGGACTTAGATTAACTTAGTGACGAATTCGTTTAATAAAAAGCCTCACTTTCTAGTGCAAAGTAAAAACCCTGATTCGATTGAGAAGTATAGCAATTAATATTTAAGCCACTTAGCCCAGTAATCATTTAGTTGAACATGCATAAGAGTAAGACGATGCTTTGGACAATAGGTCATGGAAGCCTTTCGAAAGAAGAATTCCTAGGATTGTTGAGAAAATATCGGATTAAGATACTGGTAGATGTTCGCAGGTTTCCAAAGTCCAGGCTTGAACACTTCTGTAGGGAGAATATGGGGCAATGGCTTCCGAAAAAAGGGATTTCCTATTTCTGGCTTGGAGAGGAGTTAGGCGGGTATCGTCGTGAAGGTTATGAAAAGTATATGGAAACAAGTAGTTTTAAGAAAGGGGTTGAAAAGCTCTTGAAAATTGCTGAAAAAAATAGGACTTGCATAATGTGCCTGGAAACGGAACCTAAGTATTGTCACAGAAGGTTTATAGCATCCTATTTGAGAAGGAGGAAAATCAGGGTGATCCATATAGTTAAGTCTAAAAAATCAGTTTAACATTACTCTGCATGAATAGTTATATTCAGAAGCTCTTCCAAGGCGGATTTAACGTTCTCGCCCCAAGCTTTAATGTTTAATGGAACAAGTAGGGACACCTTAGAAGGAGCTAATTCAAGCATACTCCGGATGAGTTTGTAAGTCTTTTCGAAGCCATGTTGCGTTACGAAATCCGTTAAACCGTCGAACACTATAAACACTGGAGATGACGAGGATTTAACGCTTCTCCCTAAGGATTCTAGGATCTGGACCACATCCTGAAGAGGGACATGAGTCTCGAAATCGGATATTGATGTAGTACGCAGGGTCATTAGAGAGGGATGTATGAATCTAATACTTCTCAGATCTTGCAGCTTATCTTGTAGGGAGCTACCCTTTCTCGTTAGGACAATGCTCAGCCCACCGTGAGCCAATGCCTCAACCACATAATCCCTAATATATTCCAGATATGTGCTTTTAGGTTCGAATTCCAGAAGTATGCCCTTACCTATGAGTTCGTTGTGATCAAGATTAATCTTGGAGGAGAATTTTGTCAGGTCTTTAAGAGTAAAGCCTTCAGCAAGTTTTAGCATACTTACGTATTCGGATGGAATCCTACCTGATAATGATTCTACTAGATTACTGTAAATCATGGTTTTAATAGCTACGTCCATGTCGAGCTTTAACGCAATTCTCAGACGCTTAATAAGATCTTCTATATCCCCGCCTATTTTTTTATAAATTTCTTCAATCATCCAAGCTATGAGTGGGATAAAGTTATCAAGTAAGGCAGGAATCCTTTCATTCTGCGGCATATTTTTAATGGCTTCTTCAACCCCCTCTATTTCCACCTGGCCGAGCCTAGAAATTTTCAAGCGGTTTAGAAGGCTGAAAGACAGGATTTTACTTTCTATCGCGTCTCCAACAATATTGTAGAAATCTTGGAGAATCATAGAAACAAGCCTGCGGAATAGCCTCAGACAAGCTTGCCAATTAGGAAGATTTTTAAGAGAATTGTCCTCCCCGATTTCTGAAAGAAATTCTCCACCAGCTAGGGCGTAAATCATATCCGTCTTCTTAAGAAAGTCCTCGTGGTAGATAATTATTCTTCTAAACTCGTTTTTATTTTCAAGATTCGCATAAACAGTGTTTAAGACCGGTAGAAGGCTATGCACAAGCTCTAAAGCCCATGGTTTATCCTCAAGATAACTTATGGTTCCCTCCATAATTGTGACTAAATTAGCTTTTTCTAAAATATCGGGTTTCAAAATCAGTGTTCCTTCTGAATTATGTTCTAGCATGTCTTTCAACCCGACTCTAGCAAGGTATCTTTCAAGTTCAATCAGGCTCTGCCCCAATTCTTTACCCGGAGCGACCTCTATGAATTTCTTAATAAAAGAAGCATACTGTTCAAGCAACAAATCTTTAATTTTCTTGTTTCCAAGTTTTAAAGAGGCTTTCTCCCTCAAGGAAAAAGCATAACTCACACCTAGAAAGAACAGGAAAATGTTTATTCCTCCCGGCGGTGGCATGTTAGGATTTTCGGATAATAATATGTTTAACCCGAAGACTCCAAACACATAAAAAAGGACGAAGTACACTAGAATTATGATATACTTTCTACGTATAATGCTGCTTCTAACGCGGGTAATTAAAAATACTATTGAAAGACATATGAGGATTAGGCAAAGGAAATAGGCGAGATAGTTTATTATTGAAAAGATATTTAATTCAAAGGTATAAGACCAGCCGTATTCGGTTGTTTTAATAACTTTAATGTTTGAAAAGAGTAGATGCAATATGTAAAGTGGGATTGATGGAATCATTAACAATTGGAATCTAGGATCCTCCTTCCAGAGGAAGAGTATGCTCATAAGTAGAAGGAGAGGATTTAACACAAGAAAAAGAGAACCAATATGAAAGAAAAGTTTCGATAAATACTCGTCAGGAGCAATCCTGTGCAGGAATGCAAATATTTCCCATAAGGATAAAGTTAGAGTAAAGAATAGGAAGTTTTTTGAGCTTAGTGTTTTAGGTCCACTCCTTATGATTCTTAAGGATATAACAAATGCGATTATTGCCGTTATCGGATATAGTAGAAGCCATGGATGAAACGGTAGAATACTCAAATCAGATCCTCCTTAGGGTTTCGAAAATCTCCATTTTCTCTGTAGGTATTATTTTGGGAGGCTTAATCTGACCAAACGGCGTCCCCATCTTAAAACGCAAATCAGAATATCTTTTAAATGCACCTTTTCTCAAATACTCAACCTTTATTATGTTCTCGGGGTTCCTTATTCTGAAATCCTTCACAAAGTTTCTGAAATCTTCACTCTCCTCAAGAAGGGTTTTAAATATTCTCTCTGAAGCTGTTTCTTCATCAACTTCTAGTTCTTTTTCCATAAGCACGCATATATGTTCACTAGGATCTAGAAGTTTAGCGAAGCACCATTTATCAGAAGATATTAAGTCAGTTTTAGTCATAACCCTTATAGCTAGGCTCTCAGTAATCCTAAAGTAGCCGTAAACATCCAGATGGTTGCCTTCCCTACCTTCAAAAGAGAAAAATGGCATCCCATCATCTCTGAAATCCTCTACCTTAAAGATATCGCCGATTCTGTATCTGACTAAACTGCTTCCAAAAGGTGTTCCGATTAAGCTGTAGCTTCGCCCCTTCTTAAGCTCATCGATGTCTAATATGTCTCCACTCTCAACGTCAAGAAATTCAAAATATCCAGTCCTTAAATCTAAAACAAGCTGATACTTGTTCTCAACTGTTCCATACATTGGGATGATAAACTCACTGCTTCCATATATATTTAATGGTATAACTCCGAAATTGCGTCTAAAAAGCTTATCATATATTTTGGAATCGTAGCCTGTGCATATTATTCCCTTGGCTGGTAAAATCTCTCTTATATCCTTGGGCTCCCAAAACAGCTTTGTTTGAATAAGCTTCGAAAACACGTATAGCTTAGTTAACCCTATGTTTAAAGACTCGGCATAATCCTTATAGAAGGAATACCTATCCGTTATATACTTTATAAGCAGGTAGAGCATTGAGGCTACTGCAGCCAGTATAGCTATTTTCCCCTTCATTCTATCCACCTCCTTCATAATCATCAACATTCTACGCCTGATGTCTGATACTCTATCTGTAATTCGAAATGGAGGGTATATCTTAAACTTGTTAATCTCCTGGAGATAATAGAGGCTCCAACCTGAGACATAGGGTGCGGGAGCAACTATGTTCAGCACAGTTTCTCCCAAGCGGAGGGCCGTGTCTCCCGCACGTTCGCTGCAAGCTATAACTAGGACGGTCATTGCAACATCAGCTGCTATATTACGGAGAAGCTCCGTATGCACTATCCATTTGCTCTGACCTGTAGTTCCACTAGTTTTAACAAAGCATTCGAATTCTCCCGGAAGATAGTTTCTAATGGGTTCAGCTGCTATCCTACCGATACGCGTGTAATACTCGACTAAGGTTTCACCCTTCTTCTTAGGAGTTGTTACCTCAAGTTCTCTCACTCTTTCTCCGAAAGCTTTTAAGAAAAAGTAATCATCGTATGTTGTGACAGGAACCTGTTTTATTTTTTCAGCTTCCTTAGCTTTTAAGGCTTCTAGGAGCAGCGTATTCTTAAGCATCTTGAAGTATTCGCCCATCTTCTTACGGTTGTATTCCACTTGCTTCTGAAAATCCTCATATAGGAAGCTGCAATACTTGTTCCAGAGCTCCTTTCCCTCATGGCTCAATTAAACCCACCTCCTTAGAATTACATTTCTGGATAGAGGCTCAGCATAATGCCTGTTCCCTTAGCTATGTTAAGCCTATAGTATCTTGTGTCGTGACTCGTGGTTCTCATCTTAAGTATCATCAGCCTTCTCTCAAGCCTATTACCTACGACAACAGATTCCATGAGTATTATGCCGTCAGCTAGGAATTCTTCAATACCCATGCCTATTCCCGTAGTCCCCCATGGACTCTCCGTGATCATTAGCGTTGTACATCCCACGTTCTTCAACATTCTAGCAATCAGGTTTATCACTGCCCTTACTTCAGCCCTACTGCCTAGTGCAAGGTTTAGGGCTGAGAGCGAGTCGACTACGAGTCTCTGTGCTTTAAACCTCTTAGCTTCCTCTACTATAAGATCGGTCATATCCTCAACCCTTATCTTTGCCACCGCGGGGAGCTCTACTACTCTGACTATGCCCTTATCCTCGAGCTTATTAAAGTCCCATCCTAAGCCAAGCATGTTGCTCTTAAAATTCTCCTTGCTCTCGCTCAAACAAACGTAAACACCCTTCTCCTTATACAACATGGCACCGTTGTAGATGAACTGGGCTGAGAGTATCGTTTTACCAGCTCCCGGACTGCCCGCGATTACAATAAGCCCCCCCTTGGGCAATCCTCCTTCAATAAGGTTGTCGAGCTCCGCTATGCCAAAGGGCACTCTATCCTTCAAGGCTCAAACCCTCCAAGGGTCTTATTATGAGTGAACCATCCTCCTCTGTGAACAATAATGATTCAGGCTCTTCTCCAGTCATGTTCTCAAGCATTCCCGCAATTATTCCCCGGAAGAAAGAAGGGTTTATTCTCAGACCTCTAAGATCAGCCTTTATTGAATTGTCTTTCAACTTATCGAAGCGAACATTCCCCCACCCCCTTATATTACACACTTTAGAAGAGAAGGATAAAGCATCTTCTATACTAAACTTGCTCTTACCCATGCTCCTTATTATAGACTTGCCAATCCCCTTTCCAGCGTAGAAAAATATGACATCTGCTGCGGTGGAATACATTTGGCGAAGAGCCTCTTCAAAATTAGACCACTCTGCCACTGTGAACCGTATCTCGCTCAGATCACTTGTGTCGAAAACGAGGCTTTTAGCATAATCGTTTAAAACAAGCTGATATCCTAGTATAATGCCCTCCCTCTCCATTCTGGATACCCTTCGGGCCACCGTCCTGTCGGATACTTCAAGCTGCTTAGCTATTTCCCGACAGCTAAGCCTAGGATTCCGGGAGAGAATATGGAGTATTTCTAAGTCGAGCTTGTCAACTATATCTTTTTTCTTACCCATCTAATATTGTTTTAATGATTGTTAAATATATGCTTTTCGCAAAACGTACTTTTATTCATTTTTCGACACGATAAAATATCGAAAAAAGATGCTTGCAAGATGCCCCACGACCATCCGGAGTATTATAAAAAAGGAGGTTGTTTTACTGTTAGAAATGTTTTTAAGCCTTCTAAACATGCGACAGACTTGGTACAGGACATGTCGGTATACTCATATTTTGATATTTTTCATAAGATCTCTTATCCGTCGGACTAGTTTATAGTAAGACTCTCGAACCTCGGATAGTTGAGGCTTACAAGCATTTGGAGACAAGTCTTACCTATAGGATTTCCATTAGAATATAAGATGTCGAGAAAACGGGCAACTACGTATAGATCGGGTTTCTCCATTAAGGATCACAGTCTTTTTATAAAATCTTTCCTATGCTCTTCAAAGCTTTTACGAAGCTTATTACTTCCTGTCTGTATTCTCTAATAGCTTTATCCCTAAAGAAGGGAATCCATATTATTATGCCCAGTGTCAAACTCGACGATACTAATAGGGATGTTCCCTAGCTTCCGAGCCGGAGTGGGAACTCATTGGTAATGAGTTTCCATCCGTCATAAAGTGACGTATTATCAATAAGTATTCAGTGCACGCTATTGAGATGAGAAAAACCCTTGGTTAGAGTGAGGCCTGCCCTAAGCTGTCTTCCTAGCTATAAAAAGCTGAGGCAGTTTCTTCCTCCTGTAAATATGATATTCGTGAACAATTATTGCTAAAAGAATAATCATAATTACCACTGCCGCTATTAGGAGAAGAGTTTGTGAAAGAGTCATGGAGACGCCGAGCATCTTCGTGAACACATCCAGATCTATTCTTACGAAGCTATCGACAGTGAGCGTTACTAGAGTTCTCTTCTGGAACTGATCGAAAGAAGCCTCGATAACATATTCTCCGTCTGGTAGCTCAATCTCCACGTTACCGCTCTTATCCGTAATCCTTCTAAACAGTTCGGCACCATCCTTCCAGACAGTAACGCTAGCTCCTTCAAGAGCCTGCCCCATAGCTCCCCTGACCATTACGGTTAAACTATGTACATTGGTGGGTGTTAGGACCAGCTCGCCACCGGTTGTAACATTCACATCCTGCAGAATAAGGTCTGAGCCAAGCCACTTTGCTGAAACCCCATAGCTGCCTGCTGGAACTTGGGTAACCAAGACCCTCCCCTCTCCGTTAGTAACACCCACGTACAAGTTCCCCAGCCAAACATTAGCATTAGCCACCGGACTACTTTTTGAAGTTAATAATTGTAAGGTAACGTCGTAGACTGGCATAGTTATAACGGAGTCACCTTTCACGAATGCTCTTGTAAAAGCTTTACTACCGTACTTACTTACCCATTCTGCAGTAATTCTGTAGCTTATCCTCGGCATCTTCTCCAGCCTTAGGCTTCCCGACTTGTCAGTATATCCCTCTATCCCCCATTCATCTAAAACTACGTGAACATTTTCAAGCGGCCTACCCTCATAATCTATGAAAAATAGAACCATATCACCTATGCCGACCTCGAACTTTTTAGATTGGGAAGGACTGCAATCTGCATTAGACCCTTCAGGAACTATTCCGAGATATGTGTAGCGGTACTGAACCTCATCTGTAAAACTATTGAAAACAAGAACATAGCCAACAGGTCCTTTAAAATCCTTTTCGCAAGGCTTAATCATAGAGTAATCAGTTTCATTGTCTAGACTTGCAAATAATACTTCGTTATCCTCATCAGCAGATGGAGATGCAACAATATTCTCACTGCATCTGTCAACAATATAACCACTTGCTTTTTCCGGATGTTTCCAATAAGTATTTGAAGGATTAAAGGCACTTTTCAGTATGGCGATATTCCATGAAAGCATTATAATAAGTAGTGGAAACATGGATGCCGCAAGTATAACTATCCCACAGCTTCTATTTACCCCCATCTGTTATTAGAATTGAAAAACAGTATAGTTTAAAGATTATTTTTCTACCTCTTAAATAATGGTGTCTGTTTACCATTTAAACCCTTTTTAAGGCCTGTTTCAACGAATATGTTGTTTTTAAACGGGCATCTTTCCCCATTTAACCCAGCATTTTTTACTCTGGCTTACAACAAATTTGGCCAGAATCCGAAACCGCTTGACTGACGCAACATGTTAAGAATCTTCAAGAATACTTTAAGATTTTGAGTGCTTACTGTAAACGCTATAAGGAGGTTAAGAAAGAATGTTTGTAATCAATTGAAATAATTCTCTTATGCCTCGAGCAATATATTGAAAAACGTTTTCAATATACGTGGAACCCGTTGGCGCTTCCAATTTATCGTTTGCTTGTTGAACAGGAGCGTAAAATGACGCTTCCATTTTAGAAATAGAAGTATTGGTCTGGATTTTACTCGCTTCACCATCAGAGTTGCAAGGAGGCGGGGGGTAGTAAAGATAAGAAGCTTCAAACCATGCTTCACCACCAATCACCCAGAAAAGAGAAAGAAAATTGGTTAAAATAGCCAACAACACTGAAAAAACCAGGGCCCTCAGAAACGTTTCCTTCAAACTTCTAATCTCTGAGGGCCTCATTCCCCCCACCCCCTCCCCGAGTTAGGGAAGATTTTATTATTTAAGAAAATTGTTTCATAATCTAGTTTACAAACGAACTGTTAAGCGAGAATAATAAAAATGTTTGTAATAAGACGTACTTACAGAAATCTATCAAAACATCTATTTATTTCTTTTAAATCATGGAATTCGTTTCCCAAAGGTATAGGCGATACAAATCTCAGCCAAAGCGATTTCATAGTTTAACATTCCTTTATAGAAGACACTTAAAAAAAGAATGGTGATCAGCATTGAATGTTGAAGAGCTTAGTGTCAAGACTAGGGAGTTGGATTATCGACATCAAAGAGAACATTGAGAAGGCAGTTAAGATCTACTAGTGCAGTAACAAGGATCGAATATGAGCTGGGCTTGTTGAAAGACCTGCTTAGTACACTGGAGAGAATAGCTTATAATAATTTATCACAAACATGGGAAAATGCAGTATGATGGAAATAGGCATTTCGCATGTTAGAGCATTCAATAATTGGCCTGAGCATAACTATTTCTATTAAAAATTGGAAATAAGGGTAAACACCTGGTAGCAACTCATGCTCGTGGAACTGGATGGGCCTAGGACAGAAGACCGGTCTTAACCTGTTTCGGCGATGAATAGGAAAGTTTAAAAAAGTTTTTCCTTAGTCTCAGTCCCGTGAAAATAAACTATCATATTCATACGGTGTTCAGCGACGGGAGTTCCAGCATAACGGATTATTGCAAGACTGCTATTCAAAGAGGTTTTGAAGAGATTGCTTTCACTGACCACTTAACTATTTTCCCAGACGGCTCGACAGAGAACCATTCATTAAACACGCTTAAGATCGAAGACTATGTGAAAGAAGTTAAGACTGCTTCTTGGAAATATGGAGATAGAGTAACCATTAGGCTCGGTGTTGAGGTTGATTACATACCTGGAAACGAGGAAAAAGTTGAAAGAATACTGAAAAGCTATGATTTTGATCTTGTGATAGGAAGCGTTCATTTCGTCGACGGTGTCTGCATAGATTCTTCGAGGCAGAGGGTTCTAGTGGAAAAGATGGTTAAAGAAGATGGTTTTGATAGTCTTTACTCTAAATACTTGGATTTAGTGAGAGCTGCTGTGGAAACCGGTTTCTTCGATATCGTTGGACACATAGACCTTGTTAAGATATGGGGATTTAACCCTACTGATGGTTTTGAAGATGAGCAGAAGGCTTTAGAGCTTATCAGAGGGAAAAGGTTGTGTCTAGAGGTTTCTTCAAGAGGATTAAGACAACCCATAAACTCTATATATCCTTCTCCCAGAATATTGAAGAAGGCTTTCGAATTGGGTATACCGATTACAATAGGTACTGACGCGCATTCCATAGGAGAAATAGATTATGCCTACAATGTTTTGATGGAATACATACAGACAATAGGCTATGACCATATAACTGTCTTCAGCAAACGTAAACCTTTAGAGAAAAAGCTGTATAACCGCTAATAACTGTGAATTATGAGAATAGGAAGAATACTGGCACAGGACTTTTATGCGAAGGATCCTGCGCTGGTAGCGAAAAGTCTTTTGGGCAAAGTTTTATGCAGGGTTTTAAGAGAAGTAACCCTCGCGGGAGTTATTGTTGAAACAGAAGCTTATTATGGAAAAATAGATCCGGCTTCAAGAGCATATAGGAGCAAGGGCGATATAGCTATGATGCTATACGGTGATGTGGGTAGGGCTCTAATATATGGCATTCATGGAAAATGGCTTTTCAACGTTGTAGCCCATGAGCCATGTGAAAGCGGAGGCGTTTTGATCAGAGCCCTAGAACCAATTAAGGGAGTGGAAATGATGAAGAGGTTCAGGAAAACCGATGATCTGCTCAAATTAACAAACGGACCGGGGAGACTTACTGAAGCCATGCGTATAGATAAAAAGCTGCATAAGAAGCCTGTTTATTTGAAGAATTCAGAAATTACTATAAGGGAGGGACGGGAAGAGAAGAACATTTCTAGGAGTTTTAGAATAGGCGTTACTAGAGACCTCGATATTCCACTAAGGTTCTATGTTAAAGACTCTAAGTTCTTATCCGTAAAACCAAATTTATGATTTAAGAAATTCCTTAAGCCTATTAACGTTTTCTTCGTGATTAGACTTCCTCCTAAGATCTATAGGAATACCGAGCCTCCTAGCTTTATCTATGTTTAAACCTGCTTCTTTTAATTCACCTATAGAGAAGCCTCTTGCCTTTCTCAAGAAGGGGACAATTCCTCTTCTTCTCTTAGCCATAGGAACAATCTCATTACTCATTTTAAAACTGCGGTTTTTACAACCCCTTTTTAAAATTTGCTTGCTCCTCACTCTAAATTATAATAAAGTTCTCTCGGTTGGAGCTCTTTAAATTCGTTTGTTTGTTGCACTATGTGTCTCCTTATATCTATACAAAGATGGCATTTAGAAACATATCCTTCTCCGTTATCCCTATAGTTGAATTCCCTGGCTGCGAATTCATAAAGGTTTTTGATACTTGTGACGAGCGCGCGCAGTATTGGCCTATCATCCAAACTTACTCCTTCCCGTATTAAATCATCCAGATTCCTAGCGTCTCCGAGAGATATACCACCACAATAACCTGTCATATAATTGAAATAATTATCTATGTGAACATGCCAGTTCCTAGTGAGCTCAGATACGCAAGAGTCGTTAAAGAAGGCTTTAGCAGGACGCTTTACGAACAGATGCTTTAGCTTATAGCAGGCTCTTCCCATTGGAAGAAGCTCCGAATAATGTAACGCCCACCCATCTATCTTCAAATATTGGTCTAGAGCAACAGTACCCCTTATACTCAGTTTTTTAAAACGATGATAGTAGATTTCTTGATATATGATTGCATTATTGCCAAAAACTTTTTCACTTATCCTGACTGCCCTCTCAACTCTTTCGAAAGGAACCTGCTCTAGTATAAAGGGATTTACACTGATCAGTATTCCCTTTAACCCAGCCTTTTTTAAGGCTACGAGTTTTTCACCGACTTGCTCATCGTCAACGCACCAGAAGCAGTTAGTTTCAACGAAAGTTGAAGGAATTCCAAAATCATTCGCAGTTTTAACAGCATCTAAAAGAAGATCATAATTTAGAAACGGCTCTCCACCAGTAAAATGTAGCCCGTAGTTTACACCAATACTTTCAGGACCATATGGGCTTGGCTTAATCCTTGAAGCCAGTTGCTTTAGAATAAGCCCAATATCCTCCTTAGTAAGCCAATGGGCTTTCCATAGGGGGGAGCAGGCATACATGCAATGCTTACATTCGCTATTACACTTGTACGACAATATTATTCCGGCTGAAACCGGGTCAGGAATATAAAGCCTATTATTACTCATAATCTATGAGGGTTTTGGGGAAGCTATAAAACATTAGGTTGATCTTTTAAAGCAGTTTGAAAATCGGTATAGTCAAACTACATTAATAAATCCTCTTTAAAATTTAGGACAGGCTATGAGCGAGATGGAATATATTCAGATTTTAACAACGGTGGAGAAAAAAGAAGATGCTTTAAGGATTGCGAAAATACTATTGGAGAAGAGGCTGGCGGGGTGTGTTCAAATAGTTGGTCCCATATCAAGCCTATATTGGTGGAAGGGGAAAATAGAGGAGGCAGAAGAATGGCTGTGCATAATCAAAAGCAGAAGAGATCTCTATGGAGAGCTTGAAAAAACTGTTAGAGAGAACCATCCTTATGAGATTCCAGAAATTATTTCAATGTCGATAGCTTTTGGATATAAAGACTATTTTAAATGGATGAGCATGGAACTCAGGCAATAAGTCTATTTCTTTCCAGACTGTTATTTGAAATCACTTACATTTATCTCTTTAGTTTTCCCACAAGATAAACTGTTAATATTCCAAATAAATAGATAATTACCAAGGATAGCGTTACATAGCCTATTTTAGCATAAGGCCTTTGAAAACGGTTACGAGTAAATTGAAATGTGCCTCTGACCTCGCGTTCTGATGAATCAAGATTTGAAATGATGATGCGGTAAGTACCGGGCTTATCAATAAGCCAGCATAAACCTCCACCACATACCAGACCTTCACCTGCGGGCTCACCCTTCCATTCACCAAGCAGGTCGCCTCCTGGCGAATACACCCGTACTATGAACCCGCCACCCATGGGATTAAAATAGAAATTATAACTTCCTAAATCATATTCAGAGACTTCAAAAGTATTTTCAGGAGCCAGGTATTCTTCTATTAGAATAGAAGTGTTTCCACATAATATTGAGGGATATGTCCAATTGTAGTTTATAGTATATGTGAGTGTAACAGACCGATTTGGCTTTACGTATAAGGGAATAGCAGTATCCCAACTCGGGCAAACTATTTCCAGAGGAACACCAAGAGAAGTACTTGGAGGCAAAGCCTGTTCTTGATAAGACAGAAGGTATAGGCTCAGAAAAATCAGAACTATGAATACAATAAGGGAATATGCTATCGAAAATTTTAGTATTCCATTTTTAGAATCATGCCCAATATCTGTTTCAGCGGTTTCCTTCATTGTTCCCATTATCCTCAGAGCTTCTCTTCCATCGTCAGTAAGCTTGTAGCTTCCCTCCGACGTGGTTTCTACAAGCCCATTCAATTTATTCAAATGAAACTGGAGGTGGCCACTGCTCTCAACCCCTATCCTTTTCTTAAGCTCAGAGAAACTGAGAGGCGTTTTACTTAGAGATTCAATAATCTTAACGCGAATAGGATGTCCTAGGGCTTCGAAAAGTTCTGCTCTAGAAGAATCGAAACCAATCTTTTCGTCACTTTCACTCATACGATTTTTTAGTTGAGAAGGCAAAATATAATGTTTTCATGTCTACGATTATAGACTTATGGATGATTTAACGAATAAGGAGGGTCAGGCACTTTTAACAAGGTTAGTTAAAGAATGAGAATATTTTACATGACACCTATATTTCGCGAGGGTCGATTCTTTTTATCCCAGCTACATTGTCAAAGACAGTATCTGTAGATACTATTGAATGGTCTGGAACCTGATTTAATGCTGTTGCAGCATAATAGGCATCAAAAATAGATTTAAATCTGTATTGTTTCATCAGGACTAGTGCCAAAAGGTCAATTTCAGACGTGGTTTCTAAGAAGACAATATTCTCTATGGCAGTTAATGCAGCAACTCTAGAAATATATTCATCTATGGAAACACCCTCTTGCTGCGAAACGTAATACATCTCGTGAAAAACCTCCCTCGAAGCATATACTGTTCCAAATTCTCCTTTTGAAATCCTCCGTATTAACTTCTCTGCAATATTTTTTAGCCAATCCTCCGTCTTAACGTATGCATAAATTATATCCGTCTCAATCATCAAAGTTGTTTCCGCCTCTTCGCTCTCTTCACAGCATCCTCTTTTGCAGCTGCCTCCGCCAACTTTTTAAGCTCACCCCTGCTTTTTTTGGTAATAAGCCACTTCCCCGTTTCTTCGCGAGGAGACTGAGGAAGAGGTATCGTTAAGAAGAAACTGCCCGCAGGTATGACTATAGCTCTAGTTCCTCTAACACCAATTTCTCTCGGAATAGTCATCCTCCCTCTTTCGTCAACCCTAACTATTGCCATTGTCCCTAAAATCAATATTTATCCCACAATTAATAAATTTTACCCTAAAGTTTATCCTTTTAATAAATAAAGAATTAAATTTAGAGTTGACTACCAAATTTTCTGATTGTTTCCAGTATTTCAGTATCAAGTGGCTTATGTTTTCTCCTCCGATGCTTTCCGGTTATGTATGGACCTATGGAAGCGAAGGCTCTCTCAGCCAAATCATCCCCCTCGCCGTCTGAAAAACGTCTCCACGAGTCTGGAAAATGAACATATGATTTTGGGTCTGTCCATTCTATGTCGAACTCTTCCAGTTTATCAGTTGGTAGGCATATGGCTACGCGGTCTAGAGTCCTATGCAGAGATAGGGGCGAAGTGAAAACCCTCTGAATATCTATCCTGCTTTCAACAGCAAGTCCCTCAGTGGGCTCAAGCCTATTAGCAATAAAGTTTGTTATTGAGTATGCTATGTCAATCGGTTCTATTTTCTTCCTCACATCAATGCTGAAACAGAATGGATTTATGTGAACATGGGCACCATGGCCGCTCCACTTTACGAAAACCGATTTGGATACTCCAAAACTATCTAACAAGCCCACTATCTCCTGAGCCTTTTTGATTACTCTTTTCCAGTCTCCATCTTTAGAGTCTATATCCCATACAGGAGAAGAGTAGACTATGTTGCTCCTGTCTAAAACATCCTCCCTAATTTTAAGCCTAGAGTAAATGTGAGTTGTAGCATAGAATGCCCTTGGTCTATACTTCATGTAACGATTGATTAGTTCCGTGAATTCAGATTCTGAGTTTATTGTCAATGGTTTTCCTCTATCATACCTGATCATTATACGCATACCGTTTTCTCCAACAGCTTCAAAGTGGATAGCAACCCACCGGTTTCTACAGTAATCAGCTATTTCCCTCTTAACCTCAGGTCTCTCGTAATGCTCTGACGGAAGCCAAGGGTTCATAGTTCTTTCTCAGCCTCTTTCTTAGCCTCAATTATTTTCTTCGTCACTTCAAACGGTAACTTATAGTCCTCGACCCTCTTCTCAACCCTGCCTAAGACCACTAGGCCAACACCAGGCTTAATATCGATCTCATGAAGGTATCTGCTGTGGTCGGTCTGTCTCATTTTCTCAATCACCACGAACCTTTTCAACTCGCCTCCACGGATAATTCTCCTGAACCTTATTATCCCGTCTGCTATGTGTTCAACGCCGAAGCCGAAGCTTTCTGCAGTGGTTATCGCATACTGGCTTACTGCGAGTATTGTGAAATCCCACTTTGAAAGAACCTTCTTAACGTAATAGCTGTACCTCCTAGCCATTGCCGGTTTATCAAGCCAGAATGCTGAAAGGCTATCGATAACGACTCTAGCCCTACCGTATCCAAGCTCTTTCTTGGCCTCTATTATCTTAGAGACTAGTGCATCCATGTCCAGGCTTTGAAGGCTCCATTTGTCTGTTCTACCCATTAAAGCATCTATTATTATCAACTTGTTCTCTTCAACCTTTTTAGAGAAATCCATGTTGAATTGAGAAGCTTGTCTAATTATGGATTCCCGGCTCTCCTCAGTAGTAACGTATATGCACTTATCTCCGTCTTCAACACCCTTGTTTATGAAATGTATTGACAGTATTGTCTTCCCGCAACCCGGCTCTCCGGTTATGGCTACGAAAAAACCCTCAGGTACCCCTCCTTGAAGAAGCGAATCAAGTCCTTCAACACCAGTTCTCAATCTCTTTATTTCAAAACTCATAGTATGAGCATAGTATAAGCAGGATAAGAACTTAATGCTTCAAAATAGCTTTTAAAAGCTTGAAGAATTGGACAAGTAAATATAAGCCTGTTTTTATTCTGAACGCCAACAAGCTATGATTGGGCAGTAAGCATAATAAAGACCCATAGATGCGTGTGACTGCTAGTATACAACTGTTTAGCCCAGCTAGTTTCGTAATTATTCTTTCCAGTATCTGTTTTTTTGATATAAAATACTTGAAAATGAATTTAAGACCGAATAACCTTTAAATATTACTTTTGTATAAAACATATACGAAGGTGAAAATAATCTATGACTTCAGAAGTAGAGCTTAAATCTGGCTTAACTGTAAAATCGCTCGCATTCTCAATCCCCCTAGCATTAATATTCGCCTATCTCTCAGTAGTGCTGGGTCTTTACACAGATAAGCCTGGAACCTTCGGAACCTTCTTACTCCCAATGATATACATAGTAATAGTAATGGAGCTTTTGGGACGTGCTAGTCCTAAGCTAAGGCTGACTCCTCAAGAATACGTTTTCATATTTTCAGTCTTCACATTCCTAGGGATGCATTCCTATCTGGCAATGCATGCTGCAGCTCATGGCAATCCGTTAAACATACCGATATATGGAGCGTTTAGCGACTATCTAGCGTTTGGAATAGATGCTCTAAGAGAAGATTGGAGTAAAGCGGTCCCCTCAGCTATAATACCACCTGAGCCGGTAAGATTCGACATTGCGACGATGCTTCTCAACGGGAGGGCTCCGGGTCAAGCAGTACCATGGGGCTACTTAACAACTTCGATAGTATACTGGAGTCTGATATACCTGTTCTACTCTTTCATAAGCATGTTTGTAACGTTCGCATTCGGCAGAGTGTGGATAGAAGAAGAGAGGCTAGTGTTCCCAATGGCACTGCCCTCGCTCCACCTGTTCAAGGAGGCAGGAGAGGTTGATCCAACTACCAACAAGTCTAGACTCTTCAACTTCAAGATAGCAACAACGAAAGTCTTCTGGGGAATGTTCCTAATAGGCATGGTAACAGGCATGGCCCCTGTAGCAACTGAGCTCTGGCCAGCGTTCCCAGCAGCAGCATGGTGGGGCGAAACTAACGTAGGTATACCCTTCTTAGCCCAGGCAATACCCGGTGCCTATGCTGCTTTCGTCTTCTTCCTGCCACTAGTAGCCATAGGACTTATTCTATCCAATGATGTGCTGTTAACCCAGATCATCGGTTGGCTAGTATTCGGTGTAATATACCAGGGGCTGGCAGTGGCCATGGGCTGGATGGCATACACGCCGGGCATGGAATTTGTATGGAATTGGGATGGAAGTGCCGGTTGCAATTTAATGCCATTCCCGTACAAATGGTTCGCCGCAAACGGCATGGGGCTTGCAATACCAGTATGGTGCATCTTCACCCAGAGGAAGAGACTGGCCAGCGTGTTCTCATCTTTGTGGAAAGGGGGGAAAGAAAGGGAGCTTCCGTTGAGAATAATTCCAGCACTATTGTTGATAGGCGGATTTGGATGGTATGCGTTGATGCTGGTTGAGGGAGCCGACCCTCTAATCGCTCTCCTCGTACCCCTATGGATATTCCTCTTCAACATACTTTGCGCAAGAATATACTCCGAGATCTGGTGGTTTGTTACTGCTTATGAGTACATCTGGGAGCCGACTTACCTAGCTGGCGTTGGTTTAAGAGGATGGCCCGCGCCTGAATCAGTAACCTGGGGTACCCCTAACACTGACCCAGCATGGTTTACCATAAACAAGAACCTTGTGAACGTGAATAATTGGAATGTCCTATTCTCTCCACTGTCTGCAGGAAACATGATGATACTTTACAAGATAGCCTATGAGTTGAAAATGAGGCTGAAAGACTTTCTAATCGCCTTATTAATAGGTGCGATAATACTGCTATTCATATTCGTGCCATTAGACACCTACTTCATCGTTAACACGAAGGGAGGGATTAATCAATTGAGTGATCGTCTACTATGGTGGTGGCCGTGGATTGCGCAAGGCCATTATCATAAGGGAAGGTCTGCAATAACAGGTTTGACCATCGAGTATAACCTGTTGTATCTCTATGGTTTAGGTTTTCTGCTCGGGATAGTGCTCTACATACTTAAGACAAAGATCCCATTCCTATGGTTCATAAACATTCCCGCACTATACGTAGTTATGGTTGCAGTCACATACATGTGGATGACTTCGCTGATTGCCTTGATCATAAAGTTCGTCGTAATAAGGACTGTTGGCATTAAGAAGTACGAGGAGTATGCTATTCCTATTGTAGCAGGCTGGATCCTGGGATTCGGAGCCATGTGGCTGCCGGCTGCAATACTAAACCTAGTCGGGCCGACAGCAACAAGGTTCTCAACACTATTCGCACCCTAAAAACACTAAACCCTCTCTTTTTTCTTTCTAAAATTTTAAACTTCTTTAACAGTAAAATAAAACATTCCTATTTCTAAAGACACCAACCCTAAGGACTCAATTTTCTGATAACACTCTAGGATGATGGATGAGATCGCTTGGAGTAATCCTTCTCCTTGGTTTATGGGCTAATATTAGTCCCCTGCATTGTCCTCTCTTACTATCCTCGTCTCTTAGGAAGTCAATATCTTCGAAGAAAAGCCAGGCGATGGACATTAATTCCGCTAATCCCCAGAAGTATAATGGTAATTCCGCTCTACTCTTTTTCACGAGATCGAACTCCAGCCTCTTAATCTCGCCAGTTATAGGATCGTAATCGCTATGCATACTTATTACAATCCTTTCCCTAGAGGCTTCGGGGAATACGAGCTCATACCCTTTTATTAGAAACATGTAAATCTTATCGATTTCATCGATTATGAAAACACCGTTTTCACTAATTGAACTCGATACCGAGGCAAAGAGTCTAACTAGCCTCCAAGGATTGAAATGAGGAGTAGAATTACCGTATAAAAGCCCTATGTCATACTTCTTACCTGTTTCATGAATTCTGAGGGCATCTAACTGTTCAACCTTGACATCTACTCCAACTTCTTTGCCGAATTTAATAGCCTTCTTTAAAGCAGATTTCCTAAGATCGGTTATAGTCAAGTCGATGCGTTTTCCAGATTCCGCCAAGGCCTTTGCGAGAGCTATTCCACCTATACCGGTTCCTCCGCATACATCTATCAAACTTATACAATCCCTGTTCGATATTAAAGAGCGTATCCACTCTTGGGCAATAAGCCTCTTAAATCTCTCCAATGCTTCTTCATACCTCGACCTCCCTTCTTCACTCCAAGGGTCCTCAGGCCAAGGCATAACCTCATATATTTCTTCTAAATTCTTATCCTCATTCAACCTTTAGCATCAACGTCAATATTTCTTTTAAACCTTCCTTCTGAAGAACCTTCAAGCAAATGTTAAGAAAAGAAATTTAAGTTTAGAAATGGAAAATCGGATATTCGCTATATTCAAAGGACTATTATAACATTTTGAAAAATTCCATTATCCCTTCTCTCATCAAGCTTTCATTTAACATTCCTAATGGAGACTCTTTCTCCAGTATTCTTCTCGGAATTCTAAGTAAGTCAGGTTTAAAACCCTCTCTTATCTTAAATAGATACTTATTCTTGAGGGTTTCTACTCCTGTTTTTCTTAAAGATTCTTCTGTAGTGTCTAAGCCGACGACTTTCAGAGTTTTTACAACTATCTCAGGCGTGTAGATCCCTCTTGCGAAGAAACATAAAACTAGGCTTGACAATATTTGACGCCAAGACTCCTCTCTGAAAAGGATTTCAGCTATTTCCTTAGGCGTTCTATTTACGCCAGTTTTAGCATCCTCTTCATCGATGCTGTATCCCGCACTATCGAGGTGACTATGTCTAGAGCCCGTTAAGAACGTTAGGTAGGCAGCTGGACCCGTGTGATAACCGGGCATCTCGTTTCCTCCGAAAGACAATGCGAAATCTAAACCACCATATTTTGAAGCAGCGTATTCAACTCCTCTGGCTAAAGCCGAGTAGAACTCGTTGGGTTGGTGAACGATTTTTCTAATAGCCTCTCTGTATGAATTTGAATCCCCCCATTTAAGCTCTACGCCCAGCGTTTCATTACGTGTTATGATCCCCCTCTCATATGCTTCAGTAGCCCAAGCAAGAGTAACGCCTGTACTTATGGCGTCTAGTCCTTGAATTTCTACTTCATCCATTAGCTTAAGCCATTCAACCGAGTCGGTGACACCAAGCATAGATCCAAGAGCATACAATGGTTCGTAATCGTATGGGATCATTGTAGTCTTGTAGAAGTATGGCTCGTCTTCATACGGTTCCCTTAAAGTAGCTAAATGTATGCATGCAACAGGACAGTGAGAACAGGCGATTCTCCTACCTAAATATTTCTGGGCCAGGTTTTCCCCAGAGATATCCTCAGCGTTTTCAAGACTAGTCTCTTTCAAATTGAAGGATGGTAATGCTTTAAGTTCATTAAGCGGTAGGACGTTAGAGGAAGTCCCAATATCATGATACTTCTTCATCAATAGAGACTTAACAGCCAGATTGAATATCTCATCATACACATTCCTGTAATAACCCACATCCCTTATTTTAATCGAGTATTTTCCAGATATTACAATGGCCTTTAGCTTTTTGCTTCCGAAGACCGCTCCAAGTCCTAATCTACCAAAGTGACGGTATGTTTCTACTACAACGCTTGCGTATGAAACCATTTTCTCACCAGCGCTGCCGATTCTCATTATAGTCCTAAAGCCGGCTCCCTTCTCAAGCTCTCTTATCACTCTGCCAACCGTATAGCTGTTCTCAACGCCCCATAGTCCAGAGGCGTCTCTGAAGTACACTTTATCCCCATGGATTGCCAAGTATACTGGAGTCTCACTAGAGCCTCTTATTACGATTGCACCATAGCCCGCCATGCGGATGGCACTAGCAGTCCTGCCCCCTGCATGGCTTTCACCCAAGTTTCCAGTAAGCGGTGACTTGAACATCGCAATCGTTTTAGAAGCCATTGGGAATAAACCGGTTAGGGGACCGACTGAAAATATTATAGGGTTATCAGGCCCGAGCGGATCAGTATTGGGCGGGCATTCCTCGGCAAGAAGCCTTATTGCAACTCCTACACCACCTAAATACTCTTCAAACAAGTCAGGCCTATTCTCAGCATGGAAACTTCTTCGCGAAAGATCTACGTAAAGCACTCTGTCAAGCCTCAATACTCATCACTCCTTTAACTTTATTACGCCATAATGACAATAGTTTACGCAGTATCCGCAGTGGACGCATATATTTGGCTTATTGGCTTCATCATCCCAGAAGACTGCGCCGAAGGGGCAGGCTTCAACACATCTACCACACCCTATGCATTTAGAACTATTGAGTATTACGCCTCCCCCCTTCCTTAAGACCAGAGCATCTGTTATGCAGACCTTCATACACGGAGGGGAAGGACAGGCTCTACATACTACTACTGCAAATCCTCTTTCAACGCCTCCAATGGATTTAACGTGTATTGCTGATTTTGCAAACCCTCCCACGCCGAACCTTCTTGAACATGCGAACATGCATAGCTGGCATCCTACGCACTTCTCAGTATCTAGTACGGTAAGCCTCTTAACCATCTTTCTCCAAATTTCTAAGCCAACTTATAGTCTTTTCTAAAAACTTAGAATGTAATTGAGATGAACAAAAGTCTGTGATTTAACCTTTAAACAGTAATGGCTTTGGAATATACTTTCTCAAGACCTTCAAGACTCCTCCGCGATTCCCGGCTAAGACCTCTATGTCGTAGTCAGCGTATGATATCCAGTTATTCTTAACTTTAACAGCAGGTTTGAAGTGTAATTCCAATTCTCCGAAGCAGAGATCGGGGCCTGAATTGTAAGATTGTACACATCCCTTTGGACCCTGCGGATCCGCTTTCGCAACGTCTAAACATTCCTCCTGGCTCTCAGGAGCCATAAGAGTCCTCATTGAAATCAGGAAGACTTCGTTTTTATCATATTCAGCATAGTACATTATGCTTGAGCAACCGGGGTTGGGCATGTCTTCAGGCATAACCCCAAGCTTGTAAACAGCCATGCCGTCTATTTTGAACGATATGTGGTCTCTCGAAACCTTGAGCCTATTCTTCGGTATAGCTCCGAAATAGTGCACCGGCTTTGCCTTGGGACTTACTGGAACTATAACAGTACCCGCCTTACCCGGACGTACTTGGGTAATGGACCAAAGGTTTACACTCTCCTCAATCCCGTTTCTAGCTATTAACGCGTCTCTGACTCTAAGCCTAATGCAACTTAGGCCCTTAATACTCGTTTCCTGTAATGAAATCCGCCTCGATAGAGAGAAACCTATTTTAGTTTTATTCTTGAAATCTTCTAGCTCCATGTCTTCTTCTAGAGTTACGCTTTTCGCATCCGAATGAGTTATCTTCCAGTCTCCAGGGTCTAGTTGGACGGGGCAGAACCAATCTTCAAAACTATCTGGCTTTTTATAGAAGAAATTTCTCTCAGGTGAGATCCAGAGTCTATTTCCACCTATCCTCCAGTCTCTATTAACAATTGCTTCTCGCGGATTATTAGCAATCCAGAATGGGTTTTGCCATTTACCTACAAATACTCCCAGGATTCTCGCACCGTATTCCGATATTATTATGGAACCAATGTCATTCTTAAGCTCCACTATTCTTGAAACATCTTTTAGAACATCGATAAGTTGCTCCTTATTTACTGTGATAGACATTTTGTAAAAACGACAAGCATGCCAATAGATAAGCTTTCCTTTCTTTTACAAAATAAGTTAGTATTATTGAAAGTGCTTTAACCTCTTTTCGGATATTCTTGGAAAATCTCTCAATCTAACTAAAAGTTTCCCTAAAAATTCTAATTAAAACTTGGTATTGCCAATTTCTTTTTAAAAAGTCAATATCGCACGTGAATTTAACATTGCGTAGAGCTCTTAAAGCTATTCGTGGAAATATCTGTCCGATAATTCAGTTCACCAAGCGTACTTACATACATTTTGTAAAGCATATACTTTGTATAATCCCTAAATCGTGAAACAAGTTCTCTCCACTAGCCATGTTAAGAGGAACATAAGTGGCTGAAAAATAAATCTCTTAATCTAAAAACCATTATAGTATTTCATTTCCATTACTACAGGTTTTTAAATTGTTCGAAAATCTAGAATTATATACTACCGCTTGCAATGTTTTTTTATGAGCAAGATTGAGTTCTACACATTCATGTGGCTTGCACCAGTGCTAATCGGTTCGCTAATCGTTGCATTCATCAGTGTTCAGAAAAACTTTGAAAAAATAATGGAACTGAATATTTCAGGCGGATTCTGGGGTGCATACGAGACCTACGAATATTATTCTAACGGAACTGTATTTTCCAAGAGGAAAAACAGCTCAATATCAATACCAAGCTTTGTACTAGATGAATTAACGAGTAGGATGAATCTCCTTCTTAAAGCATGTCCAGATGGTTTAGAGCTTAAGCCTGAAGAAGGAGCTGCAGACTATTTCATTTATAACCTAACTGTTTACAGTAAGGGTAGAGCCATAAACTACTATTGGACTGATGTCGGTGAGAAGCCGCCTAAAGAACTTACTTATCTTTACCAGTTGTTACGTGAAACTAGTGGCTTTCCATCGAATCTTCGAGATATAATCTTTTACCTAAAAACGGATAGGCTTACCGTTAACAAAGGCGAGACATTGAAAATATATGCGGTAGCTGTAAACCCTATAAAGAAGGATTTCTACTATTCTTCACCAACGCCTTGTTCTCCAGACTTTAAAATATACCTTCAGACTCCTAGTGGCCGTAGAATCGAGCTTTTTCCGATAGGTTACGATCCTGGGAAAGTATGTGTTCAAGTTATTCAGGAACGCGTTTTAAAGGCTGGTGAAGCGATTCGATCAGAATACGAGTACAAGGTTGATGAAGAAGGCATCTATGTTATTGAAGCTCATTTCCCCTATGCCGAATGGGAGGAAACAAGACACCACTGCGTGTTAGAGATTCCAGTTTCTTAAAAGTGTCTTCAAAAACATAGAAATCCTTTTAAAATCGGTATTACCAAAATATACGGTGATTGGAATGCCAGTAGTCATAGTTGAAATGTGGGAGGGGCGCACTGAAGAACAGAAGGAGAAACTCATAAAAGGAATAACGAGAGTGTTTGAAGAAATCGGCGTGAAACCAGAATGGCTTAATATAATCATCCACGATGTGCCTAAAAGCAACTGGGGAGTACGAGGAGAACAAGCATCAAAAATATGAAACAACGTTCAAAAATGCTAGTTGATCTTTTTCATCTTTTTCCACCTTTTGAAGACCTTACTAAAGTAAAAATAGAGGATTGGTATTACAAACGTAATGGCCGCAATAGATGCGATTAAAAGAAGTAGCTTCGACGATGTGAAGAGTAACGCATCATATCCTTTTAGTAGAGTGTAAAAAGCGATTTCAACCACCACTCCGTCCATTAAATTAAGTATAGCTACTGCTATCTCTATGAGAACAACCAATATTATAACTATGAATTGAAGCTTCCTTGTAGTGGGCGATTTCCAAAATTTGTTTTTGATTTCCGGTTTCATACCCAAGTAACCTATGCAAACCGCACTCAACCCCAGAAGAACTATGGAGAGCAATACGTCGCACATCGCCCTAATAAGCACTATCTCCGCAGAAGGAAACGTACCAGGATTTCTCCTTAGCGCATCCTCAAATCTTCTTAAATCATTAGAGTAAGAGGCAAGCATGGGAAGAAAAATGAAAATTAAGTATAAACCTAAAATCATGAATAAATAAGGAGTGGCTTGGTCAAAAGCTGTGTTAATTCTGTTTAGTTGTTCCAATAGTTTAACTGCATTTTTTCTTTTGCTAAGTTCCCCCATCTATCTTAATAAGTATGCTATACAGCAAATTAATAAAAATTTGGTATCTTACTAGAATCTGGTTCCATCACTGCAGAATACTCTTAACCTTTTAGTACTCCTTCAACAATACTATAATGTGGGAATTGAGCAAAAGAGCGAGGAGTATGAAGAATCTTAATCCGGAAGAGAAGGTGGAATTAGCAATTGAAATGAGCGATGTGTGTGTTGCAGTTTGTACTGCTGGGATTAAGGCACAAAAACCGGGGTTAAATGAGAGTAGCTTGCTTGAGGAACTTAGGAAACGCATTAAATGGATGAAGAGGCATCGTGTAACGCTGAGAGGATAAGTTTTGAATACATTGAAAAATCTGGTCAGGAGGCTTGTAACTGCGTTAGAGGAAGCAGGTTTAGAATATGCTTTTACTGGCGCTATAGCAGCTAGTTTCTATGGTTCCCCGTGCTACTGTTGATATTGATATTATGGTAACGGTTTCTAGTGAAAAAGATATTGACAAATTTGTTTCAGCTCTTAAAAGGGCAAAACTTAAGGTCGAAAAAGAAACAGTAAGGAAAGTGTTGAAATCTGGGTATAAGATTATAACAATTAATGATGAGAAGTCTCCTTACAGTGTTGACATAATATTTTCTGAAAGGAAGTTTAAAAGGAGGAAGGGTACGATTTTCGATTTAAATACTTTTTTCCAAGATCCTGAGGAATTGATTTTAGCGAAGCTACGGATGATTAAGGCGACAGTGTCGAGAGACAGAGCTGCGAAAGATATTGAAGACGTTAGGGGGATAATGAAGTTTACGAAAATAGATCTTAGGAGAGTGAAACTTAAAGCTAAGAAAGAGAGGACGATGAAGATATTTGAGGAAATATTAATCGGACTCTAATAATCAAAAACTTTTTTATTACGCTTCCAGTTCAACTTTAGAAGTACCGTCCTCTTGTACGATTACGTTTATAATGTTGGATGCTTCTTCCTCGCATATGCTGTGATGAGTAACAAGTATCATTTGCGAAATATATTTTGAAACCTCTCCTATGTAGTTGGCTATTTGAGGCAGGTTCTGCGAGTCAACGCCGTAGGTGGGCTCGTCCAGTATTAGTATGGATCTGAGGTTTAAGGAGTCTAGTAGGGCAAGGCGTACGGCGAGAGATATTATTGTTTGATGCCCTCCTCCAACCCTGTTTGCCGGTATCGGTTCCGTTAAACCCCGAGGATGAACCCAGACAGAATAATCCTCCGGGTCTATTCTAATAGCGTCGTAAACATGCTGATCAGTCATAATCCTGTAATACTCTAATGCCTTAAACTCTATTCGTCGTAAGAGTTCACGCCTCCTTTCCTCAATCGCCTTCTCAAGAGATTGCGCAAGCATTTTGGCAAGGTTGGCTTTTTCAACCCGTCTCTTAAGCTTGTCAAGTAATCCTCTGGCTTTCTCAACATCCTCCATGATTTTATCCCGCCTACGCTTCTTCTCCTCCAATGTTTTCACCTTCTCCTCCAAGTCTTTCTTTTTCCTCGCCAGCTCTTCAGGCTGAATGGGTAGGAGTTGAGCTATCTTCAGTGCTAAATACGGGTCCTCGGGCTTGAATGGAAGATTTAGACTAGTCAGCCTTGCGGTTATTAACCCTAAAATCAAGTTCTTCTTATCTAAAAGCTTCTCCACGGTTTTCAGAGTCTCACCTATACTATTCATCGCGGAGGCTAATCTAGAATGATTAGTTTCAAGCCGTTTAAGTTCGTCGAGAATCTGTTTCAATACACCCCTGTTCGAGTCAACAATCTTCCTCAAGTTCTCTTCTTCTTCCTCAAGCCCTTTTAGTAAAGCCTGATCCTCCTCAAGCATTCCCCGGAGGATTAAGGGGTTAATTTCCTGACCACATTTGGGGCATTTAGATAATCCGCTTTCAGCAAGTTCTTTATGCTCTCTAATCCGTTTCCTAAAGTTCTCCACCTGTGCCCTTGTTACTGACCATTTTTCTTCGCAGGATTTTACTATTTCCTCTAGATAACTCTTCTTAGATACTAGATTTTCAAGCTCCTTGCTACAGGACCTTAATTTCTCTTCAAGCTCTATTATTGACGAAGATCCTGTCTGCTCTAGAAAAGCCTGGATTTTAGAATTGTTCTTATTCAACTCCTGCTCAATACTGTCCCTATCCTTTATGCTTGCCAAGAGCTCGCTTAATTCTTTTGATTCCGCTTTGCTAACTGTCTCGCTTAACTCCTTTATCTCGTTCTCCAGATTCTCGATATCCTTATTTACGTAACTTAGATCGGAATTGTACTTAGGTATTTGCTCCTCTAATATTCGTAACTCAGTCATAACATCTTTTCCCTCAAACCTTTCTAATTCCTTACGTACCTCTTCAAACTGTTCTCGAACTTCCCTCAGTAGAGTTATTCCTAATATTGAGTCCATCTGATCTCTGTCTGGCGAGAGTATTTCGTTTAATCCTCCCTGCCTAACGTAGACGAGGTTGAGAAACCTTCTAAGGCTCATTCCAAGGAGCTCAGTAACTTTTTGTTTAAGAGCTTCCTCGCTGTCAACAGGTATTGTTTTACCGTCGATTTTAAGCACTCTACTCTCCGTCCTGTAATCTCCATTTCTATCTAGGCTACCCTTCCTTTCTACTTCTACTATTTGACCACTCCTTGGACTTCTGAATTTTACGTATACAGACATCTCACCAGAGCCCGGTAGTCTAGATACTAATAGCCTAGGTCTTACTTCCGGGGTTTCTCCGAAAAGCGCAAAGGTTAGGGCGTTTAGAATCGTAGTTTTGCCCGTTGAGTTTCTGCCCCTGACTAAATTAAGTCCTGCTGAAAAATCTATTTCAACCCTTCTATATCTTTCAAAATTCTTCAAAACTAGTTTTTCTATTACAGTGCTCATTTAACATCACGCTTTTCAAATATTTCCAACCATCTTTTAACGAAGCGAGACCTATCTAATCCGGTTAGTAGCCCAGTTTTCTGACTGGCTTTTTCTTCAAGCAGCATACTTATCTCCTCAATAAGACTCATGGCTTCTCCAATGTTTTCCCCCAATGGCTTTAGAGCAGTTGTCATGTAGTCGAGGCCTGTACCCATTTTCGGAAACGCTATTTTCTGAGGAAGCTCTTCAACGCGGTTGACTAAATCCACGTATAATAGTCCCGTTTGACTTTTCAATTCCGACAATTCTTCTCTCAAAGCCAAATCTATAATCGATGGGTCTCCTTCTTCTAAATATCCTGATATTACGATTCTCAGTAGGCCATCAGCCTTTTTCTCCCTTAGATACGAGCAATAGGCGTTCGCCTCTTTCAAAACATTTTCTACATACCACTCCTTGGGTTTCACTGTTTCCATAGAATCCACTTTAGAATTGCGTATTTCATGCAACGGCCTTATTTTAACGAATCTAGGTTTAACACCTGGTTCTAAAATGTATACTCCAAAAGGCCCTTCATCAGACAGATCTACAGCCTCCGTTGCTCCTGGAGTCAGGAAGATAATGCCTTTTTCTTCAAGCGGTCCAGCTTTCGTATGGAAATGCCCTGCTATAACGATGTTTACACCCAGTCCTTCAAAATCCTTGATGCTCAGAAAGTTATGCGGAGGCGTCCCAGGCGGGATGTCGTGATGCCCTTGGATAAAATTGTGCACTAGGAAAATCTTGAAGTAATCCTCTGTCTTAAATAGTTTCTCGATCAATGGCCTAACCTCCTTGAAAACACGTGAAACATACGTATGGTAAGGCATGCCGGTCAACATGATTTCCCCATCCACGTAAAACTCTTCTTCTCCTCTAACTAGAGACTCCCCCACCACCTTAAGGTATTTTGCCAACGGGTGTTTCACAAAATCAAGAGCATTATTGTCGTAACTGCCATCATGATTCCCTCTGACGACGAATATTGAAACCTCCTTGCCATGTTTTTCTTTAATAGAATTTACAAGTCGCTGAAACTCCTCCTTTACGAAAACACTATCCTCTGAGGTCATGCTGCGTTTCTCAAAAAGGTCTCCTGCGTGAATAACATAGTCAACACCCTCCTCGATGAAAATGTTTATGGATTGCGTGAAAGCATGGCGATAAGCACGTCTCCTGAGCTCACCTATTTCAATCGGTATTCTTCTGCCTACATGAGTGTCAGCCAAAACCCCTATTTTCAATTTCACCACCTGCTTTTCTCTCTCTGTTCCAGCGCCTCATTAATCCTATTTATTAAAACGCTTAATTCCGGTGTAACTCCATGATGAATCGTCCTTCTCTCTAATGTTTTAACATGCGCTGGAAGCGGTACGAAGGGTCCTACGAGCACCACCTCGCCCTGGTTTAACCCCGGTAGGTCTTCTATAAGCCGGTGTGAGAAGCTTTCGCTAGCATTCTCTATGACGCTCTGGTCCTGTTGATTCGTGATGCGCATTACTGCATAGTTACCTACGTTGCTTAAAATATCTGGGTCAATGTTCCTGGGCCGCTGGCTTATTAAAACTATGAAGAGACCGAACTTCGACCCCTCTCTTATTGCTGTTGATATAGTCCTTACAGCGTATCCTCCACCTTCTCCAGACGCTATTCTATGTGCTTCTTCTATGAAGAGGAAAACTGGCATGAAATTCCTTTCATCCTTACTTGAAACTTGGTGTTTGAAAAGCATTTCAATGATTATGCTCGCATACGCATCTTGGACTTTAGAGCGTAGGCCGTTTAAGCAGATTACGCTCAGGGTTTTAGGCTGGAGCAATTCGGAAACATCCATTCCAGTAGGGGGGAGGGAAACATCTTCTCCTAAATCCTCCAGTCTGTCACGCAGGCTTTCATACCTTGCTCTTTCATCTCCTTTTAGCAAATATTTCCCATTCTCATCTGTTTTATTCAACTCCTCAGTTATTTGAGCAATTACATCATTGAGACCGAAAGCTTTCCTCTCGGATTTTAGCTTCTTCAATATTCTTCTCAATATTATTCTCTGTCTCTCACCCAGTGTTGCGCCTAGGAGCGTTGCCAAAGCTTCATGGGTCAGTTTCTCCGGGCTTAACAGGAGCTCTTTCTGCTCTGCTGTCACGCCACTAATCCTGGGCGCCTTAGGCGGATAGTAGACGATAACGTTGAAGTCGCCATGTTTAGACCCGTCTTGTCTTTTATCCATCATGACATAGTCTGCATGAATATCTATAACTACTACTGGAAACGGGGTATTAATCAGAATCTCCTCGATTAATTTTCCAGCAAAATATGACTTGCCCGCTCTGGTTGCGGCGAAAATTCCAAGGTGAAACTGGAGGTCTTGAAGGTGTATTGGAACACTTATCCCAGGCCTGTTAATTAACGCTGTTACTTTCAAAGGTATTCTACTATTGATTCCTGAGAAGAAGGCTTGGAGAAGCTCGTCATCTGCTCTGTAAACAGGGGAATTAGGGTCAGGAGCCACCTTCGGTCTGATTATCCTACCATCTTTAAGGTAACCTACGACTTCAGCTGAGACAAGCTTATAAGAATATGTTGATACTTGCTGCTCTGCAACAAGCCTTTCCGTAGCCATGGGGTTCTTAGAACCTAAACCTACAACTTCGGCAAGAACCCTTTCTTTACTGACTTTTCCATCCTCAATGTTGTTAACTTCAACAAAGACGTAATCATGGAGAGCTATTGGATTATCGATGCCCGTCTTGAAGGTGAATCGGAAAGGTGTGGATTCCTCTATTACTCTACCAAGCGGCTCCATTAATATCCCCTTAACACAATATCCCTAATGCTTCTCCTTCTAGGACTTGCTTTAAAACCTCTTCTCCTCAACTCTTCAACTATAACAGGCTCGTAAGAATTCTTATAGAGGCTCCTGTTGAGCCTGGCGATGCAGTCTACTTCAGCAAGCGGTTGAACAACATGAGGCTCCTGGTGCAGCAGGTTTAACACGCCGAATACTGCTTTTGCCTTTTCAACACCCGAATCGTCCGTGAAAAGGTCCCCGGAGAGGCTTCCACTCGCACCACTATATCCCAGAAGGCTTGAAGGCACGTCGACCCTGTAGACCCTGAGGCTCATCTTGGGTCTCCAATATGTTAACGCTACTGGGGGGTTTGAAAAGTATTCGTCAAGTGCCCTAAGGACTCCTTTTAGCTCCTCGTCTTGGTTGAGGCGCGTCCTGAATCTCGAGTCCCACCATCCCGTTGACTTAGCCTCCCCGGTTAGGAAAATCGTCTGAGGCGCGAGGAGAAGAGGCCTCGTGAACCCTGGGCCTGGCGCTATCTCGCTGTAAACACCTTCGTCTGAAAAATCCTGCTCCAACTCCTTTAAGCAGTTTTTCAACAAATCCTGAGTCGAGTCCTTAATCCTTTCACCCAACACTTCTCGAATCCTCCGTATGCTTCTTCCCCTTGCCTCAGCAGCCAGTTCAGGGTCTAAGCTATGCAAGATGTCAACCATTATCTTAGCCCTGAGATAACTTATGTCACTATCCTTGCAGATGCCGACAACCATCTTTTTCTCGTCGACAAGCTTCAGAAGAAGAGTCAACTCCCTGACATAATTTTCGAATAGCTTGGAGTAAACTCTCAAGCGGTTCCTATTGTGGAGAAAAGTAAGATAGAGGCTTCCGTCGAAAATGCCGAAAACCCTTTCATGCGTTTGTGAAGCTTTTTCTAAAGCCCGTCTCAGCGTTCTAAGCTCAAGAAGCTTTAGGAAAAACTGTCGGCCTTGAAGCCTATAGCCCGCCTCCACACCAGTCTCCATAAGGCTATCGGGTCTGCCTCCTTTCGAGTAAACATGTGCTACAGCCCTCGCAGTCCAGATGACTAAGCCTCCGGAGAAGCTGGATTCGCTAATGCTCCCGTCACAGGCAACTACGGCTCCATCCGGCTTACATGTTTCGCCATAAGAACACCATTTGGAAAGATAGGAGTTCTTGAAAGGTGAAGAGTCGAAATCTAAAGGGATTAGTCTATTTAACGATTCACAAAGCCCACTTAGGAACATTTGGAAGAACTGTTCCTCAGCCATTCGTAAGGAAGGACAGGATTTCTCGATTTAAAATGCTTTCTTAATGTGCAGCCAACAATATTTTAACCTGGATCGACTATTTAGTATTAAAATTAAAAATTAATGAAGATCGAATTACTTTACTTCGACTTCGCTGAAGAAAATGGTTCTATTCTTAATTACCCTAGTTTCTCCAACCACTTTAAACTCGCCTCTCAGCCTTATGTCTTCGGAGGAGCTTCCAATCATCACTTCGAAAACCCCTGGTTCAACAACCAGCCTCATATATTCGTCGTAGAATGCAAGCTGTTCCGCAAAGAGAGTGAACTCTACTTCTTTCACCTCTCCCGGTTTTAAACTTACCCTTTTAAAACCTTTAAGCTCCATTATTGGTCTGGCAACACTGGCAACAATATCTCTCACATAGAGTTGAACAACCTCATCGCCCATTCTATCTCCTGAATTCTTCAGTTTGAAGCGTATCTTAACCTGCCCCATGGGGCTAATATTGCTGGGGTTTATTTCTAGCGAGCTGTATTCAAAACGCGTGTAGCTTAGTCCGTGTCCAAACGGGAATAATGGTTTAGCATCCATTCCCACGTAGTTCCTAAAGGAAGAATGTCTTCTACTGTAGTTTAACGGTATCTGTCCCACGTCTTTTGGAAACGTTATTGGGAGTTTCCCTCCAGGATTATAATATCCGAAAAGAACGTCCGCTACAGCATTACCTCCTTCCTCACCGGGATACCATGCTTCGATTATAGCCGAACATTTCTCAGCTATCCATCCGAGTGAAAGCGGCCTACCGTTTACCAAGACTAAAACTATGGGCTTCTCTGTGTTACAGAGCTCTTTCATTAGGTCCTCCTGCACTCCGGGAAGCTTAAGCGAGTAGCGATCGCAGCCCTCTCCTGAAACACCTGTTTCAAACATGCCGGATTTTTCACCCATTACAGCTATCACTATGTCTGATTTCATAGCAATATCAACAGCCTCTTTGAAGCCTTCTTTCGAATCCCCCGTTATGTCGCAGCCCTTTGCATAGTTAATAGTAACGCTCGGAGGGGCTCTGCTCTTAATACCCTCGAGTATGCTTACAGTCCTCACAGCACCTTCTTGAAATATTTCGTCGTAGCCGGGAGGCCTGTCTTTACTATCCATGTGGGCAGTGAAACTATAGTCTCCATGAAGATTCCTCTTACTGTCAGCATTAGGACCGACTACAGCTATAGACCTTACTGAGCTAGGTATTGGCAAAACACCATTGTTCTTAAGGAGAACTATGGATTCTCTAGCCGCCCTAAGAGCTAAAGCCCTATCCTCTTCCCTATCCAGTTGCCCGGCAGCTTCCTCAGCCTTAACATAAGGGTTTTCGAACAAGCCGAGTAGGAACTTAGCCCTTAAAACCCTGGATACAGCTATGTCTATTATTCCCTCGGGTACGAGGCCTTCGCTCACCGCATCTAGAAGGGGCTTACCGTAGCAGTCGACTAAAGGTAGCTCAACGTCTATGCCTGCAATAATCGCCTTTACGGCAGCGTCTTTAGCGTCTGAAGCAGTACAATGGAAGTTTTCAAGCATTCTTATGGCGAAGTAGTCCGATACTACAAATCCATTGAAACCCCACTCGCCCCTGAGAATGTCGGTGAGAAGAACCCTTGAAGAAGCGCATGGAACACCATCTATATCGTGATATGCATTCATGATTGAATATACTCCAGCCAGCTTAACCACGGCTTCGAAGGGGAATAGAAATACTTCCCTAAACTCTCTCGGAGTAGCGTGGACTGGTGCACAGTTCCTACCCCCCTCCGGAAAACCGTGAGCGGCAAAATGCTTAGCAGTAGCAATTATTCCGTTTCTCAGATCCTCTCCTTGAAGACCCTTAACGTAGGAAACCCCTATGCGTGCAACAAGATAGGGGTCTTCCCCATAGGTCTCCTCTGTTCTCCCCCATCTCGGGTCTCTCGCAACATCGAGTACTGGTGCAAGACCCTGATGGGCTCCGCATGCTCTCATCTGTCTCCTTATTACAGAGGCAACTTGTTCAATAAGCTCGGGATTCCACGTACTGGCCAAGCCTATTGCTTGAGGAAAGGCTGTGGCGCCCATTGCTAAGAAGCCGGTTAAACACTCTTCGTGGATTATAGCTGGTATGCCCAGCCTAGTCTCTTCAACTAGAAACTTCTGGATTTCATTAACTATTCTTGCGCCTTCTCCCGGTTTAACTCCTAAGGCTCCTGAAGCACGCGTTATTTCCCCGATACCTTTCCCAGCTAGTTCTTTAAACTTATCCTCAGTAAGTACTTCTCCTCCTATTCTCAGCCAGAGACTCTGGAGTTGAGCTATCTTCTCCTCCAGAGTCATTCTTCTCAAAAGGTCCTTCACTCTTAGATCCACCGGGGCTGAAGAATCTAGGTAAACAGGCTTGTCCCTCATCCTTCCACACCAATCATGTTAAGTTTTTACAATATTTATAGTTTTAACACGTACAGTAAATCGTTTTAGATGTTTTATAAGTCGGTTAAGAACATGGTTAGAGTCTCGTCATAATTGATACTGGAATCATGCAGCAACCTTCGAATCAGGTTGCTCAATTCATCGAATTTTATTGAATGTTTCATGTTTAAGCAATTCTTATCGACAAACCCTCGTGACGAATAGAAAAAGGATTTAATGTTGCAAATATGATCTTACTAAAAACTAAGGCGGATTAGATTTTTCAACGGACCTTGCATGTATGAGTTCAGCTTTAAGATTGACGACCGTAGCCCTTGTAACTAAAATCTTCCAGGGCTCGTCCTCTATGTTAACAAGACCGAAATTGCTATTTTCCCCGTCGAACCTTCCCTGCGCTGGCTGGTCTGCGTATTGGAACCAGTGATAACCGACTATGTAAGGCTCAGACAGGAGTTTACTAACATATTTTTCAAATCGTTCTGCTCTGTCTTTCTGCGTTGCTAATGGGGACCCGGCTCCTCGCGTATTTGGCAGACCTGAATCCATTGCTTTAAACGAAAACTCCGTTATCATTATCGGTAGGCCTGTTAAATTATGCATTTCCCTAAGGTCTTCGACAGGAGGCTCCCACCCATAGTTGTTCATTGAAATTACATCGATATAGCCTATGCATCCTTTCAAAACCTCGTCAGGAGGTCTAAATGCGAATCTACACCCTAAAATCATATGGTTTGGATCGTGCCTTCTTATTGCATCATGACAAACTTGGAAATACCTTCTAGAAATGACCTCCAAGAAGCCTAGCCTATCAGGATCTATTAAACTGCTTTGGGGAAGCGTATAAGTATCGAGAATGTCTTCAAAAGAATTGAAGCTCATACCCCATTTCGCATTGAGCTCTCTTATGCTTCCATACTTGCTCTCTAAATATTGGACTAAGGCTCTTTTACCCGGTGCATCCCTTTCCAGAGCAATATAGTCGTCGAAAAGATGTTTAGATGATCTCCAATCCGGAGACCATCTTAGCTCATTGTCAGTGAAGTAGCCTAAAAGATAAGGATCATTCCTCCTAGCGGCACATATTTCCTCAGCCACCTCGTTTGCAATCCTTTCAAAATCTTGTGAGAAAAAGTCCGTAACCCTGCCGCTAACCCATTCTGCTCCTGCCCTGGCTGCGATGTTAAGAATGATTGTGTAAGGTATTCCCTGAGTAAAAAGTTCCTCGCTTGACCATGCACCAATAGTATTAAAACCATATTCGCAAAGCCTTGTAACTGTCGCCCTAGCCCAAGTCTCTGAGTTTCCGTACTTCCTTAACACAGCTCTGTTATAAGGACTATACCCGAGTGCTGGCGAGTAATCTCCTTGAAAGTTTATTGCATTGACTCCTTTCGAAAGAAAAACGTTCCCCTCAGGGTTTATTATCCACCATACATCGCCAATCTTCTCAACATGGAAGAAACCTGTGGCTCTTCCTTTCGTGTGCAATACTCCCCCATAATCGTCGTAATATAAACCGAATATAAGGCTTGCCAAGGATTTGAAATCCTTATCATACTCGTCAAGCTGACTCTCCATCCTCCTAAGGGATTGGAAACAGGTAAACAAGCTGTAAGACGAGAACAATAACAGTAGAAATATTACAAAGAGAATGATTAAGTAAGCATGCTTACCTAGCTTCATCAATCTTCTAACAGATTTTTGTAGCCTTTAAATTTTTAACTATGATTTAAATAATTCAAGATACGCTCTTAACATGGTTTAGAGTTAGAGAAGTTTAAAATTTTAGAAAGAAAAAAGAGAGGGTTTAGTGTTTTTAGGGTGCGAATAGTGTTGAGAACCTTGTTGCTGTCGGCCCGACTAGGTTTAGTATTGCAGCCGGCAGCCACATGGCTCCGAATCCCAGGATCCAGCCTGCTACAATAGGAATAGCATACTCCTCGTACTTCTTAATGCCAACAGTCCTTATTACGACGAACTTTATGATCAAGGCAATCAGCGAAGTCATCCACATGTATGTTGGTATGGTCATGGCTATGGAGAGCGCTGGGACGTTTATGAACCAGAAGATCGGCACCTTCAGCTTAAGTATGTAGAGCACTATAGCCAGCACGAATCCTAGTAGGTTAACCACTAGTAACGAGTATTCTATAGTCATGCCGGTTGGCGCAGCTCTACCCCTATGATACTGGCCTTGCGCAATCCATGGCCACCACGTATACATGTCGCCAAGCTGGCTTATCCCGCCTTTCGTATTGAACATGAAGTAGGATACTAGTGGTACGAATATGAATAGGAGTATCAGTATGCTTATGATGATGGCAATCAACAGGTCCTTAAGCCTCATCTTAAGATCATAGGCAAGCTTGTAAAGCGTCACCATGTGTCCCGATGCAAGCGGGGAGAACGATATGTTCCAGTGGCCAACGTTAGCGATGTTCCTAGCTATCGTGAACCAGCCGGGGTCAGTCATAGGCGTGTTCCATGTTACTGCCTCGGGAGCAGGCCATCCCCTTAACCCTACTCCAACTAGGTAAGTCGGCTCCCAGACAGCTGTGCCCTGGCCCCAGCCAGTGCCCACGTGCCAGAACACTTCTGCGTATACTCTTGCGTAGAAAACGTTGAACAGGAAGCCCCATAAGGGTATGAGCAGGGCGACGAGCGGGTCGGCTCCTTCTACGAGCATCAACGCGTACCATCCGAAGGCACCTATTAGCACCAGTAGTGAAACAATCCTCAATGAAAGGCCTCTCTCCTCACCGCCCTTCCACAGGGATGAGAACACGCTTAGGAATCTCTTCCTCTGAGTGTAGATGCACCATACCGCTATTCCAAGCGCTAAACCGGTTGAGCCGACGAGCCTGTAGGGGAACGGCATTAATGTCGTCCCCGCACCGCTATCCCAAGGCCAGAGGAACTCCATGCCAGGCGAGTATGCCATCCAGCCCATGGCCACTGCTAGCCCTTGGTATATTACACCAAAGATTATCCACCCCAGAATTAGTGTTACTAAAGCATCGTTAGGCATGACCAGCCCGACGGCTATTTGAGGTATGAAGAAGATGAACGATGCGTAGGCACCGGGTATTGCCTGTGCCAGGAATGGCATGTCAACCCTGTTCTCACCCCACCAGGCGGATGCTGGGAACGCTGGCCAGAGCTCAACCACAACGGGGATTATGCCACCGAGCGCGCCTATTAGGAACATTCCCCAGAAGACTTTCGTAGTTGCCAGCTTGAAGTCAAAGAGCCTAGATTTGTTCGTAGCCGGGTCGATTTCCCCCGCCTCCTTGAACAAGTGGAGCGAGGGCAATGCCAATGGGAACACTAGCCTCTCCTCCTCTATCCAGACCCTTCCTACGGTGAAAGCTACGAATATGCTTATGAAAGAGTAGAACAGGTATATCAGTCCCCAGTACACTATCGAAGTCATTAAGTATCCCCATGGTACTGCTTGACCCGGAGCCCTCCCGTTGAGAAGCATCGTCGCAATGTCGAAGCGCACCGGCTCGGGTGCAACTATTACGGAAGGAACAGCTCTGCTCCAGGGGTCTCTTAAGTCGCCTATCCCAAAAGCCAGGTAGTCGCTAAACGCTCCGTACAAAGGCATGTTAATAGGATTGTGGTGGGCGGCAGCATGCATCGTCAGATAACTGTGCATGCCTAGGCATGTGAACATTGTGAACACGAAAACGTATTCCTGGGGAGTCAGCCTCGCCTTAGGGCTTGCTCTCCCAAGCAGCTCTAGGATGATCACGATGTAAATCATAGGGAGGATGAAGGTTCCGAACGTCCCGGTCTTATCAGTGTAGGTACCCATTATGGCTGAGAGTACTGCAAATATCAGTGTCAAGGGGATTGAAAAGGCAAGCGATTTTACGGTTAAGCCTGTTTTTAGCTCTACTTCCGTAGCCATATATATTTTCACCTTCGTATATGTTATACAGATAGTAAGTATTTAAGTTTTGCTAAAAAAATCATCAATGGTAACTCTAATTTTCTTTAGCGGTGTTGAAAAATAGGCTGAAAACCCTATCCGAACGGCTTAACACCCATCGTGACAGTAAACCCAAGGCACAAAGTTATATCATACCAGTGAAATAGCCTCCTGACAGTAAGAATGTCTTGGACAAGGGCTGTAAAGAAAACTTTGGAGAAGTTTGAAGCATCGGTAGAAGAAACGCAGAGAGGAAACCTCCTAGTTAAGCCGGTTAAACAGCCCAATTTTACTTCAATGATTATAGTGAGGAGGATGCAGTTTAGTCTTGACATGAAGTTTGAGATTATTGGAGTACTCGATATCCCGGAGGACAGAGTTCGAGACAGAGAACGTTCTCAATTGTTGAAGAAAATGCTGTCGGAATCCGTGGAACTGGAGGTGAAAGGAGTATTGGTTAAGAGAGTGGAAGTTAGGAGGTGGAGTGAGCTCTCCGCGCTTAAAAGTAAGATTCCATTACCAGAAGGAGGGGGACTTTTCTCAATGTTGAAGAACGATAAGAATGTTGAGAAAGACATTAAGAAGAGCAGGTTGGAGCTTTTAGAAATATTTCCAAGGCTAATACCTGCTGAACTGCTCGAATACTACATGCTTGCCTCCGGCAGGGGCCTAGTAATCGGCAGACTAGTTAAGGAGTATCTAGAGTCTCCTCAATCCGTCTCATGGATTTTGAGGGCTCATTTAATGTACGGTATGCCTTTCAGCGGCGGGGGCACTGGGAGAAGTTATCTAACGGTATTAGGGTTAGCGAAAAAAGTAGAGGATTTTACTTATACTAGCCTGCTGCCTTAGAGATATACTTCGCTTTCTCGGATGCTGAGAACGATCCCCACATTAACAGCTGTTTTCTCAAATCGTTTACGAACCTGTAGTTCGAAGTCTCCCAAATATTCTGCGGGCCCGAGAGCCTCTTGAGGTGGAGGATGACTTCATATCTCTTTATGCTCTCGTTAAACTTTGCTGAGACATTGACTGCTTGCAAGACGCCTACTTCAAAAGGCGATAGGCTTGCTGTCAGGCTTAGCGAAAGATTCTCGTAGTCCGGCGGATAAAGGTCCTTAACCATATGGATGCCCTCCTTCACAGCCCCTCCTCCGCTATAGTACTCGTGCAAGTATGCCATGACCCCCTTGCTCTCCTCTAAAGTAGGGATGCTTATCAACAGGGGTATTTCCCACTCGTCTTCCTTAGGCTTCGTCTTAAACTTCCACCTTCTTTCCAACGATGGTGTAACAACTCTGGAAGCGATGTAGGAAGGATACGAGGAGGCCGCGAGAGCCGAGGCGATTACTATCAGAGTGCCTAGGATTGTGAAGAGGGATGCGAAGTTGAAAACGTGAGTAGATGGTAGAATGCCCAGTAGCATGAATAGCCTCGTTACGAAATAGCCGCTGACATACCCTATTAGGGTGCTTATCACAGCGTAGACTAGAACTTCCGTCATGAAGAATACTGTGACACCCATTGGGGACAAGCCTACTACGCTGAAAATGTAGACCTCTCTAGCCCTCTCTTTCAAGCTGCCAAGGACTGTGGTAAAAATGTTCAAGGCGCCTATGATCAGTATGATCCATATTATTTCCCACCCTCCTAGGAGGACGCTAGAATAAGTGGACATTCTACGAGAAGAGCCTTCATGAGAGACGTAGATTGACAAGTCTGTTGCATATGCGATCTCCCTCGCCAGCTTAAGCATATTCTCGTAGGAAGTGGGTTGTTTAGGAACCAAGGCTATTGTAGCGACATATCCTCCTAGTCTCAGAGCTTTCTCATAAGGTATTAGAATAGTGGTTGAGATTCCGAGATTCTGTGGAATAGCACCCGGAGCCTGCTGCGTTTGATCCCTACTTATAGTTGGGAAGTAAATCGGGTTTCCTGGGAAAATATTCCAACCATCTGCTTCAATAATGTAGTCGATAAGGTCAGGGGATTCTACAATCCCCATTACTGTAAAGTTAACTCCAGCAACCCTTATAGTATCCCCTACCCCTACATTCAGCGTTTTCGCCAACGTTCTAGATATTATCGCAGAGTCTTCGCCGAGAATCCTACTTCCCAGCGTAATGTTTCCCTTAATCTTCTCGAAAATCAGATTGAAGTCTTCTTGAGTTATACCCATGAGAGCATTTACTGTAGTAAAGTTGCTGGCACTGTAAACTCTAAGGAATGCTCCTCCTAAAGTCCTATCTAAGTTAGCATATAACCATACTCGTGGCAGAACATAGTATTCGTCTCCAGCCATTGTACTCACTACACTCAAAACTTTGTCGGAAAGCATCCCTGGGGGCACGCCTCTTCCCTGCTTTATCAGAATCTCGTTCAAACTCGGCGGATACGTAGTTGGCCAGACAACATCCCTCGATACTCGAGAAGGAGTTAGAGAGGTAAATGATGTTATCGCGATAATCATGGTGATCATTGTTAAGAGAACAAGTATTGCACGCAGAGGCCTACGCCGCATGTGCTCGCTTCCAAGCGAGAAAGATATCATAGCCGTGTCAAGCCGGCTTATCTCAGCCCTGTGGACACCGAGGATTCTTTTCTCGATGCCCGCCCTGACTTCCTCGCTAAGCGAGAGCAGAATAATCACCGTAATTAGTAAAACCACCAATATGAGCGAGCCAATCATCCCCAACGATATATTGCTCATTAAGCCGAAAACGGGATGAACTATTGCGAAAAGCCCTAGGAAGAACCCTCCGAATGCAACGATAGCTATTAAACGCTTATTACCCTGCGCGTGAACTAAAACCTTTTCTAAGAAGAAGGCACCCAGTATGATTATGATGAATATGTAGAGGAGTGATCTCGCCGAGTCGTTTATAAGCGGCATGACCTCCATGCCGTAGGCCTTTGCACCATACGCCCTAGCCATTAGCGCGCAAGTATACGCTTCACTGTATTTCTTATTGCTTAAGTATTCTTCAGCCTTCTCCAAATACTCCTTCGCCTTATTGAGGGTCTCATCCGCGCTCGGGCTTCCAACGTTTTTCTTAGCAAGCTCTGCATACCTCCCGTAGGATATGTAGTATAAGTCTCTAGCAACCTGTAGGGCAGAAAACCTTACCCTTATCTTTTCCCCATATTTAGCGTAGAGACCATATCCCTCTGTATTCTCGGCTGAAGAATTTGTTAGAAGCGCTGCCGTACCCAGGACTGCAAACCGGACATCAGGCTGAATCCAAGCTATTGCTACAGGCTCCCAACCGTTACAATAAGAGCCGAAGCTTATCGGTATACTCTTACTGTAAAACTCCAAAGGTATGAGGTCTGCTCTCGAGAACCTCCATCTCTCGAATGTCCCAGCCCGGGGGTCTCTTATACTGGGGGTAGTGAGCTCGGTTGGTAGTTCGAAATCAAACATCTCGACTGAAACTACTTTAGCCACCACCACGGTAATGTTTTCATGCTCATGCAGGATGATCACTTCCTGCGGAAACCTGCTCATGCCGAATTGACCCATGTCGGTAGCCATTAGGATAGTGCCCTTATCGTCTAAAACCCAGGCTTGCGCAACCCATCTGGAGAAAGGTATTACAACATTACCTCCTGCTGCGGCGCCGGAGATAGGTACACCGTGTACAGTGAAATACCCTTGCTCATCCGCTTTCATAACTATCCTGTTAAGCTTATATGTCGAGGGCCCCCACTGAGTATTCAGCTTCAGCTCTACTATTGCGTTAGGAACCCCATCGTACCATCCCTTGCTAAAATTGTAGGCCACAACTCTGCCGTATAGAGTTGCGTAACCAGGGAAGCCTCTGGATTGTACTAAGAGGTATCTTTCTGGTCTAACCCTTTCTATCTTCCATTCCATGTTTAAGAGCTCATTAGTAATGTATAGGGCGAGCTGTAAATACGGGTCTAAAACAGTAAGGTCAGCGTATTTCTCATCACTCACTGGAGAACCCACGTAGAGCCTGTTTGACCGCCTACTCGTTATGGAGAAGGCAGCTATGCCAGCTATGGAGACCGGTTCCGAATCCAGCATATATGGATAAGGCTCACTACCGACTGGGTTTATGTTATACCCCCCGGATGCGCCTGTGTCGATTGCTGCGTTTACCAGGTTTATGGAGTTGTTGGCTTTTAGACGCTGTAGGCAGAAACTTTTGACTTCATCTCTTAACAGTATGTCCACGATTATAGAGCCAGAAGGAGAGGGGCATCGGAACCATCCTAGCCTATTACTCATCCCCGAACCATGTATAGAGTTTCCACCGTAAGTGGAGTAATAACTGGATTGCAGTATCTGCAGGCCGTCGCAGTCACTAGCTATAAGGTCAAAGTTTATGTTCCCACGTATTGCTATCCTACCGCTCATCAAGTCCTCGCTGAAAAAGTAGTCCTCAACAAATTCCCTTGGGCCTTTAAGGGCCTGCCAGTGCCCGGAATACAAGACCAGCCAGACAGTGTAGTAGGGGGGATTCTCCTTAAGGTAGTGCGCATAGTCTAACAGTAATGCCAAGGGCAGGAGCTCGGTTTTGCTCGAAGCCAGTCCAGGAACCACAGACCACGAGTCGAAATGTGTTGAAAGCATTATGACGTCGCTGGACTTTGTTCCATTAATCACTGCCAGCAGGTTTACTGCTTCAATCTCCTTCCAGTAAACCTTGGAGACAAGCCTGATTTTACCCGCGTTCTTTAGAAGATCCCAATCGGTTTTTTTAACATAAACCCTCGGAAAGCATATTGGAGTATCCAGAAATTTTGCTTCACACTCAGGGTACAGGGTTGACTCCGGCTCGATGAATACCACGGCCTGGGCCCCAAGGTTAGCGGCCTTAAGCCAGTTATCTTGAGAATTGAAATCCATGGCGACGATGTTTCCTTCAATGTCCTTCCCATCGAAGTTTTCTAAACTACCATCCTTAACGTAAACAAGGCTTCCGACAATACCTTCCGGGGGCGTGGGAGAAGGATTAATCCCGTTGGGGTACAGTGCGTACGCGTCGAACCTAGCCGAAAAAGGTTCCAAGACCTCGATGTAGGTTTCTTCATCATACGGCACTAGCACCTTGTACCTATGAACCACAGGCGTGATTTTCAACTCGTCCTTAAAGTAGTTGTAGAGATAATCGAGTGCTCTATAATAACCTGGATAACCAGTCATCCTGGAACCGAAGGAAGAGATTTCTTGTATCAGGCTACTCATTCTCTGAAGATTCAATGGAAAGAGGTTCTGAGCGTCAACAGTCTCTGTAGAAGGCGGGATAGTTGAAGGCGAGGAGGCGGAGCTTATTACCGTCAGAAAATACTGCACCCCTGCTAATGCGATGAGAGCGATTAAGAATATTGCTATGATACTCGGCCTGTAATCCTTAATTTGCATTGGCCTTCGCCTCAGAGTCATTCTCTCTTACTCCTCCTAATAAATCTTAATTTCAGCCTTAATCTTAAAAAAAGTTTTTATTAGAGTGCCTAACTCCCTTTCCCTTAAAGGTGAGGAACTCTGGCTGAGCCTAGGATTGAATTTTACCCCGGACTAACTTGGAGAAGTATCTTGGCAATGATTATGGCGGCGCTAATATTCCTACCAGCATCTATATACTTGTGGTTTGCAGTGGGCTCCAGCGTTAGCGTAGCAGCCACTTATGTAACGGCCATACTGTTCACGGCTTTAGCGAGGATATACGGCGGCAGGCTTTCTAAACAGGAGCTGTTCATAATATACTCTATTGTCGGAGGCATAGGTGGCGCTATGCCTCTCTACTACTGGTTCATCTACAGGTCTTACTATGTTAATCTCCCTCTTAGTTTGGAGTTTAAGCTTGGTGGAACTCCTTTGAGGGATTACGTGCCCACGTGGATGTCTCCCCCCATATCCTCCGCAGCCCACCAGTTGAGGACTCTTCTGCACCCCGACTGGCTTTTCGCAATTGCTGTGAATTTAGCATTCTCAATCTTAGGCTTGGCCGCAGAGCTTTCTCTTAGTATAGTGTTTTCATACCTTTACATAGAGGAGGAGCCTCTGCCATTCCCCTTCGCGCAAATTGATACTGCCATGATAAATACTTTGGATGAAAGGAAGCCGCAGGACCTGCTGTACTTCATAGTGTCGTTAAGCATGGGCGCGATATACGGAATGCTCCTCTACCTTGTGCCGCTCCTTGTGGGACCGCAAGCGCAACTAATACCGTATCCGTGGGTAGATCTTACTCAATATACGCAGACTAATCTCCCAGGTGCGGTAATAGGCATAGCGACAGATCCATTGAGTTTCCTTTACGGCATGGTTCTACCGCCTTCCTTAACTGGCTCGCTATTTGTAGGATCTCTAATATCATGGGTATTCGGCAACACACTTACCATAACAACTTTCAGAGAGTTCTCGCCAGAGTGGGCTCGGGAATATACTCCGGGGATGAATATTTTCCTGATTCTTCAAAGAGCGGGTTTAAAGCTTTGGCTTTCTCTCTTCATAGGACTCTCCTTCGGAATGTCTATTTACCTATTCCTCCTATCTCTTAGAAAGATAGTAAGGGCTCTTTCGAAGCTTAGTAAGATTAAGGGAGGACCTGACTTCCCATCGCCAAAACTACTGCTATCTGTGTACCTCATATCTTCAGCACTAAGCGCTCTTCTCTACATCTGGCTTGTTCCAGGTGTTCCGGTGTGGTTGCCCCTAGTTGTATCGATAGGCATGAGCTTTGCACTCGGATCGGTGGCGGCTAGGCTCTACGGCGAGCTCGGCATACTTCTTTCAGCAGACTTCATATACAACATGTGGAAGAGCACGATATATTACAGCCCCTACCAGGGTTATGCAGGATGGATATTCACACCCGCTATAGCAGGATTCTCCACTCCCTACTGGGTTAATGCCACGAGAGTAGCTTATAATACGAAAACGAGACCAATGGACTTTTACAAGGCCCAGATAATATCTTTCATACTGGTCGCCACGTTCGGGTTGCTTTTCACGGACTTTTTCTGGAGAATAGCCCCCATACCCTCATTCGTATACCCGTATGTAATGGGCATATGGCCTAACTACGCTGTCAGCGACTCGCTTTTCGCAACCCGGCAGATAATGATAAGGATTGACCAAATATTCATGGGCATGGGTATCGCGATAGTATGGGGCGTGATAGCCACAGTTCTCAGTAAAGTAGGGGTACCGTTAAGCCCCATTGGGCTGATCGGTGGAATGTATTCCATACCACCTTACACTATAATGGTGTTCATAATGTCGCTGGTTGGGAAATACCTTATGCCACGTCTAATGGGAGCGGAAAGATGGAACGCAATGAGGGGCATAGTATTGGCAGGGTTCTCGGCTGGGATGGGGATCATAGTAGCAATCGGGACAACTATTACGCTAGTATCTAAAGCGTCTTGGATATGGCCGTGGTAAGCAAGATTCTCCTTTCAGGATAGCTGATTTTTGCTTTCTTCATAATTAAAATGCCTATATATCTCCGTCTCAAGAATAAATAGCGATGGGGAAGAGAAGTATCTTGATTTTAACGCTCTTGCTGGCTATCATTATACTTTTAGTATTCTCTCAAATACAAGTATTATTGAAGAATGAGAATCTTGGCGGAAGAGTATTTCCCTTCTACCTACCTTGGGACGATGGTGAAGAAACAATTGTCAGCATGAATAGTAGAAAACCAGCTGGCAGTCTTGGGCATGTCCATGTAGGTAGAGACGGGCATCTTTACGTCGGAGGAGAAAGGATAAAGTTTTTGGGAGTTAATATATGTGGTGGTGCAGCCTTTCCAGAAAAGGATGAGGCGGAGAGAATAGCCGCTCGGCTTGCTAAGTTTGGAGTAAACGCCGTCCGGTTCCACCACATGGATGCTAGTTGGGAAAGCTTCAATATTTTCGATAGGTCCGCGGGCGGTACTAGAAAGCTTAACGATAATGCTCTCGACAAGCTGGACTACTTTATACACTGCCTTAAGGAAAACGGGATATACATTGACCTGAATCTCTTAGTCTCGAGAAGGTTCACGATTGCAGACGGTTTGCCTTCGGAGATTGAGCTTGTGGACTGGAAGGAACAGCAGATTCTAGGATTCTTCATGGAAGAGGTTGAATCTTTAGAGAAGGAGTATGCGACACAACTTCTGACTCATTTTAATCCCTATACGGGAATGGCCTACGGCGAAGACCCGGCTGTGGCCTTTGTGGAAATAGTTAATGAACAGGGTTTGATACATTCTTGGCTGGACGGTGCAATAGATAGGCTTCCGCAAACATTCAAGGATGCGCTTAAGGAGAAGTGGAATAATTATCTTCTCTCTAAATACGGCTCCGATGAGAATCTTAGGAAGGCGTGGGCAACACCGATAAGCCTTAGTCAAAGTACTGAGCTTTTGAAAAACGGTCGTTTTGAAAATGGCTTGGATTCATGGGTTATAGAAGTTCACGACGGCGCGGAAGCATCTTACAGGATAGTCACGGAAGCAGGGGGGAGAATATTTCTTGAGATTGCTGTGAAGAAAAAAGGCTTGGAGAACTGGCACGTACAGTTCAACCAACCTGGGTTAAGAATAGCCGAAGGTGAAACATACTTAGTACGTTTCGGCGCCAAGGCGGATAGGAATGTTAGAGTTAGCATAGGTCTTGTTCAGGCTCATGAACCATGGGGATGGCTTTCGCAACGAGTCGATATAACGCTTACTAGAGACTGGGAAGATTACGAAATTGCTCTCCTCGCATCTCAATCCGAAGAGAATGCTAGGCTAGATATCTCAGGGCTTGGAGCAAATATTGCTACTTACCAGTTTTCCTGTTTTTCAATGAAGCGGTTTAGCGGATACGGTTTAATGAATGGTGAAAGTCTGAGTAATAAGACTGTTCAAATATTTCCCGTTTCCGAGTATAATAAGAGGAGCCCAGTTGCTAAGAACGACTGGATCGAATTCCTATACTTCTTGGAGGAGAGTTTCTTCACGGAAATGTATCATTTCATAAAGGAAGAACTCGGTGTTAAAGCTCTCGTAATAGGCACTACAGTTGGCTGTAGCACGCCCAACATAATGGCTAAGCTCGACATAGTGGATACGCATGCGTACTGGATGCATCCCTGGTTTCCAGGAATCCCTTGGGATCCTGCGAATTGGTATGTTATTAATGAACCCATGGTTAATAATCCGCAGGGAAGCACTATTACAGGCCTGGCTGTTAAAAGAGTCTATGGAAAACCTCATTTCGTTACTGAGTATAATCATCCCTCACCAAACATGTACGATGCTGAAACAGCTCTAACCCTAGCAACATACGCAGCCCTCCAAGACTGGGATGGGGTATTCCTTTTCGACTACGGGGCAAGAGGCGATTGGGATTCTAAAAGGATTAGAGGATTCTTCAACATAGACCAACACCCGGTTAAAATGGCAACTCTAATACCTGCACATCTTATTTTCGTAAGGGGGGATGTAAAACCTGCAGAAAGGCTTGTAACCGTCAAGATGGATAGTAAGGATGAAATTATGTTTATAGCTGGTGGAAAGGCTTATGCTTGGATGCTTCCCGACGGGGGGACTGCAGGGCTAAACCCATTATTATCTTTGATTCACAAGACAGCGGTTTCAACTGAAAACGCTTTTAATAACGATACTGATTTTAAACAGTCTCAAAACACCTATAGTTCTGATACTGGAGAAATAATATGGGACGTCTCTGATTCAAGAGGATTAATACTTGTAAATACTTCGAGAAGTATTGCGATAATTGGTTTCAGCGGAGGAAGAACATTAAAATTTTGCAATATCATTATAGAGGTGGGAGAAACCCTTCTAGACGGTTGGTGCGTAATAACGCTTTCAACTCTTGATAATGAAAATTCATCAGCTTCAAAAAGAATGCTCTTAATTGCTACAGGGTATACTACGAATACGGGAATGCGTTTACGTACGTATGAAGAGGGTAGGAGCCTCTTAACATGGTCCCGAAACTTTCTTACAGGCATCGACATCTATAAGGGACCAGTGACATGCGGGGTGGAATGGGGCTATGCGCCGACCGTTACCGAGGGAATACCCGGGACTATAAGAATAAGGACAGACATGGATCTGGAGGTATGGGCGTTAGACAATATGGGTAGGAGAACTAGTCAGGTAAAAGTAGTTGACGAGGGAGAGTATAAGGTTTTCAAAATAGGACCAGAGTACCAAACAATATGGTATGAATTAGCACTATCAACAATTAAATGAAAAACGTTTTCTAACATGGAGAAATATGACTGTTTACTTGTTAAAGTCCACTATCTCATGCTTTATCCTATTTTCTTCTACCCAGCATGTAAGCAGATTATTGTTTCTCAATGGGTGCCAGACTCCTTTCTCAGTCTTCTCTGAAGCCACTACAAGATGTTTTTCATCGAATTTGAAACACATTTCGAATACTGGAGAATCTCCGTAGCATATGGATTTCCCGGGATTAGTCAAGTATCTTGAAAACGCGTAAAGCTTCTCGCCGTCTGAGAATACTGTATTTAGGCTGGTGAATGGAGTTTCAAACCTGCTGGGCTTCTCCTCTACAAATATTTCCATCAAAGTTTTTTCAACATTCTTGAAAGCCGTAATAACATCATTTTCCTTCTCGATTAAACTTAGCAAAAGATAGAAGTATACTTCACTATCATTGTTGCTCTTCACAAATTCCCCGTAGGGGCCTAATCTCTTAATCACTTCATCAGGTATGTTTATTGAACCATTGTGCGCTAAAAGATAGTTCGAATAGTTGAAAGGCTGAGAGTTCTCGGGGGATATTAATCTTTCACGTGGTAATCCTCTAGGGTTACTTGCCTTTCTCACATGTACAATTATTATCCTTCCTTTAGTGGATTTAGCAACCTCCTTAAACTTTTCCTCTTCCTCGTATACAGCTTTTTCAGACTTAAACACGATGGGGACTCGCCCCATGTAGAAACCTATACCCCAGCCATCCGACTGTCCGCCTTTAACTGCTTGTTTTAAAATAGAGCACTCAGCATCCAGCAGATGGTTTTCAACACTGTTACTTTCAACAAACATTGCACCCAGCATCCTGCACATAATCCATACCTGTGCAAAACATTATTTATGTGTTTTTCATAAGATCTATCGAGTCTTGCGTTTTAAGACAAAAGACAATAAATTTATATAATTTATTAGGAGTTGAAGCGTTATGATTGAACCAGTTGCAATAGTATTGCTGATAATAGGAATTGGAATAGGCTACCTTATAGCAAAGGCACTTAAGGTTGCTGCAGTAGTCGGATTAGTAATCTTACTCCTAGCATTCCTAGGAATCACTGTTATATCTAGAAGCCAGGTTGAGGAATTCTTAAGGGCAATACTGCCAGTGATTGAATGGATTAAAGCATTCATAGAATCATCACAATTGTTCGCAATAGGAATATTAATAGGGTTTGCTGTAGGCCTTCTAAAATAAATGGTTCTGATCACCGTTAATTGTCAACTATAACAATGCCTATTTTTCTAAGAGGGTTTTTTAATAAGCTTTGACTTTGTTTCTCTTAGAACCAGAAATGTTTCGAGCCATAGTATTGCTAGCGATGAGAAGCTGACCAATAGTGCGAAAAGATTATGCAGGCTCAGAGTTTGAGGATAAACCAGCAAATACGTTGAAACCATGCTCGTTATAAAACAGGCATAGAGAAGGAATCTTGGTAATCGGAGCCCTCCTATCTTAATGTAGAGCTTTAATAATCCGACGTTAACCTCTTTAACAACGCGATAGTCTCCCTTCTCGTCTTTTGAAAGAAGGCCGAGCTCCCTCAGCTTCTCTAAATGGTAAGAGGCTATGCTGGGGCTCTTGAAGCCTAGTGCTCTTTGAATCTCCCTAACCCCGTAGCTCTCATTCACGCCAGACCTTATCAGATGAAGATAGACTTGAAGAGTTTTGCCGCGTAGTTTATACTCAAGATCCTCCTCACCGTCCAATCGGGAGATTACACCGGTGGAATTATAAAAACTAAATTATTAAACATTTATCTGAACTCATATACTGCAGAGATGCTTACCGTTATGCTAACCTCCCCCGGTGGGAGTATTGGTGTCAATAAGACTCCAGTAATCGGTGTTGGAGCAGGAATGGTTGATTCAAAAGAGTAGCTCGCTACATTCGGAGAATAGCTTAAGACGCTTATTGAAAGCAGGCTTGTTAAGGTTACTCCCGTAGCACCGGCTATAGCTTTAGCCTTCGAGTCAGCATCCCTAACAGCGTTCCCCAATGCCTCCAGCCCCAATTGACGCAATTTCTCCTCTGATACCGTGAACTGGAGAGAGGAAATGTGATTCGCGCCGGCAGACACCGCGTTATCAATTATATCCCCTATCTTGTTCAGATTCATGACAGTAACCCTAATCGTGTTAGAACAAGTATAGCCAGTAATCTTTGGCGAATTGCGATCGGAATAATCTAAGAGGGGGGTTAAGCTGTATGTAGAGGTTTCCATCTGCTCCTCGGTTACTCCCATGGTTTTAAGAGCTTTAGTAACGCGATCCATCTTGACAGCATTCTCAGAAATCGCTTCCTCTGCACTACCCGCCTGTGTAATAACGCTCAGACTTATCAGAGCCCTGTCAGGTTTTGCCCTAGCTACACCTATACCTGTTACGCTTATTTTTTTAAACCCCAGCTCAACCTGAGTATCTCCAGCGTATGGAGAGAGATCTCTTTTAAACCCCAGCTCCGGAGATTCTAAATAGGATGGTGGAACACCCGGTTGTACGCTAAGGGTTGTGGTAGAATGGGAATAGACAGAGTATAGTAGTAGGAATATTGTTAAGTTAACACCTATGACCGTGACTGCGATTATTCCTAGCACTACCACCAGTTTTTTGCTTGGAACCTCCATCTTCGACTACTATGAAAGCAGCAGGCGTTTTTAACAATATTGTTTGTGACTAAGTGTCCAGAAATACGAACAACCGGTTTAAGTGATAACGGGCTGGTTTTTAAATACTAACATTGGGCTATAGTCTCCACTGGTCTCTCTAGCCACTAGGTATTGTAAATCATTCTCAGGATCTCTAACTGGGATTATCCTTATACCGCTAACTCTGCTTACTTTCTTCAGGTTCTCCGGATAATCGCCTCCATGCAAGTAGAATATTTTGACCACGTGGCCTCTCTTGACTATCTGCTCCAAGAAGGGGAGTGCTTCCTCAATATTCTGCCAACCGCAATCTGTTATTACGTTTATCACAACCCTGTTCTCGCTCTCGGAAACTAGCTCCATTATCCTGCCGAGTGGGAGTATTGTCATATTTCCAAAATAAAGCGATAATGCTATTTCTTTCTCAAGCATCGATCCCTGCCAATCCACAGAGTAATAGTCCGTAGAGAAACTTATGGATGCAGTTTTGCCTCCAACCCTTTCCGCAGACAACAGGTTGATGAAGGCAGAGGTTGCAGCATTATCGAAGACATTCTCCATACTCTTACTCGCATCTAAAACTATTAGGCTTGAAGGAATGCTCGTTACTGTAAGACTACTCCCCGTGCCCTTAATCTCGTTTTCCCATTTCACCATGTTTACTTCGATCCTCGGCTTTCCCTCATCTAAGCTGGCTTCTAAGTCGAGCTCTTCAACCTCGTCCTCGATATTCCAGTCTGTCGGATAGCTTGATATTGAAAGACTAGGCTCAGGTCTTCTCCCCTCTTCCAAGTAGATTAGCATTGTCCTCTTTGCCCTAGCCCTATACCAAAATATCTTCCAAAACAGGTTTTTGATAATTTCTTCAGACAATCTGGAATAAGGCTTACTCATGCTTGTATACAGCTTTGGCTCCCTACCGGTCTCAGCCCCAACTCTACTTATTCTACCAGGGGCTCTGCCACCTTTTTTCTCACTCGCTCCCTTCCGGCTTTTCTTAACTATCTTTTTAATCTCGGACTCAACGTCTTTCAATCGGGGTTTTATCCAATATTCATAGAACTTCATTGCCTCCTCGCGATCCCTTATCCCACCCATCACCTCACTTATCTTCTCAATCCCCTTCTTGCTTAGGTCTTCTCTTAAGAGGATGCTGGTGTTGGAGCCGGTTAAGCGTCTTGGAATCCTTACCTTTACCTTATTCAATGACAGTATTGAAGCTATTAGGCTTACTTTGCTAAACCAGCTTCTCTCTGATTTCATGACCATGCTTATCTGTCTAGCGACATTTTCAACATCGTAACCATATTCTTTATGAGCCTTCTTCAAAAGAAGCCCGTAAATCGCCTGCACATATCTTCCGATACCTTTTTGACGAGTGTTAAGAAACCTGTCTACGTGATAGGGTATTTCGCCGAACCTGTTTAAAAGATAGAAGCAATCAACATTTAAGTCGGAGAACAGCATAAGCGAAAAGTACGCGATATCCCAGCTTCTACAAGAGCCGTATGCTTCCTTGACAAGCTCGTGCGCCGTCCTTATGTCATAGGGGCAGTAGTGAAGATGAGACACCTCATGCCTCATCACTGATAAAAGATATTTCTCCTCATCAACCCCCCTCGGAATAGCTTTGGGAGAAATATGGACTTTAGAACCGACTACGAAGAAGGGAGAAACTTTTTCTTCATCTCCCTTTATTTCTAATTCGCAAGGCGGGAAGTAGAGCTCGCTCCTGACCTGTGCAAAAATTCTCCTTATTTTAGCATCATCTAATTTCAATCTATACCAAGCCCTACTTTCAATGTTTCTTCTCTGCTAATCTTTCCCTCCCTAACCCATTTCTCCTCAAGGTTGAAAAGCTCTTCAGCAAAAACGTTGTCCTCTGCAGCTATTTCCTTAGCCACCTTATAAAGACCTGGGCTGAAATTATTGTAAAGCTCGTTAAGAATGAACCATTGCTTCCTTGATTCCCTTTCAAACATTCTCTCTCTTTCCCTTTCAAGCAATTCATCGATTTCTGTTAACGGTTTCTCAGTATTCATTAAGCCGGTTCTGTGTACTAGTACCCACTTAGCCATTCTGAGGATATCTTCCTCGTCAACTTTTCCATCAAGCCACTTCTTAGCCTTGGCTAACTGAAGGAGAACGATCGTAGCTCTTTCGCTAGGCGGCTCCTTGACCCTGCTGCAAACAAATCTGGTGAAATGGCAGCCTTCGCATAAGAGGGGTAAGGGGGAGTTACTGTGTTCCTTACCCTTCACGCATACTTGAAAATCTCTGATCAAAGTATTGATGAAACCAACTATTGCAGGTTCTACCTCAGTATTCTCAACTCCCATCCTTATTTTACAGAGGTCTTCAGAACTTATTACATGCGGCATGGAATCAACCAAATTGTAGCTGTAAAGATGGTTCAACTCTTGGAGAGCAAATTTTTGACTTACGGTAAGAGAGTTCAAATATATCACTACGTCAAACCTATCGTAGAATGGCGGAGGCTGGATGAAAGTTGTTGTGTCATGAGGGTTCTCATTAGCTATTAGCGTGTAATCATCCACAGTATATCTCTGACCGTATGCCCATACTTCTCCAAACTGCATAAGGTGGTGAATGTTTGCAGTAGTGTAGGGATTAAGCCTGTTAACCTCATCTATACCCTTCCCCGGTGCCTGTACGAACCTAGCCCAGAGAACCTTCTCCATGCCTTTTTTCTCAAGTGAAGGAATGTGAAGCCTACCAACAACTTCTCCTCTTTTAACCTCTGAAGAACCTGAGATAACAATAAAATCTTCTCCGAAAAGCCCTTTCAGAACAAGTAGCATGAGCGTAGACTTCCCCGTTCCCCTAGGAGCTCTTATTAGCGTTGTAGACCTCCTGTGCAGGAGGTTTAATACTAGTATTGGAATGACTTCCTTGTTTCCGATAAACCTTTTCATCAATTCTTCCATAAACCTTTCTACAAGAGCTTTCTCATTACTCATGTCAACCAGCCCCATGCAGCAAACATTAGAGCGAGTAGGAGAAGTAAAGTAAGGATCCTTAGTCTTTTCCGCAGGCTTTTTATTTTCCCATCCATCCAGTTTATTCTGTCTAAAATATCGAATGCGGTACTCCTATCCAAGTATATGTATTCCCCTGAGGTTTTCTTAGAGTAGGCAAATTCTAGAAAGCCTGTGAAAGAATGTTTTCCGCTTTCTACAGACTCCTCCCAAGAAATAATTTCCCCGTATCTCCCCACTTTTATATTTAGAGACTTTTCCTTCAAAAACCTTCTGAAACTCTCATTTTCTAGCATAGAATGCTTGATTCCCAGAGGTCTTTTAAGCATTTGTTATACTTCTGATAAACGAGAACCTTGCAGTAGTGCCGGTTAAGCAGTTATTCCCTTAGAATACTTTAAACTGATTTCAAGGGCCGTAAATAGCATCAAACCAAACCCTCTCATGGTCGCATTCAGGCTTCCAGACGCATTTCATTTGAGGGGCCCTCCTGAAGGGGCAGCGTATTGCACTCTCTATAGCCTTCTTTAAATTACCCCCACTCTCCAGCGAATCCAACATGGTATTCAAAACATTTAATGTAATAGTTAAATCTGCAAAGAAAGATGAAAAAAGCATCACGTCTTCCTTATTGTAGGAAAAGCCGTTTGCATGAATATAGTATGTAGGAGGCTGATTGGGAGCAAGGCTTTGGCTGAAAATAGTTTGTGAAAAATTGTCGCAGAGCATTTGGAGTTCAGAGGGAGCCTTAGCACTATCTATCTTATTCCTTATATATCTCATCCTATCAGAAGGTCTACCCTTCCTACATATCTCTAGAGCATCGTCGATTATCCTAAGTAGGTTCTCCTTGTGTCTAACCAAGTCCTCGTAGTCGAAAATATTATATTCGAAGACCAGTTCCAGGCGGTTTCCTCCACCCTTCGCCTCCTTTTCAACTATAGCTAGAACTTTCACCTTGTTTTCTTGCTTAGCAATCTTGCTAGCCAAGGACAGAAGGCCTTGAGCTCCGAGGTCCGTAAAGTAGCTTGCATAAAGCATTACATTAAGGTACGATTCCGGCAGTATTTCACTGAGGCTGGAAGCAAGTTCCATGGACTCCCAGTAAAGCGATTTTTCAGGGTCTGCAGTAAGTATCTTTACAATTCTTGTATTAATATTGTTACGAATACTTTCCTTCACGTTGTCTCTAAGCTTTTTAACCCCAGGCTTTTCCAATGCTAATAACTGATCCAGTAGCGATACGGATTCCAAGAGGATAAGCCTATCCCTATCGATTTTAAACGGCAAATAGGGGATAGATTCCTTCATGTTAAAGAGCAGATCCCTGAACTCAACGCTTTCAACGGATAATCCTTTAGACTTTCCTATTCCTGATCTTACCAATGACTCTAGACCCTGACTTATGCTAGTTTTAAGCACGGACATTAAAGCATAGATTGCTAATTCCGCATCCACGTACCTACGCATGACTTCAAGATGGCTCAGCTGACGTATATGGGCTACTCCATGTATTCCGCTAGAATAGGAAGTTAAGAGGATTAGAGGATGGCCGGTCAGTGCAACCGTAACATCGTCTAGAGGAACTATTTTTATTTCCCTACGTGCTTCAGCAGATCCTAGTTTTTTAGAAACGTCTAAAATGAATAACGGGGGCATAAGTAGTCTTTTATGCTCAGCTTCTAAGAATTCTTTAAATATATTTTCAAACATATCAATGTCTTGTTCTGAAACGCTACTGCCCTCCTCTATCTCTAGCTCCGGTATTCTACACTTCAGGATAACAGGGGTTCCTTGGGGGGAATCCATTCGAATTACCTCGCAATAATAATCCTAAAAAGGATATTTAAGATTTTATGATAGAAGGAAGGTTTAAGAATACGTTCATTTTAAAAGAGTTGCTTGAAACATGTAAATTATTCGTATGGGAGATGAGAGAATTTTCTAATCCTCTAACCACTTTTAGGCATTCCAGAGTATTCTGACTCATTACTGAATTTTTTACTACATGAGACAGTTTTCGATCATATGCTTCCTGATAGTTTCCTAAAACAGAACTTTTTTTAACAACTTGTTGTAAAATAATGACCATGATTGGAACATCGAGAATACCTGGATTTTACAATTTTAGTATTGACGAGAGGCGGAGGAAGATAGCTGAGTTAGCCGGCTTATCTGAGGACGAGATTAACCTACTATCTAAAGAGGGGAATCTAAGTCTGGAAATAGCTGACAGGATGGTTGAAAACGTCATAGGCACGATGGCCTATCCCTTCTCGGTTGCTTTAAACTTCCTTATAGACAATAAGGAGTATATCATACCCATGGTGATTGAGGAAACTTCCGTTGTGGCCGCTGCTAGCAACGCTGCCAAAATGACAAGAAGCAAAGGCGGAATATTCACAGAAGCAACAGACCCAATAATGATAGGACAGGTACAACTTACAAGAGTAAGCGACCCTTTTTCAGCTAAAATGAAGATCTTAGAGCATAAGGACGAGATACTTAAGCTAGCCAACGATCAAGATCCCGTCCTTGCGAAGTTCGGGGGAGGGGCAAGAGACCTTGAAGTTAGAGTATTAGAAAGCCCGGTAGGGCCAATGGTTGTAACCCATCTTTTAGTTGATGTAAGAGACGCCATGGGTGCCAATGCTGTAAACACAATGTGCGAAGCTGTCGCTCCTCTTATAGAAAGAATTACTGGAGGTAAAGTATGCCTTAGGATAATATCAAACCTTGCAGACAGGAGGATTGTTAGAGCGAGAACAACAGTAGCAAAGGAAGAATTGGGAGGAGAGGAAGCTGTTGATGCTATAGTAACGGCGTGGGCCCTAGCGGCATGCGATCCATATCGGGCTGCCACTCACAATAAGGGGATAATGAACGGAGTTATAGCAGTGGCCCTCGCTACTGGACAAGACCATAGGGCTATAGAAGCAGGAGCACATGCTTATGCTGCTAGAACAGGCAAGTATCTCCCTTTAAGCGTCTGGGAAAAAGACAAGAATGGCGACTTAGTTGGAACATTGGAAATGCCAATGGCAGTAGGAATAATAGGTGGTGCTACTAAGACTCATCCCGTTGCTAAAATAGCTATTAAAATACTCGGAATCAAAACCGCTGTTGAATTAGCGAGGGTAATGGGTGCTGTAGGATTAGCACAGAATCTTGCTGCACTTAGGGCGCTCGCTCTTGAAGGAATTCAAGCGGGCCATATGCGTCTTCACGCAAGAAACATAGCGATAATGGCTGGTGCTACTGGAGAGCTCATTGAGAAAGTTGCTGAGCAAATGGTGAAAGAAGGTAAGATAAGGTTCGATAGAGCTCAAGAGCTCATTAAAGAACTCGCAGAGAAAAAATAACTGGAAGACTACATTCTAACGAGACCTAAGAGCCTCGTGATACTCGTATACTATGGATACTTGCTCATCAACTTCCAACGCTAATGTGATTACTCTCCTAACCGTAGAAATCGCGTCTTCCACCGCGTAACCCTTCTTAACTAAATATGCGGCTATTATTGTACCAGTTCTACCTATCCCGGCACGACAGTGGACAAGCACTGGTTTATTTAACTTAACCCTCGCATCAATCCATTCAACTAAGTTTTCCAATTGGATTAAATCAGGAGCATGAAAATCTCTAATAGGGCTGTAGGTGAATTCGAAACCCTTATCCTTCAAAGCCTTGAAATAGTTACTAACATTTCCCCAATATCTTGCAATCTCCTGAGGCTCCGCTAAAACTGCAATAGCCTTTAAACCAGCTTTCTTCCATGACTCGACATCGTCAATGCTCTTGGCTATTGGCGATGCTGCGATAACATTATCCAACACCCATGTAACTGGCATCGTCGCACGTTGGTTTAAAAATCTAGAAACTGCTTCTCATACTCTCTCAAATACTCAACAGACTTCTTAACATCAACGAAAAGCTTCTCGACATAGCTTACGTGCTCCTTCTCTATCCTCTCAGAATTCCTATCCTTAGCAAGCTCGTAGGACGGAGCCATTAACTGAACAGCATACCTTAAGCTGGTTTCAGCACCTATCTCGGTCAGATAGTCTAGAGCCTCTTGGCTTATGGGTATTTTCTCTGCCTTCGCTCTTATCTCAAGGATCTTCCTTATTTCATCTTTGCTGTAAGGCTTGGTGTTTATTATTAGAAGCCTATCGAGGAGGTCAAGCGGCATTCCATGAGGGGCTCTCATATCCGTGCCTCTCACCGTGGAGAAACCTCTGTTCGTTGCGAATATTATTATCGGCGCTAGCTCTTGTTCAAGTGCTCTGTTTAGAAAAGCGAAAGTCTCAACGTCGAGCATACTGCATTCATCGATGAAAACAACTCCGGGCAATAGCTCACACCTACCTTCTTGCACAAGCGTCTTAATATACTCATCGACTTCCCTTCTAGTTTCAGGTTCTATCTCCTTCGACTCCCTTCCACCGAAGAATATGCTGAATATGTCTCCGCCACGCCTAGCTGCAGCCATGTCTAAGGCATGTAGTGTAACGGGGTATACGAACTCCTTCTCTTTAAGGACAGCACCGTTTGGAACATCTAGGACTTGAGCCGTAGAGAGGTCGACTTTCTTCTCCTCAACGCTCTTCCTACTTTTCCCAAGCTTAACGATTCTCCCGCCTTCAGGATCTATCTGAACAATGTCACCAGTCTCTATGCCCTGTTGTATCAGCTGGATAGCAAAGCTCTGGTCCATCGTCAGTCTCTTAGATTCATCAGTGGTAGCGATCTTTATAGTGGCACCTGCAGGTATCTGCTGATATGGATTGTAAGGGTGAGGGGCCTTCTCTATAGAGATCTCCTTAACCTCCCCCTCGTATATCTTTCTAATCTCATGTATCCTCGCACCTATAGCCTTCCTCAGAGTCTGCATCAGGAACTCCGTCTTCTTAATATCTGTGGAGAATATTTCGCTAGCAGCCAACGGTACGAACGGAACATCCCTGCCGAGTTCTCTAGCTATTGCCGTAGCGATCGCAGTCTTACCAGTTCCAGGGGGCCCAGCAAGCAAGACAGCTCTACCAGCGAACTTACCCTCCTTTATCAGCCTTACGACTATTCCAGCAGCTTCTCTGGCTTCTATCTGCCCGACGAGACCGCCTCCAACAGGCTTTGCCTTCAAGCCGTCTAAGCCTAAGCCAGTTATATGCGAGTGTGCTGCAATCCGCTCCCATTCCCTTAATGACTCAGATATCTCCCTAACCCCAGCCAAGGCACCTCCGCGGTAAGCATTTTAGAACGGTTTTTTAAAATTTTACATCGACCGGGCTTTTTCTATTTAAACTCCTTTTTCTTCTACAAACTGTAACCTATAGAAAGAGCTGTATAATCCTCCTTTACTCATAAGCTCTTCATGCGTACCCTTCTCCACGATAATCCCATTATTGAGAACTATTATCTCATCGCATAAACGTATTGTGGAAAGCCTGTGAGCAATTATTATTGCCATCCTACCCGAGAGAAGCTTTTTCAAAGCCCTTTGTATGAGTAACTCAGTATAGGGGTCTATTGAAGAAGTAGCTTCATCTAAAACAAGCAGCTCGGGATTAACAAGCAGTGTTCTCGCGAAACTTATCAACTGTCTTTGCCCAATAGAAATGTTTGAAGACCCTTCTTGAATCATATAGTCATAGCCATTGGGCAATTTCATTATAAATTCATGGGCTCCAACAGCCTTCGCGGCATCAATAACCTCCTCGTCTGAAGCATTGGGCTTACCAAACCTAATGTTTTCCCTTACACTCATCGGAAACAAGAAGGAGTCTTGAAGAACTATGCTCAGCTTAGACCTCCAAGACTGGATTCTTATGTTTCTTAAATCATGACCATTTACAAGGATCCTTCCATCATCTGGATCGTAGAATCGAGCAAGGAGATTTATTATTGTTGACTTACCAGCACCTGTAGGACCAACTATAGCTAGCCTCTTCTCCCGTGTGAGTGTGAAGCTAATCCCTTTTAAAACAGGCATCCCCGGATTGTACCCGAAAGTAACATTTTCAAACTTTACTTCCTCTATCATTTTAGCTCGACAGCCGTTTCAATAGGAGGGTCCACTACTTCTATTTTAGCATCGATTAAGTCGAAAAGACGCTCTACAGCAGCCATTGCAGAATTGTATTGGTCTGAAACGTTAACCAAGTCTACAAGAGGCATGAAGTATGCAAACTGGTATTCTATGAACGCTACTAGAGTCCCTATAGTTATTGCACCACTTACGATAAAAAGCGAACCGTACCATAGGATCATTAATGTGCCGATTATTCTCATAATGATGACTATTGGCTGATAGATCGATGAAACTAATAGGGCCCTCTTATTCGCTTTAACGTTCTCCTCCTGCGTTTCCTCAAACTTTTCTCTAGCCCTATCTTCTTTTACAAATGATTGAATAACTTTTATTCCAGACAAATCTTCCTGCATCCTTGCAGTCAATCCTGCGAGGGTGGAGAGTGTCTTCCTGTAGGCTTTTCTTGAGTATTTTCCAAGTAGCCAAATTACTACTATTGCAAGTGGAATGAAGGAAAGAGCTATTAACGTTAATTCTAAGTCTAACATGAACATTATTATAAATGCACCTAGTATGGAAGACGCGTCTAATAATATGCTTGTAAAACCCATCCTAAGGAATATTCTAAGATTGTTAGCATCGTTTATAGGTCTTGAGATTATCCTTCCTATTTCGCTTTCAGAAAAATATCTGAGTGAAATTATCTGCAGTTTCTCCATAATCTCATCCCTTATTGCTGAAACAACGTTCTCACCGATAATCCTCATTTGAAATATTTGAACATGTTGAAAGAAAAAGTTGCATAATACAACGATGACAAATAAGGGAATCCACCAGAGGAAGTTCATCAGCTCTCCTGTTTGAATTATCTGGTCTATTGCAACCTTATGCATGTATGGGGCAGCTAAACCTGTTAAAGAAGATAAGATTATCGAGATAATCGCTATTACAAAATTCTTCCGAAATGGCTTAACATAATTGTAGAGTCTTCTTATTAACACTCTATCTGGTACCGTTCTCTTTCTCTCTTCCTCTTGTGCTGAGAAAGCACGCCAAGGGCCTGACATTACTTGCTATCCACCTCTGCTAGAGGCGTTTCGATCTTGCTTAGGAATTGAGTCTCATAGATTCTCCTGTAGATGCCACTTCTAGCTATCAGTTCTTCATGTGTTCCGAATTCAACTATTTCACCATCTTCCAGAACCATTATCCTATCAGCATTCCTGATCGTCGAAAGCCTCTGTGCAATTATGAAGGTTGTCCTCCCCTTCATTGCTTCCTCTATTGCAGATTGGATTTCACGTTCAGTCTTAGCATCTATAAATGAAAGCGAATCATCCATTATCAATATCTTCGGGTCTGTAAGCACGGCTCTAGCTATCGTTATCCTCTGCCTTTGACCTCCCGAGAGCGTTATGCCCCTTTCACCGACAAAAGTATCGTAGCCGTTTGGCAACGATTCAACGAAGTCGCGAATCTTAGCTAACTCTGCGACTCTGACAATCTCCTCCATGGGGGCATCTGGTTTTCCGAATGCTATATTATCCCTAATAGTTCCGGAGAAGAGAAATACGTCCTGCGGCACAATGCCTATTTGCCTTCTTAAACAAGAGAGCTTTAATCTCCTAATATCCACGCCATCTATCAATATACTTCCCGAAGTAACGTCGTAAAACCTCGGTATGAGATGGATAAGCGTCGACTTTCCGGAACCGGTTGCGCCAAGTATAGCTATTTTCTCTCCGGGTTTTACTTTAAAACTCAAATTCTTTAAAACAGGCATTCCATTAGCATACTGGAAAGTCACGTTCCGAAATTCAACAGAACCTTCTTTTATAACCATTTCCTCAGCATCAGGAGCGTCTTCAACCGTGGCTGGAGCATCTATTATTTCAAATATTCTCTCAAGCCCCGCATGAGCGTTTATCCAGTTTCCAAGCAACATGCTTAGGTCTCTCAGCGGGAAGCTTAGGCGCATCATGTATCTGGCGAAGAGTATTATGCTGCCCACGCTTATGGCAGCACCGGCATTAAAAATTGAAAATGCAGCATAAACATAAACCATTGCTATCGATAAAGTCAATATTGCTGTGGGTAGAGGCATGTATATTGACTGTATTCTACCTGCTGTTATAGCAGTCTCGACGAATTTTTGTTCCGCCTTCTTAAAACCCTCAACCATATCCCTCTCCCTCATAAATATTCTAACGGTCTTCATGCCAATGATATTCTGCTGAATATAGGAGCTAAGCCTACCAAGTATTAGCTGCATGATTCTGAATAGAGGCATAGTATCGACCCAGAGCCTTGTTGTAAAATAAAAGATTAAAGGCATTGGCAGTAATGAGATGAGAGTCATTAAGGGATTTATGGAGTACATTACCGAGAAGAAGATCATTATGGAGAAAAGTGCATTGCAAAAAGTGCTTACCCAAGTCCTTAGAAAAGCATCTACAGGCTGCATATCCGTCGTTGCTCTTGAAACCAAGTCGCCGACGGGCATCGAATCATAGAAGCTGAATGATTTCTTTTGAAGAGAAGTATAATAATCAGACCTTATGTCTCTTGTTATGAAGATTGCTAATAAGCCGTTGAAGTAGCTTATGAAGAAGTTTACTGCTGCAAAGCCAACACCAGTTAATAGAATTAGCATTACATATTCTAAAAGCATTTCCTGTTTGCCACCGACCAGAACTTCATCTATTATTAGAGAAGTGTATAAAGGTTCAAGTGTGAATAAATATGTTCTCAGGAAAGACAGGGCTATAATGGAAAATATGATAGGGATGTAACTCTTATGGTATTTAATCAGCCTTTTGAAAGCTGTTACCGATTCAGAGAAGCTTTTTTTAGGTTTAAGCGAATAAACATACTCCAGCAGCGGCTTCTCAACGCTCATCTTTATTATCGTGTATTGAAAAATGGCGGAAATTTTTGAGAGATATAAGGGTTTTTCAAAAACTAAGTTGACAATCCATGTTTTTCCCATTCAAATATTTAATACTATTCTGAAAAAGATTCTGATATTTCCTTAGCCCTACGGACAGCAGCCTCTACAGCGTTTATCAGAGTTGCCCTTAAGCCTCCTTTCTCAAGTTCATAAAGACCCATTATTGTCGTTCCACCTGGGGTAGCAACCATATCCTTTAATTCTACGGGCTTACCCTTGCCTTCGAGAATCATCTTAGCTGAGCCAAGCATCATCTTAACAGCAATCCTTAGAGAAAGATCCTTTGGCAAGCCGATTTTCACACCAGCATCAGCCAAGGCATCCATAAATACGAAAACGTATGCAGGGCCGCTTCCAGAGAAACCAGTTATCTCATCCATCAATTCTTCAGAAATCCTTTGAACCTCGCCCATGGTTTTGAAGAGCTTAGAGACAATCTCAACATCCTTCTCATCAGCTTTCGAGCCAGGCGAGATAGCTATAAACGCCTCTCCTACTTCAATCAATATGTTTGGCATTATTCTTATAAATCTCGCATTGGGAATAATCTTCTCCATATACTTCAGTTTTACAGCTGCTGCTATAGATACTATTAATTTTCCATCTGTAAAATCTCTAATCTCCCTCAGTACAACCGGTACCTCCTTTGGCTTAACCGCCAGGATAATTATATCGGAATTCTTGGCAACATCCTTATTACTCTCAAAGAACTCTGCTCCACAAGATTCTGCAACAATCCTCTTTTCAAGGTCTACATCGGACACAACTACTTTACACCCTCCTGTTTTAACGATGTTTCTAACTATTATACTCCCCATTTTACCAATACCGATAACCCCTATCGTCCTCAAGGCTTCGATAAATTGTTCTTGAAAGTATTTAAAAATAAAGACGTTAGAATAAGAAGTTATATCCTAAAAATTAAGCTATACGACTATGGGTATTTTCGCTCCGCATTTCGGACATTTATCTCCCTTGAGCCTATTACGGCTCATCCTCAGCCCAAATCTTTCAATTAAAAGCTCCCCGCAGCTGGGGCAGTAGGTATCCTCGCCCTGTCCAGGAACATTCCCTAAATAGACGAATTTCATACCTTCTCTTCTAGCGATTTCATATGCTTTCTTAAGACTCTCTAAAGGGGTGTCTGGAATGTCTGAAAACCTGTACGTCGGGAAGAACCTGAGTATGTGTATGGGTATCTCATCACCCAGATTTTCTCTAATCCATTTGATTAAGCTTCTGAAACTGGACATGTTTTCATCGAAACCTGGAATTACCAGATTTGTAATCTCGATGAAAATATTTTGCCTCTTCATTTCAAGTAGACATTCATATATGGGCGTTACGTCTGGTACACCTATTATCTTCCTATAACAATCAGGGTCTCCTGAACACTTGAAGTCAACAGTAGCAGCATCCAAGTATGGTGCAATCATCTTAACCGCCTCAGGCGTCATGTAGCCATTTGTTACAAACGTATTTCTAATACCTTTTTCATGGGCAATTCTTGCAGTATCATAGGCGAATTCGAAGAATATCGTTGGCTCAGTATACGTATAACTTATTATCCTACAATTCTCAGAAACAGCCTGTTCAACAACGTCTTCAGGAGAATACTCGTCGCCAACAACATGCTCCAGTTTACGGTCACGATAGACTTGACTTATATCGTAATTGCAGCAAAACTTGCATAAAAAATTACATCCTGCACTTGCGATTGAAAACGTGAAGTTGCCTGGTAAGAAATGGAAAAGAGGTTTCTTCTCGATAGGATCCACGTGGAGAGCAATTAGTTTCCCATAGTTCAAGCTATAGAGCTTTCCATCAATATTCTTTCTTACCAGACATGCTCCTAAAGCATTATGAGATATTAAACAACGTCTTCCACAAAGGTCGCACCTCACTTTATCCTCCTCTTTATGCCAGAGAACCGCTTCCTTCACGATGAAAGATTACCACCCTCCTAGTTTAAACTTTTCTCCGGCGTTGCGCTTAAAAAAGGGCTCGCATCATTTCTAAATTAGAGTAAACCTCAAACTAAGAGCCTCATAGATTCCATCGAATATCCAAGGAGGATTTCTTATAGCGTCTTCAAATGCTTCCTT
>JAWCDE010000004.1:0-78395 GCA_038861395.1 Thermoproteota archaeon | reverse complement strand
CTCAATCGTTTAAGGTAACCTATGACTATGATATTAAGCCTTATACGAATAATGATGAAGCTGGTATGTCATAGGATTAAATCGTGGAATAGAAACATTTAAACTACCTAGAATAGTCCTTAGACTCTGTTTATGAGCCTGAAGACTGAGCCAAAAATAAAGGAGAAAAGATGGTCTCCGAAGCTTGAGGAGGAACTTCTCGAAATCTGGGAAAAGGAAGGATTGTACAGATTCGACTCCAATAAGCCGGGGGAGATATATACTATAGATACTCCGCCACCTTACATTTCAGCTAAGTGGCACGTCGGTGGAGCCGCCCATTACGTTGGAATAGACATGGTCGCAAGGTATAAGAGGCTTCTAGGATACAATGTTCACTTCCCAATCGGCTGGGATAGGAACGGTCTGCCAGTTGAAGTCATGGTTGAAAAACAGTTCAACATCATGGTAAAGGAAGTAGACAGGGAGCATTTCATCAATCTCTGCAAGCAGACTCTAGACCAGGTTGAGGCAGAAGTTATCAAACAAGCTAAAAGACTGGGTTTAAGCAGCGAATTCGAAAACATGTATAGGACTGATTCTCCAGAATACAGGAGCCTCACTCAAGAGACTTTCATAGAACTGTGGAAGAGAGGCCTAATCTACGAGGCTAAGAGGCCTACAAACTGGTGCCCCCGGTGTGGAACTGCGATAGCGGATGCTGAAGTAGAATACATAGAGGTCCCTTCAAAACTGTATTACATTGTTTTCAAAGTCAAGGAGACTGGTGAAGACGTTCAGATAGCTACAACAAGGCCTGAGTTACTAGCCGGTTGCGACGCGGTCATATTCAATCCTGAAGACGAGAGATACGTTAGGCTAGAGGGTAAGACGATGATAGTGCCGATTTACGGTAAGGAGGTTAAGGTTATTCCCAATAGTTACGCTAAGCCGGATTTCGGCACAGGGCTTGTAATGATATGTAGCTACGGAGATACTTCCGATATAAGGCTATTCAGAGAACTAGGCCTGAAGCCCACTAGGGTTATAGATGAGAACGCTATCATGACTGAAGAATCTGGTTTCCTCAAGGGTCTGAAGGTTGAGGAAGCTAAGAAGAGGATTGTAGAAGAACTTTCGAAGAGAGGGCTACTTGCAAAGTCTGAGGATATTATTCAACGAGTACCTGTCTGTTGGAGGTGTCGAACTAGACTAGAATTTGTAGAAATGAGCGAGCTCTATCTTAAGCAAGAGGAATTCGTCGATAAAGTTAGAGAAGCTTCTGATAAGATGGTTTTTTATCCCGAATCCATGAGGCAAATACTTATTGACTGGATTAACAGCATTAGGGGAGACTGGCCTATTTCAAGGAGAAGGTACTATGCTACAGAAGTACCGCTCTGGTATTGCAAGAAATGCGGCGAGACCTATGTTCCGAAACCTGGGAGGTATTATCGTCCTTGGAAAGAGCAGCCTGGCGAGAATGCTAAATGCACTAAATGTGGCGGGACAGATTTTCAAGGCGATACTAGAGTTCTAGACACATGGATGGACTCCAGTATATCTCAACTATATGTGACTGGATATAAGAGAAATGAGGAGCTCTTCAAAAAATCTTGGATATGCTCTCTGAGGCCACAGGGCTATGAGATAATAAGAACTTGGCTTTACTATTCGATTCTGAGAACAGTACAACTGGTTGACACGCCGCCCTTTAAAGAAGTCAGAATAAGCGGTTTAGGACTTGATGAAAAAGGGGAGGCAATGCACAAGTCTAAGGGCAATGTGATTTACCCAGACGAGTATCTTGAGGAGTATGGTGCTGACGCCTTTAGGTTTTGGGCTGCCTCTGAAGCCAAACTGGGTTCGAACTACCGTTTCTCGGAAGACAGGGTTAAAGCCGCGAGGCTATTCCTCACGAAGCTTTGGAATATCAGTAGGTTCATATCATCCTTCGAATACATTGATAAAAAGCCTGAGCTCTGTCTACTCGATAAGCTTGCATTAAGCGAGCTTAAAAAGGCGATGGAGGAGGCTAAGAAGGAATATGATTCCCTAGACTTCTACGGACCCGCTAACCTCTTTAGGAACTATATCTGGAACTTCTTCGCAGACCATTACCTTGAAGCCGTTAAGCCAAGAGCATACATGACTGGGAGCAGAGAAGAAGCATTGTCAGCATGGTATACATTACACAGAGTTTTAAGAACATGTTTAATCAGCCTCTCACCCATAATACCTTTCATAACAGACTACTTGTTCAGAAACATGTACAACGAATCCGTGATGAACCAGCACTTCCCCAGCTTAGACGATATCGAGCCTATTGATGGTGAGCTGACAACTCTATTTATGAATGTGAACTCAGCTATCTGGAAGCTTAAGAAGAGGCTTAACGTACCCCTTAACGAGAAGATAGAATACAGGGTATACTTACCTGAGAAATTGAAGGAGCTGGAGTCTGACCTGGTTAGGATGCATAAGATTGAAGTGAGTTACAAACCGCCCGGGCAGGGATTAGAAGAAATCGACGGGTTCTTCTTCGAGAAACTCTAGTCCTGATTGAGGATTTCCTTAAGTGTTTTAACGCAATTAGTTAGATCCTCGACGCTCTTAACATTTGTAAATTCTATTGAGACGTGGCCACTATAGAAAGCAGAGTAAAGAGCATTAAGTATTTTCCTAAGAGTATTCTTCTCAGGATTGCTCAAGTTGTTCTGGCTGACAATCACATGGTTAACCAGCGGCAACATTTTTTCAAGAATCCTCTCATCAATTCTCTTAACATCCTTAATGCTTAGTGTTAAACCTATATTCTCAGAACCGATATCCTCAACCATGCTAGTAAGCCGCTCCATCTTCAAGTATGCTGATTCATCAGCATCTATGCTGATCTTAACATTATTTTTCTCCGCTGAAGAAAGGAGGTTAAGTAGATTCCTATACAGCAGATTGAAATCCTCTTCAGTATATTCCTTGCCCCTTGCCGGCACAGCCTTTAGCCTCAAAACCCTGCAACCATTCTCTCCACAGAACCTTATCCAGTTCTTAACTTCATTGAAATACTTTTCATCGTTCTTAACGTTTCCACCGAGTATGTTGAGTTTGAGTGTTAGCGCCACTATGCTTCCCCCATTCTCTCTGACAATATTAAAAATCTGATGAATATGTTCTCTATTTTTGGCACTCTCTTCGTCGAGTTCAATGCTCTTTAAATCTAGCCCTATCAGCTTTATTAGAAGAGGTTCTAGTCCACCTTCTTTAGCAGCTAAATTGCTAAGGTTTGAAGTATTAATACAAATGTTCAACAGGTTTCCCCACACTTAACAATTCCCCACAGGAGTGTTCAGCATTCTCCTTCCCATGCACATAGTCTTCTCCAAGGAAGCTCAGTATACTTTATAGCATACTCTATGCCAGTCATGCTGGGAAACGCGTTTAATGGGTTTCCTTTGCTCTTCATTTTTTAGAGCCTGAAAATACCATGCAGCACTCTTATTTTAAGTTTTTCCCCATTGAGAAAAGCAGGATAAATCCTAAAGTATGTACGTGAAGGAACCTTCTGCAGTATCCTCAACCACTATCCCCATTTTATTAATCTCGTCTCTAATTCTGTCGGCAAGCCGATAGTCTCCAGAAGCCCTAGCTAAGCTCCTGATTTCCATTAGTATTTCGACAAGCCTTTTCTCCCTTTCCGTAGCCCTCTCAACCCCACTCTGGAAGAACCCTAGCATCCTCCACAATTTCACAAAGCCTCCTAGAAAGCTCCTTGACACATCTCCTTTATTGAGCCTTTCAAGAATCTGGTTTGCAGCATTCATGAGAGCAGCAATAGCCTTGGGAGTATCGAAATCGTTGGAAAGATGTTTCAAAACCTCTTCCTCAAGCTCCTCCGCCTCACCCTCAGCCTCATCTCCTTCGCCGAGCCTAATGATGATCCTCCTGACTTTGTCAAGCCCTTTCTTAGCTGACTCCAGAGCTTGCTCGCTGTAATCCAACGGGCTGCGGTAATGAGTAGAGAGAATGTAGAGCCTAAGGGTATCGGCGTCAAACCTGTTTAAAGTATCCTCGACGGTCACGTAGTTACCGAGCGATTTAGACATTTTCTCTCCCCCAACCGTCAACGGCCCATGGTGCATCCATATGTTAACAAACCTCTTCCCCGTCAGGGACTCTGACTGAGCTCTTTCATTCTCATGGTGCGGGAAGATAAGGTCAATGCCGCCCGCGTGGATATCAAGCGTCTCTCCTAAGTACTTCATGCTCATCGTAGAGCACTCTATGTGCCAACCGGGACGTCCCCTTCCCCAAGGGCTTTCCCAAGATGCTTCACCGGGTTTAGCTGCTTTCCAGAGCGCGAAATCCAGCGGGTCCCTCTTGCCCTCACCAGGCTCGATCCTTGCGCCTGCAATAATCTTATCCGGAGACTGGCCGGAGAGCTCTCCGTAGCCCTGATATTTCCTGACTGAGAAGTACACGTCTCCACCCGACTCGTATGCATAACCCTTCTCCACAAGCCTGCTTACGAAATCAATTATTTCGGGAATATGGTCGGTAACCCTTGGGTTAAACGTCGGATGCTTTACTCCAAGCCTCATAGTGTCAATGAAATATTTCACAGTATACTGAAGCGCGACCTCGCTCGCAGGCCTGTTCTCCTCCCTGGCTCTGTTTATTATCTTGTCGTCAACATCAGTAATATTCCTGACCAGTGTCACCCTGTACCCCAGATATTCCAAGAATCTTCGGAAAGAGTCGTAGACTATCTCTGCTCTAGCATGACCCAGATGGGCAACGTCGTATACTGTGGGGCCGCAGACGTACATCCTTACCTCTCCAGGATGTACGGGGACCAGTTTCTCTACTCTTCTCGTCAGAGTGTTGTAGAGGAAAACATCCCTGGGTTTCTCCATAACCATGCTCAGCTCTTTACTTTTCTTTTAAGTATTCCGTGATCCTCCTTCTTTCCCTAATATCCCTTAAAAGCCTGCTTTCCTTCAGCACTAGTTGCCAGGGTGTTCTAAGCCTTTTTGCAGCATAAGTTAAAGCGGATTCGAGGCTTCCGAACTTAACCGGCTTTCCTGCTAAAGCCTTCCTCACATTCTCCCTAACCAGCCATACGCCAGCTGGCAGGAAATATCCTGGCCCCGCCTCCCTTAGGACAAGAACAGAGCCTTGTCTCCTAATCTTGTTAAGATACTCTGCGACTGCAAGCCTCGCGGCATAGTAGCAACCGCCTATTCTGGCATAAGTCGTCCTCCCCTCAGCATCCTCATAATCCGAGCCAACTGCAATATTTTCGTCACCCACGTTCCATACTGAACCCGGGTGGAACATCTCTATGAATTCGTAAGACCATTTCCCAGGCATTACGATCACTATGAACCTGTTGTCAACATGTTCAGACTCGTAAACAGCATATTCATCTACCTCAGGGTTCTCCTTAATCTTCTCGAGCATTTTCTCAGCCAATGTGCTGTCTACAGCAGTTATGCTCCACCTGGTTGGAACAAGCCTCCTTCTCTTACCTATTCCAAATACTGCAACGCTGAAAGCCTTCTGTATCGTTGAAACGGGCACTCCGAGCGAATAAAGATAATAGATCGCCTCAGAGGCCTTCAGATCATCATCGTAATATGCTTTCTCGATGAAACGGTTGACCTTAATGTTCCCTGACTCTATCTTTTCAACAAGCCCGTATGGGCCGAATGGTTGAGCATCCTCGTCCAACAATATCCTAGCCCGGACTGGTTTTGAAAATTCCACGTATGCTTCAGCAGGCTGGCTCGCCATAGCTATTTCTTGAGTAAGCTGGAAAAGCCTCCCTGCTTCCCAAGGCTTGTGAACATCTACCTTGAATATTCCCCTTACTAAGCTCGATCTATACTCGACTAGTTTCTCAAGATTTATGCTCCACCAGGATTCTGGGTAGTCTAATACTTTAGTATCCCCGAAGTACGGGGGGACCATGGGGCCAACTCCTACCTTTGGGTAACCTATTCTACCTACGAAGACCCCTGGTGGGGAAGAGCCGTCGAGCATCTTCTTGTCTTCCAGCTTTACGACAGGCTGTAGCTTACTGTACTTCAGCAATATTGGACATTGCATCCTTCCGCATAAGGCTCTTGAACCCAAACAATATATGCATAGACTTCCCTTGACAGCCCGAAGCTCAATGCCCCCGCTGCTCAAGAGTGTCGACGGGTTACTCAACAGGTATTCTCCTGCCACGCTTCCTCTTCATCAAAACTACTTCAAGAATACCGTTTGAATATCTTGCTCTTGCGGACTCCTCCTCAATCCTTGTGGGGAGAGGAATCCTTACGCTATAGTAAAGAGGTCTTCTTCCTGATAGTCTTCTAACTGTTGGCGTTTCCTTTCTACATACTCCTTCAACCATGATAGAATCCTCATGCAATGTTAGCTTAATATCATCCTTCTCAACGCCAGGGAGGTCAACGCTTATCCTTATCTCATCTTCTCTCTCCACAATGTTGTAGAGAGGCTCGATACAGCCCATTGTCCTCATCTTACGTCTTCTAAAATCCTCTTCGAAAAGCATCTCCATCTCCTCCATCATCCTTTCAATATCCTCCATTATGCTACACCTCCTACACAAGTTGTTCTGTAATTGGTTGAATCTGTCTCATCCTTCTTATCTCATCATCAGTCCTTCTCATCAGCTCTCTGTATTGCATTCTTATCTCCTCAGCTGAAGCGATGAGCGAATCCACTTCAACTTTTTCCAATCCTATTTGTGGTAGTATTGTTAGAACCTTCGCCGCCGAACCGGGGTCAGGATAGTTGAGGTAGGATTGGACGAATAATCCTAAGCCCGTTATTCCAAGCCTCTCCAGTTTCCTCAGTATAAGTGCTTTAGGGCCGAAGATAAAACCGTCACTTAATAATTCTACACCTTTCATCTTAGAAAGCATGGACGATGCCTCCTCATTCGTAGGTATACCGTAAACCTTCGGATCTATTATGTCTATCCTATCTGGTTCTGGTATTCCGCCGAGGCTTAGAAATAAACTGGGATTCTTAGACTTGACCCAGTTAATAATCTCGTCGACTATCTCATTAAGCCCTTTCTGAGGTATTGGAAGCTCCGACCTCAATATGTAGACGTTGTCCTTATAATATATCTCGAAGATATCGCCCATCTTTCCATCTCTTATAATGAGCATTGGTGGGAACTCTTCTGTCTGAAGATAGCCCGTCTTTTTAAAGCCGAGCTTAGCAAGATAGTGGGTTAGCGATATTGTTCCAACTAGCCCAATGTCTGGAAGCCCCTCAAGTATTACGGGCCTTTCAGAATCAGTTTCAACCTCTTCAATAATCACGCTTTTTCCAACCATTTCAACATTAAAGAATTATTCAATTAGAGAGATAAAAGCTTTAGCCTAATCAGGGTCTCGGCTCGGCATGAATAACCACTTCAATGTTTTCTCCTAATTTTTTCTTAACAGCATCCTCTAGGCGCGAAACTGTCTCATGAACCTCTGACATGCTCTTCTTCCCATCCATACTCACCGTAAGTTCTACCCTCTTCAAGCCGTATGGATCTTTAAACACCAATATCTTATTTATCCCCTCAATGTTTTCGAAACCGGCGATTTCTTCTCTAACAGTGTCCTTAACCTTGAGATAGAGCGAAGAACTCGAGTTTACTTTCTCAACATGCATTAAGGGTGAACCGGCAGTTTCTAAGTGGACCATTACATTACCCACATCTTCAACATTCCTCAAAACATTCTTCTCAACCTCATCGGCAACCCTATGCGCATCCAGTAAATTCATACTACCGGGGACTTCTATATGCAGCGACACTAACAGTTTACCCTCCGATTTCGAAATAAGTATCTCGTGGACGTTTGAAACACCCTTAACGCTTAGAGCAGAATCCCTTATTAATCCGTAGAGGCTACTAGACCCCTTGGGCATTGTATGGATTCTTACAACGGCCTCGTTTCCAAAAGCTTCGAGAATCCTATTCTCAACCTTCTTTGCAGACGAGTGTAGGTTCGAGAAACTACTATCCATAGAAACCAGTATGCCTACGTCTACATACGTTCTCCTGTCGATCCTCCTCATGTTAAGGTACGAAACTCCTTCAGCACCGTATTCCTCTTCAATGATCTGTCTAATCCTTTTCACCAAGTTTGGAGGAACAGTGTCTGTTAGTTCCAGTCCGGTTTCGTAGAGCAGTTTAATGCTCAGATAAATCATCATAACCGAGAGCACTAGTCCGGCTACAGCATCGGCCTGTACAATGTTAAGGAATCCGGCTAGGAAGAAGCCGATTATAGCTATTAACGTGTCGAAGAAGTCTGCAAGCGAATGCAATAGACCCGCTTTCACGCTGGCTTCACTCTTAGAAGCTTTTGAAAGGACCGTTATTCTGGTAAAGTCAACGATGAGCGTATAGGTTAAAGCTATGAACCCTATTAGATCAAGATATACCTTAGATGGGGAAACGAGTCTGTTTAAGCTTCTAAACATGAGGTAGGCCACAAAATAGAGGAGAGCTATCCCGCTTGCAAAGGATCCTAGGGTCTTCACCCTGCTATGACCATACGTGTGACTCTCATCAGCAGGCTTAATGCTAATCCTGTAGGTTGCTAGAAGCATTCCCGTTATTATGAAATCGTAGAGAGCATGCACTCCATCGCTCAAAATTGCCAGACTATTGGTAATAATACCCGCAGAGACTTCGAGAAGCATCACCGAACCTATTAAGCATGTCGAAACCAGTTGTGCTTTCAGTATTCTCTTTTCCTCAGCTTTGTCCAAGCTTGTTTTATTGGGGAGTGCTGGAAAAGCTACTTTTAAGCCTATTGTTTTAAAACTTTTAAAACCTTAAACAAGGCCTAACTATTACTCAAAAATGTTTCCAGCCGGGGATGAGACTGAACGCTATACGCATCCAATCGTCACATATATGTTGATAGGTATTAACGTCGGCGTTTTCCTACTAGAATTCTCAGATCCCTTGACATATGATTTTATGATATTGCGTTATGGATTCATACCGAGATTATTGACGATTAACTTTATGGATGGGTTTTTCAGAATGTTGACGTCAATGTTCCTACACGCAGATATCATGCATATCTTCGGCAACATGATCTTCCTATATATCTTCGGCGACAACGTAGAAGATAGGATGGGGCATAGCAAGTTCCTGTTCTTCTACATATTTTTCGGAATAATTGCAGATATAGCCCACTTCTTAATAGACCCTGCTTCAACAATTCCAGCAATAGGAGCTTCTGGAGCCATATCCGGAGTAATGGGAGCCTATATGGTTATGTTCCCCCTTGCCAGAGTCAGGGTTTTCTACCGCTTTTTCATGGTGAGGCTCCCTGCCGTTGTATACCTAGGCTTCTGGTTTCTCTTACAGCTTTTAGAAAGCATGATTCCGGGCTATACTGGTATAGCGTACTGGGCTCATATCGGCGGTTTCCTAGCTGGCGTAGTCGTCGCACCATTCTTCAGGAGGAGGCGAAGGCGTCAAGTCCAAGTACAGTACTACTACGTTTAACATATTCTCGGAAGGGGTATTCCTTGAAGCATTGGCAGAGCCCTTAAACCACCAGCCCTCGTTTTAACCCTAACCTCTCCCTTCTTCGACCTGTCTACGACGCTTCCTATTATGCATGTATCTTTACTAACCTCCAAGGTTCTTAAAACCCTGACTGCCTTCTCCGCGTAAGCCTTGGGAGTGAATATTACGAGCCTTCCTTCACAACCCAGGTAGAACGGCTCTATGCCAAGAACCTCGCAGAACCCTAGAACCTCTTCTTTAACAGGTATGGCTTCCTCCTCAACCTCTATTGAAACACGAGAGGATTCCGCAACCTCGTTTAGGGAGGTTGCTAAGCCTCCTCTCGTAGGATCTATCAACGTGTGGAACGGCACTCTATTTTTAACCAGTGCTTCAAGAACACTGTTTAAAGGAGCGCAGTCACTTGAAACATCTGCTTCAAGCTGGAACTCGCCCCTGGCAGCTAGTACTGCTGCACCATGGTCACCTATGCTGCCAGTCACTATAACAGCATCTCCAGGCTTAGCGTTTAAGGTCGAGGATTCGACTCCTCTGTAAACCATACCTATTCCAGAAGTGTTTATGAAAATCTTGTCGCAACCGCCTTTTTCAACAACCTTGATATCCCCCGTTACTATTTTCACTCTCGCTTTTTCAGATGCTCTTCTAATGCTTTCGATTATTCTCATCACGAAATCTCTTTCTAAGCCTTCTTCAATTATTAGAGAGAGGCTCAAGTATTCCGGCTTAGCCCCCATCGTGACTAGGTCGTTAACAGTCCCGTTTACTGAGAGCATGCCTATGTCACAACCTTTAATCACAGGAGGCTTCATTACGAAAGAGTCTGTTGTGAAAGCAATCTTACGGTTAGGCGTTTTAAAAACAGCTTTGTCAACGCCCCTGCTCGGAGCTTTTAGCCTGACAGATATTTCCTTAATTAATTCATGCATAAGCCTCCCGCCGGCGCCGTGTTCCAAGACTATTCTTTCATCCATTTCCCGTAACCTCTATCGAGCATATTGTGCAACGTCTTTTAAAATCATTAAAATTAAGCTTTTCTAGCAGCCTCATCAATCATCAGGATAACTTTTCATTAATTATCATTTTTGGAGTTGAAAAACGCCTCTAGGTACAGACCTTCTTTAAAATCTCGTTAACCAATTGTAAATGGTTTGACATATTTGCTGTTTCTCTTGCTCAAAACCTTTTGCTGAAGGTCTGAGAGAGAACAATCCGTAGAAGCAATGGTCAGCGCCTTCAAAAATCTTCAATTCCTTAATTTGGGCAGCTAATTTTTCATAGATCTTTTTAGCCCCCTCCGGGTCGACAATCTCATCATCGGTTCCCTGAAGGATCAGGGTTGGAATATTTACTTTAGAAGCGATTTTTAAACCAGCCTTCCCCCCTACCTTGCCTAAGTTGATTAAGTAGCGGAATGTAAATTCTTTCACGCAATTCTCATCGCTGAGAATACACTTGCCATCTTCGCTTTCTCTAAAACGCTGCGGCCATCCTCTTGAAACATCCCACTTTCTACTTGGCATAAAAACACTGTAGAAAGGAAACTTCCAAAGATCGGATAGTGGTGCAGGGATGCCTAGTAAACCCGCCTTAAGCCTTATGGCTGGAGCAACCAGTACTAGCCCAGCCAACTTTTCATAATGTTCAGAACCATACCATAGAGCATAGGAAGCTCCTAAACTATGGCCGAGCATGTAAATTGATTTTCGCCATTCATCCTTGAGTCGACTAACCATTTCATCTATGTCGTTTAATTGAATCCTAATGTCTTCAATATCTCCCCTTTCACCTCCGGAACGCCCATTGGACCTCAGGTCTAGGGCGAAAGTTAACACGTTTTTAGACGATAAGTAATTCCCCAAGTAGGCGAATTCTCCAGAGTGGCTGGAAGCACCATGTATACATACAAGTATCCTTTCAACTTTCTCAGGTAACCAGTATCGATAGAATAGTTTTACACCATCGCTTGTCGTTAAATAACTACTGTTCTCGCTCATCGCATTGATTTTAAAGCATTCTGTTCTTAATAAAGTGTTCTTTTAAAGCAAAAGATCTCAAAAAAGCGTTACGGGTTTGCTTGTTTTTCAGAGCTAGCATAGAAATACGCTGCACAAGTACCTTCTGACGAAACCATGCATGGACCTATAGGGTTATCTGGCCTACAGACTTTCTTATAGAGGCTGCATTCAAAAGGCTTCTTGCTTCCTCTAACGACTTCTCCGCATAAGCATCCTCTGGGTTTAGCTATTTCAACAGGCTTCAGACCATATTCTTCAACAGCGTCGAAATAAGAGTATTCTTCCCTTAAGGCTAGACCACTTTCCTCTATTAGCCCTAGGCCGCGCCACTCTGAGTCAACCGGTTTAAAGACTTCTCGCATAATCCTTATTGCCTTAACATTCCCCTCACTCCTGACCGTCCTAGAGTACTCGTTCTCAACTTCGCTCCTTTTTTCAACTAGCTGCTTCAGTATCATGCGGATTGCTTCCACAATGTCAACAGGCTCGAAGCCGGTTACAACAGCTGGAACACCATGCTTCTCCACAAGCTCAGCATATGGTTTAACGCCTATTATTGTGCTTACGTGCCCCGGAAGAATCAACCCGTCTATCTTAAGGTCCTCTGCTTCTAGAAGCTTGTTTAAAACCGGCGGTATCAGTTTGAAGAGGCTTATCAACCTAAGGTTTTTGACACCATTGCTCTTGCAGTGAAGTATTGTTGAGGCGAAGAGTGGTGAAGTTGTTTCAAAGCCTATTCCAGCCATAACGAATTCTTTTTCAGGCTCTCTCTCGGCAATTTTAAGAGCATCGTAGGGAGAATAGATAACTCTAACATCAAAACCCTCGCTCTTAAGAGTTAGCAGGCTCCTGCCGTTTAATGGAACTCTCATTATATCCCCGAAAACCGCTACAGTCTTCCCCGCTTCAGCCGCTTGAAAAATCATGGAGAAACCCGAGTCGGGGGTAACGCATACGGGGCAGCCTGGGCCGGAGATAAGATCCAGATTATTCTTAAAAAGGACTTTTAAGCCATGTCTCGCAATAGCCATTGTGTGTGTTCCACAAACCTCCATTATCTTGACTTCCCTTCCGAGCTTTTCGAGAAGCTCGTTAGCCTTATTCGCTATTTTAACAACCAGCTCTCTATCTCTATACTCACGTATGAACTTCATTCTCTAAACATCTCCCTGAGCGTATTCAGCATCTCTAGAGCCTCCTCTTGGTCGAGAACCTGTATGGCAAATCCTGCGTGGACAATAACATAGTCTCCAACAGAAACTTCGTCGATAAGATCTAGTCTAACACTCCTACGCGTGCCTCCGAATGATACGATCGCCTCATCCCCCTTTACTTCTTCAACCCTACCCGGTATTCCGAGACACATTTCAACCACCAGCCTTAAAGCCTGCAGCTACGGCTTGTCCAAGAGATATTCCACCGTCATTAGTAGGTATTAAGTTGTTGCAGAAAACTTTCAAGCCACGTTCCTCCATAATCCTCTTAATCCTGGATGATAGTATTCTGTTTTGGAAAACACCTCCGCTTAAAACAATGTTTTCAACATCTTCTTCAAGCCTTATCGTTTCAGAAAGCTCAACTGTGAGTCTTACGATGGTTTCATGGAACCGCATGCTTATTTTCCCGGCTGGAACATTATTCTTTAAATCCTCAATTATTGAACGTATTATTGGTGAAGTATCTATGATATATTCTCTTCCCTCAATTATGCTGAACGGATAGCTTTTTTCAATACCATCGGAAGCAACCATTTCGAGCATCATAGCGGGTTCTCCTTCAAAAGTCCTCTTTAAACACACTCCTAGAAGCACTGAGACAGCATCGAATAGTCTCCCCAGACCGCACGTCATCGGTGTATTAACCTTTTTTTCAATCATCTTCATCAAGACCATCTTAGTCTTATCCTCTATTCCAATATCGATTTTCAACGCATCTTTTTCCATCGCATCGTATAAGTAGCTGAAAGCCATTCTCACAGGCTCTATAACTGCTTTTTCGCCACCTGGCATTGGAACATATTTCAAATGTCCCCTCCTAAAGTACTCTCCACCTCTCACTATGATGAATTCTGAGCCCCATAGGTTTCCATCATCCCCGTATCCCGTACCGTCGAAGGCTATACCTAGAGCACTCTGGTTTAGAATCCTGTTTTCAGCCATCGCCGAGAGTATGTGAGCATAATGGTGCTGTACGGAAACCTTACTGCCTTTCAATGATAATCCTATCTGGGAAGAGTAGTATCCGGGATGTAGATCGTATGCGATTGTTTTATAGTCTAGGTTGAGAAGCCGCTGTAAACTCCTTATAGTTTCAATGTATCTTCTCCTGATGAAAATGTTTTCGAGATCACCCATATACTGGCTGAGGAAAACCTTCCCCTTCTTCGCTATCGCAAAAGTATTATTTAAGTCAGCACCCATTGCTAAAATACCGTCAACGTTTAATTCAACTTCAACCGGCTCTGGCACGAAGCCCCTGCTCCTCCTAACCAGCCTTAAAGAACCATCTTGGACAAATCCAACAGAATCGTCGGCAAAATTAACTATCTTACGATTATACGCCAAGATGTAGTCCGCTATATTGCCGAGTTTTTCAAGAGCCTCTTTATCCCTAAAGATTATGGGCTCCTCTGAAATGTTCCCGCTCGTTAAGACTATTGCTGGAGTCCTAACTTTTTTCATAATAATGTGGTGTATGGGAGTATACGGTAAGAACACTCCCAGGTATTTCATGCCCGGTGCGACTTCTTCTACAACTGGATTAGGCTCCTTCTTTCTTGCGAGAATTATCGGAGCGGAATAATGTATGAGCCACTTTTTCTCAAAATCATTAAGCTCAACTATATTCTCAGCCTCCTCAATATTCTTAACCATGATTGCAAAAGGCTTATTGCCCCTCTTCTTCCTCCTTCTCAATTCCAGGACGACATTTCCGTTGGTTGCGTCGCAAGCTATGTGAAACCCTCCGTAACCCTTAACTGCAACTATGAAACCCTCATTAATCAGTCTCGCAGCCTCTGAGAGAGGGTTTTTTACTCTCAATAGTTTACCTTTATGGTAAAGTTTAACACTGGGCCCGCATACTCCGCAGGCATTGGGCTCAGCCTTAAACCTCCTATCTAGAGGATTAGAGTACTCCCTCTCACACTCTCTACACATTTTAAAAGACCTCATGCTCGTGTTAACCCTGTCGTAAGGAAGTCTCTCGAGTATTGTAAACCTCGGGCCGCAGTTTATGCAGTTTATGAAAGGATAAAGATATCTCCTATCATTAGTGTTGAAAAGCTCGTCTAGACAATCTTGACACATGGCTACGTCAGGCGGGCAAAGAGTTTCAACTTCCTCGCTAATCGTTTGCTCAACCTTAAACTCATTATATCCTCTTGGAGGGATCTTTTCATATGATAGTGTTTTAACGACTGCCCTCGGCGGTTTTTCAGCCTTAAGCCTCTCTATGAATTTCAGACAATCCTCAGTTTTACCCTCAATCTCCATGATGACGCCGTCGCCCGAATTGAGAACGAACCCGTTTAAGCCAAGCTCAACAGCCAAACGGTATACGAATGGCCTGTATCCGACACCCTGCACTATACCGTTCACGTTAATCCTGTACGCGACTACTTCCTCGGATTTCTGGCTACGCATCTAATACTTTAATGAGCATTCTTTAAAAGGCTATAAATAGGTTTTCCGAATCATCATACCATATCGTTTTGGAGTACCGTCAAGATATGTTAGGATGCAGATAAGATTATTTATCTAGAAATCTTGTGTTTAAACCTAGATTCTCCGATTCTTCCTCTAACACTTAGGATTATCCAAGGAATCGCTAAAACGATTCCAGCCGAGATAAGTAGCTGTGCCTCTAAAAAACTTCCCTCAGGCACCGTTAAGACCAGTACCCTTTCTTCAAAATTGATCTCGACCATTTCTGCAGAAGGATTAGAAACTATAATGGTATAGTTAGTATTACGTGTGAAGGAGAATTCTTTAGAGAATACTCTATTCATATCTGACTTCCAAAGTACTGTGTTTGGATTAGCCTCTAAGAAAGCGTTAAGACAGTTATGTTTAAGGAGGCACTTCAGATATCTGTTTCATTAATGCCTGGAAACTTTTCCTCAATCCAAGAGAAAGCCAAATTGCTTAAAAAATCATCGGATACGTTGAGAAGATAAACACGCACCCCGCTACTGGCTGTTACAGAAATGTAAAGCCTATTGCGGGGGCCAATTGTTGAGCTTGAAAAATCCTGCAAACGTTTTTCAAATAGTCAATCACCTTATGGTTCTGAGGAAAACATGCTCTCTCGTATATTACTCCGATTCTATACCTGATCTCCGTATTGTCCCACGGGTCTTCCGAATACTCTCACCCATCCCTTATTCTGTTTCAAAAGGCCGAGTGTTATTTTTATCGTCGTGGTTTTTCCAGCCCTATTTGGACCTATTAAACCAGTAATACTGTTCTCCTCTACTTTCAATGAAAGCCCGTCCAAAGCAGTTACTCTTCCGTATTTTTCACTAAGCCTTCGGCCTCTACGAGATTCATTCTTTTTGACTTTCAATTTACTGATTTTTTTAAATATTTTGCAACTTGTCTTAAATCGACGAGCGGCTCATCTAAACAGCCAATATGCTAACTAACTTGTATTTCTTCTCATCAATTTTCTTAATATTTTTACATGATTCTTCTATGTTTATGTCTACTATATAACCATCCTTAAGACCTACAAGCCTATTCTTCTTACCCTCTGCCACCAATTCGACAGCATAGCTTCCAAAAAGGCATGCTAGGTTTCTAGACCTCGCAGTAGGCACGCCCCCTCTCTGGATATATCCTAGAACAGTCACCCTTAAGTCGTAACCAGTCAACTCTCTTAGTTGCGAAGCCGTCTGGAAAGGATCTCCCATAGCACCCTCAGCCTTTACTATTATACTGGACCTCTTACCTATCTCCCCCATTTGCCTTATTCTCTTAGCAATCTCCTCTACGGTAATCGGATACTCGGGTATTACGGCAAATTCAGCACCTGAAGCTAAAGCCACCTCCACCGCCAGGAAGCCTCGGTTCCTCCCCATTACTTCGACGATGAAAACCCTGTCGTAGGTTACTGCAGTATCCCTTATCTTGTCTATTGCTTCTACCGCGGTATTCACTGCACTGTCGAACCCTATTGTCTCATCTATGCCTGCGATATCGTTGTCGATCGAGGAAGCTATGACTGTGACAGGGATTCCACTGAATTTGCTGAGGCTTAATGCTCCTCTCATAGAACCATCGCCTCCCATCGTAATAACCCAATCTACTTTCCGGGACTTCAGGTTCTCGGAAGCCTTCTCCAACCCCTCCGTCGTTTTGAAAAGGTCGCATCTACTCGACTTGAGAATGCTCCCACCGGTGTTTATTATGCCGCTGACATCCCTAGGGGTGAGAGGTTTAAACAAGTTTTCTATCAAACCTAAGAAGCCCTTTTCAACTCCTAATGTTTTGAAGCCTTGGCCCGAGGCGGCTCTAACCACAGCCCTGATGGCAGCATTCATGCCTGGAGCATCTCCTCCGGAAGTGATTATTGCAATATTCATTTCCCCAGCCGATCCGATTCGGCATAATAAAAGCTTAGCTGAACGGTTTTGGTAGACTTTAAATATTTGTGGAATGACTAATCCCTGTATTGAAAAGTAATCAGAACCTTATTGAAACGCTTGAGGAAGTTGCCAGGGAGGTTGAACCAGTAATCTACGACGCGCTCTCAGAAAACGCCTCACCTGAGTTTCAAGAGGTCCTAATATACCCTATTAAGGCAGGGGGGAAGAGGATTAGGCCAGCAGTAGTCCTTTTGAGTTGCGAGGCTGCTGGGGGGAAGCCCGAAAATGCTCTCAACGCTGCAGCAGCCATCGAGCTAGTTCACAACTACACCTTGATAATTGACGATATCATAGACCATGGCGAGGTTAGAAGAGGAATCCCTACGCTCTGGAAGAAATACGGGTTAACGATGGCTCTGTTGGCAGCTGTGCAGTATAGGGAAGTTATTTCCGAACTCCTTTTAAAGTCGCAGAATAGTAGAAGACTGCTTTCAATAGTTGACTCTTATATAATGAGGCTTGTTGAAGGCGAGCGGCTAGACGTCCTATTTGAACAATTCGGTAGAGAGGATGAGCCTTATGTAGTAGAACATAGGAGGATGAGCGTTAGCTTTGAGGATTATATTGATATGATTACGAGGAAGACCTCATCGCTGTACGAGGCGAGTGCGATGATGGGAGCGATTGAAGCAGGAGCTGGAGAAAAGATTGTTGAATCGTTTAAAGGATTTGGCTTAAACCTTGGGATCTCATTTCAGATAGTTGACGATCTTCTGGATTTATTTGGTTCTGCCTCAGAAACCGGTAAGCAGGTTGGAAAAGACGTTATTGAGCATAAGCTTGGGAACATGCTAATACTCAAAGGCTTAGAGAGAATGTATGGTGATGAAAAACAGTTCTTTCTCAATGTTTTAAGAAGCGAACGTGTTTCTGAAGGGGATTTGGAGAAAGCTTTGAACATTCTTGCGAGAACTGGTGTTAGGGAGAATGCTGTTAAAGAGGCGTGGCTTTTCGCGGAAAGGGCGAAGTCAATGCTAGAGATTGTTCCCGACTCTAGGGCTAAGAGGCTTCTTTTAGAGCTTGCAGACTATGTTGTTTACAGGAATAAGTGAAAAAATGAGGCCTCTAGTTGTTGTTAAGCTCGGCGGGAGCATGATCACAATAAAGAACAGGCCTTTCACTCCTAACATTCAAGTGATAGATGAGGTTTCTAGACAGGTTTCCGAGCTCCGTGAGGAGTATCTTTTCATACTGGTTCATGGCGGAGGCTCCTATGGCCACCCTGTTGCTTCAGAATACCGTATTTCAGAAGGCTTCTTTCACCCTGATCAACTGATAGGCTTGACGAAAGTGAAGTTGAGGATGAACGAGCTTACGCAGTTAATTCTCGCAAGCCTGGCTTCCTACAATGTTCCAGCAGTCCCCATAACACCTGTAAGTTGCTTAACATGTTCTTCAGGGAAATTAGAGAAGTTTTTTACAGAGCCTCTTAGAATGATGCTAAAGCTGGGAGCAGTACCATTATTACCAGGCGATGTAGCAATGGATTACTCTGAGAAAAAATTTACCATCATTTCTGGAGATACGGTTGCAGCCCACCTCGCTACAGAGCTTAACGCATTCAAGCTAATCTACGGAACCGATGTCGACGGTGTTTTCACAGGAGACCCTAAGCACGACAGTAATGTGAACCTGATACCGAGGCTAAGTAGAGGCATGTTGAACAGTTTAAAAACATCATTAACTGTCAGCGACGTAACAGGAGGAATCTTCAGAAAGATTGAAGAGGGCTTTAACGCGGCTGAGAAAGGAATCAAAGTAATAATAGGGAACCTGACTAAACCCGGGGCTTTAATCAGCATTGTTAAAGACGAGACGGGGATCCTCTACACTACGTTAGAACCTGGATGAGCTTGGAAACAATAACGTAAATAAAAGCACCCAGGAGAAATCCGCCCAATATCCATAGAGGCTGGTTTCCAGTAATTCCTTTAATAAGAGCAATTGCTACGGTGACTGTTCCCGCGATTGCTGGAACATATTTCATACTCGGCCTTGCTTTACTCTCCTCGGAAACCGGTATGCGCGTCTCGCTGCTCGCCCTTCTCACTTCCGCATGCATCTTCAGTACTTCAGAAAGTATTATCCTACCGCTGTCAGTAATTCTGTAGACCTCCATATTTCCCACTTTCCTCTTGGAGACAAGCCCGCCCCTGCTAAGCGTCTCCAAATGATGCTTCACTAACTGCCTAGAATATCCCAGGGTCCTTGAAAGCGAGGTTATCGTACCCTCGCTCCTAAACAGTTCCATCATTATCTTAACCCTATGAATGTTTGCAGCAATCTCGATCATTCTAAGCCTTTCCAAGTCCAGTTGTTCTCCGTCTTCTTTCTCCAACGATGCTTACTTAAGAAAAGAGAAACCGTTCTCTTAAGGATTTTTACTCTTTCTCAGCTATCAGCTTGAGGTCGATGGATTTTTCTCCCCGTCTCAGAACTTCTATCCCCGTTATCCTTAGGTTCATCCTTAGACCCTTAGCCTTGAAAGTCATTCTCTTAGGATTAGATGGAGAGACCTCCCTAGCCTCTTTCAGAAATTTTTCTAGGGGGACAAGTTCATTACCCCACTCCACTGCTTTAAAAGGACGGCGGTCTCCGACCTCTTGAATTCTGAGCGTTATTTCAATCTCATACTCTCCTTTTGCCCACCTTTTAAACATCTAGGATTATTAGAGGAAGCTTCTTAAAGAACCTTTTTCAAACAGTCTGAAGTAGAGTCTTCTCCTCTTCATCGCAAACCTTATTCTCCTAACGGTTTCCCTAACGCTCCCCCCTGAAAACAATAGGTGTGAGAAGTCTTCAGGGTGATCAGTGGTGCCGAAGCCTTTAACAACCTTGCGGAACCCTAGGGAAGACAGTAGGCGAGTCAACATGGACTCGTCGCATTCAGGAAGAGTATAGAAGACGCCCTCCACTCTAACCCTGTCAACCCTTGTCAAATAGTCTACGTGCCACCTAGCCTTCTTAATCTTCTTTAAGTGTCTTGAAACCCTTTTCTCAAACCCGCCCGGCCCCCTGGCTGAGCCTACGTAAACATAGCAGCCTCGGGGCAATTCTACTCTGGACAGGGACCCGGGTTTAATCCTTATTTTCCTCTCGACCCATACGATTAGCAGATAAGAACCCTTCAAAAACGCTCACATAAACCTATTCTCTGAGAATCTCCGGCATGCTACCTGCAGTATTTGGATTCGAAGACCATTGTTGCTTCATGTATCCGCTTTCTCTCCACAGTCTTCTTGAAACCATAGTTGGAGATCTCATTAATGTTCCCGCTTAAGCCATTCTCCCTAGCCTTTGCTACAGCCCTAATTACATCTAGAATTATGTTGCCAGCGTTCATTCCGTCGTTAGACCTGAGATTAATGTTTATGATTATATTGCTACCCATGAAGCCGGTTGCGTTAAACTGGAGATACGTAACCCTATTATTGCCAAGGAAGTCTACATAATCCGTCGTCCCGGATACGACCTCCCAGCCCTCGTTAACCTCCTCCGCTATCGAAGAAGTTTTAACCTGCTTCTTAAAATCCCTAAGGTCCTCGTACATCGTGTTCAAAGTCTCAAGCCCACCGCCAACGTCAAGCTGGTAGCTCCTTACTGGTTTAATACCCCTAGACTTCAAGAAGTATACGAGACCCCTGTGTAGCGCAGTTCCTCCCAGCTGGCTCATCAAATCGTCCCCGACTACGATAACCCTTCTCTTCTTGAACGATTCTACAATATCCGGGTTTGTTGCAACACTCGTAGGAGTAGTGTTTACAAAACTAGCTCCTGCTTTACATGATGCTTCAGCGTATGCGATTGAAGACTTATCTAGGCCGCTGGATATCGTATTTACAACAACGTCAACTCGATGCTTCTTCAAGTATTCGACAATACTATCCTTATCCTGTTTTACAACTTTCAGCATGGATGCGAGGTATGGGTTAAGCTCATCCTCCAACAGGCCTTTCTCAACGACCACCCCAGTCTCAGGTATTTCAAAGCGTTTTTCAACAATGTTCGGCTCTGAGAAGACTGCTTCAGACAAGTCTTTGCCAACCTTCCTACTGTCTATGTCTAATGCTGCAACGACTTCGATATCTTCAACGCCATATCCCCCTACTACAGGGTGCCATAAGCCGTCTTTCCCACAGCCCGAAGAATAGTAGAACAAGCCCTGTAGAGTAGTGGAGGCGCTATTGCCTATTCCTATGAAAGCAACCCTTATTCTCCTATTCGGCATGAATGAGTACTGTTTTACTGGTATATAATTATTTTCCTCCTTCTAATCCTTAATTATCTCCCTTCTAATCACCTCGCCTACTGGAGCCGGTTTTCCTTCATATGTTTCAATGCCAGCTTCGGATATTTTCACCAAGCAGCATAGCATCGTAGGTCTTGAGAGAGCTTTCTCCATAATAACTGCTTTAATATTCTCACCGAGGCTTGTCGAAACCATTCTAATAACAGTCTTGCTCATGTAGACGAGGTGTTGCCCACCTATTACATCGAACTCCCTAGAGCCGAAGCCTGCCTCAGGGTCTATCAGAACATCATTGTCTTTTAAGCCTCCTACTACGTCTTTCCTCCACTTCTCTTGGAAGCTTCGGCTAGCACTGCTGCGGCGCCAACTGTTTACTATCAGAAGGGACTCGTATCCGGCAGCCATTTTAACCAGATTGTTGATCTCTAGGGAGAGCTTCCCCTGGAACTCTCTTGCCTTCGAAGCCAAGTTTTGGAGAGGGGTGTTAAGCAGTTGAGCATGGTAATGCGGAACAAGGGAATCGACAATTATCAGCACCGGCACCCAATCGTTCTTCTCCACATCCCTTGGCACGACCTCGGTTATTATCTTATGCTGCTCGCCGAAGCTATTTGCCTCATAAGCCTTAATCCTGTTTAAAGAGTCTTGCTTAATGCCTTTTCTCGCACATATTGTTCTTAAACGATCCATGTCCCAGCTCTCCGTTAAAACTGCTATCACAACATCCTTATCCCTTGCGTTTTTAAGTGATTCAGCCGCCAACGTCATTGAGAGACTAGTTTTTCCTGTTGCAGGACTACCGTAAACTAGGTTTGAAACACCAGTAGGCAAACCGCCAGTAAGTTCGTCCAGAGACCTTATTCCCGTTAGTATTCTCCTCATTCCCAATCACCGCGAGAAAGAACGATGTATTGCTCATCTCCTTCACGAACCTGCCTCAAGTATCCGTGTCTCAATAGTGTGGCAAGTGCCCTAAGCCCGCTAGCTCCTATCGTTGACCTTACTTCCTCGATAAGCCTGTTTAAAACAGCTCTGCTATCGAGTTCTTTCAACCTGTTTATTATTCTCATCCCGGACTCATAATCCTCGTTGAGAATTTCCCTCAACCTATCCGACTCTTTGAAAACCCTGAGGGCAGGCTTAAGCTTCTCACGCTCCTCATCATCCAACGGCTTTATCATAATGTTCGCAGGAATTGTAAGTGGCTTTATTTCTCCCTCTCTGTTCAAAATTACCGCAGAGCATTCTGTCATCTCTTTCTCCAGCCTCGTGTATGAGCCCCAAGGATTCCAAGGGTCAAGGACTTCTGAAGGAGGGGAGAAAACGATTGCGTCAAGTCCGTATATAATTCTCTCAGATAATTCTGAAAAGGTTTTCTCTGCGAAGACTATTACAAAGCCTTTTCTCTCCAATTCTTCTAGCATGACTTGTTCCACATGAAGCTGAGCCGCGTCGCGTCTCCTACTCTTAGGCCAAATCATGCTGGGATAAGTCACCACTATGACTGTAGGATGTTTAGGCTTCATGAACATCAACTTATTCAAGACCGTCAGGGCTGTGAACAATTTTGAAGAAGCTGTAGGAAGACCTGAAAGGTCGAAAATAATACCCGTTTCCAAAATTTCGTTGAAATCAAGTTCCTCCCTTCTGCCAAAGACCTTTCTGAGTGTTCCGAAGGTAAATGGCTCAAGAGGAGTGTAAATTGATAATCCTCCTTCAGGATTTTCAAAATCGAGCCTTGATGTGATCTCGGGTATAGTTATCTCTGAAGATGATGAAAGACTGCTAAGAAATGATTTAGTAATAATGCTCTTCATATTGAAGGTTCCGAAACAGTAATCGATAACTTCTACTAAGGATTCTACATATTGCTCCACCATCTCCCAGCAGGGCGGTTTAACGGGGTTAATACTGTGTTTAGCAACATTGTAATATCTCGCTCCACTAATTCTTGCAACGCAACTGAATTCATCACTCGAATCAAGCAGGACTATCCTGTATTCTCGGAAGAATGAGAGCAAGAATACAAGGGCTCTCTTAAAGTTCAATCCAGCTAGTCCTATTCTATTCATCAGGTAAAAGGTTTCACACCCCTTTAAGAGAATACGTGTCATGCGAGTATCCTCACCCCCCTAGTGGAAACCATTATAGTCTTACCTTGAGGCAAAAAACTCTGCCCCTTCGATAGGAAGCTGTTTAGAAGTTCTCTGTCAGGATTAAGGAGTATTAGGCCGTCTGCTTCTAAGACTGGTTTAGACCTCAGCATGTTGTACGTTAAAATTTTAAGCGGCACACTCAACTCAGGCTCCTCTAAACAGCCTTTTAACCATACGGCAACAAGAGGTTTTGAAGAAACTTTTTCAATAAGCTTCCCGTTTAATTCAGTTTTCTTTATGAGAATAACTTCCATTCTTCCCCCGGTCCTGAAAGCTTTAGGCTGGCGTCTGAGGGGTTTAAAACCCTCTGCTCTTAGTATTTTCTCAACTTTTTCTTCAAAACAAGGATCTTCCTCGCCATCGATGATAAGAACATTTGAATTAATTCTCAGCTGAGATAAGCATGCCTTAAGTGCAAACTTCTCAGTCTCCTCAGCATTTCCAGCTACAAGCAGTTTCTCGGGAATAATCTCAGGAGGTAGTGAAAAACCGTTATTAGTAAACATTATTGGCTTAACACATGGTTTTAACGACAACCATTTCTCCAACGCCCAATTCACGTCCTCTTCCCCGTCAAGCTTCGAAAAACGTTTAGTAATGTTGTTGAGAACCTGAATATTGTCTGAAGCTATTTTAACCCGGATCTTGAAAAACCCTTCCCCAGGCTTAGCTTCGCAAACTATTGCTGCTTCACGGTTCCAATTATTCACCACTGTTTTTACAAAGGAGGCTAGGCTCCCCTTAAGCTCCATGTTTCTAATGTTCTTGCAAGATTTTACGAATATCTCCCCGGGGATGTTAACAGCAATTCTAGCCTCGCCCCTTAACACTTTTAGTATGCTTCTTAAACCAAGGCCTCGAGCAACCGAAACTCCAGGAGTTGGTGCAACCCACATTAGTATGGTGCCATGGAATGAGGCCTCAGGATGTTCTTTAAGCAGTATTCTTAACCTGAAGCTCGGGTTTACAAGCTTCAAGAAAGCATATGATATTGCTGGAATCAAACCTATGGAAGCATGCTTAGGTTGATGCAGGAGGGCTATGAAGAAGGATGCGCCGATCCAGATGAGTATGAAGATGAAGACCTCCTTAAACATTATGTTCATCTTGATTCTGCTTTCATGTTTAATTGGTAGTAGAAGCGTGAAGAAGAATATCATTAGGAGTAATGTGAATAGGCTTGAAAGACCATTAGACTCCAAGCCTGTAAAAGAGAGCCATAAGCGCTCTAAAAAACGATTTACAATAATACTCGCAAAAAGCACTGCAGCGAAAGCTATTATTCTAAGCATGCTCTTAATCATTCTCCATCGCACTTTTCTCGAAAACCGTCAATTTATGTTGTTTGCAAATGCAAATTTTCACCATCTGGTGGAAAAGTTTTCCACCAGATTTAAAGTAACTAAATACTTAAAAGATTCCTTTTGAAAACGGGGGTAAAAATGAGCATAAGCGTCTCAGTAATAATCCCGTCTTTCCGGGGCTCATCCCATTTAATAGAGCTAGTTAAGAAGCTCGTTAAAGATGATTATAAAAGTAAAGAGATCTTCGTGGTTGTCGACAATCCTCTTCCAAATATTGTTGAAGAGCTTAGAAGGCAGCCTGTGAAAGCGATCTTTCGCAATAGCAGGTTCGGAAGAGTAAGCGCACTCTTGGAGGCTTTAAAACAATCCTCAGGAGAACTTTTGATATTCTTAGACGACGACGTATCTACTGTGGAAAAAGACTTTCTCTCAAAGGTTGTGGAATCGATGAAAAGTAGTGAAATAGGCGAGATAATGAAAAGAGTATGTGGTAAGGGTCTGCTTGCACAGGCAATGGAATACGAGTTCATGTCTTTCAACTATGGTAGCCTGATGTTGGCTAGGAGGGTTGGAAAATGCTTAGGACTTAACGGTGCAGCATTTGCAATATGGAGGAGAGCATATGAGTCGATCGGCGGGTTCAGGTATAGGATTCCAGACGACTTTGACCTTGGTATTAGAAGCTACCTCGCCGGCCTCAAGTTTGACTTCATAACAAGCCCCCATGTTGTGAATTATGCCCCCTCCAGCTGGAGTGAATGGTTCAAGCAGCGTGTTCGATGGGGAATTGGAGCAGCCATATGGGTTAGGGATAACTGGCGCGTCCTACTGAGGATAATGGTTGAAAAACCCTCCCTAATACTCCTATTGCTATTTATAGTGCTTCCGTCCTTAGCACCCTTCATGATAACACTCTTGATGAACACTCTTTTAGAAGACAGGATTATATGGCTGGGGGTTTTAACATTATCCTCATTATTCACCAACATATTACCCTTTGCAACAATATTATCCTACGGTCTTTTTGTAAAGATATTGTTGTTTTTCACAAAGACTCTAATAGCAATACTGGCCTCATTCACTGTCTTCTCAATTCTATACTATAGGATTGCCAGGAAAATGGGGTATAGGCTTAAGCTGGGGGGCTTAGCATTCCTCTACTTCATATACTCACCTCTCTGGTTCACTCTGCTATTGTCAGGATTCATCAGAGTCTTCGTTTTCAAGAAAGATTCTATTGAGGGTAGACCCTAGACTAATCTCTATTTAGTAAAGCCTTTTAACGTGTTTTATGATACTTATTCGATGGAGCTGACATTAGAAGAAGGTGAACTATTGGTTAAATTAGCGAGGAAGGCTATTGAAAAGTATTTGAAAGAAGGTGTTGTCGACACTCCCCCGGCTGATTTGAGCGAAGTATTCTACGAGCCTTGCGGAGTCTTCGTGACTCTGAACAAGATCATCGGTAACGTTGAGCATGGGCGTAGAGATTTAAGGGGCTGCATAGGGTTTCCCGAGCCTATTAAGCCGTTGGTTTCAGCACTCGTCGAGGCTGCGGTTGCCGCTGCAGTTGAAGACCCCCGCTTCCCTCCAGTAACCCTAGACGAGTTGAGCTCCATCGTAATAGACGTAAGTGTTCTCACACCTCCTAGGCTAATAGATGTTGAAGACAGAAAAATGCTTCCAAGCATGGTTAAGATAGGTAGAGACGGTTTGATTGTCGAGAGAGGGTTTAATCGCGGACTACTCCTTCCCCAGGTTGCTGTAGAAGAGAATTGGGATGCAGAGACATTCCTCTCCTATACTTGTCTAAAAGCAGGACTACCGCCTGAATGCTGGAGAGATAAAAAAACTAGAATCTATAGTTTTCAAGCGATAGTGTTCGAAGAAACGTCTCCGAACGGTACTGTTAGAAGGCTTGAATTAGGATAGCCCCTTAATACCTCCTCCTAGGACCACGGTTAAACCTCCTGCCGCCGTAACCTCCCTCAACCTCTTTCTCAGACATGTCATTAGAAGTATCGACGTCCCCTATGTTGGCATCGCTCTTCTCTATTGAACCATACTTGCCGACGTTAAGCCTCATGGTTCTGCGGTACACGTTTACGTAACCGTTTTTAATCATTATGATGTCATTCGGCTTAACCAGATTTATGTTCTCGTTCCAGAGCGTCAGAAGTATTGTACCGGTTTCGTCTCCTATTCTAGCTTCCGCAACCCTGTTTGTCGAACCTCCGTACCTGGCAGGCACTTCCCTAGTCTCGGAGAGGGAGAGCACCTTGGCGAGAAGGTTAACGTGCTTGGAGTTGGTACTAAGATCTTTAATCTTAACAAACTCTTCAGACACCGCTTCTCATCTCCCAGACCTCCTCATCAACGAGGTATTTAACCTTAACTATTGGGAAAAGTTTATCTTAGCTATTTAATTACTGAAGAATACGGTTTGGAGGCGGTAATACTCGTAAGGGTTTCAAGCGGCTTCCAGGGGAACATCGAGAAGGTTCTACAGGTTAAGGGTGTTAAGAAGGTTTTTGAGCTAACTGGCGACATAGACCTTTTGATAGAAGCCACTGCTTCTTCAGAGACCGATTTGAGAAGAATCGTCGATGAAATACTTGAAATAAAGGGCGTGGAGTCGACGGATACACGCATAGTACTCTCCCGCATGGTTAAGTAGTCTGAAGGAAAGCAACGCATTACTTAGCAATTGGATGAAGAAAAGAATATATAGGAATATCGGGGATTTTTCACAAAATGCAGGCATTCGTAACAGCGAAGATAGCGAAGGGGTTCAACAGGGAGAGGGTTATGCAGAAGCTTTTGAGTATCGAGGAGGTTAGGGAGGTTATTGAGCTAACTGGCGACATAGACCTTTTGATAAGGGTTGATGTGCTGGATGTCGAGAAGTTGATGAAAACAGTCTTAAAGATAAGGAGTGTGGAGTCGATTGCTACGACAGATACCCGCGTAGTACTCTCAGTCCAGCAGGCTAAGGCTTAGAAGCATGATCAGGTTGGTGCTCTTCGATCTAGATGGAACGCTCATAGAATTTAATTACAATTATTCTCTAGCTAAAAAGATAGTTATCGAGAAACTAATAGAGATGGGTGTTGAAAAAAGCATATTATCAGACTCTAAGCCAGCATCGGTAAATCTTGAGGAAGCTGTATCATTTATGCGAAGCAGAGGGTTTGACGAAGATCAGTTGAGGATTTTGAGGAAAAGAGTTTATGAGGCTGTCGAACCTTTAGAGCTGGAGGCTGCTGAAAAACCAATAGTGAAGAACGGGGTCGTAGAATTACTTGCATGGTTGGAGAAAAAAGGTATTGACATGGTTGTTTGTACGAACAATTGTAGAAAAGCCTCCAGCATGATACTTGAGAAATCGAATTTGAATATCTTCTTTAAGCATGTTTTTACAAGAGATGATGTGGATAGGATTAAGCCGTTTCCGGACTTGATACTCAAAGCATGCCGGGTAACGAATACCCTTCCGAACGAGGCTGTTCACATAGGGGATTCACCAATAGATATTGCAGCCGCCAAAGTGGCAGGGGCAATACCGGTTGGAATAGTATCCAGTCTGTGGAGTTTTGAAAGTCTAAAAGAGGCTGGGGCGAAGTATATTGCCTTAGACACTTATGGTCTTAAGGATATTCTCTCAAGCCTGTTCGGATTCTTCTAAACCCGTCTGTACGCTTCCCTTCTTAGCAGCCATTGTGAAAAAGGTCCAAGATACAGCATTAGCAAGTTCTCTAAGCCTAATCCTGTCTCTGAAATTCCTTACGACAATGTATTTTAACAAGCCGCTTTCTTCAATAATATCGTAGGAAAACATTTGGTCTGGCCTAAGCTCGTTTTTAGCAGCTCTCTCCACATCCCTCTCCCTCATCGGCTCTAAGACCTTTCTGACAAGGAATGCTTCAAAAGGAGAGGTAGCGGTGCTGAGCTTAAGCTCGGGAAGGGGCGTAACCCTGGCGTAGGTCTGATAGACCTCCATGTCGCCAACTTTCATACCCTTATAGACGAGTTCAAGCTTCTGTAGCGCGGTTTCGGTCTCAGCTTTTTCTACAGTCTTTTTCATAACCTCGATACCTGTTTTAAAGCTCTTTGAAGCAAGCAGATCGTCTATTACACTGATTATGCTGTTAAGCTTCTCAAGCTCTTCCTCAAGCGCCTCCTTCTTCTGAGACAAGTATTGTTTCAACTCCGCAAGCCTCTGAGCCTCTTCATCCTTCTCTCCCAACTTTTCGACCTTTCTTAATACGCACTGGAGATAAATATGCTTTTTCGAGCGTAAAATGTGAGCATTATTTTAAATAGTGAGTAAAACATTAAAGACTAAACAGCCGGCTAGTCGAGAGAATGTGCGAAAGAAAGCTTCCAATAGGTGAAAACTTAATTTTCGAGGATTCTGCAAAATTCATAGGCGGCTCAACATTTCTCGAAGCGCCTTTAAAGGGCGCGCTCGTGTTAACCAGTCGGAGGATTTTCTTCGAAGAGCATGTGGGCAGAATGAATAGGAGGATGTTGATCAGGCTCGAGATACCGCTGAGCATTTTGGAGCAGGTTAAAGTTAGTAAGGGAGGGTTATGGAGGAAGCCTGTGATCACGTTAGTTTACCACTCTAAGGAAAATGTTCTGGAGCAACCAAGCTTCAGCGTGAGAAACTATGAGTCTTGGAGGAACTCCTTCTCCAAAGTAGAAATAGGCGGCTTAAGAATATGATTTTAATTTAATCGCAGAGGAGCGTCATCGTTCTTAAAACTCCCTTTATACGTCTTATCTGTGTAACAACGTTGTCGAGCTGCTTAATATCGTTAACCTCTACCGTCACTATTATGTCGTACTCGCCGTAGACAACATCCACGTTAGTAACGCTTTCAACCCTACGAATAGCTTCTTCAACATCCTTCTCCAAACCTACTTCGCAGACTATAAGCAGATATGCTTTGAGCAAGGTTATTTATCTAAAGCGAGCAGGCTCTTTAAAAAGCTTACCTTACGGAAAAAACATATATAGGAGAAGCATTGAAGCGCCTTTGAAAATGTTTAGGGCGCAGCTAGACCTCTCCACTTTCTTCTTCACGTACATGATTGCAATATTTCTTAGTTTCCTATTCTTCCTCATAAGCGCCTTGCTCAGGCACAGGAGGGAAACAAGAAGACTTAGGGAGAAGTTTAGAAGACTTAGGGAGAGACCTGAGCAACCCTGGTTTGAAGAAACAGAATAGCTTAAGGAATCAAATGCTCTCAGCACTAAGAGGGACGGAAACGAAATTTAGTTCTAGCCGCTCCTCTCCCAGTTTTAACCCTTCGATCTTCAAGTCTCTGAGGTTACAGCTCAATTTTAGAGAGACTATTCTTTCAGCAAGCTCATCAGTAAGGCGTAGAGCAGCTGGCCCAGCGTCCTTGAGAACGAGCACCCTAAGCACTTTCTCACCTCTCACAGTTTGTAACGAAAGCCTGAAACCCTCTACAGTCCTTTCAAAGAAGACTTTTAAGATGCTTTCTGAAAGAGGCACCGTGGCCTCGCCGGGTTCTAATGGGCCTAAGATAAGCACGTCTTCCTCCTGCAAGTAGTTGAAGCCGATTTTCTCCAATACTAACTCCTTCCAGATTCTTCAAGATAAAGTATTTTTATATGTATTGCGTAGGATTACTTGCATGCTTTCTAAACTGGAAGACGCTGTTGAGGAACTTGGCCTCCGGAAGCTTTTACCCGGTCTCTTCATGCCTAAGTACGACGGTGCTTCTCTTCCAAACCTCTCGAACAGCTTGGCGAGGTTTATGGGAGCTAAGCCTCAGGGGAAAACGCTCAGGGATAATGTTTTATCGAGTTTTAGAAGTGTTGACAGGATTGTTCTCATAGTTATGGATGCGATGGGCCTCAATGTTTTCACAAAGTCTTCCGAAAAGCTTAGGAAGCTTCTAAACAATCTTCTCTTTAAAGAAGAAACATGTTTTAAGGCTTTGACATCAGTATTCCCCTCTACAACATCGACAGCGCTGACGAGTCTTAACACAGGCTTAACTCCGCAGGAACATGGAATAGTTGCTTACATAGTCTTCATGAAGGAGCTTAGCTCCATGGTTAACATGATATCGCTTAGCCCAGTCAACGACGAGAGGAGGAACAGGATTTTCGAACTCGGCATGAGCGTCGAAAAGCTTTTAGGAGCCAAAGTTCTCACACAAAGGCTTAAGGAAGCAGGGCTTCAATCAAAAACACTAATAAGATACGGTATTAGGAATAGTGGGCTCTCAACGATTCTCTACAAGGATTCTGAAATAGTTCCTGCGTTAACTACAGTGGACTTCGCAACAAACCTAGTCAGGCTTATTAACGATGAGAAGACGGATTTCGTAATGGCCTATTGGGATGGTTTTGACGCTCAATCTCATCACTACGGGCCATTCAGCCAGGAGGCTGAGCTAGAGCTGACCAATACCTTCACTCTTCTGAAAACAGTTATCAATAACGTTGCTCCCGATATTGCCAAAAGAACACTGTTAGTAATCACTTCAGACCACGGCCAATCCAAGGTCAGGGATGATAGGTCGATCAGGCTTGAAAAAATGAAGTGGCTTAATGAGAGTCTCATAATGCCCCCGGCAGGAGAGTCTAGAGCAGCATACTTCTACGTGAAGAAGGAGGCGAGAATACTTGAAAGAATTTCCCGCAGGAAGATTGGCAGAGACATTGTTTTACTGGAGTCTAAGAAGCTCCTGGAAAAAGGATTATTCGGCCTTGGGGAAGTTAACCCATGCGTCTTGGACAGGGTGGGGGATTATGTAGCACTCTCCAAAGGGGAGGGAAGGATCATCTTCCATTACGATTTAAAGGAGAGGACTGAGCCGGAGTTCGTTAAAGCTGGGGCCCACGGCTCCTTAACTCTAGACGAATTGCTCATCCCACTGATAATCTCCAGGGTTTCAACCATTAAAGGATAAAAGTTAAAACCACCCTCCACAGGGATTAAGGCTTTAAGGTGTGAGAGATGAAGGTAGGAGTTTTAACGGGCGGAGGAGACGCTCCCGGTTTGAACGCTGTGATAAGAGCAGTATTGAAGAGAGCTGAACAATACGGGATCGAGGTCGTCGGCATAAGATACGGTTGGGCAGGGTTGCTTAAGATGGATACTGTTCCATTACACTACAGCGATTTAGAGAATAAGATTGGCGAGGCAGGGACTGTAATAAAGACTTCGAGGACAAATCCGGTTAAGGATGAAGAAACAATGAACAAGTGCATAGAGAACTTTAAGAAGCTAGGCCTAGATGCTTTGATAGCTATAGGCGGCGACGATACTCTTACAGCGGCTAAGAAGCTGCATGAAGCTGGCTTGAAAGTTATTGGAGTTCCGAAGACAATAGACAACGACCTCAAAGGCACTGATTATACTTTCGGATTCGACACCGCTGTAAACGCTGCGATGGAGGCCATAGAATCGTTGAAGACAACGGGAGAGGCTATGGATAGAATAATGGTGGTTGAGATAATGGGTAGACACGCAGGATGGATAGCGCTATATTCTGGGATTGCTGCCGGCGCTGACTTGATTCTTATCCCTGAAGAACCCTTTAAAATAAGCGACGTCGTAGAATTTGTCAAAAAGAAAAAGGCTGAGGGTAAAGGTAGTTTAACGATAGTTGTTGCAGAAGGGGCTTTAATAGCAGACTACAAAGGCCCTATAACCAAGGATACTAAGGTCGACCAGTTTGGACACGTGTACTTAGGCGGGATAGGGGAATTCCTAGCTAAGGAGATCGAGAAGGCAACTGGTTTTGAAACAAGGGCTGTTGCCCCCGCTCATATAGTGAGGGGAATGCCTCCTACAGCGTTTGACAGGGTTCTCGCCACTAGGCTCGGATATGCTGCGGTGGAGCTTGTGAGAAAAGGCATATTCGGCAAGATGGTTGCGTTAAGGGGGACTGAAATAGTGAGCGTTGATCTTTCAGAGGCCGTTGCAGAGACGAAGCTTGTAGACAGTTCTCTAATAGAGCTTAAGAATGCGCTAACATCTTAAAAACATCCCTAATACTATATATTTTTCATACTTTTTAATCAATGCTCCTTGGTTTCCAGTGGAAACTCTTCTCGTTGAAAACAGGATCCAGTTTTATTTCACCCAGCTTTATCGAGTCGAATCTGGATGATAACGGTGTTCTAACAGTAACCTCCTTATCTGTTAGCGACTCTATCACACCTACTCCGAGGAAAGCATCTCCTCTAGCAAGCCCTACTAGAAGGCCCCTCTCCCAGCCTTCGCCCAGTAGGATAATGCTTCTCCCCCCGGCCTCAATAAAGACAGGTTCATCTAACACTCCTCGAGTTTTAACATAGGTCTTCCCCATGTACAGTTTCGCTTCTACGATTTCCAATCCCTCTCCAACTTTTTCCGATAAGAATGTCGGCTCTCCATTTATGAAAGGATGGTTTACAAACCTTACTTCACTAACACTGACTTTCACAAACCTGGATTTTGCAAAATGCTTCTTATAGTTTAGCATTCTAAGAAGCTTCCTCTGGGCCCTACTCCTCTTCTTCACATAGAGAGGGGCCTCAACCCGGATAACCTTCATGTTTTGATTAATCTCTTTCGCGAAGAGGGCGGAATCCTCCTCCCCTAGTAGCGAGACTACGAAGTATGGTTTAACCATTTTCATGAGCTCAGCCTTATGCTTCAACCCCTTAGGACTAACCCACCCGTCTGTGTTCAACACAATCTTTCTAACACCCCTCTTTACAAGCCTATCGATAATCTTGGCTATCGATTCATTCAATTCCCCAGCCACTGTTTCCGGAGCCGTTAAGCCTATGAACTCGATTACTTCAGGCTTAACTTGGCAGAGGTCGCTTAAACTCTTATTCGCAACGCCTGCGCTAACAGTTCCTGGAATACCCAGGTCGTTCTGGCCGGGATCACCGTCGACAATTCCAACCTCGCCTTGGAAATTAAGGTAATAATTCACCAGGAAGGTTGCTAGGCTTGTCTTCCCAGAGTCGGTGCCGCCGACTATCGCTATTAGCCTAGCCTCGTCGCCTACTGTTTTCTCAGCGCAATCTATCCAACTGACTGGTATCGTTGAACCCTCTATTATTTGATACTTTTTACCGTCGATGAGTAAGTCAGCATCAGAATGCTCGGCGTAGAAAGGCATCCGCCTGAACCTCCTAACCTTTAAAATACTGCCTTCGGCAAACACTGCCCCCATTACGTTAACCATTCCTTCAATGACTTGTACAGTAGCTGGACCGTCTACAAGCAGCGTCTTTCCAATTCTAAGGCTAACCCTCTGTCTTACGCCTCTCTTCATTAAGAATCGCGCCCTCACACGAATATTTATGCGTAAAACTCTGGAGGCTGAGAAACTTTTTAAAGGACGGTTTGCTTCAAGCTCGCGCAATTGTCTGAGAAAAGCCTTGCAGAAGAGGTTTTCGAAATAGTTAGAAGCCATCATTCTTTCCGAGGGTCTTCCCTAAACCTCATTGCGAGTGAGAATATTACGAGCAGGGAGGTTAGGAAGCTCCTCACGTGCGACATGGGACATAGGTACGCCGTCGGGTTCCTTTACGAAAGAATGTATAGAGGATGCGAGTATATAGATAAGCTTGAGGAGTTGACGCAATTCCTCGCCAGAAAGCTTTTCAGAGTTGAGCACGTTAACACGCTTCCCATTTCAGGTACGGTGGCAAACCTGGTTGCAATAGGCGCTTTAACAAGACCGGGGGATACTATGATGGGATTGAGCGTCATTGACGGCGGCCATAGTAGCTTTAGAGAAGTCTCCAGGTATCACGGCGTCAGCATGGTCCCCCTGCCGTTCGACGCGGAGGAATACAATATAGATGTTGACCAATCTGTAAGAATGATTGCTAAAGTAATGCCGAAGATGGTGATGCTGGGCGCTTCTGAAATCCTCTTCCCACAGCCCGTAAAAGAGATTTCCGATGCTGCTTCCAGCGTGGGAGCAGTCACTGTCTACGATGGGGCTCATGTGCTGGGTTTGATAGCGGGGGACAACTTCCAAGACCCCTTGAGAGAGGGGGCGGCGATCATAACTGGAAGTACTCACAAAACCTTCTTCGGACCCCAGGGAGGCATAATACTTTGCAAAAGGCAGTATGGCGACGCTATAGACAAGGTTGCATTAAGCATGATTAACAATCATCATATAAATAGGGTTGCAGCATTGGCCTACACCCTTGCGGAATTCCTAGCGTTTGGACGGGATTATGCTAGAAACGTTGTTGCAAACGCTCAGGCATTAGCCGAGTCCCTGTACAACAACGGTTTGGACGTTATGTGTGCCAACAAAGGGTTTACTAAATCGCATCAAGTAATATTTAGGGTTAAGGAGGGAACTGCAATGGAGGTCTCTAAAAACCTTGAAAAAGCATGCATAATAACCAGCATGACCCCGCTTCCAACAGACAAGTCTGAGACGATGGCTAGCGGTATAAGACTTGGCGTGCAGGAGGTTACGAGGCTGGGAATGGGTAAGGAAGAGATGGAACAAATGGGGAGGCTCATAGCCAAAGTTGTCAAAGATCCTGATTCGTCTGAGATGGTTAGGGAAGAAGTTAGGAGCCTTATTATCAGGTTTAGAAAAATCCACTATACTTTCAACGATGATGAAAACGCTTACGATTGGGTTTAAACATTTAGAAAATCATAAATGTTTAACGAGTTTTTAATCCTGAAAACGCGATTAGCATGCCCAAGATCGCGAGAAAGGCCACTATCGGGAAAACGGATAAGTAGGTACCCGTAAAGTCTTTAAGCATTCCGGAAAGATACGTCCCTAGAATAGCACCAGCACCATAAGCGGTGAAGACAATCCCGTAGTTTTCAGAGTAGTATCTTGTGCCGAAGAGTTTCTTCGTCATCGCTGGAGCCATAGCAAGCCATCCACCTAGGTTCAACCATAGCAGGCTGAAAGATAAGAGGTATGTTAGCGGACTACCCTCACCGAATAGGTAGAGGATTATTGAAGACATGAGTATTAAGGCGAAAGAGAGCATTGCACCTCTTCTCGGATTAAGCTTGTCGGTTATCCATCCGAACAGTGGCCTACCCAGCCCGTTGAATATTGAGAAAACAATTATCGTGAGATTAGCAATATGTTCATCGATTTTAGCCACCTCTTTTCCGAATGGTGAAGAGATTCCTATTGCCATAAGGCCTGCGAGACAACCTATCATGTAGGCTGACCATAGTGCGTAGAAGCTAGGCGTCTTAACCATCTGAACCCTATTAAGGTCAGCACTTGCATCAGGCTCTACTCTGCTAACGATCTTCGATATTTGACCCATCTCAGACGAAGGAAATCTCAGAACCAATGATAATACAGTCAACACTATTAGAAAAACAAGCCCAGCGTAAAGAAAAGTCTGAAGAGGGCCTAGCATTTTAACGAGGCTTGTTAAAAGAGGCGCAGTTATTACTCCAGAGAGGCCGAAGCCCATCACCGTTAAGCCTATTGCCAATCCACTTCTACGTGGAAACCATGCCGCTGACACAGCTATCGGACACCCGTATGCAACACCAACCCCAGCGCCGCCGATAACCCCGTATAATATAGTCATGCTCTCTATGTTTGGAGAAAAACTTGCCCCAATCCACCCGGCACCTACCATTACGCTTCCTAACAGGCTGGTCTTCATTGGACCCCATTTCTTGATCAAGCCCCCTGAAATCGCCATGAATATTGAGAAGAATAAGAGGAAGACCATGAAGGGCAGGCCGCTTTGAGTAGCGCTTATCCCCCATATTTTTTCTAGGGGAGTTCTAAAAATGCTGAAAGAGTATACGGCACCTAGACAAACATTTATCAGGAATCCTGTTAAAACAAGAAGCCTACCATTCATTTCTGTATCTTTAGAAATGCTAAGTCTTAACCTCTCCTCTCTATTGCTTCTTTAACCATCTTGTATGCTTCCGCAACCTCTTTCACAGCAGTCTCGTCCTCTAGAGTGGTTATGTCTCCAAGGGGTTTGCCAGCGACCACAGCTCTAAGAAGCCTCCTCATTATCTTACCGCTCCTAGTCTTCGGGACGGCGTTGATGAAGACAATCGTCGCGTCCGACGCTACCAGGGGACCGATGGTCTTTCTCAAATGCATCTTTAACTCCTGTTCAAGCTCCGGACTACCATTATACCCGTGCTTTAAGACAGCGAATATCATTGGTATTTCTCCTTTAACCTCATCGGGTTTGCCGACACAAGCAGATTCTGCAATAGCAGGATGCATGATCATTGCAGATTCCACTTCAGCAGTACCTATTCTGTGTCCCGCAACTTTGATAACGTCGTCAGCTCTACCGAGGATCCAGAAGTACCCGTCCGGATCTTTTACAGCGTAATCACCAGTCCAGAAGCATCCTTCCCACCTCTTCCAGTATATTTCAACATACCTCTTAGGATCTTTATACAGAGTCATCAACATTCCAGGCCAAGGCGTCTTTATGACGAAATACCCTCTAACACCCGGCGGGCAGGAATTACCCTCTTCATCTACAACATCCGCCTTAACTCCGGGAAGTGTAAAGCCATTCGTACCAGGCTTAAGCGGATATATTTTCCCCAAACCTGGGAGATGCCCCGTCAATATTTGGCCTGTCTCAGTCATCCACCAAGTGCTTGAGCAGACAGCATCATTACGACACACATTCTTGTACAACCATCTGAAGGCCTCTGGGTTTATCGGCTCACCTACGGAGTGAGCTATTCTTATTGTAGAAACATCGTGTTTCTTAACAAGCTCATCCGGAAACTTCATGAGCATCCTTATGGCTGTTGGAGTCGTGTAGAATACGGTGACACCGTATCTCTCTATAATGCTCCACCACCTGTCTGGCCCCGGATAATCTGGAGCACCCTCATACATTATGCAAGTAACTCCTGTCATGAAGGGCCCGTATACTATGTATGAATGACCAGTAACCCAACCTATGTCTGCGGTACACCAGTAGATATCATCATCCTTAACATCAAATATCATCTTCATCGTTGCATAGAGACCGACGGCATAGCCGCCTACAGATTCTTGAGAACCTTTGGGAGCACCTGTTGTCCCAGAAGTGTAAAGTATGTATGAGAAGTCGTCTGATGGCAAGGGGACAGCATCAACCTTCACGTTCTCAGGTATGCCTGTCAGGAAATCAGTATGCCATATGTCCCTAGCCTCATTAAAAGGCATGTCCGTCCTATCAGTCCTCCTGACGACAATAACCTTTTCAACCCTATGCCCTCTTTCCTCCAGTATTTTCACAGCCTCGTCAACAACTTCCTTAAGCTTTATTATCCTCCCCCTTCTGTAAAGGCCGTCTGCCGTTACGATGATCCTCGATCCAGCTGCCTCAACTCTATCAGCCAAAGCCATAGCACTAAAACCACTGTAAACAATACTGTGCTTTGCACCAATCCTCTGCAGAGCAAGCATGTAAAAAGGTAATTCAGGAATCATCGGCAGGTAAAGAGTAACGATCTCACTCTTCTTAACGCCAAGCTTATTCGCGAGCGCAAACGCAATCCTGTTAGATATCCTATAAAGGTCGTAATAGGTGAATTTTCTAACTTCCTTAGGCTCTCCAGTAGCCTCGTTAACCGGCTCCCCCTCCCATATTAATGCAAGCTTATTCTTCCTACCTTTCTCGACCTGCCAATCAGTGCATAGGTAAGCGAGGTTAATCTCCCCGCCTACGAACCATCTGTAGAAAGGCGGGTTACTATCATCAAGAACCCTATCCCATTTTCTACTCCATGGAAGCTCCTCAGCCCACTTAGCCCACCACTTCTCGATCGACTCCTTATCCTTGACAGTTTCTTCATGAAACTTCTTAAAGTCCTCTATGCTCCAAACCCTGTCCTTCCAAGAAGGGGGAATAATGTATTCCTTGAACTCTTTGTAAACCTCTTGTTTTTCCTGCTCCATTTCTAATCGGGCAAAAGTCTCAACCATTCGTTTTTAAAGATTTCGACCCGTGTAAAAACCACCATTTTAATTTAAAATTCGTTAAAAACCTTTTTAGAGGAATAATTAATAGTGGTGCCGGCCTTAGGAAATACCTCAGCCAATTCCTGTAGCTCATTGCGTCTATAGGCTGTAATAACTTCTCAACAGTATTTGCATTAGTCTTTAGAACAGCCACTCTAACACTTTGAAAACTGCCAAGCCTTCTCGTCTGGTATTTAAAAGAGATAACTTAAAAAGGGGTCTTTAAATATCTTCCAGGAGATGGAAAATGGCTTTAAAGTTCAAGACTCTAAACGATTTTGACTTTAACGGCAAGACGGTTATTCTCAGGGTCGATATAAATTCTCCGTTAGACCCTCAAACCTTGGAAATCATAGATGATTCGAGAATAAGAGAACACTCTGAGACTATTAACGAGCTCTTAGAGAAAAATGCGAAAGTAGTGATACTTGGCCACCAGGGTAGGAAGGGGGACCCGGATTTCACCGACTTCAGCAGACATTATAAGGCCATGCTAAAGTATGTTAAGAACCTTAAGTATGTTAATGACATCGTTGGAGTCACTGCTATAAATGCTGTGAGAGAGCTGAAGCCTGGTGAAGCGCTCCTTCTCGAGAACGTTAGGATGCTTAACGAGGAGACGGAGACTAAGACGGCGGAGGAGCATGCGAAAGGCACATTGGTTTCAACACTAGCCCCTTTGGCAGACTTTTTCGTTAACGATGCTTTCTCCGCATCCCACAGGGCCCATGCTTCCATCATAGGTTTCACAGCAGTATTACCATCAGTGGCAGGGAGAGTTATGGAAAGGGAGTTAAAGGCCCTTGAGAAGGTTGTAGACAATCCTTCAAAGCCCTGTCTTTATGTACTGGGAGGGGCAAAGGCGAAGGAAACATTCAAGGTTATTGAGAACGTCTTAGATAAGGGAATTGCCGACAAGGTTCTGCTGGGAGGAATGATAGCCCAAGTTTTTCACGAAGCCGCGGGATTCAGGCTTGGAAGCGTTAATTCTAGGCTTATAGAAGAGAAGGGGCTGGGTAAGTTTAGGGAAAACGCTTCTAAAATACTCAGCAAGCATTCCCAGAAAGTAATGCTCCCATACGATTACGCTGTCGACATCGATGGTGACAGGGTTGAATACATGGTTTCACAACTACCGGTGGAATACCCGTTGAAAGACATTGGTTCTGAAACAATAAGAGTATACCGTAGGGAGATTGGCAATGCGAGCACAATAGTATTCAACGGTCCTGTTGGTGTCTTCGAGGAGGAGGCTTTTGCAAAAGGAACAATAGAGCTCTATAAGGCTGCAGCGTCTTCGAAAGCATTCACCGTAGTAGGTGGGGGACACTCAATTTCAGCACTTGAAAAAGCAGGCGTTTACGATAAAATAGGATTCGTAAGCACTGCAGGAGGTGCTTTAATCAGCTATCTCTCTGGTGAAAAACTTCCTGGAGTAGAAGCATTGAAAACACAGTAACTTCTTACACTCATAGAATATTATCTCTTCTCTGGTTTTTCTATCAATTAACGATCAAGCAGGTTGCCAAATCGAAGGATTTGTTATATTTCCAGTAGCTTTTAGAATCCAGATTTTTCTTTCAGAAGCTTTCTCAACGAGGTCTGGCATAGGTAGAGAAGTGTAGATTACAGGGATGATTTTACCCCTTAGCTTATCCGGGTAATTTCTCTTAAGTATGTCTATTTTTTCCAGAAGTTCATCTAAGAGGCTGGAACCAGCTCTTACCGATGCCTCTCCAAGTATACAGACATCTTCAGTAACTCCATATATGTTCAGCTCTAAACCAGGTAGTGCGAGGGATTCTATTATCACTTCGAATCCGAATTCTGTTTTAACCCTATGTTTGATTATGGACCTTGCCTCCTCTTCTATATCTAGCGTGAGTTTCTCCAAGGTCCTCTCAACCCGTGTGAGACGAATGTCTATCGTCCTGATTTCCTTAAGCATTTCATTAAAGTCACTCCTCATCTTAGCCTGCTCCTCGCCAAGCTTGAGCATCTCCTCCCTCATCTTAGCCTGCTCCTGGCTTAGCTTGAGCATCTCCTCCCTAAGCTTGACCTGCTCCTCGCCAAGCTTGAGCATCTCCTCCCTCATCTTAGCCTGCTCCTGGCTTAGCTTGAGCATCTCCTCCCTCATCTTAGCCTGCTCCTGGCTTAGCTTGAGCATCTCCTCCCTAAGCTTGACCTGCTCCTCGCCAAGCTTGAGCATCTCCTCCCTCATCTTAGCCTGCTCCCCTGTCATACCGTCAATTCTTCTCAAAACCTCTGATAACCCCAGATAGCCTGCAACCGTGTATCTAAACTCCTCATCCTTTTCCAGAAGCCGTAGCACCCTTTTTTTAAGAGCCTCCATATGTAGTATCGTTAGAATAATCTCTAGAAGAGTATTTAAACAGTAATGTGACACTGTATAGACGCAACCAAAACGTCTCCTCCTGCATTAAAATTAAAAACAAGCTTTAAAAGTTGGCATGCAATAATACAAATGTTTGCCCAAAACTTCTTTCAGAGAGAAGAATTTAGAAACTCTTTTTCTAGAATTTACAATTTTCTCCGCGGAATAATGTTTGGATTATACGAGACCTCTCGCAACTCTTGCTACACAATAACCATTGTAGGCCATTTTGTAAATTAGTATCGCTAAGGTATTGCTTCTTATTCTCTCAACACCGCCTAGGGTCATCTTTAGAAGCTTAAACCTTGAGAGAACCTCATCCAGATCCTTCTCCCTCATCGCCTCCAGATTTCCGAAAGCCTTCAGAAGTATTTCAGAAGCTTCCTTTACATTCTTCCTCTGAGCTTCTATAGGCTCTTCACCTCCTTCGAAGAGGAAGGATATAGCATCCAGAGCTTCAATAGCCCGTTTAAGATTTAGGAGAATTCCTGTCAGTACTACAAGCCTAGAAGCTTCTTCGATGCTTACTGAAGCGATGCTTTTAACGACATCCCCCGTTAAGTTATTATGTTTAGATATTAGCAGGGATATGCTCTTGGCTTGGCTGCTTCCAAGTCCTTCAACAACCATTCCTATGTTCACGAGTATTTCTCTAATGGGCTTAAGATATTCTGAATAGTTTCCACTCGCTATATCTTGCAGCATCTTGTGTAAAGAAGGCAATATTATGTCCGGGTTTTCATCGATACGTCTAGGCGGACCCCTTTGGAGGAAGGGGGCCTTAGTCAGCTGCGGGCCTGAGGATGGGCTGTAGTCTAAGCAGCAGCCCCCGACGTACTCGAGAAGAGTACAACCGTTCCTGGGGCATATTCAGCCTTGCAGAGCAAGTCTACTGCGCCCCAGAGAACCTTATACAATATTTGGACGAGTTCTTTCTCATCAGTTCTCTGCTCTCCAAGGTTAACGCATATTCTTCCACCGGTTGTAATAAGAAACCTTAAGTTTCCAAAGACAGTGTCTATTACTTCCGTCTTAGCCCCCTTATCGTCTTCGATCTTCCACATGAGGCCGAGGAGATAACGTGCAGTATCGTAATCCAGAAACCTGGTCGGAAGCTTTTCAATACGTTCTTCGAAATAGTTTGGATGAGCATATTTGGTCTTAAGGCCTGGAACTGTAAGTATTGAAACAGAGCTGTGAACCACCCCACCCTTAAGCATCTCCATAATCCTGCTCTTATTATCAGAATAACCCTCATTCTGAAGTATAGGGCAGTCTGATATTGTGTTAACCCCCAGGAGGAGCCTTCGTGCAAACGTGGAGCACGTAGCGCTGCCGCAGAGCCCGCAGTCATAGCCCGGGGTTAGCCTCCTGAACTCCGCGAATTCATATCTTGCCATAGAGCATACTTTCCCAGGAAGCTAGTTAAATAGTCTTTCTCCCAATTACTCCACGCTTGGTTTAGACTCCTCTTCACCCGGTTGCTTCTCAACAACCTTCTCTTTCCAAGACTCCCTTATTTCAGCGAGTTTCTCCCCGACTTTCCTTGCTTCCTCGATGGTATTGAAAATAGTTGGCGAGAGTCTCAAAGCCTCTTTCCCACCGGTTTTTTGCAGGAGCAGAGGACTGTCGAACCCTCCTGATTCGGCAATTATGTGAAACTGATCTTCTAAAATTATCTGCAAAAAGTTGGAGGGAAGCTGACTTATCATCAAAGAGAATATTCCGGTTCTAGAATCTTTGGAAGCAGCTTGGTAAAACGAGATCCCGTCGCCAGCGGCAATATTCGTTATTTCATCTACAAGGCTTCTTTCATGGTTCAAAACATCTTCAAAACCCAACCCTTCTAAATACCTTATCGCTGCTGCTAGGGCAACTATGTCCACATGTTTCTCCTCTTCTCCGCGTTTGAGAATCGAATAGCCCTGCGTCCTCTTAATACTACTGGTCCTCTCTTCCGAGAAATATAGTACGCTAACCCCTTCTATGCTAAACATGTTCCCCGACTTGAAATAAGCGTAGTCAATCCCCATCTTGGGCAAGTTAAGCTTCATCCTCTGCATCGAGTAGGTGGCATCCAGAATAGTTATAATATCCTTATCTTTTAAAATCGGCACCACCCTGTCCAGCGGCGCAACGACTCCGGTGGCTCCACAGACATGGTTTATAAAAGCAGCTTTAACACCTTTTTTAACAATAGCCTTAAGCTTCTCCTCCACATTCTCGGACTCTAAATCTAACATTTCCACCCTACCCCTATTAGTGCTAACGTATTCTTTAATGAGATTCACAGTCCTACCCTGCGTGTTAGAAGAAATTAAGAAAACGTCATTGCTTCTAAACTCTATACTTTGAAGAACGAGCATTAGGCTTTGAAAATTGCTTGAGGAAAAAACTATGTTTTCTTCAACAACTCCCAGATGTTTAAGAATAGTCTCAAGGGCCTCTTGGTAAAGCTCTAGAGCTCGGTGTGAAGAAGTGCTTTCAGAACCAGGCCTACTCTTAACCTCGTTATAGTATACAAGAACCCTTTCTAAGACTGGGACAGGAATTCCCGTAGAGTCAGCATTATTCATAAATATGTAGTCTCCGACGATGCTTGGGAAATCCTCCCTCACTTTATAAGGATCCAGCATCTAGCGCAAGCACTTGATGAGAATTGTTTCACAAGGCTTTTAAAGCTTACATTGCTCTCCTAACCGATGCCTCCTTGAGCAGGGAACACACGGCAGAGCACGTGTTAATGGGGAGCCTACAGAGGATAAAGGGAAGTTTAAAAGTGAGAAAGGTCGAGGTATATGAGGGTTCCGGCTCGGTCTTTGTTGAAGTGGATTCTCTAAGCTTTGAAGAACTCGCTAAAGCCCAAGCCATGGCGAACAAAATCATTTCAGAGGGTCGCGTAGTCAAAGAGCATTTCTTCGACTCGCTGGAAGAGGCTCAGAAAGCCTTCCCCAGCTTAAGGGCCCATGAAGAACGCATACAAGGACGGGTGCGTATCGTAGAAGTCGACGGATTTGACTATTCAGCCTGTACCGGGAAGCATGTTGAAAATACCAGGGACTGCGGCATGATACTTGTTACGCACGTTTCCAAAAGCGGTGGCGAATATCAGATTGATTTCGAAGTTGGTGAGAAGGCTTTGGAAACTGCTGTTAAGATGAGTACTCTCTGTCTATCTATATCCTCGATACTCGGCACCCCAATTAGAAACCTTGAGAAAGCCGTGTTGAATATGAGGTCTGAGAACGAAGATTTGAGAAGGAGGCTTTCAGTACTCACTGAGGAGATTGTTAAGAAAACCCCATTAGAAGGATCCTTAGGCGAGACCAAGCTTTATGCAACAACCCTTAGGGGTGTCGACACTAAGGCCGTTATGAAAACCGTTGGAGAATTAATAGGCAGGGACCATTCTATTTACATACTTGGCTTAGAATGGTCTGGAGCATGCAACATACTGATAGGAAGCGGAGACGAGAGGATCAACGCTACGCAGATGCTAAAAGAACTTTGTAAGGGTTTTAACGGTAAGGGCGGTGGAGACAGTAAGATTGCAATAGGCTCTTTTCCCTGCGAGAAATTCCGTGAAGCATTTGAAGAAGGTAAGAGAATGATTAGTAACTTGTTGACTGGGAAATAAGCCTGGTAAGCCTATTCTACAACAATCCTAGAGGAAAGCTTAAGGCTCTTTTCCACTATCGAATCCATGTTCATCTTATCCTCCAGCTCTTTAACAACCTCAGGCTTTGCCCTCGTCTCAGGATGCCTCGCAATTATGCTGCAACAGTCCTTGTAAGGCTTTATTGAAAGCTCGTATGTCCCTATTTTATTTGCTAATGCAATAATCTCCTCCTTATCGTAGCCTATTAAAGGTCTGAAAACCGGCATCTTTAAACCAATGCTTACCGCCACCATGTTATCGAGGGTTTGAGACGCTACTTGGGCGAGGCTCTCTCCTGTGACAAGGGCTTTAGCACCCTCTGTTTCGGCAACTTTTTCCGCAACTTTGAACATGAACCTCCGGAAAAGAACAAGATCATATTTAGCAGGTATGTTGACTGTGGCTATTTGAAACTCGTATGACGGGATGAAAGTCACTGTAGTTCTGCCAGAATAAGGTAGGAGCTTTCTAATTATCTCCATAATCTTAGAGTTCTCAGCCTCAGAATTGTCGTGGAAAGGATGGAAGTGAACATAATTGACTTCGCAACCCCTCTTCATCATAAGGTATGATGCAACCGGGGAATCTATACCTCCTGAAAGGAGTGAAAGCACTCTGCCAGAAGAACCTACTGGAAGCCCCCCTGGACCCTTGATCCTCTCTGTGAAAACATAGGCCTCATTTTTCAAGATTTCAACATAAACTCTTTTAGAAGGGTTCTTCAAGGATATTTTAATGCCAAGGTTTTCGACAAGAGTTTCTCCAAGGATCTTGCTGAGTTCTAACGATGTTATTGGGAAAGACTTATCGGCCCTCTTCACCTCGACTTTAAAAGTATCTCCTTCCCCAGCGATCTTGGAGGCCTCCTCTATCACAACCCTCTTTATCGAATCTACCTTGGGTTCGGATACTGAAGCGAAAGCAAACCAAGACACTCCGAAGACACTCTTTATGCTTCCAATGATTTTCTGAGGATCAGAGTCTCCAAGCGGGAAGACCAGCCTACCCTGAAGCCTCTTAACCCCAGCATCAGATACTCCCTTAAGCACGCGCCTCACATTCTCCACTAGCTTCTTCTCGAAGAAGGGCCTGTTATGACCCTTTAGTCCTATTTCAGAATAGTGTATTACGCAAACTCTTTCCATTCCTCTCTAAAAACTAGTCTTAGAATTTAAGGATTATTATAAGCATGTTTAAGAGCTTCTTAACAGAGAGAAGGCCGGAAACAATTATCACTCTCCCGTTGATCAATGCTTGGCTTCCAGCTAAAGATTACTGTCAACATCACTGTAATACATTCAATCAGCAATAGTATTAAGCCCGCTCAACATACTCGTTTTATTTCAACTCTAAGATAGTGGCATTCGATCAACATTTTTATGTATTGTTAGAACGGGGAATCAGTTAGAGACTATTGAAATTAAGGTTTAAAAAACAATTAACCAAAGCTTTTTTAATGGAACAGAATGGGTTTGCTAAGAAACTTTATGAGAGAGCTAGGGCTGAGAATGGGAACGTGATATGTTTTTCTTCAGCACCTGGTCGAGCAGACTTTCTAAATACGCATCAAGACTATAAGATGCTCCCAGTAGTTCCGGTGGCTATTGAGAGAAGAACTTTTATCGTCTGTTCCAAGCTCGATAAACCCGGAGTTATAAGAGTGAAATCATTAACCTTGGAAAGAGAGGGGGTTGATAACGAGGATGTCTTCCAATCCGACGATGTTAAGCTTGTGGAGGGAAAATGGTTCGGAAACTATTTCAGGTCGATCCATATGCTCTTCTCAAGGAGATACGGTAGGTTGAAAACAGGCTTATCGATTTATGTGGACAGCGAAGTACCCGTGGCCTCAGGCCTGGCGAGTAGCGCAGCACTGCATGTTTCCTTAGCAGCAATGTATGCGAAACTACTGGGCTTAAGCTTGAGTAAAATGGAGCTGGCTGAACTCGCTTATGAAGCTGAGCATAATATCATGGGGGTTCCTTGCGGAAAGCTTGACCAGTATGCTTCATCATACGGCGGAGTGATAAAGCTTGATTTTAAACCAGTTATAAGCGTTGAGGAGTTTGATGGGAGCGGTTTGATTTTCGTAATAGCGGACTCAGGTGTTAGACATAGTACTGCTGAGATACATCCCGTGAGACAGTCTGAGCTTAACACAGCTATTAAAATGCTTAGGGAATTAAAAATCCCCGAACCATTGCTTAAAATGCTGGATGGCGATTATGCGACTGTGGAGTGGAAGCTTCTGGAAGAAGAAGGTTTGAAAAAATACTTAAGCACATTACCGCAGAAGCTTGCGAACAGGATTATTTTCACCCTGAGAATGCAGAACTCTACTGAAATAGCTCTTGAAATCCTTAAATGCAGGAGGGTTAATAAAGAGAGCTTATATAAATTGGGCTTAAAGCCTACTGACGATTGGATGGAAGCACTGGGTGAAATAGTTAACACACAACATGTTCTCCTCAGAGATCTCTATGAAGTCAGCCATCCGAAACTTGAAAAAATGCGTGATGCAGCTCTTGAAGCAGGCGCTTTAGGCGTAAAAATATCTGGTGCAGGCATGGGTGGCGCATTATTAGCGTTGGTAAAGAGGCCTGAGGACGCGCCTATTGTTGAAAAGGCCTTTGCTAATGCTGGAGCAAGTAGCGTATTCACTACCGGCGTTGGCGAAGGCGTTTCATCAATGTTACTGGGCTAAGGTGGATAGCTTGTCTTCAGCACTAGTAACTGGTGGCGCAGGTTTCATCGGAAGCCATCTTGTAGACAGGCTTTTAAAAGACGGGTGGGAAGTAACAGTCTTGGATAACTTCTCCACAGGCAGTTTCGAGAACATTAAGCAGGCTTTTGAAACCGGTAGGCTCAAGATAATAATAGGAGACGCTAAGACGATCGACCTAACGGAGGAATTGGAAAGCGTCGATTACATTTTCCACATGGCTGCTAACCCTGATGTTAGGGAAACAACCCCGCCGGTACATTTCCAAGAAAACATTGTTGCAACTTTCAACATTCTTGAATATGCTAGGAAGATTAAAGCGAAATTCTTCGTTTTCGCATCTTCTTCAACTGTCTATGGAGATGCTTTGAAACTCCCGACTCCAGAGGATTATGGACCGTTAAAACCAATATCTCTTTATGGTGCAGCCAAACTTGCTGCCGAAAGCCTGGTTTCCTCTTACTGCCATACCTTTGGGATGAGAGGGGTCTCCTTTAGACTTGCTAACATCGTTGGTCCCAGGCTCACCCACGGTGTGATATACGATTTCATAAATAAGCTTAGAGAGAATCCGAAGAAGCTTGAAATCCTCGGAGACGGTACTCAAAGGAAATCCTATGTTTGGATTGAAGACTGTATTGAAGCCATGTTGCATGTTTTAAAAAGTCTCGGAGAACTTCGTTACGAGGTCTATAACATAGGTTCAGAAGACTGGATCACTGTATCTGAAATAGCTGACATAACCATGGAGTTGATGGGTCTCAGCGGTGTTGAGAAGGTTTTCACCGGGGGCGTGGACGGTGGCAGAGGATGGATTGGCGACGTTAAACTGATGAACCTGGATATAAGTAAGATTAAGGCAACCGGATGGAGGCCGAAGTATACTAGCAAGGAGGCTGTTAAGCTCAGTATTGAAGCAAGGCTTAGGGAGCTTGGCTTGAAACCCTAATAACGTATACTTTATCACCCTCCCTAACCCTATCGATGGTTTTTAAGCCTATGGAGCTCCCCGGCGGAGCTGCTTCAACCTTCTTATGCTCTATCTCCATAGAATCAACCCTCTGCCTTAAATTGGTTGTCTTACCCTGGATGAGTATCTCATCGCCGACTTTGAGCTCTCCAATAAGGTCGATTACTGCAACGCTAATTCTTGAGAAGAAATGTCTCACATCCCCCACGTAAATCTTTTCCTCACCCAACTTTATCAATCTTAGGAAACCGTAAGAACGTATATATCTTTTATCCTCTAAACACTTTGCTAGAATTCCATGTTATTGATGAATGAATGTTTTCAAAATGTTTTTAAAGCCGAGTATTTAAAAATGATGTGTGTCTTATTATCATTCGATCGAGGAAGTACGGGTTTTTCTTAGAAAATGGTTGACTGGTGCAAAGCTTTTCATGATTTTAGGCGTTGGCAATAAGTTGAGAAGCGATGATGCTGCAGGTCTACTCGTAGCAAGGGCCCTGAAGCTTTTCAACAGTGAAAAATTTGAAGCTGTTGAATGTGAAGCCTCAATCGACGCATGTATTGATTACGCTTTTGAGAAGAATCCTTCGCATCTTTTAATCATAGATGCCTTCCCCAATAGGGAGAGATTAGCAATTCTAGATCCAACAGACCTAGATTCCTACGTACCGGCTTCCACGCATAATATACCTATTCCGTTGTTTTTAGAAGCTTTTGGAAAACCGCTAGAGACGGATATAAAAATCCTCGGAATAGGTGTGGAGAAATTCGATTTAGGTGAAAAAGTTTCAGACGAGTGTCTCAAGACGGTTGATGGAGTGGTTAAAGCCATAATCGAGGCTGCAGTAAGTTCAGGCGTTTTAAAAGAGGCGGAGATTGAACAGGCTTATCTATTCCCTAATGAGCCTTACAGTGAAAGCGTGGACCGAGCAAGAGATACAGGGGTCGTAAGCCCTCACAAGCATGCCTAAGAGGCTTCTGAGAGAGTTATCGTCCAAGTGCGTTACCAAAGGCACTAGTTCGTAGACGTCTCTCTCTATCCTCCAAGAATTGTGGGCAGTCGGAGTCACTATATCTGCTTTCGAAACATTGCCCTCCCTGTCGAGAATGTAAGAATGGTATAAGAGCCCTCGAGGAGCCTCTGTTAAAGCAGCTCCCATACCTTGACGGAGCTTAGGCTTTCGGGGAGGAGGCATGTTCACACCCTCTTTCAATATACTCCTCATCTCTTCTATTGCCTGAATTATCTCTATTGCTCTTACAATTGTTGATTTAAACGGATTTTTAACCGGAGGCCTTATGCCAGATTTCTCAGCAGCCTCCTTAGCTGCGTCGCATAATAAGTCGTAGTTAAGGTTAAAGCGTGCGACAGGACCTACTTCGAAAGGACCTCCTCCGTTAAAAATTGACCTTTTAGTATTTGAATATGGAACTTGTTCTTCGCTCACATATTTCCTGTACTCTCTGCCGTCGAAGTATTCTCCAGAACTTGTTTTAGCAACTCCTTCGGTTATAGCATACTCACCCTTGTTTGAAAGAGCAATATTAACATGGTCTGATTCGAATTCTGGATATTTGAAGCCTGAGACCAGATTAACTGTTTCGAAAGCATCTTTAAGAGAAGAATCTAAGGCTTTAATAATCTCATCAAGTTTTTCAGCAGGCGGGCTTCTCGTAAAGCCCCCTACGGCAAGCGTAACAGGGTGCACTGCTCTCCCGCCTATGTATTCTGAAATCATATTGGCTATCCTCTTGAGCCTGAATCCTCTTTTTACAATATCCAAGAGGTCTTTAGAAGCTGCAATCGCACTCGGATAACCTAGGAAGTCTGGCGCTGCGAGGAAGTATATATGGAGAGCATGACTCTGCATTATTCCGGAAAGAGCCAGCGCCTTCCTCAACTCTATAGTCCTCTCATCCAATGATATTTCGAGAGCATTCTCCACAGCCTTCGCCGCTGTTATCACGTGGGCGATTGGACATATGCCGCATATTCTAGAAGTTAACTCAGGGAGTTCGAGAGCTTTCCTGCCTCTTAAAAACGCTTCGAAAAACCTCGGAGCCTCAAATATCTCAAGTTTCGCATCCTTCACCTTACCGTTTGAAATAGTGACCTCTAATGATCCCTGTCCCTCGACTCTGCTTATGTAATCATACACTATCGTTCTATCAACCATCTTAATCACCTCGTCGGAACCTGGTAGATATCACTATACTTTCTCAGCTTTAAACGGATTAGGTTGGGGCTGACTCCCGCATCGATCCAAGCCGATTCTAAGCCCTTAGGATTAACCCCTTTCAAAACACCTCTACAACCTTCGCATGCCACACCGTTTGAAGGACATAGTGCACCGCAACCCCCTATTGTAATGGGTCCGAGACAAGGCTCTCCTCTTGTCAGAAATATGCATTCGTTACCGTTCATCTTACACTCCATACAGACTGTTAGACCAGGTATGTAGGGTGGGACGCGCATAGCAAGCGACACTAACGTGTTAATCAACTCCCTCCTATCTATTGGACAACCGTATAGGTATGCGTCAACATTAACGTATTCATTTAAGCCAAATGCTTTTCCAGACCTTACGTATTCAGGATAGGAGTAAACTATGCTTTCTACTTCGCCCTCTGGAGTAATGTTCTTAATAGCGTTCAAACCGCCTGTGGCTGCGCATGCTCCCGCTGCAACAAGAAACTTAGACATCCTCCTTATCTTCTTAACCATGGTTGCCTCCTCCTCGTTAGTTACGGCCCCTTCAACTATAGCCACGTCTAAGGGTTCACTCGGAAGATCATCGTCGCTAACCATCCTGAAGTATTTTAATTCAACGTGTTTTAACACTTCCAAAAGGCTTTCTTCTAGATGAACTAAGACCATTTGACACCCTGAGCACGATGCGAGTTTGAAGATACCAATCTTCAACTTACTGTCCATCTTTAAACACCTCACTCGATAACATCGGGCAGGAGCCCTATCTCCTCCAAGTTAAATACCGGACCGTCTTTACAAACATACTTATACCCTATTTGACAATGTCCACACTTCCCTATTCCGCATTTCATCCTCCTCTCCAAAGACAGGAAGACCTCTGAAGGATAGAAGCCCATTCTAAGCAGCAATTGGGCAGTAAACTTCATCATGATCTCCGGGCCACAGACAAAAACGTTAGTATAACGCATCCTCGGCTTCACATATCTCAAAAGCTCAGTTACAACACCTACATCATGCTCCCAGTTCGTATTCGGTGGAACATAATCGACAGTCAGGTAAAGACGGGTATTCGGAATATTCCTCCAAGATTCAAACTCGTAGGTGTATATCATGTCTCCTGGCGTCCTGGCTCCGTAAAGAATGTCAACAGCACCATAAAGATCCCTGTGTCTAGCAATATAGTGTATTACTGGCCTTAAGGGGGCTAGCCCCATTCCTCCAGCTATGAGTATAAGGTCATTCCCAACTATTTTCTCGAGCGGCCAGGGCTTGCCGTATGGGCCTCTGACCCCGAGCGTGTCCCCCGGCTTCAAGTTGAAGAGTGCAGTAGTCACTCTGCCAACTCTCCTGATAGTGTTTTCGAAAACATCCTTCTCCTCAGGGCTGGAGGAAATAGAGAACGCGGATTCTCCAACTCCAAAGTAGGAGATTATGTCGAACTGTCCTGGTCTGAACTTCAATGCTTCACCATTTACCATCCTCAGTTTAAATGTCTTAGTCATGGGGTTCTCGTCTCTAATCTCTACTACTTTCGCGAAGGCAGGCACATATGGATTTTCAAATTCAGTACTCATAACAACTCACCCCTCAACCTGGCAACTACACTAGTAATATCTATCTTCGCTGGACACTGCTCTATGCATCTACCGCAGCCCACACATCCTAATGCACCATACTGATTAAGCCAATAGTTCATCTTATGGGTTACGAATTGTCTTATTCTGGCGGAGAGATCTCTTCTAAAGTTTCCGCCCAACGCTACTTCAGCGTATTCCCAAAGAAGACAACCGTCCCACGTCCTTGATCTTAAAACACTACCTGAATCTAGCTCAGGTTCATCGACAACGTTGAAGCAGAAGCATGTTGGGCAAACCATGTTACAGGCGCCGCAACCAGTGCATCTACCCGCAAGCTCGTTCCAAATAGGGTTGTAGAGTGCACCGGTCATTATCCTTTGGAGCCCAGCAGTATTAACGTGTCTTTTTATCATTCCCTTTACCCTCCTTATGGTCTCGTCTTTTTCCATAAGGTCTGCGCTCGAAGCCCTTGGCATATAAAAGTCTCCTATGAGTTCCGATCCTTTTCTCGACCCCACTTCAACCAGAAACCTGTCACCTAAGTCGGTAAGTATAAGGTCGAAGCCCTCTTCAAGAGAGGGGCCTGTCCCGAATGACGTGCAGAAACAATACTCGTCAGCATTATTACAATTCAAAGCTATTATTAGAAGACTCTTCCTCCTAGCTTCGAAATAGGGGTCTCTAGGACGATCCGTATATACTCTCTCCAGAAGATTCATTGCATTCACATCGCAGGGATGAACACCCAGTATCGCAGTCCTATCCTCAGAGTTTGGAAGCACCTCTTCAATCATCCCATCTTTAATCCTTAGAAGCGTTTCCTTAGGAGGGATTAGGAGGGTTTTCAAAGGAGGCATTGTAGTCCTAATGTAATCTAGAGAAACCTCATCAACCTGGTTCTCACCTATCCTTTTGAAGGTGCTCCGAGCTTCTCTTTTGACTGGTGCAAAAAGACTATAGCCCTTGGAGATTACGTGTTTAGAAAAGTGGGAGAGCTCCTCTTTCCTTAGCACAAACGCCATTTCTTAACCCGAGTGTTCGTATCCATCTTTTTTATAAACCTTTTTGCAGCCGGAGCAAGAGTCTTGAACATTAATTACATTGAAGAGAATCTTCTCGATGTAGAAAAGTAGAAAAGCAAATTCTTAAATATGGTTAATCATTGAAAGTGGGGGCTGTGAAATGCCTGATGCTGGGGCTCAGCAAACCGGTTTAAAGACGGATAGGCGTTTAATGCTTCTTGAAGCAGCTATTAAGAAATACCAGTATAGGAAGGATGCTCTGCTTGAAATACTTCATACGGCACAAGAGCTCTACGGCTATTTAGACAGAGACCTCTTAACTCATATTTCCAAGCTTCTACGCCTGCCACCGAGTCACGTTTACGGCGTGGCAACCTTCTACAATCTTTTCAAGCTGAAGAAGCCCGGTACGCATGTTGTTACAGTCTGCATGGGCACAGCATGCTATGTTAAGGGTGCTGAAGATATTGTTTCAGCAGTAGAGAAGGATTTTAATGTTAAAAGAGGCGGGACAACTCCTGATGGGAAGCTTTCGCTTTTCGTAACCAGGTGCATAGGAGCATGTGCAATGGCCCCCAATGCTATTGTTGATGGGGAAACTATTGGGAAAGCCACGCCGGAAGAGGTTTTGAAAAGGATTAGAGCCGTTCTGGGGGTTGAGAAAGTTGAAGCCAGATGAGTTACGTAGCCTAGCCCAAAAAGAGGCTGAGACCCGGAAGTCCTACAGGTATAGGATAAACGTCTGTTGCTCAAGTGGCTGTATGCCTTTCGGAGCTCTAAAAGTTCTAAGTGCTTTCAAGGATGCTGTTAAGGAGTTTGGAGTTGAAGAAGAATGCCATGTAGCTAGGACGGGTTGCATAGGGACATGTTCCATAGCACCTGCGGTCTTAGTTGAACCAGGAGACTATCTGTATCAGAATGTCACTCCAGATAGGGTTAGAGAGATAGTTAAGGAGCATATTGTTAACGGCAGGCCTGTTAAAAGCATGTTATACGGCAATGAGGCGTATTTTAAGAAGCAGCTTAGAATAGTTTTGAGAAACGCTGGTAAGATAGATCCCTTGAGAATAGAGGATTATATTGCTGTGGGAGGATATTACGCTCTTCTAAAGGCCTTAACGAGGATGACTCCCGAAGGGGTTATAGAAGAAGTCGCTTTAAGCGGGCTAAAGGGTAGGGGTGGAGCAGGATTTCTAACAGGGCTCAAGTGGAGATATGTCGCAAGAGCAACGGGTTCTCCGAAATACGTAATAGCCAACCTCGACGAGGGTGATCCAGGTGTTTTCGCAAACCGTACTCTGGCAGAAGCAGACCCACATGCAATAATAGAGGGGATGGCTATAGCTGCTTATGCTGTAGGCGCGAGCAAGGGCTACATTTATGTTCGTAGCGAATACCCGCTAGCAGTAGAGACTTTGAAGAAAGCTATCGAAGCAGCAAGGTCGATGGGCCTCCTTGGGGAGAAGATTTTCGAAACAGCCTTCAGCTTCGACATTGAATTAAGGCTTGGAGCTGGAGCATTCGTGGCAGGCGAGGAAACAGCAATACTTGCTTCAATCGAAGGGCGCAGAGCAATGCCTAGGCCTAGGCCACCCTATCCGGCGCAATCAGGACTATGGGGTAAGCCGACGTTGATAAACAATGTTGAAACACTTGCAAATGTTCCAGTCATATTGCTAAAGGGAAGCGAATGGTTTGCAAGTATAGGAGCTAAGAACTGCACTGGTACTAAGTGTTTTTCTTTAACTGGGAAAGTTAACAATCCAGGACTAATCGAGGTCCCGATGGGGATAACGCTTAGAGAAGTTGTTTTTGAAATAGGCGGAGGTGTTCCACCAGGTAGAAGGTTTAAAGCAGTTCAAGTCGGCGGTCCCTCTGGAGGCTTTCTGCCGGAGCAACTCTTAGACCTTCCTATAGACTATGAATCTCTGACTAAAGCAGGCGCAATAATGGGCTCTGGGGGAATAGTTGTTCTAGACGATACTTCCTGCATGGTTGACACGGCAAAGTTCTTTACGGAATTCTGTGTAGATGAATCATGTGGAAAATGCGTACCCTGTAGAGTAGGACTTTACAAGCTTTACAAGATTCTCGACGGCTTTACTCGAGGAGAAGGCACTGCAGATGATTTTCAGAAAGTAGAGGAGCTTTGTGAATTCATTAAAGAAGCCAGCTTATGCGGCCTAGGCCAGACAGCGCCTAATCCAACGCTTACTACGCTAAAGTACTTCAGAGACGAGTATGTTGCACATATCGTTGAGAAAAAGTGTAGTGCGGGAAAGTGTTTTAAGAATAGGGGAGGAGCAGGAGTTGAGTAAAATGATAGAGCTTACAATAGACGGTAAGAAGATTGTTGCTAAGGAAGGTGACACCATACTTAAGATCGCTAGGGAAAACAACATATACATCCCAGCACTATGCTATCTTGAAGGTGTTTCATCATTCGGAGGATGCAGGGTATGCGTTGTCGAAATAAAGGGCTCTCCAAGGATATTCGCTTCCTGTGTTACACCAGTCGCAGAAGGCATGGAAGTTATTACCAACTCGGAGAGACTTAGACGATATCGAAAATGGGCTATAGAACTACTACTCTCAGAGAGGCCGCATGTCTGCTCGGTCTGCGTAGCCAATGGGAGCTGCGAACTCCAGCAGCTTGCAACCGAGCTTGGGGTTGACCATCTCAGGGTTGAAAGAGAGTGGACCAATTACGAATTAGACCTTACGCATGAGAGGTTTGCCTACGACCCCAATAGATGCATACTTTGCACACGTTGCGTAAGGGTTTGCGACGAGGTTGAGGGCGTGCACACTATAGACCTCATGCTCAGAGGCAAGAACTCTAAAGTGATTTTCGATCTCGATGATAAATGGGGCTTTGCCGAGTCGTGCACATCTTGTGGAAAATGCTCTTCTGTCTGCCCAGTGGGCTCATTATACGTTAAGGGCAAGCCGCATTCAGAAGCTAAGAGGAAAGAACTTGCTTCATTCATAGTGAATAGAAGAGGTGAGAAGACGGTTGGCTAAGGTGAGGCTTGCAACAGTCTGGTTAAGCGGCTGCTCAGGTTGCCACATGTCGTTCCTAGATCAAGATGAAAAACTATTAGAGCTTGCGGATAGGATTGAGCTTGTCTACAGTCCCATCGCGGACATTAAGGATTTCCCCGAGAACGTTGACATAACGCTTGTTGAAGGAGCAGTTGGAAACGAAGAGCAGCTAGAATTATTGAAGGAAATCAGAAAGAAAACTAAGATACTCGTGGCTTTTGGAGACTGTGCCGTAAATGGTAACGTTACGGCTTTGAGAAATGTCTTAAACAATAGTAGCAGAGAGGTTTTGAGAAGAGCCTATGTTGATAACGCCGCAATCAATCAAAAAGCCCCTTCACAAGTACCTAGACTTATCGAAAAAGCCCTTGCATTAAACGAGGTAGTTAAAGTAGATTTTTACATACCGGGCTGTCCACCGCCCGCAGGCTTGATAAACCATGTGTTAAATGAATTATTGGAGGGCAGGACTCCTGTTTTAGAAGGAAAGTTCAAATATGGTTAGAGGAGGTTTTGAAAAATGAGGGAAATAATTGTAAACCCTGTGACAAGGATAGAGGGACATGCTAAGATAACCATATATTTGGATGAGAAAAACTCTGTTAAAGATGCGCGTTTCCACGTGACAGATTTCAGAGGGTTTGAGAAATTCTGTGAAGGCAGACCCTTTTACGAGATGCCTGGGATAACGTCCAGGATATGCGGCATATGCCCAGTAAGCCACCTGCTTGCTTCAGCAAAGGCTTGCGACGAGCTTGTCGCGGTGGAAATACCACGTGCTGCAGAGCTTCTCCGCAGGCTTATGCACATGGGTCAGATAATACAGTCACATGCATTGAGCTTCTTCTACCTCTCTTCTCCAGATTTTCTACTCGGCATAGATTCTGAACCCTCCAAGAGAAATATCCTGGGGCTTGCCGAGAAATATCCTGAGATTGCTAAACAGGGAGTATGGCTTAGGAAGTTTGGACAAAGCATAATAGAAACCCTCTCTGGAAGGAGGATACATTCAAGCGACTGGATAGTACCAGGTGGGGTTAAAACACCATTATCGAAAGATAAGGCGGATAAGATACTTGCCGACGTACCCAAGGCTGCTGAAATCGCTTTAAACAGTATTGAGCTTTTCAGGAAAAACATTGAGAGCTTCAAGAATGACATGAAGGACTTCGGCGACTTCCCAACTTATTACATGAGCCTAGTGACAAGCGATGGCGGGCTCGAGCACTACGATGGTAACATAAGGATCCTAAGTCCTGATGGTAAAATAGTTGCAGACCAGCTAGACCCTTCGAAATATTTTGAATACATTGGCGAGGCTGTTGAAGACTGGTCCTATATGAAGTTCCCATATTTGAAGAATGTGGGTTACCCTGATGGAGCATATAGAGTAGGCCCATTAGCTAGGCTGAATAATGCTTCACATTGCGGAACAGAAACAGCAGATAGTCTCCTTAAAGAGTTCAAGAAGCTTGGTAAGAATGGCGTTGTCCAAAATACCTTCATGTATCATTATGCACGTCTAATAGAAATCGTCTTCTGCATCGAGAAGGTTAGAGAATTACTTGAAAATCCTGACATCCTAGATACCAATGTTCAAGCAAAGGCGTTTTTAAACAGGAGGGAAGGCGTTGGAGTTATTGAGGCGCCGAGAGGGACATTATTCCACCATTACAAAGTTGATGAGCAGGGGAGAATAACGTGGGCCAACTTGATAATCGCAACCGTAAATAACAATATTGCTTTCAATAAGGCTGTGGCCCAGGTTGCTAAGAAATACGTGAATGGGAAGAAGCTTAATGAGGGGATGCTTAATAGGGTTGAGGCTGTCGTACGCGCATTAGACCCTTGCCTCAGCTGTGCGACACATGCGATTGGAGAGATGCCGATAAGGATTCAGCTTTACGACCATAACGGTAGGCTAATAGATGAGGTTGCTCGCGGTTAAAAAATAGATTTGAAAATATATTTAACTTAAGACTTTTATTTTCAAACAATACTTTTGACGCCTTTTCTACATGTCAAACTCCTTCCAAAAGATTTATATATTAATCTCTAGAATTTTATCAACGAGACGAGTTGTCTGTTAAAAAAGAGGATGAAGAATATAAGCAGGCGGCTAAAGTATTTAAGGCCCTTGCAGACCAGACTCGGTTGAGAATACTCTCCATAATAGAGAGTGAGAGCATGATGATAACGGGCATAGTTGAAAAGTTCAACCTTTCTCAGCCAACTGTTTCATACCATATTAGGATTCTTGAAAACGCGGGATTAGTTAAGACTGTTAAGAAAGGAAGAGAAGTCTATTGTTCTCTTGTTAAGAAGGGAGTTTTGAAGAAGGCTTTGGAATTCTCGAAGTGGGTTAAAGGCGTGGAATAGGGTACTCGTAAAGATTAGCCGCCCAGCGACTCTTTAGAAAATATTTTATTAGGACAATCCTTTTGATGCAAGTGTCACATGGATTGAAGATAGAGCCTTTATGCTCCGACTCGATGGGTGTAAGAAGCATGGCGACGCTAGTTGAAACCAGAGACCTAAGGCTAATCATCGACCCGGCTGCAGCCGTTGCACCCCGCAGATACGGTCTACCACCGCATCCGAAGGAACTTGAAATCCTTGAGGAATACTGGAAGAAAATAGCTTCAGTAGCGAAGGATTGCGAAGTCATCGTCGTAACGCATTATCATTACGACCACCATAGTTCAACAAGATTCCTTGAAGAGATTTACGGCGGGAGGATAGTTATAGTAAAGGACCCTGAGAACATGATAAACTTCAGTCAGAGGATAAGGGCGAGAACATTCCTAGAGAGAATCAAGAACATTGCTGCCCAAGTCGTTGTTGCGGATAATAAGGAGTATGTTTTCGGCAGTACAAGTCTCGAGTTCTCACACCCTGTTCCTCACGGCCCTGACGATCATCTTGGCTATGTAGTGGAGCTCAGGGTCAGAGATTCTTCGTATAGCTTTCTTTTCACGAGTGATGTACAAGGATTTCCGCTGGAGTCCCAGGCAAGATTTGTGATAAGCAAGAAGCCTGACGTGATCTTTGTAGACGGCCCCTCTACATATATGCTGGGCATAAACTACCCCATTGAGGCGTTGGAAGCAAGTCTGAGAAACACCATTAGAATAATAAGGGAAGCCTTTTCCTCAACAATAATACTTGACCATCATCTGCTTAGAGACCTGGATTGGAGAAAACATTTCAAAGACTTATTTGAAGAGGCTGAGAAAATAGGCGTGGACTTAAAGTCTGCTGCAGAATACGTGCATGCAGAAATCAACCAGCTTGAGGCCTTAAGAGGATTATTGTATGGATTAAGAATTTGATAGACTTCTCTCGGATTACCAATTTATCATGATAAATCCAAAAATAAGGAAGAGTTCTGCTTCGCTTTGGAAAATAGAGAATCCGAAGGCAAATATAAGAGATGCGGCAAAAACTAGGTTTCGACAAACCCATATGGATACAATATATTTTGACTACTCATCTAGTCTCAATAGGAGACTTGAAAATCGATGTAGGATTGCTCTACTCTGGCAGAGCAAATCTTCTCCGCATTTCCTGCAAAAGCTAGAGCTTGCAATTTTCTCCATGAGCATCGCCGTGTCAATCGGAATCCTTTTAGGGGTGGAGTCATCAAAATCATATAACAAGCCTAAAGACCACTTGATAAGGATCTTTGGAATAGTTACTTATGCTATTCCAGTGTTCTTCCTAGGCATGATATTTCAGATAATTTTTGGAGTGGGCCTCCGCTGGCTGCCAGTAGGAGGGCGAACTTATCCGACAATGGAGCCAGTCGGCCTCAGGATACTGCTCTCCCAGCCACCGGGAGGTTTTACCACTCACCTTCTTCTATCATGCGTAGCAGGTTTAGTAGTAACTGCGTTATGCCTTATAGTATTAAGAGTGAAAAATATGAAAATTACCCATAGGAATTTGGGGCTTCTTTTTCTAGTCTTCTTAACAGTATGGGGTCTCTGGACAATAGTCGGATGGCACTTCATCTCCAGAGGCGAACTCTACATTAAAACAGGCTTATACACTTTAGACAGCCTTCTTGAAGGAAACTTTTACAAATTCGTTGAAGCCCTTAGGTATCTGTTTCTGCCATCTCTAACTCTGGGCCTTGTCCTCTCAGGTGTTTTCATCAGGCTGACGAGGAGCAATATGCTTGAAACCCTTAGGCTCGACTTCGTTACAGCAGCTAGAGCAAGAGGGTTGAAGGAGACGATGGTGACTTACAGCTACGCCTTCAGAAACGCCTTCCTTCCAATACTCACTATGATGGGGCTTCAGTTTGCAACGCTTCTTGCTGGAGCAGTATTAACTGAAACCACTTTTTCATGGCCTGGTCTTGGAAGATACATCGTTGACCGTATAAACTTGAGATTACACAGCCATTCAAGGAGCTGTTGTTTTCTTCGGCATTTTAGTTTCTCTGGTAAGCTTGGTTGTAGACTTGTTCTATGCATATCTTGATCCGAGAATTAGACTGTGAGAGGAACATGGTTAACAGGATTCAAGTTAAAAGGAGCATGCTTTCAAGAATTATCCCGGGCATAACTTCCCTGGCGAAGAGGGGTTTAGCCGGCCGGCTGATTGTAGTCGGCACCATCATAGTTGGGTCAATAGTCATCATGACTTTAATAGCACCCTGGATTTCCCCCTATGACCCGTCGACCCGAGGCATAAATGTTGGCCAACCATTAACCCCGCCTAACTTCCAATTCCCCTTTGGAACAAACGACCTAGGGCAGGATATGCTTAGTAGAACAATATCCGGTGGTGGAGTAATGCTTCAAGTCGCTTTATTGTCAGTCATAATATGCTTAATAATAGGTGTTCCACTGGGGCTATTCTCGTCATACATAGGCGGGGCACTGGATAGGGCAACAGGCCTTGTAATGGATAGCGTCTACGCGTTTCCTGGCTTGATTCTCGCGATAGCAATCGCAGCTACGCTGGGCAGGGGCGTGGTGAACATGGCCTTATCAATAGCGGTGGTTTACGTCCCCTCGTATTTCAGGGTGATTCGGAGCCAAGTGCTTAGCATAAAGGAAATGCCTTATGTTGAAGCAGCTAAATCCATCGGTGCGAAGAATACTACAATACTCTTCAAGTAAATACTGCCAAACGTTGTCCCTTCCATAGTTGTTGTCGCAACGGTGAATTTTGCAGACGCCATCCTGACGGCTGCAGGCCTGACCTTCATCGGGCTGGGTGTTGAAGTGGATATTCCTGACTGGGGTTGGGATCTGGCTAATGGGCGCAGGCTTCTCCCAAGCGGGGTTTGGTGGGTAATAACTTTCCCAGGGATATTTATCATCCTTCTAGCCTTAGGATTCACTTTAATAGGAGAAGGGTTGAGTGAATTATTAAACCCTAAGCTTACGGAAAAGTGAAAACCCATGCAGGGGAAACTTTTGACAGTAGAAGGCTTAACCGTTGAATATTGGACAAGAAAGGGGAGAGTACGAGCGGTAGATGATGTTTCCTTCACACTCGATAGAGCCGAGACACTGGGTGTTGTTGGAGAATCAGGTTCCGGAAAATCCACTTTAGGCTTATCTCTAATCCGCCTCACCCCTCCCCCAGGGAGGATTGTAAGGGGGCATATATGGCTCGATGGAGAAGGCCTCCTTAAACTCAAGGAGGAAGAAATGCGGAACGTTAGGGGTAGGAAAATAGCATTCGTCTTCCAAGACCCTATGACTTCATTAAACCCCGTGAAAAAGATAGGCGAGCATTTCGTGGAGCTTATAAAAACACATGAGCCTAGAATAAGCAGTAAAAGAGCCCTTGAACGTGCTGAAGAGCTTCTCAAGAACGTTGGTATACAGCCTGAGCGAATTAACGATTATCCGCATCAGTTAAGTGGGGGAATGCGTCAACGCGTTATGATTGCCTTAGCCATCGCCCTTTACCCATGCGTAGTTATTGCCGACGAGCCTACAACAGCCCTAGACGTTATAGTGCAGGCGAAAATACTAGAACTATTAAAAGAGGTTCAGAAAGCGTACGCGATGACACTGATTCTTATCACGCATGATTTAAGCATAGCACTTGAGAGATGCGATAAAATCCTTGTAATGTACGCGGGACAGATGGTTGAGAGCGCTAACGTAAGAGACATTTATGAAAAACCACAGCATCCATATACACGAGGCCTTCTAAAATCCATCCCAAACATAGAACTCGCCGAACAGAGGCTCGAAGCCATACCGGGATCTCCACCGGACCTCCTTAACCTCCCTAAGGGCTGCAGATTCTGGCCTCGTTGCCCTAACGCGATGGAAAAATGTAAGGAAGCCGAGCCTAGGCTCTTGGAGACGGAACCACAACACCTTGTCCGATGCTTCCTATATGGAGACAGTTAAGAAATGAGCCAGGAAATCTTAAGGGTTGAAAATCTGAAAAAATACTTTCCAGTTGAAAAAAGCTTTCTTGAAAAACTTTTAGCCCGCACTAGAAACTTCGTTCGGGCTGTTGATGGCGTAACATTCTCCGTGTTAAGAGGCGAGGTCTTTACACTTGCCGGGGAAAGCGGATGTGGAAAAACTACTACTGGGAAAATCATTCTCGGACTTATTCCGCCGACGTCTGGAAGAGTCTTCTTCAAAGACAGAGAAATAACAAGTCTTAAGCCAGAGGAGCTGAGGCTTTTAAGAAGGAAGATCCAGATAATATTCCAAGACCCCTATGCCTCGTTTAACCCGCGGATGAAAATTGGAGATGCTGTAGGACATCCGCTGGAGATTCATGGTATGGCTTCAGGCGAGGAAAAGAGGAAAAGAGTCTTATCAATGCTGGAACGCGTAGGTTTAACTCCTCCGGAACAGTTTATGGAACTTTATCCACATCAACTAAGCGGAGGGCAGAGGCAGCGAGCTGCAATAGCGAGATCCCTCATATTGAACCCGGAGTTCATAGTTGCAGACGAGCCTGTTTCAATGATAGATGTTTCATTGAGGACAACGATAATCGACCTGATGCTGGATCTTAAAAAAGAATTGCAACTCACCTACTTGTTCATAACGCATGATCTAGCCGTTGCAAAATATATTTCAGATAGAATCGCAATAATGTATCTTGGAAAAATTGTAGAAATAGGTGGGAAAGAAGAGGTCTTCTCAAACCCATTGCACCCCTATACGCAGGCACTGCTCTCAGCAATACCGGTTCCAAACCCCGAACGCAAGATAAAAAAATAGAGCTTAAAGGCGAGGTGCCTTCAGCAATAAAGATTCCATCAGGTTGCCGTTTCCACCCCCGATGCCCATTCGCTGAGAGAATTTGCAAGGAAGAAGAGCCAGAATTAAGAATCGCGTCAACCGGTCATTTTGCAGCTTGCCATTTAGTAAAAAGCAGAAATATGTAAGTACATGCAGTAAGTAATAACACACCATATTACAACCATCATAATTTGACGAGTTTTCTTGAAGATTTTGGTGGGGAGAATCTAATTCTCCCATCCTGTTCCCCATGGGCCTGATAACCAGCTTGAGGCCTTAAGAGGATTATTGTATGGATTAAGAATTTGAATCATTGGGAACAAAGAAGGAACAAAGTAAATAACTCATTCTTTTCCATTTTTCCATTACTTGTAATAGTGTGTATTAATTCTGAGGGAAAGATTTTTTAAGATGATAAATAGTTTCTATATGACCATGAAAGGGGTTAAATATGTTAGAAAAACCGTTCTAGCATCTTCAATGTTTTTATTAGTAGTTCTCTTTGCAGTGCAGATTGCACCTTTAAATGCAGCACCCGAAGTACCATATGGCCCATTTCCAGACAGAGTGATAATATTCCTTCAGACTGATGAGACGCAAGTAGTTCCTATGATTGAGAAAGGCGAGATGACGGCATGGCTCTACTATCTTAGGCTGATGGAAAACATTCAGAAGGCAGAAGAGTCTGCGGCGGTTGATCTCATAAAGACCTATGGTGGAGCAAACCAGCTACTAATAAACCCGCTCGAGACGACTGAAGGGTTCAATCCCTTCACTATAAGAGAAGTCAGGGAAGCGTTAAACTGGCTTATAGACAGGAACTATATAGTTAACGAGATCTTCAAAGGCAGAGCTGTTCCAAGATGGACAATGTTCCGAGCGGTTTCTCCAGACTATTCAAGGATCGTAGACTATGCTAAAATACTCGAGACAAAATACGCCTATGATTTCGATAAGGCTAAGAGCCAAATATTCGAAGCATTAGCTAAAGCAGGAGCAGAGTATAAGGAGGGCAAGTGGTACTATGAGGGTAAACCGATAACGATAAACTTTCTAATAAGGCCTGAGGATGAGAGAAAGGACTTTGGCGACTACATTGCAAACCAGCTTGAAAAAGTAGGGTTTACTGTTAATAGACTCTATAAGAGAAGTCGTGATGCGTTCCTACTCTGGGGTGCATACGGGCCTTCGAAAAGAGGCGAATGGCATATTTACACAGCAGGATGGGCATTTACCGGCATGACGGCATACGATGACAGCGACCCCTGGTTCCTTTACTCTCCGGATAACGCGCCAATTTTCGAAGAGTATAGAGGCCTACCATTACTTAGAGAAGCATTAGACAAGTTGAACAATGCGGAGTATAAGTCGATTGAAGAAAGAATAGAATTATTAAAGCGAATCTGCGAACTGGCTTTGGAGGATGGTGTCCACGTGTGGATTGTCGATCAGATTCAGCCGGTTCCGGTTTCTAGCGAGCTTGGGGACAAGGTGATTGACCTCTATGGCGGTGGCCAGAGCTTCTGGTACCTCAGAACATTAAGATACAAGACGGGAGCAGGAGGAGACATTAAGCTGGGTAATCGTGCAATGTTCCTAGAAGGCTTTAACCCGATAGCAGGCTTCTCCTGGCTTTACGACGTGTATGTCTACTACCTTGTGGCTGACGCCGGAGTCTTTCCACACCCGCATACTGGGTTATACATACCTATTAGGACAAGCTTCACCGTGGAGACAGCAGGCCCCGACGGTAAGCTGGATGTTCCAAGCGACGCTTTAAAATACGATCTTACTAGCGAGAAGTTCAAGCCCGTTGGCTCTGGCGTAAATGCAACAAGCAAGGTGACGTTTAAGATTACCTGGGGCAAGTGGCATCATGGACAGCCCATAACGAAGGCCGATATACTATATAGTATAGCTGAAACCTTTAAGGTTACTGTGGAAACCTCGCCTCTGTACGATCCTGTAGCCGCTTCTCCAGGCAGGACGATTTTCGTCAACACGTTCAAGGGATTGAGATTCGTAGCGGACGATACCGTCGAAGTATACGTCGACTACTGGCATGTGGATAATAGTTACATTGCCTTTACGGCAAGCGTTTGGACAGATACTCCATGGGAGCTTCTTGTTCTTGCAAATAAGGCGGTGCTTGATAAGAAGGTAGCATGGTCCGTAGATATGGCTGACGAGTGGGGCGTAGATCAGCTGGACTTCACGAAAGGCTCTTCTTTAGACATACTTTCTGGGATGCTAGCTGCGATTCAAGAGAACTATGTTCCACCAGAGCTCGAAGGTTTTGTCGATGCGAGCGAAGCTGCTGCAAGATGGTCTGCACTCAAATCCTTCTACCAAACGAGAGGACACTTCTGGGTCAGTAATGGTCCGTACGTCTTCGTATCAGCTGACACGACTGCTCTTCAAGTCACGCTCGAAGCATTCAGAGAATATCCGTTTAAAGCCGATAAATGGGATACCATGCTCACAGTTAAGATTCCTACCGTAAGAGTCACTGATGCTCCTGAAAAAGTGGTTTCAGGCTTGGCTGCAAGCTTCTCCCTACGCGTGGAAGTAGCCGGCCAACCATATGATAGGGCATCTGTCAAATACCTATTAACAGACGCATCCGGTAATCTAGCAGCCTCTGGCGCAGCTAGAGCTCATGGTGGAGGCGTTTTCAAAATAGAGCTTACCGGAGAAGATACTTCCAAACTAGCTGTTGGAGTATACTCGTTAAAGCTTATAGCAGTGGGTGAGGAAGCTGCACTCCCATACTTGACTGAGTACACCTTTACAGTAACTCCAGCCGTCTCATACTTTGAAAGCCTCTCAGAAAGCCTCAGGGCTGAGCTTTCAACAAAGATCTTGACCCTTGAGAATCGTGTAGAAACATTATCCGGATCCGTTTCTGAACTTAGGAACAGATTAAATTCAATGGAGAGCATGGTCAATGTCAGCATAGTGCTTGCGGCACTAAGCATCATAATAGCGTTAGTAGCGTTAATCCTGTTGCTCAGAAAGAAATAAACGAGTAAAATCTTCCTCCTTTTTCTTTTTTAACACTTAAATATCAGCTGTTTATTTCAAGGATTATTAAGCAATGCCTGGAGCCGCGTCTATGCTAAAATACTTGGCCAAGAGGATAACTCTCTTATTGGGGACGCTGATAATCGCAATCTATATCACTATTGTAATTGCTAATGCTGGAGGATTTATAGATGAAATACTCTCAGCGCAAATAAAATATGATATAACTACTAACTTGGCCAGAGCACAAGGCTGGGCACAACTTCCGGAAGAGGAGAAGACGAGGATTATTAACGAGAGGTTTGAGTCCGCCATAAAGGCTAAAGGATTGGATAGGCCTTTCATAGAGCGCAGCTTCTATTACCTTATAGATGCTTTAACACTTAACCTCGGAAGAGCCCTATTCATAACTAGCGCCAGCGGCTCTAAGCGTGTAGCAGACATAATATTAGAGAGGCTTCCTCTCACCGTATTACTATTTACAACGGGAACGGTTCTTTACTCGATTATAGGTTTGCTCATAGGTGTTTACATGACTAGGAGGCCAGGCGGGTTGTTCGACAAAATATTCTCAGTTTTCGCTATAGTAACAGAGGTTATTCCACCCTGGTTTTTCGGAATCCTCTTTATAATGATTTTCGCTTATTACCTTAGGCTTACGCCATTCGGTGGGATTGTAAGCGTACCCCCTCCTCAGGATCCTCTAGGATACTTTTTGGATATACTTTATCACCTGGCACTGCCATTTTTTACATGGGTGTTCTCGCTTTTCGGTGCTTGGGCATACATAGCCAGAAACCTAATGGTTCAAATAGCCGAAGAAGACTACGTAGTAACGGCCAAGGCCAAGGGATTGTCTGAAGGGATTATTATGCGCCGCCATGTTTTGAGGCCAAGCTTACCTCCGATAGTGACCTCGATATCCTTCTCACTAATAAGCTCATGGCAGGGCGCTATAATAACGGAAACCGTTTTCAATTGGCCTGGTTTAGGAAGTTTATACAACCAAGCCATAAGCGCTCTTGACGCACCTATAATCATAGGCTTAGTCGTTGTTTACGCCTACCTCCTTGTAGCCACCGTACTGGTTCTAGACTTGACTTATAGATTTATGGATCCAAGGATCAGAGGTGTAGCCTAGGTTGAGTGCAACCGGAGGAACTAAGGATATTTTTGACGCAATATTTCTCTCGAAAACCGGGCTTACTGGAGTATTGATCTTAATGATAATCATCGGACTTTCAATCATAGCATTAGTTTACGTGCCTTTCGACGTTTCCTCTAGATGGAACGACATAACCTTTTGGCAGTTTAATCCGAGGCTAGTCCCTCCTTCATGGATTAATTTCTTTCTGAGTAAAAAACTGCCTGAAACGATAATAATAGAAGGGAAAGATTTTACAAAATATGAGTATTATGTTGGAACTGCAGACTTAAAGCATATAGTGCTCGAAGCCAAGTTGGACTATCTTTATGAGGATTATCCCTCAGAGGTAATAGCAATATTATATGTTAACAACAGTAATGGAGCGCTTATAAACCTCAAATGGAGCCAGCCCAATGGTGTTGAAATCCGTTTATCTCGATCAGTAGTTAACGATGGCATTAATCCGATCTACTTCAGTATCAGAAAGGATGTTCAAGAAGGGTTATTAAACACTATGGTCAAGCTCGGCACAGCTCCGCCGGACACGATCAGGCCTGAGGCACTGTTGTTCTCTGACTTGACCCCCTCTGGTAGTTTTAATATTTTAAAGGGCACATACAGGTTTAAAATCGAGGCTGAAACCACAGGTAGAAACGCAACTATTGATTCAAGGCTTATAGTTTACGGGAAGGTCTATGGTCTAGCCGGCACAGACAGTAGGAGAAGAGACCTATTTGTAGGCATAGTGTGGGGGGCGCCCGTAGCATTGGCCTTTGGGCTTACAGCAGCAATTCTCACAAACTTTATTCAAATTCTATTAGGAACTTTAAGCGCGTGGTATGGAGGTATTATTGATGAAATTATCCAGCGTATTACAGACGTCTATATGATTCTTCCTTTCCTGCCAATACTTATAACAATATCTGTAATATACAAGATAAATATATGGACACTTTTAGCTGTCGTTGTGGCTTTAAGCATATTTGGAGCTGCCACTAAGACTGCTAGAAGCATGACACTTCAAGTGATGAGTGAACAATATATTGAAGCCACTATTTCTTACGGTGCCAGTAAAAGGAGAATATTGCTACTGCATATTTTACCCAGGCTCTTACCCTATACTGTAGCCAACATAGTTTTATCAGTTCCTTCATACGTGTTTCTTGAAGCTGCCTTAAGCTTATTAGGTCTCGGAGATCCAGCGATGCCTACTTGGGGCAAGATTATAAGCGATGCTTTTGAAGGAGGTGCTGTGGTTCATGGATTATGGTGGTGGGTGCTAATACCTTCAACACTGATAATAATGACAGCAATCGCTTTTGCTTTCATAGGGTTGGCACTCGATAAGGTAGTGAATCCGAGGCTTAGGGAGAGATAAGTATTGAGCGAGATTCTTCAGGTCAAAAACTTAAAACTGTATTATAGTACTAGGAAAGGAATAGTTAAGGCAGTCGACAATATCAGTTTCGCTTTAAATAAGGGGGAAACTCTTGCCGTCGTAGGTGAATCCGGGTGCGGAAAATCCTCTATGGCGATAGCACTAATGAGGCTTCTACCGAGGAATGTGAATACTTATCAAGGCAGTATTATAGTGGATAATGAGGATATCAGTAAGCTTGACGAGAAGACTTTGAAGGAGAGAATTCTTTGGAGGAAACTATCCATGGTGTTCCAAGGGGCTATGAATTCTCTAAATCCCGTGTTGAAGATAGGATTCCAGATAGCAGAAGCACTTTTAGAACATGACAAGAAGCTCTCTAAAAAGGAGGCTTTAACCATAGCTAAAAAGTCTCTGGAATTAGTTCGACTACCTGAATTCATAGCTGACCGGTATCCTCATGAGCTCAGTGGAGGTATGAAGCAGAGAGTCGTTATCGCAATGGCACTAGTTCTAAATCCCCAAATAGTCATACTTGACGAGCCCACTTCAGCACTCGATGTTATAACTCAGGCTAACATAATTAATCTTCTCAAGAGACTTAAGAATGAAAAAGGCTTATCTTATATATTTATAACACACGATCTAGCTGTGGCAAGTGAACTTGCAAATAGGGTTGTGGTAATGTATGGTGGGAAGATAGTTGAAGACGGAACCGCTGAACAAGTATACATAACACCTAAACACCCATATACTCAGAAACTCATTGCAAGCATACCAACGTTACGAAGTGATAAAACTCTCGAGTTTATACCGGGTGCACCTCCAGATCTTATTGATCCACCGCCAGGATGTAGATTTCACCCAAGATGCCCCTATGCAATGGACATATGCAGGGTAAAGGAACCTCCCCTTTTTTCAGCTAGTAATGGAAAAGTTGCATGCTGGTTGTATAAGGGTGATGTTTTTGAGCAATAGGGCAATACTCCAGGTAGAGAATTTAAAAGTATGGTTCCCGATAAAGAGGTTATTTAGGGCACCTATTTACGCTAAAGCTGTTGATGGTGTTAGTTTCAATCTCTTAAAAGGCGAATCCTTAGCTCTAGTAGGCGAATCAGGATGCGGAAAGACCACCTTAGGCAAGACATGTTTAAGACTTATAGAACCCACTTCTGGAAGATTGATTTACGACGGCAGAGACATAACTCATCTCTCTGATAAAGATTTAAGATGGTATCGTAAGGAAGCTCAGATAATTTATCAAGACCCTTTCAGCAGTTTTAATCCATTTTTTACTGTTAGGAAGATACTTGAGGAACCCCTAATAGTAAATGGAGTTAAAAATAAAGAGGAGCGAATAAATCGCGTTCAAGAAGCTCTGCGGGAAGTTAAACTTCTTCCAATAGAAGATTTCATAAATAAGTTTCCGCATATGTTAAGCGGAGGCCAAAGGCAGCGACTAGCCATAGCCAGAGCGCTAATACTTAAGCCGAAGTTTATAGTCGCAGATGAACCAGTATCAATGCTTGATGTTTCTGTTAGGGTTGAAATCCTGTATTTACTTAAAGAGCTCCAGACGAGTCAGGGTATTTCTTTTCTTTACATAACACACGATATTGCCACGGTAAAGTATTTTTCTGACAGGATAGCAGTGATGTATTCAGGTAAGATAGTTGAATTGGGAGAGATAAGAAAAGTGGTTACTAATCATCTTCATCCTTATACAGAAGCACTTATAGAAGCCATACCAGATCCAGATCCAAATAATAGGAATGTTGAGAGAAAAGTAATACCAGGCGAGCCTCAGAATCCTGTTGCATGGCCTTCCGGATGCAGGTTCCACCCAAGATGCCCCTATGCAATGGACATATGCAGAGTGGAGGAGCCAACCATGAACGAGGTTGAATCTGGGCATCAGGTCGCATGCTGGTTGAGAATCAAAAAATAAAGAGCAAAACAATTTAAATTGCAACTCTGAAATCAACATCATAAAGCTGATTACGGCTTTAAGAATAACTTTATATCTAACCCTTCTCGAAATACTTAGTTTCAGTTTGATAGAGGTTAAGGGTGTGAAGATATATTGGCTGGGACACGCCGGCTTCAGGATAGTCGGCGAGGGAAAGACGATCTACATCGATCCTTACAAGATTAAAGGTGGTCCAACTGCTGACATAATTCTCGTAACACATAATCATTTCGACCACTTCAGCGTCGACGATATCAAGAAGATATCTGGCCCAAGTACTATAATAGTTGGCCCTAAAGAGTGTGAAGCAAAGTTTAGAACGCTTAGCATGGAGCATAAGATAATTAAACCGGGCGCCAGCTTAGATCTGTCTGGAGTTAGAATCGACGCCGTCCCCTCTTACAATGTTAGTAAGTCGTTCCACCCTAAATTGGATGGTAAAGTAGGATACGTAGTCACAGTAAGCGGTGTGAAGATATACCATGCTGGAGACACGGATAGAATTCCTGAAATGGCTAATATTAAGCCAGACATATCGTTACTACCGGTTGGTGGAACCTATACGATGAATGCTGAAGATGCGGCTCAAGCAGCTAGAGACATAGGCACTGGCATATTCATACCGATGCATTACGGCACAATAGTTGGAGACAAGAGCGATGCTGAGAGATTCAAGAGCATTGTAGGCGAAAAAGCCGTTGTAATGGAGCCTGAGGATTAATCGGTTTCCTCCATTCTTCTTTCTATTTTCCAGCGTCTGACGCTGAGCAGTGTAATCAACACCATTGTTATAGCAATTATTACGCTTATTAGAATCAGTATTGGGGCGTATTCTCCAAATCCTGTTCCAAAGAAAAAGGGACCTATGAAAACCACCAGTGCTCCTCCGCCCGTTACGCCGCCTGTTACCGATGCTAGAAAAATCGTTAGGAAACCTATGATTATCAGAAGGAAGCCGATTAGAAACAATACGCTAAGCCTATCCAAGCCTCATCAGCCCGTAGGCGATGGTTATCGCAGCAAGCAAAACAGTCAGTATTATCGCTAGAATAATCAACACTTTAGCTGTCTTAGGGTCTGAGGCGAGAACGATCGGAATTGGGCCTATTATCACAACTGCTCCTCCGCGTTTTTCCGACTTAACCTCTTTTTGCTCACTCTTTCTGAGAAGATGAAGGAGGCTTAAGATTATGGTTAAGAAAACGATTGTGAAACCGAGTAGGATTAGGAGCGTCCCAACTAGCACCAGATTTGGAAACATTTGATTACTCTATGGGTATTTCCTCTCCCTTTCTCTCTTCCTTCTTAACCCTGCTCAGAGTTACCTCAAGGATACCGTTTTTATAGCTTGCCTTAGCCGTCTTAGGGTCGACTTCCTCTGGGAGCTCGACGTCTTTGCTATACTTTCTCCTCTCGGACTCTGCACGTATGGACAATGTTTTTCCGACGACATTCAGCTTAATATCCTGCTTATCCACTCCAGGCACCTCTGCTATAACCTTTATCTTATCTTCCTCAGTTATCACGTCGACGAGCGGCTCAGTAGCCTCCTTAACCTCAACAGGCTTAACCGGAGAGACCTTGCGTTTAACGTTCCCAAATTCTCTTACTACAGGTTTCCCATCAGGTCCTATTCTTACAGAATAGCCGTATATGAATGGCCCATACTCCTTCCTCACGCTACCGTCTGGAAGCTTCTCTTCCCTTATTAGTTCCTTGGGGAACTCTCCCTCAATCCTTTTGAAGAAGTCGAAGAAGTCCTCTTCGAAAGGCGAGAATGAGAATGCTCTCCGCATCATTCTCTTCAAATCTTTCTCAAGTTTTTCAAACCATTCATCAAACCAGTCTTCAGACATTCAAACCACCTCCTTTATCTAATCCGCTTAGTAAATATATTAATCTTTCCCTAAGAATATTATGGGAAAATTCTACGTAAAACGGTCTCAAAGCTTTTATTCAACCTCAATAAATTGTTTCCAACATTGTCTGGAGAATGGATAGTTAAGGTGTTGGAGGACCTTACGAACTCCTTTGGACCAGCCGGTTATGAGAGGGAAGTTCTCTCCAAGGTTAGGAGTTATATGCAGGCTTATGCTGACGAGATGATGTCTGATAAACTCGGCTCCCTAGCCTTCGTTAAAAAGGGAGGTTCGGAAAGGCCTAGAGTACTATTAGCGGGGCACGTGGATGAAGTAGGTTTCGTCGTCTCAGGCATGAATGAACAGGGCTTCCTAAGCTTCGCACCACTGGGAGGATGGTTCGACCAGGTGTTATTATCTACCAGAGTCATAGTTAGGACTCAGAAAGGGGATCTCCAGGGAGTTATAGCTGCTAAACCGCCGCACCTCATTCCGCCTGAAGAAGCCAATAAAGTGATAACTAAGGAGAACATGTTCATAGACGTAGGGGCATCGTCGCTCGACGAGGCTAAGAACATGGGTGTTAGAATCGGAGACCCAGTCATACCGTATTCAAACTTCACCTTGATGAAAAACGGGGAGGTCGCTATGGGCAAGGCCTTCGACGACAGGGTTGGTGCCGCGATAGCCATGGAGGTTGTTAGGAGGCTGAGAGTAGAGAATATTCCACATCCCAATACTGTCTACGGTTCGGCAACGGTGATGGAAGAGGTTGGTTTAAGAGGGGCTACTACGATCGCCAACCTCGTCGACCCTGACGTAGCTATAGTATTAGAGGTTGACATAGCGGGGGATGTCCCCGGTATACCAGCTGGCCAGGCTCAGGCGAAGATGGGTAAGGGCCCCTGTATAGTTACGATGGATGCTTCAATGATACCCAACCAGGCTTTGAAAGACCTTGCGATAAGAGTTGCTGAAGAGAACAATATACCCTATCAGTTGTCACTGGTTGCAAAAGGCGGTACTGACGCCGGGAGGATACACATACATAAAGTGGGATGCCCGAGTATAGTCATAGGTGTTCCGACGAGGCATATTCATTCAGCGGCCTCGATAATAAGTCTCAGCGATGTTAATAATGCTGTGAAGCTGGTGATAGAACTGGTTAAGAGGCTTGATGCTGAAACGGTTAGGAAGCTTACGGAATGGTAACTCAAGTATATTGAGACGATTAAGTTGAATAGAGTTAAAGCAGTTGTCTTCGATTTCGATGGGACCCTTGTGGATACTGTCAGGCCCTTAGCAGAGGCTTGGGCTAAGGCTGCGAGTATGCTGGGTATAGGTATAACACCGGAGGAGATTGAGAAGTACGTTGGCCTAGCTGGTCCGGAGATATCCCTGAAGATAACAGGTGGGGACGAGGCTAAGGCTGCTGAGCTTAGGAGGCTTAAGGACCAGGTTTATGAATCCGAATACGTTCTGAAGATGAAGCTCTTCGACGATGCTAAACCTTCTCTAAGCCTCCTTAGGAGGAATGGGATTAAAACCGGGGTTGCAAGTTCTCAAACATCCAGGAGATTAAAACAGTATTTGCTTAATCTTGGAATTTTAAATATGTTTGACGTACTCGTCGGGTCCGACGTAGTTGCCAGGAGAAAGCCTGAACCCGATGTCTTCCTCAAGGCAGCAGAGTTGTTAAGGGTTAAGCCGGAGGAATGCTTCGCCGTAGGAGATACTTGCTTCGATTATGAGTCTGCCAGTAAGGCAGGCATGAGGTTCATACTTGTTTCGAGGAGAGGAAATAAATGCGATAATGCCGAGTTTACGGTGAGAAGCCTTGCTGAAGCAGTCTCGATAATATTAAGCATCAGATGATCACAGTCTATAAATCACCACGATTCAACAATCAATCCTGAAATTCTTTCGAAATGCTCCTTATCAGCAGTCACTAAAGGCTCGCTATGGGTTAAGGCAAGGCTGGCTATTATAGCATCCAAATCGTCAATTGGCATTCCCTTACGCTCGAGATCGTTTACAAGCTTGCCATATCTCTCACAAGCATTTATTGAAAAATCCAAAATTTCCAATCGAGAAAGTATCTCCCTAACTTTTGTAACCTCTATATCTTTTCTCTTCGACCTGTAAGCCCCCTTAAACAGCTCGCATGCTGTTATGTATGTTGTAGATATTCTTGCATTATTCTTCATATACTCTTCTAATTTCTTCTCAGCTTCGGGATCACGTCTTATGAGAGCAATTATGAAACTAGTATCCAAACAAACCATTCAAGCACACCTATAGTTCAGGAGTCCTCAGACGGATTTTTCTCCTCTCCATAACCACTTCCTCCATTATCTTAGCGAAATCTTCATCAGGCTCTAGTGACCTTATGTATTCTAAGAGGGTTCCGCCAGCTTTACCTTTTGTTAGTCTTAGTATCACATCTGTAAAAGATTCTTTATCCCGCTTAAGACGAAATAGTGCTTCATAGGCTTCGTCTGAAATAGTGATTGTCTTATGTCCCATGGTAAATAAATACACGTATATGTATTTAAATTTTCCCCCTTGGCAACAAACTGTGTCACAATTCCACAGGTCAATATTGATACTCGATTTTCCTAAACTTTTAATTAGAAAAAATGTGGATGAAACCTGTGCTTCCCCAAAACGTTAGGAGTCTGCTTGAAAAACAACAATACAGGATAATCGGGAAACACTCTGCAGTAAAGATATGCTTCTGGACTAGGAGGAGGCTTACGAGAGGCATGGCTTGCTACAAGGAGCTCTGGTACGGTAATGTTCAGAGCCATAGGTGTATGCAAATGACCCCCTTTTTAGGATGCAACTACAGGTGCACATACTGCTGGAGGATACACTCAGGCGATAGGCCAGGGTACTCATGGCAGGAATATCCTGTTGAGGTTGAAGCCGATGAGCCATCGTACATCATCGATGAAGCAATTAGGCTTAGGAGGAGCCTACTCACAGGTTACAAGTCAAATCCCCTAGTTGACGGGAGGGTTTTTGAAGAATCGCTTAACCCTACGATGGTAACCTTTAGCCTGACGGGTGAGCCGACCCTATACCCTAGGCTTAGCGAGCTGATAGAAGAGGCTAGGAAGAGGGGGATGGTTACATACCTTGTCACCAACGGGAGTATGCCCGAGGTGCTTGAGAATCTTAGTCCTCTTCCAGACCAATTATACGTTAGCATTCAGGCTGCGAACGAGGATGCTTTCAAAAGGATTGCGAGACCGTTGATGAAAAATGCTTGGAGCAGGCTTTTCAAGACGCTTGAGACCCTCCCAAGCCTCAATGGAACAAGGCGTATACTGAGGATAACTGTTGTGAAAGGGTTTAACGACTTCAATCCTGAGGAATACTCTAGGCTAATAGAAATATCAAAGCCGGATTATGTTGAAGTAAAAGCCTATGAATGGGTGGGTGAAAGCCAGTCTAGGCTTCCAAAAGAAGCAATGCCGTGGATGAGCGACATTGTCTCCTTCTCTGAGAGGGTTTCTAAGGCCTCCGGCTACGTGAAAAGGGGAGAGTTCGAGCCGAGCGGTGTTGTACTACTCTCCAGAATCTGAGTTGCATAGAGAAAATTTACTAAAAATGTTGAAAAAGACTTAGAAAGCTTACCTTAGGAGCTTCATCGCCTCATCTACTGAAGCATCTTCGTGTACTATTTTCATTATGGCCTTAACCATCTCTGTAGCGTTTTCTCTTTGGAAAACATTCCTACCGACGACGACGCCCTTTCCACCAGCTTTCATAACCTGCTTCGTAACCTCTAGGAACTGTCTCGGCTCCTCGGTCTTAGCTCCACCAGACATTAGGATAGGTACGGGGGTGGCTTTAACAACTTCTCTAAAAGTCTCTTCGGAACCAGTCCAGTATGTTTTTATCAAGTCTGCACCTACCTCTGCAGCTGCTCTTGCAGCGTACCTGACTATTTCGACATCGTTTTGATTAGGCATATGCGGCCCCCTCGGGTAAGCCAGGTTTAGAAGGGGCATTCCATAGACTTCGCATGCAGCAGCTATTTCAGTAAACTGCTCGAGCATCTGCTCCTCCTCCGGAGCACCCCAGTAGACCGTTGCTGCAACAGCCTCAGCGCCCAGTGCAACAGCATCTTCTACGGTGGCTATGAGGTTTTGAGTATACTGCCTCTCCTTAGGTCTCAATGAAGTTTTTCCAGTAACCTTCACGATCAACGGAATCCTATTTGCCCAAGACTCCCAGGTCAGCCTGGCCAAGCCCCTGGGAAGCATTATAGCGTCGACACCAGCCTTGGCAACCTTATCGATTATTACATTCGGGTCCAGATGGGGCTCTATGAAGTCTTTGGGCCCATGTTCAATACCGTGGTCCATGGCTAGGACGACAGCCTTACCATCTTTCAGTATTCTCCTAAGCCTAACGTTCTTCCCCACGCCAGAAACTGTTGAAACAGGTTTCATTTCCCTCACCAGCCTTATCTGGCTGGATAGAGCCCATTAATAAATGTATTTCCCAGAGCAAGCCTTAAAAATCAAAACCATTATTTATCAGACGTTAATGACTACAACGTGGTACCCCGTTCTTTTTCCAGAGCAGTGCGACGGATGCCAAGGGTCGGAGAAGCCTAAATGCATAGAGTTCTGCCCCCACAATGTTTTCGCGTTAAGAGGCGGCAAGGCTTTTGTAGCAAACCCCCAGAATTGCGTCGAGGGCTGCGTATCATGCATGCCACTCTGTCCCAGGAAAGCGATAGAATTCCCCTTGCATAGGAGCTTTAGGATATGTGAAAGGCCTTGGACGGAAGGCTTGAAGAGAATCACGTGCAGGAAGTGCGGCAGGGTTTTCTGGACGAATGAAGAAAGAGATCTATGCTGGGAGTGTAGTTCTTCCGGATGAAATCGTTTAATGAAAAGCAAGAAACGCAGGCATAACTTTAATAAAACAGGATTTTGCTACGGGGTGCGATTGAATCGTTGAAAAGTGTTAAAGCAGTCTTATTCGATTTGGACGGGACTCTAGTAGACACAATGGAGGCATTCCACAATATGGTTAACAATATACTTAGGGAATTCAGTATCCCCGAGAGGAGTTTTAATGAGAACGTTAAGCTAGTTGGGAAACCATCTAGGGTGATAGTTGAGACTATTCTTAGAGAAACCGGGTTGGAGATAGGTTCTGAGGAATTCTCTAAAATAATGTTTAGAGAATGGGTTTATAATTACATGCCTAAACATGGCAGGCTGTATCC
>JAWCDE010000003.1:0-81486 GCA_038861395.1 Thermoproteota archaeon | reverse complement strand
AAAACTACCGCTGGAAGCTGGATTAAACCTAAGCATTTAAAGAATACTTTAGTATTAACCAGATTTCAAATACCTTTATTCTTAGCAAGTATAAATGTTTAGATAATAATGTTAATGATCGTCTAACCACATTCTTTCTATGAAAGGAATCTTATCAAATTCCTTGTCTTCTGAAACTATGTGTCTTATCCCCATCTTGTTCATTGAAGCTATGTGAAGAGCATCTGACGGTTTTAAACCGTAATCTAACATGATTTTTTTCATAATATCGTAATCACCGTAATCTATTGGTATTATTTCCAGAAGAGGTATTAATTTATCTATTAACTCTATTATTTCGCTTAATGGTATTCTGTACTTCTTATTAAGAATCCAAATCGTTTCATTTATAACCAGCATGTTTACAAATAACAGGTCTTTCCGTTCAACAGCTTCTTTCAACAGATTCGTTACGTAGTCGAAAATCTTATCATCTTCTGAATACCTTAAGTATATCACGTAAGCGCTTCGTCCTCTAGACTAAATCGAGAAACCTGTTTAGCTACGGGTTTCCTTGAGTTTTTCAACCATTCTATAAACTCCTCTATCTCTACTCCTTTCTTTAAAGCCACTTCACTATCTCTGAGGTCTACTGTTACATAACTGTTAGGTTTTATCCCAAGTTTCTCTCTTATCATTTTTGGAAGTATTATTTGCCCCTTGGGACCAACCCTTAACCTAAGTTTAACCATAGGTATTCTATAGTAAAACTTAGGAAAACTAATATAAGCCTTTAGCGTTTATTCTAAATCGGGCATTCAACTACAAATAGATTTTTGAAACGTTCGTTTAAGCTTAAGTAGTGAGAAAAAATGGTGAGCAGTATGTCTGAAAACCTTGCTCTCAGGGCTTTAGAAGAGGCATTAAAGCTTGGAGCATCTTACGTTGAAGTAAGATGCCAGGAGGGTTTCTCTACTTCCCTTAGGGTTAGGAAGGGTATTGTCGAGTCTTCAAGCACCTCTACCTTCAACGGTATGGGCATAAGGGTTTTGAAAGATGGTTCTTGGGGTTTTGCATCACTCGAGGATTTGACTTTTGAAAAGGTTGTTGAGGCGGCTAGAAACGCGGTTAAATTAGCATCATCTAGCTCTTCTTCTAGAAGTAGGAGAGTTGAAATCGCCAGGACTAACCCTGTCTGCGACAAGGTTAAGACTAATATTATTAAAATCCCTTCTCAAGTCTCGATAGAGGAGAAGCTTAAGATAGTTTTTGATGCTGATAAGGCTATTTGGAGTAAGGGTGAAAAAGTTGTTGACAATAGTGTTGTTTACACGGATTACTCAGGTAGGAAGCTTTTCGTAAATAGTGATGGGGCAAGAATAGAATCTGAAGAGGTTAGGACATACTTTGCTGTACAGGTGACTGCCAGAGAAATGGATAAGATTTCCCCAGCATATAAAGCAATAGGTGGCACTATAGGCTTTGAGCTCATTGATAGAAACGATCCCGTTAAATTGGCTGAAGAAGTTGCCTCCAGAGCAATAAGGCTGTTAGATACAAGTATACCAAAAGGGGGTTTTATAACATGCGTCCTGGATAACGATATCCTTGGCTTATTAGTTCATGAAGCATTCGGCCACACGGCTGAAGCTGACCTAGTATTGTCGGGTAGCATATTAACCGGTAAGATTGGAGAACAAGTTGCTTCCGAGCATGTTACGATAATCGACAGTCCAGAGCCTGCTGGAGCCAACGGCTGGATAAGGTATGATGATGAAGGCGTTAGAGCAAAACCTGTGAAAATAATTGAGAAAGGAGTTCTCAAAAGCTTCATGCATAATAGGGAGTCTGCAGCGATCTTCGGTGTGGAGCCAACGGGGAATGCGAGGGCTCAAGGATATTCTTATACGCCGCTAATAAGGATGAGGAATACTTACATGGAAGCAGGCGATTGGGATCCTGAGGAGATAATTAGAGAAACGAAAGAGGGTTTTTACCTTAAAGGCGGGTTGGGCGGTCAGGCTGACTCCAATGGAGAATTCATGTTCTCTGTTCAAGAGGCTTGGAGGATAGAAAACGGTGAGCTCGTTGAGCCTTTTAGAGGAGTCACCATATCGGGTAATGCGATTGAAGTGTTGAAAAGCATTGATGCAGTAGGTAAAGACCTTAAAATAGAGTCTCCGGGGAATTGCGGCAAGTTTCAATGGGTACCCGTCGACGGCGGAGGTCCTCATGTGAGAGCTAGGATGATGATAGGTGGGGCGTTATGAGTGAGGTAGTGGAGAAAGCTGTTAAAAAGGGAATTTTGTTAGGAGCGTCTGAAGTTGAAGCCCACTATTCACTAGCTAGAAGCATTGAGGTTAAGATAGAATCTAATGAAATCTCTGATGTCTCTTGGAGGATTAATAGGAGTCTTCACATAGCTGTCATAGTCGGCAAGAAGCTTGGTTTCTCCCGCACTACGGATATTAGTCCAAGTGGAATTGAAGAAGCCGTAAAAAACGCGTATAAACTGGCATGCTCGAGCAATGAGAACGTCTTATGGAAAAGTCTGCCTGAGCCAAGGCCCTTCTCAAGGGTTGAAGGCATATTCGATGATAGGATTTCATCTCTCGGAGCTGAAGAAGCTGTTAGGCTTGCCTTAGAAATGCTTAAGGAAGCGAAAGCGGATTCAAGGATTTCCATTCCAGGCGGATTATTAAACTCTACCGTAGGCGAAACTTACGTGGCTAATTCTCTTGGAATAATGGGGTGCGATACGGGTACTGAGATAGCGATGGAGCTAATGGCGTTGGCTAGAGAAGGTGGAGAAGTAGGGAGCTTCGCTATAGCTTGGGACGTGTCTAGGAGAATGGACTTAAACCCTAAGGAGATTGGAAGAGAAGCTGCAGCCAAAGCCATAGAATCATTAGGATGTAAGAAAGTCGAATCTTTCAATGGCCCAGTTGTCTTAGATTACGATGTGGCTGCAGAGTTTTTCTCATCATTCTTAGAAGCTTTAAACGGCGACATGGTCTGGAGGGGTAGAAGCCCACTCAAGGAGAAAATGGGTCAAAAGATTGCCGTGGACTCATTATCAATCATAGATGATGGGACAATTGAAGGAGGTGTTTCAACATCTCTCTTCGACTACGAGGGTGTTCCAAGGATGAGGACAATCCTGATAGAAAAAGGAGTTTTAAAAAATTTCATGAACAACAGTTATACTGCTGGAATACTCGGTACTGAAACGACTGGAAATGCCTCTGGCTTCTTATCCGTAGCACCTTCAAACATACTTGTTTCTCCGGGAAAATGTAGTAATGAAGAAATCTTAAAAGATATTAAACAAGGACTATTTATTAAAAGGTTTTCAGGAGATATAAGGCCTGAGAATGGTTTGGTTTCAGGATCAGTTAAACAAGCCTTTCTAATAGAGCGGGGTGAAATTAAACATCCAGTTAAGGAATGCATGATCTCAGGAAACATTTACGATTTTCTCAAAGGAATAACTGGGATTGGGAATGTTTTAAAAAAGCGAGGATCGGTAATAACTCCACGAGTAATGATCGAAAACGTTTCTATAATCGGTTAACTAATGAAATCATATCACTATCGGCTTTAGGAGGAGGATCATGTTTTGAAAGCTGATCGATTTAAAGGGCTAATCTCAAAAGAGTCATCGGATATTTCACATATAGGTAACGGATTTGTTACCTGCAGATAACTATATTGTTTTAAGGCGTTAGTTACTGCTCTTCTGCTTTCAATTCTCAATAATGTTCAAAAGGTTTTCTGGTTTAATTGAAAACGAGAAAAGATTTAAAATAGGGTTTTTAACCATAGGTTAAAAATTGTTTCACATCGATGCTGGAAGGACGGTGGTATAATGATCATCAAGGGTTTGCAAAAACTAACTCTTATAGACTATCCGGGTAGGGTTGCTTGCACGCTTTTCACATTCGGCTGTAATTTCAGATGTCCATATTGTCATAATCCTGAACTGGTTGTAGACGATGGTACTCCACCAATTCCTGAGAATAATATTTTCAGGTTTTTAGAGGAAAGAAAGGGTTTTCTCGATGGAATCTGCATAACTGGCGGAGAACCAACTTTACACGACGACCTGCCAAACTTTATTGAAAAAATAAAGGGTCTCGGATACTCCGTTAAACTCGATACTAATGGGACAAATCCGAAGATGCTTAAGCAACTCATAGAAGAAAAACTGATAGATTACATTGCTATGGATGTTAAGGCTCCTCTTGAGAAATACGAAAATGTTGTCAAGGCGAAGATAGACATTGGAAAGATCGTTGAAAGCATAGAAATAGTCAAGGCGTTTCGGGAGCACGAGTTTAGGACGACCATTGTTCCTGAGCTCCTTAGCAGGGAGGACATAGTAACGATAGCAAGGCAACTAAAAGGTGCTAGAAGATTCTTCATTCAACAATTTAAGCCATCTAAGACTCTTGATAAAACATTTCTTGAGAAGCAGGCTTATTTGGTGGATGAGCTTGAAAAAATACTGGAGGAGATTCGACCTCTATTTGAATTATGTGGAATCAGAAACATATAGCGCAAATAGTTTTATATCATTCTAACGCTTTAAAAATTTAAGCCCTTTCAGAGCCTTTCTTTAATAAACCCTTTTACTAATATGCTTGCATCAACTACTAGGGAGTACATGCTCTTCTTTGAACTTGTGATTTTCTCAGTTTTCACTTCGCCTCTTTTCCATTTTAAGCTTTTCATTGATTATTCTTCTTCTATCTTTTTAATTGCCAGTTATAGTAGGACTTATGTTCTCAGGTTAAACGGTTTTCCTTCTTCGATTATGCTTACCGGAACCTTTTCGGCATACTTCTTCAAAAATGCAAGGTCTTCTTTCGAGTCTCTGAGTCCATCTGGGAGAAGCTGTGGAATCTCATCCACTATGGGATACCACCTGCTACATTTGTTGCAGATTAAGATTCCGTTTAAGATTTCCCTCTTCATACATTTATTGCATTCATCGACACTCAAGCCGGTTTCCTTGACATATGCTGTTTTTAAACCGCAATAAAGCTCACAGACTATACTATCGTGTTTAAACTCGATGCTTCTCTCCTCCTCCTGAAACACTATCAATTTTAAAGGGAAATCCTTGTCGATAGGGCAGGCCAGCAAGTCCATAAGCCTATACTTCATCTTTCCCGATAGTCAACGCACTAGTTAAAAAACATTACTTTAACCATTTTCTTTCGCTCAGGCTAATGTTGATTTACTGCTTCTTGAAATTAGAAGAATTTCTACCCTAATTCTTTAACTCTTTTCAATCGGATTTGCCTTATTAGAAGGAACATCACTATCAAAGATATTGCAATGTATATGAGTAGCGCGTATCTTAAAACCTCATATTTTGACTTCAGGTTAAAATAGTCAGCTTTAAGTGCCTCGTGCTCTTCCAACTCGCTTCTCTTAGTTGAAAGAACTAGCTGGCTGTCCCCCTCTATCCTTAGGCTGGTACTGCTTGCTGCGCTACCTTCCAAGACTAGCACAGTGTATTCTCCAGCAATTATTTTAGTGAATAAGACAATTCCAGATTCATTAGTATTCGCTATCCTTGTGACGGGCCCTTCTAATTTGACTGTTGCATTGACCAACGGGTTGCCAGCATAGTCTTTAACGTTCAACGTAAGCCGGTAAGTCGCATAATAAACTGTGAATGTATGAGCACTGTGGAAATACGTTATCATGATGACGTATCCTGCTGGTGACGTAATCATATAGGGGGTTGTTTCCTCACCGTCTATGGTGAGAAGTATATCATCTGCAGCGGCTCCATATGCGTCTAACAGCTTCTTCGGAAGGAAGACTGCAGTTATGCCTGTTGTTCCATCTGATCCAGATACTGTAGCAACTATCTTATGTTCCGAAGTATTTATGCTCGTTTTTAAAAACGTTGAGGTTGAACAAGCCTTAATGCTGCATTTCTCTCCTGTTGGAAGAGTAATGTTTAGAGAAGAGTGTTGAAGAGCTTCTAGTACCATAGTGACGCTGAGGCTTACTACACTGCTTTCCGCAGCTGTGTATTCGGCGGATGCGGGCGTAAAGGAGCATAAATAGTAGGTTACCTCAGTATCATTAGGCATCCAGGTGTATGAATATGTGCCATCACTAGTTGAATTCACCTGAGCTATGTTTACCCATTTAACCCGGTCGGTGGACATGCTGATAATGACGCTCGTAACTCTAGCTGGGCTAACTCTGCCGGTTATTGTTACGCTCTCCCAAGGCCTTACTAGGTTTTTAGAAAGATTTATGCTTATAGCTGTAGCTAATTCAGGCTGTCCCGGGATTAAGGCGTTGAGAAGCTGTTCTCTCCATACATTATTAACTGGATCATATACTCCGAAACCAGCACAGAACTCCCAGTAGCACCACGCTATGCCTCTCTTCTCTGCCTCCCTGGCTACGAAGGAAGTCCATCTCACCCTAGAATCCATACCTGCTTTAGAATATGCTCCAAACTCCCCCATGAGAAGCGAGAGATTACGCTGGGAAGCCCATTCGAAGGCTATGTTCAGCTCATCAACAATTTGGTTCTTCTCAGCATCAGTACCGGTCCACTTCCTACCTACCGGCGGAGGCTGCCCTACCCACTCTGCGCCTTGATGAGTGAATTCAAAGGGTGTGTAAAAGTGAAATGTTACTATAATATTCGGATCATCGGGTACCTCCAAGTATTTTAAGTGGTATATGCTGTTCCAGTTCGTTGGTCCTATTATGACTTTTCTAGTCGGATTTGTGGCTCTTATAATGTTCAAAGCATCTCTGATAAGCTTGTTCCATATATCACTTGTCAGTTGCAAACAGGGTTCATTTAAAAGCTCAAAGTAAAGTATATCCGGATAGTTCCTGTATCTTTCCGCTATTTGCCTCCAGAGCGCTAGGAATCGACTGCTATGCGCATCGGGATTCTGCATAATCTCCTCATAATGATGAACGTTTATTATCGTAGTTAAACCCTGTTCAAGAGCCTTGTTAATGACATGATCAACTCTCTTGAAGAATTTTTCGTCAATAGTGTAAGGTGGGTTTTGCGAAGCATGAGCGGACCATCTTATCGGTATTCTTACGGTGTCAAACCCTGCTTCTTTTATAACCCTGAAGTATTCGTCCCTGATTACAACCCCCCACTCACCTTCATAGGGTGCCTCCAAAGCGTTACCAATATTGATGCCTCTGAATATTCCTGGAGGAAGGGCAAGGGGAGTGTTTGGAAGAGGTGGGATGGGCTGCCAGTCAAAAGCGTCTACATAGACATAGCCACTCCACTTCGGCTTACCCCATCTTCCGAACATTATGCCGACTCTCTTGATTCTAGACGGGTTGAAACCGTCAACTGCTGACTTCGGAAGGTCCCATGTTACTTGAACCCACATATTTGGCGGTGGGGTGTCTACTCCCCCCGCGTCAAGCCATGTCCAGTCTTCATCTTGTGCGAAGATTTTAATCATGAAGTCTCTAGTAGGAACCTTAACCCATGCTGAGAGTCTCATGCCACTGAGGTTCTTAAGAGAGCTAAATGTCACTGATATTTTTCCATCATCGTTAATAGATTGATTAAAGTAACATTTCAGGCTGCCTGCACCGTTTTTAGCATCTGTAGTAGTCTGTGTGACGGAGGTTATAGCATCCCAACCATTCCAATCTTCATTTCCTGTTTCAAAATCATATACTGGTGATGGTGAGACCAAGGTCGTGTTAACTCTGAAGCCTGATATGGTCCACTGAAACTGCGCAATGCCTTCAGAGTTCATCGTTCCCCACTCCGTCCCTATCTCCCAGTCGAGCAAGTAGTGGTTAGATATGTCGAAGGTAGTATACCTGACTGTCGCTCTGACGAATTCAGCTATATCGTATTCTATAGCTCCTTTCGCAAGGTTCCATCCCTTAGGGACAAAAGCTATGTACTGCCATCCTCCCCATGAGACGCTTTCCATCCTCCAGACTTCCCAAGCCCTACCACCTATATTCTCCTCGCCAACCTTGCTTCCAGCAGGACCAAGGTTCTGTCTGAAGACCCAGACCATAAGTTCAACATCCCCCTCTGAAGGCGCGGTGCCTGGACTGTCTGCTACGCTTTGCCTCACTATCCAAGCGTCTGCAGCTATGTTGAAGCCTATGGATGGATGCAGGCTCTGAATATCTACGGAGAACGATACTGGTAGAGATTTGGAAAGGAGGTCTTCTACTTTTAATGGAAAATCGACCCCTAGGCCATTAGCATATTGCGTATCCCACGGCTTTCTGCCAAAATAAATCTCCGGATAGCCATTAACCCATGCGATTGGCTGAGCGTTCTGAATGTTGGCTGTTACTGAGAGTGTTATAGTGCTTGGGTCGAATACCATAGTAATTCCGCCACCCGCACTTCCAACATTCCAGTTGTTAATATCTACATGATAGTCATTTTCACCATCGCCGTCAACATCAACCCATCTGTTGGTTTCACCTCTGCGCGCGTTAAAGTCATAAGATAAAACTATCTGGCTGAATTGCGATATGCCTGTGAAGCTGAAATACTGAGTTAATAGGATTGTTAAAACCAATATACAGATTATGCTTTTAAGTCTCATTGCTTGCTGCAACGGGATATTAAAAAAGATTTTTATGGTCCCGTACTGCTTCAAAGCTTTCAGAAGGGCTGTGAAACTTGGAATCCACATGAAGCCACCCTCCTAAAAATAATTTTTGAACCATATCTACGAATCTTAAAAATGCTGAGCTATTAAAGGTTTTGATGCAAAGACGATAATTTTAAGAATCGGCTCTAAAGGCTTAAATAAAATCCGACTAGCCTGCTTCTGCGTAATGGAATCTCAGGAGGACAAGGGTTTCAAAGTAACCCCGTGGACTGTCGAGGGTACAGTGGATTATGAAAGGCTCATAAGGGAATTTGGAACAGAACCTCTTACCCCAGAGCTTAAGAATAGGCTGGTTAGGCTTGCCGGCGGGGAACATCTTCTTTTAAGAAGGGGAATATTTTTCTCCCATAGGGATTTAGACAAGGTTCTTGATGACTATGAGGCTGGTAAAGGTTTCTTCTTGTACACTGGAAGAGGGCCAAGCGGTCCTATGACACTGGGTCACATAATACCGTTCTACTTTACGAAATGGCTTCAAGACAGGTTTAAGTGCAATGTCTACATAGAGTTGACGGACGACGAGAAGTTTCTTGAGGAAAGCAGGAACCTAACACTAGAAGATGTTAGAAAATGGTCTTATGAGAATGCTCTCGACATTGCCGCAGTGGGATTCGATCCTGATAAGACTTTCATATTCCAAGACATGGAGTATGTGAGAAACATGTATCCCATAGTGCTGAAAGTTGCTAAGAAGGTTAACTTCAGCTGGGTTAGGGCAGTATTCGGCTTCGATGCTCAAACCAACATAGGCATGATCTTCTACCCTGCTTTCCAAATAGCAGTTACGTTTTTCGAAAAGAGAAGATGTCTGATACCCGCTGCAATAGACCAGGATCCATATTGGAGGATTCAGAGGGATATTGCTGAAAGCTTCGGATACTATAAGACTGCCGCCATACACAGCAAGTTCCTACCGCCATTGACTGGGCCTGCTGGCAAGATGAGTGCTTCGCAACCGGAGAGTGCCATCTACTTGAATGAGGATGAGAAAAGCGTTAGGAAAAAAATATTTCAAGCGTTTTCCGGAGGACAGCCGACAGTAGAGGAACATAGAAAACTAGGTGGTAATCCCGATATAGATGTACCGTACCAGTGGCTCTACTTCTTCTTCGAAGAGGATGATAAGAGACTTATGGAAATTAGGGAAGAGTATTCCTCGGGCAGAATGTTAAGTGGAGAGATTAAAGAAATACTCATAGAGAAGGTAACGGCCTTCCTGGAGAAACATAATTCGAGACGCGAAGAAGCGGGAGAAAAGCTTAGACTGATGAAATACGATGGTGAGCTTGCTAAAAACATGTGGAGTAGAATAATCGAATAGGATAAGAAGGGAAACCTAGGGCGGTGGTCTTTTACCCAATGTTACCGGAATAATCATTAACTGATTGTTTCTTACAATCGTTAGATTAACGGTTTTACCGGGATAGGTATATTCTTCCAATATCATTGCAATATCGTCATTGTTTCTAACAGGATGTCCATCTATTGAAATCAATAAGTCTCCACCGACTTTTATCTCCATACCTAGGATTGTTACGGTTTTGTCTCCTCCTCTTAGACCTGCCTTATCACAAGGGCCTCCCGGAATCACATCTTGTATAAGCCAACCATAAGTTATGTTTAATCCCGCAGCACTAGCAATATAATAATTCAAATTCACTCCTTTTAATCCCAGCCATGGGTGCATATCGTAACTCCCCGTTTTTATTAAATAGGGTAGTTCCCTCAGAATAGTGTTTGATGGAACTGCAAAGCCAACGCCCTGACTGTCTGCGATTATAGCTGTATTCATCCCCACCACCTCGCCCTTAGCGTTGAGCAATGGCCCCCCAGAATTCCCAGGGTTTATCGGAGCACTTGTCTGAATTATGTTTGCAATCGAGTATCCTCCAGTAAACTCGCTGGATATGCTTCTTCCGAGCTGGCTTACGATGCCTGTTGTCATTGTTCCAGTTAGGCCAAACGGATTTCCTATGGCTATGACTAAATCCCCAACCTTTAAACTACTGCTGAAAGTAATGTTTAAGGGATGGTAAAGCTCGAGGGGTGCTGTACAGTTTATAACAGCAAGGTCACTGTAGGGGTCAGTGCCTACAACATTCGCCGGATAGCTCTCCCCGTTGTAAAATGTAACAACTATGTCTTTAGCATCCTTTACAACGTGATAGTTGGTTACAATATAGTATGAGGAGCCATATTTAACTACGAATCCTGAGCCTAGACCAGTCTCTTCTGTTAAAAGACCTTTAACTATGCCTGTTATCATCACAACTCCCCTGATAGTTCTATTGTATATTTCCGTAAAACTCACGTTTAAATAGGCTAAGCTCGGGCTGGTGTAAAGCTCCTTAATTCTGTTAACCTCGTCGCTCAAACGGCTTACTGCAAAGCCCACATCATCGATTTTCTCACTAAGCTCTTTCAGCTCCGAATACAGGATGGAGTAGGAAGCTATTAACCCGCCTGCGATGAAGCCTACTAGCAGAAATACTGCAAGCCAGTGTTTAGAGTAGACTACAACCCTTTCCTCACTCATACTGTATTTCTAGCCTAAACCTCATCTAAAAACTGTTTTCCCAATAAAAGTGGAAAAAGAATTATACAGGTTTCAGGATTCTTACCTGGATTGTTCCCTCTTACTGTATAGCTGGTAGGGTAGTGCGTAGAGCCTGACGGCGCCCGTAGCATCCCTCTGGTCAAAACCCGTCTTCTTTACAGACCTTAACTCGGGCGAGAACAATCCTTTACTGGATTCTCTTCCAATGATCTCAACATTCCCCTTATACAGTTTTACTTCAAGCCTTCCTGAAACATATCTTTGCGTAGAGTCGATGAAAGCATCCAAATCCTTCTTAAGAGGATGGAACCACATCCCGTGATAAACCATATCCGCCCATATTCTATCGATATCCCTCTTCACTCTTAACTGTTCTTTAGTAAGGGTTAGCTGTTCAAGGTCAGCGTGTGTTTTAAGCAATATGGTTGCGGCAGGCGCTTCGTAAAGCTCCCTAGACTTTAACCCAAGTATCCCGTCTTCAAGAATGTCTATTCTACCAACGCCGTGTTGACCTCCGATCCTGTTCAAATAAAGTATTATTTCAACAGGGTCCTCAATACCATCGACATTCCTAGGAATACCATTATCATACTGTATGCTGATTACTTTCGGCTCGTCGGGAGCTTTCTCAGGAGGAACAGTCCAGATATAGTCCTCCGGATACTGGCTGTAGAGATCCTCGACTTGACCGCTTCCTATGGAGTGTGACCACATGTTTACGTCCCCACCGAGTTTGCCTTTGGGCTTCTTCGGTTCAATACCGTATTTCCTCAGAAGCTCCTCTTCCTCAAGCCGTGAAAGATTTAATTCTCTTACTGGAGCTATGACCTTAAGTTCCGGAGACACGTATTTTATTGCAACCTCCATCCTGAACTGATCGTTACCCTTTCCTGTGCAACCATGTGCGACTCCTTCAGCCCCTTCTCTCTTAGCTATTTCAGCAGCCTTGGAAGCTATTAAAACTCTAGTCATCGATGTTCCAACAGGGTACCCCTCATAGCTTCCATTAGCCTTTATGCACCTGAATATATATTCTGTTGCAAACTCGTGTTTAGCATCTATGAAATGTATTTTTAAACCGAGTTTCTCTGCTCTTTCATACGCAATCTTGATCTCCTCCTCTCCTTGGCCAACGTCTACGAGCACTGGAATCACTTCATCATAGCCATATTTTTCCTTGAGCAGGATTGTTATGAGTGTAGAATCCAGGCCACCTGAGTATGTAGAAACAATCTTCCCCGGCATTTAGGAAATCATGTATCTTCCTGACAGGTATTTAAACTATACTATGTAGACTATCGTTTTTAAGCATAAGACAAATATGTTTCTCTAACCTCATCATCTCGATATGGTTGAGGAATGGGTTGTTCTAGGCCCTCATGAATACTTGCTTGAGAAGGCTGATATGGAGGAGCTTGAGAAAAAGGTTTACGAGTTGATTAGGAGAGAAGGCCGCCTGCCTGTTTCAAAAATTTGGAGGACTATTCCCTGTCATCTCTGGGAGCTTGATGCTGTCTTAAAAAGACTTAGGGAGAAGGGTCTTGTAATAGAGGAGCAATAAATTTATATAGTGTATCAAGCGCTGCTTTTTACGTCTATGAACAAGGATCAGGCCCTAGGATTGCTTCTTTTCCTAGGCTCAGTAGTGGGTGCAGTATTATACTTATGGCTCGTATTCCTTTCACCATGGCAAATGCTTGTGCTCCAGGTGACAGCGTTTCTCGCAGTAGGCTTCATACTGTTCATAATGGGTTGGATAGGCTACACGCTTGCCACAACCCCTCCACCGAAACCCATTGAAGAAATAGAAAAAGAGATTGAAGGCGCCAAGGAAACACCTCCTCCACCGCCTCCTGCTCAGGAAACTACTACAGTATCAGGGTCTGAGGAAAAGAAGCCCTAGGGTTAACGAAACTCGATGAATTTCGAATGCGATGCACTGATTATTGGAGGAGGCCCCTCAGGTCTAATAACTGGATCGCTTATTTCGAAAAAGGGCTTTAGAACGATAGTTCTCGAAGAACATAATGAGATAGGTAAGCCGGAGCAATGCACGGGCCTGGTCAGCTGGAGGATAGGGAGTGTTCCCCAAAACCTTGTTTTAAATACGGTTAAGACGGCGAGGTTTCGCCTTGGGAAGAGGTTTTTCGAAGTATCTTCTCCAAAGAGAATGATCGTGATGGATAGGATGGGGTATGATAGGTATCTTGCTGAAAAAGCCATTGAAAATCTGGTTGAAATAAGAACGGGGGAGAGGGCGATGGGTCTTGACGGAGATAGAATAGTTACAAATAGGGGTAATGTTTACTCTAGTAGAGTGCTGATCGGAGCAGATGGTCCTAACTCCATTACTGCTAAACTGGTGGGGTTAAAGCAGCCAGAGAATATTTTATTCACGCTACAATGCGTTGCAAAGGGTTTTTTCGAAAAGGATGTTGTGGAGCTGAGGTTTGAACCAGAGTTTTCAAAAGAAGGTTTTGCATGGATCGTTCCTTTAAGCAGCAATAAAGCTAGAGTCGGATTAGCTACCAAGGATAATCCCCTGCCCCGGATGAGGATTCTTCTGAAAAGGCTTAACCTTGAGGCTACTGGAAAGCCTATAGGGGATTCTGTGAGGTTTGGAGTAATGAATAAGACCGCTGCCCCCAAGACGGTCCTTGTAGGGGATGCTGCATGCCAAGTTAAACCATTCTCATTCGGAGGACTCGTTTACGGAAGGATTTGCAGCGAGATCGCTGGAGAAGCATGCGTAAAAGCTCTTGAAGAAGGCTTTTTTGAAGAGGGTTTTCTTGCTGAGGTTTACGATTCCAAATGGAAGAAGACTATTGGAAGAGCATTGAGAAAAGGGCTCTGGATGAGAGGATTTTTTAACCTGATTAGGAGGAAACCGTTTTTCCTCACGCTCATCAAGACTACGGGCCTCAACCTCTTAGCTGGAAAAGTTCTAGACCCGGATTTTTTATGAGAAAGAAAAGACCGTGGAAAGCTTATAAGATTTAAAGCCTTCTGCATAATAGTGATAGTTAGAGAAGTAGAGTGCAAGTCGCTTCTCAATAAGAGCGCGATAGCTGACTATTGCATTAATCCTTACGTTGGCTGTCAGCATGGATGTCGTTATTGTTACGCTGCAGGAATTACTTTTAGGCTTAGGGGGAGAAAAGAAGAGTGGGGAGAATTCTTAGATGTTAAAATTAATGCCGTAAGCATCCTCTCCAAAGAGGTGAAGAACAAGAGGATAGGAAGAGTCTATTTGAGCTCTCTGACAGACCCCTATCAACCAATGGAAAAGAAATATGAATTAACTAGGAGAATAGTCGAAATGCTTGTTCAAAATAGCTTTCCACTAATAATTCAGACTAAATCAAACTTGGTTACGAGGGATTTAGACCTCTTGAGTAAGAATAAGTCTAATGAAGTTGGGGTTACGATAGTAACTATGGATGAGAAGATAAGTAGGGATTTTGAACCTTTTTCATCAAAGCCTGAGGAAAGGATTGAGGCAATTAGGGTTGCGAAAAGTAACGGGTTAAGAACATATGTTTTCTTCGGCCCGGTTCTTCCACTCCTTTCAGATAGTAATGTTGAAGACTTGTTTTTGAAATTTAAAGAAGCCAGGGTGGACTATGTTTACGTGGATAGGCTAAACCTTAGGCCAATGGTTTGGAGCATGGTTTCTAAAGTCATATTACAGAAGTATCCTGATCTCTACGAAGAGTGGAAAAGAATACTTTTTTCAAAATCCCCATATTACGATGAAGTCAAGAGAAACGTCTTGAAAACAGCTAAAGAAATGGGTCTTGAAACGGTTTTTTGTTATTGAATGATTATCGCAAACGCGAAAAAAACAAAATAAGTTTTTAAATAGGTTTATTCCATCCTAGGTGTCTTGAAAGATATCCGGCTTAGATACTCGGGGCTGGTTAACTTTGCATCCAAAATATTGTCAGTTGTAACAGGATTATTATTCACAATAATAGTTACTAGGAGGCTCAGCGAGGAAGCTTTCGGAACTTGGCAGTTCTACTCCGATCTTATTTCCTATTTCTTAATTCCTTCGTGCATAGTAAATTACTGGCTTGTAAGGGATTTGAGAAGAGGAAGACAGGTTGTAAAATCTGGAGTATTCTTCAATAGCACTATGTCCATCATTTCAACATTGTTATTTCTAATCCTTTCTCCGCTTTTCTCTTCACAAGTGTTCATTGACATTCCTGTGATATTTTCACTCATGCTTTGGATCGTTATCATGTACCATACCTCAAGCCTCGAATCTGTTTTCCAAGGGATGAAGCCGCAGGTAATTGGTTACGGAATCCTTGTTTTCGAATTCTCTAAGGTAATTATTGGAGCGATATTAATGGGCTATATGAGAGTTCTGCTTCTTGGCGCAGTTCTTTCGGTAGACTTGGCGTTGCTTATACAATTGCTATACTATTCTCTTAATCTCTCCGAATACTTAAAGGGGAGTTTTTCATTAGAGGATTTACGCAGATGGTTTAAAATGAGTTTGGTACCGTTAATTTCAAGAGCACCGGGATTTATAAAAATGTTGGACGTCCTAGTTTTAACATTTATAACCGGATCTATCCTGCCAGTAGCTTACGTCAAAGCAGCAAATACTTTTGCCATGGTGATATGCTTCTCTGAAGCATTAGCAATAGGTCTTTATCCGAAACTTCTCTCAGGTGGAACAGGTAAAGACATTGAGGATTCTGTAGAGCTTGTTTTGATGTTCCTTATACCCATGGTGCTTGGACAGCTTGTTCTTGCCGAGCCTATGTTATACTTATTAAGGAGAGAATACGGACAATTATACGATGTTCTTAGAGCGGCTTCACTATGTTATGCAATTATTGTGTTTAAAAGAATTTTTTCTGCAGTTATCCAAGGCATTGAAAAAGTTGACGCTGACGAAGAAATCGCTCTGAGAAAGATTGCCGAATCATATCTCATGAAGATACCTCTTATCGAGGTTGCGGGTTCTCTTTTTTACATTATATTACTGTCTTTAACTGTTAAAATTCTCCATGATATCGGCAGCTCGCACGTTCTAATATCTCTGGTATCAATGGTTTGCTTCTTATTAATAAATATTGTTATTACATCATATTATCTCAAAGCATCTAAAAAGCTCATCAAGTTTCATTTCAATGTTTCTAGAATCTTCAGATTTTTAATATCTGGAATAGTGATGTCTATTACGCTCTGTATTCTATATCCTGAATCAGCTAAAAGTGGGCAGATATTTATTGTTATGGTTTCGCTGATGCCAGTAATCCTGCTTGGCATCATTGTTTATTTTACTGTGCTGCTTGCTATCGACAACAAGTTTAGAGGATTTTTAAAATCTACTTTAAAATCTCTTAGAATTATGAAACGCTAGTTGGAAAAGGCTTCTATTGCGGCAGCCAATGCACCGTAGAGTACTACGTCTTCTCCTAGAGGCGTTATAACTATCTCGGGTAGTCTATTCATAGCGTATTCTGAAACTTTTTCTCTAACCGGTTTAAGTATGAGCTCGCTATTGTAAAAAGCCACTGACCCTCCAACTGTTATGAGCTCCGGATCATAAACCTCTATAGCATTGGCGAAACCAATTGCATTGAGCAACCCAACTTTATCTATGATTTTTAATGCAATCTCGTCTCCTTCCTTAGCTGCTTTAAAAAGCATTTCAGAGGTTAATTTAGAAACATCGCTCTGAGAGTATTTTCTTAGGGAACAATTATCGAACTTTATGCCCCATTCTCCTAGGAGAACCTTAGAATAGTTTACAATACCTCTTCCACTGCAATATGCTTCCCAATGTCCTCGCTTTCCGCAACCGCATGTAAGCAAACCGTCTTTATCAACTACTGTATGTCCTATCTCGTGCGCATTACCATCCTTACCTAGGAGGAGGTGCCCGTCTACAATCGCTCCACATCCTATCCCTGTACTTATAGTGATGTAGACTATGTTCTCCAAATTCCTCCCGGCTCCAAATCTTTTTTCACCTAGGACTGCTGCAACGCAATCGTTCAACAGCCTAACGGGAACGTTGAAATATTTTCCAATCTCTTCGACTATTGGTATTATACCTACTTTAAGATTAGGAGGATTAACTATCATCCCTTTTTTCAAATCAAGCGGCCCTATCGAGCCTACACCAATACTTTTAACATCCTCCCTCCGGAGCCTGAGTGAGCTTAGAATAGCATCGCTTATCCTGATCACCTGATTCACTACTCCTATTCCGGATTCTCTAACAGTTTTCTCGCTATGCTTCAAGAGAATGCTTCCATTTAAATCTGCAACTGCAACCCTAGTATTCGTCGCTCCAATGTCTATTCCAAGGATTACGCTCAACCCGTTTTTCAAACCCTAAAAAAAGGCTTTAAACTTATCTTTTAAACAGGCTTTTAAGCTGTCTCTTTAGATCTTTCAAATCATCTATGAAAATTCTGAAACCCATCGTTATTGCCCCAGAGCTCAGCTTCATTGGAAGACCTATGGGTCCAGCATCGTAGAGAAGGACCATAATGTTTTGAAACGGAAGCATTAGAAGACCGATGAAAGTAATCATAATCCCAACAAACCAGTGGTGTATTCTAAGGCCTTTTACAGAGTATTTGAATCCTCTACTCCTAATCTTTTCAAGAACTATCCGTGTAGCCTTATCGTAAAACCAGAATACTGCTACTAACTGAGTTGTACCAAGGAAAGCCTCCGGGACCTCTACTGGCAGCATGCAGTTTTCCTCATATGCGGAGAGTTAAAAACCTTTCTAAATTACTATAATTGTTTAAACATGGCTGTGACATCAACTTTATAATCAAGAACCCGTCGTTTTAATACGTCTTTCTATGATATATTTTTTCGGCCGGTATTCTTCTCTTCAACAACTCGCTGAACACGTTGTATAACCACTCGTAGAAGCTTCTTGCAAAACCGTATTTTTCATACCTCCTCATAGAGAAGTATACTCTTAAGCCTTCGTCCAGCATTACTTCGCCTACCCTCCTCATACGGAAAGAGAAGCCATAATCGTCGCCTGCTCCAACCGTTGGAAAGCCCCTAACCCATTTGAAATGTTTCCTCCTAAATGCTATGCTCGAGCCCACACTCAAGTATATCCTTAATCTGTAGAGAATCTTGACGAAAGCATTGTTGAGCTCTAGTAGAAATGCATATCTGAATCTTTTCTCCAATGGTGTTACAATCCCGTAAACCATAACGACTTCGGGATGAGAATCGAAGATTCTAATAATCCTTTCAAGGATGTTTGGTGCAACTATACAGTCAGCATCCGTTGTGAAAATAAGCTCCGCATCAGCGTGTTTAACACCATCATTCCTAGCACCGCCCACAGTCGGTGTTTCTTGCATGACTATCTTATCAGCATATTTTCTGCATATTTCAACAGTTCCATCAATACTCCCCCCGTCTACAATTATTATTTCGTAATCTTCTCTAGGTATTGTCTGCTGGCAGAGTGAGACGAGTAGTCTTTCCACATACTTTTCTTCATTGAATGTTGGGATGACTACAGATATTTTTTTAGCATCCAACCTAATTTGCCTTAAATAAAATAAGTAATATTTAAGAATAATCTCATCATAGCCGTCGCAAATTTATTTACAAACTGTTCTTTTTCACCACATGTCTTATATCTGCAATCCCGTATATCCTATCAATTAGGCGATTGCAAAACCTTTTAAACTAAGGTGAGCATGATATTGACGGTGGTTATTTTCTCTCCATTATTTCTAACATGATAAGAAGCAAAGAATTGTTTCTTTTATACCTAAAGAAGATAGAATTAAAGTATCAAACTGTTTCCAGTTTTTCTATCAAATAGGTAAATCTTGTTTTCATTAAATCTGATCCATAGTTCTCCTTCAGGTTTTAATGTGGGTTCTGCCGTCATCACGAGCCTCTTGTCTCCTGCTGCAAGGTGTATGTTAAGTTCTTTCCCAAGTAGTTCAACGTAGCTTACTTTAGCTTTAAACGCATTGACCTCTCCTTCTTTTGCAAATAACACGTTTTCCGGCCTAACTCCAAGAACAACTTCCTCAACATTATTCTTTCTTAAGAGCTCCTCCATCCAGCTGGCGAGGTAGATAACGGAAAATCCTAGGTCTATTGCAAGCCGGCCATTAACATCTATAACGCTTCCTTCAAACATGTTCATCGGCGGGCTTCCAATAAATCCTGCTACAAAAGTGTTCCTAGGCTTATCGTATATCTCCAACGGTTCACCTACTTGCTGCAATACTCCGGCTGACATAACTCCCACTCTATCAGCCATGGACATCGCCTCAACCTGGTCGTGAGTCACGTATATTATGGTTGTCCCAAGTTCTCTCTGTAGTCTCTTCAACTCAACCCTCATTAAGACTCTCAGCTTAGCATCTAAATTGGCAAGAGGCTCGTCCATAAGTAGTAGCGCAGGCTCCTTAACGATAGCTCTCCCCAGCGCAACCCTCTGCTTCTCTCCACCGCTCAACTGCTTAGGCTTCCTATCTAAAAGGTGTTCTATACCTAGGAACCTCGCTACTTTTAAGACTCTCTCACGAATACTATCCTTACTGATGCCTCCGACTTCAAGGGGAAAGGCTATGTTTTTGAAAACAGTCATATGTGGGTATAAAGCATAATCCTGAAAAACCATGGCAAGCTTCCTTTCTTGGGGTGGTAGGAATATATTGCGGTCGCCAGAAGTCACCAGTTTATCACCGAGCCAGATTTCTCCTTTTTCGGGCTTCAACAGGCCCGCGATACAGAGTAGTAGAGTAGTCTTTCCGCAACCGGATGGACCGAGTAGAATGAAGAACTCCTTATCATTGACATCTAAGTTTACATCCTTTACTGCTGCAATCTTGCCGTAGACTTTGGTTAGATTCCTAATTCTTACGCTGACCATTTTTTCCACTACCCCTTTATTGCTCCTGACAAATATCCTTTTATCAAATACTTTCCCATTATTAAGTAGACTGCCACAACCGGCAACGCATAAATGAATGTCCCTGCCATCTGTATGTTCCAAGTTGCAGTCGTTGTACCAAGAAGATTAGCGAGAACAACTGAAGCAGGTTGCCCTAAGCCAGCTGTAAGAACGACGCCAAAAAGAAAATCGTTCCATATGCTTGTAAACTGAAAAACTGCCGTAACTACGAATGCAGGCCAGGAAAGTGGGAGCACGATATTTCTGTAGATTCTCCAAGCTCCTGCTCCATCTATCTTAGCAGCCATTGTAAGGCTTTCAGGCAGGTCGTCGTAAAAGTTTCTGAAGAAAAGTGTGCAAATAGGGATTCCGTATGCAGTATGCGTAAGTATCATCCCTGGAATAGTATTGTAAATTCCCAATCTGCTCATAGTTACGATTAGAGGTATGACTACAGCCTGATACGGAATAAATATTCCGATTGAAAAGAGTAAGAAAAATATATCGGAGTGTTTAAACCTGATTTTAGAAAGTATGTATCCGTTTAACGATCCTATTATGCTTGAGAATATTGTGGCGAAAGTTGTAAACATGAGACTGTTGTAAAGTGCCCGTTTTATCTCGTTGAAGGCTTTAACAAAAGGCTCTAAGGTTGGCGAAGGCGGGGGCTCTATCGGGTTTGTGAGAATCACAGACACATCATCCTTCAGGGCTGTGGTTAGAACAGTCCAGAATGGGAGGAGATATACGAATGCGAAAAATGCAAGAATGATGCAGATCGCAACGTATGTTATCCTTGTTGTGATCATTTAGACCTCGCCCTCAGAGAAACAATTAGGTATGGAACTACCACAAGCATCGTGAGTGTAAATAGAACTGTCGCTATAGATGCTCCATACGAGAAATCCGTCTCGAAGAAGGCTCTTCTAAACATCATCAGTCCGAGGACGTAGGTTGAAATGCCTGGCCCACCGTTAGTCAAGACATAGACGAAATCGAATGCCTTCAGTGCAAAAACTGTAAGGACTACGAAGGCTGCGAAAGCCCAGTACTTCAACTGTGGAATAACTATGTGAGTATACAGCTTAAAGTAGGATGCCCCGTCTATCTTAGCAGCCATTATGTGGCTTTCAGGCACTGATTTTATTCCGGCGAGGAAAATCAGCATCGTGTAACCAGAGAATTGCCATATTAAAGCTACGATTATGCAATACATCGCTATATTAGGGTCGCCTATCCAGTTTAGCCTAAGGAAATTCAATCCAAGCATGCTGAATAAACTGTTTACAACACCATGTGAGAAATTGTACATCCATGCCCACATCGCCGCCGTAACGACGAAGGAAAGAGAGAACGGGAGCAAGTATATCGCTCTAAAAATGCCCTCAGCCCTGCCTCCAATTATATCGAGGAGTATTGCTAGAAAAAGGCCGAGAGCCATGCTACCAGGTATGAATAAAACTATCAGAAGAATGTTATTGGTTAAGGATACTGAGAAAACATTATCAGAATACATTCTTTCATACTGCTTGAATCCGATAATATTGTACTGCGGCGCTAATCCTCTCCAGTCAGTAAATGATACAAATATGTTCCATGCTATTAAACCGTGGACAAAGTAGCCGACAAGTATGACGGATGGTAAGAATATGAGGAAGGTGATGATTTGTTCTCTTGGAATCCTCACCGATTTCACCATAATGAATATAGAAAAAGAAAGGGGGTATTTACGTTTAGCGGAGCGACCACGTTTTAACGTAGTCCGCACTTGCCGAAGCTATGGCGTCAACAATAGCTCTGCATGCTGCTGAAACATCTTTGTTTACTGCGAAGTTAGAAGCAATGTCGTTGAGAGCGCTAGCAAACTTTTCCGGTGCACCACTTCCATGGACGATGCTTGGAAACATGTGCGTAGCTGCCTTAAAGTCTGCGATAGCTGCTCTTTGGTACGGCCCGTACTTGTTTATATCAGCATCTATACGTGCTGCAATCGAGCCTTTTATCGGGTTAAACGCGTCCTGTCCTTCTCTAGACCCGACAACCCTCAGCCATTTTATGGAGTTCTCAGGATGTTCAACACCCTTAGGATGCTCAAAGCAGTCGATAACTAAGCCGTAAACGCCTTCTGTTCCAGGTACGGGCATAGCACCATAGTCAACGCCAAACTCCTTGCCTGCTACGAAGAATTCCCCATTAGCCCAATCGCCCATTATGTTGAATGCCGCCTCGCCCCTTATCACCTTTGCAACAGCCTCGTCCCACGTTAGGGTTGCGTAATCAGGGTTAACGTATTCTAGGTATCTGCTGAAAATCTGGAAAGCCTGTACGAGCTTCGGATTGTTGGGGTCATTTACCCTTCCATTTACAAGGTCTTCATAGAAGTCTATTCCAACGCTTGCGAATATCTGCTCTAAGGCATGTGCAATTTCCCACTTGCCCTTACCACCCATCGCTATAGGATTGCTAACGCCTTCAGCCCTCAGTTTCTGGCATGCTGCGAAGAAACCGTCCCAAGTCTTGAGCGTCCCAGGATCAATATCATGCGCATCAAGTATCTTTTTATTATACCATAGTACATTAGCTCTATGAATGTTAACTGGCACAGCATAGTAATGTCCTCCCCAGTTCACCATGTCTCTCACGACAGCTGGGAATACTTCTTCCCATCTCTCTTCTCTCCAAAGGTCATCGATAGGCTCTAAGTACCCGCCATCCAAATAGGGCTTCATCTCGTAACCTGCATGCAGCTGGAATGCGTCAGGGGCCTCTCCTGCTGCAACCATGGATTTCATAGCTGCTTTCATGACATAGCCTGCTCCACCAGCCACGGGGCTTTGAATCACAGCTACATCAGGATACCTGCTTTCAAACACTCTGACAAGAGCGTCTATGGCAGCCCTTTCTCCTCCCGAAGTCCACCAGTGGTAAACCTCAACTATGTTTGCTTTCGGAGGCGCCCTGGGTATTAGAAAATACACCGCTGCCCCTACGACCACTGCAGTGATAACTACGGCGATGATAACAGCATAAATCGGTTTAATTTTTACCGCCATCTCGTGTCACCGTTTCACCGCATTATAGTAGTTATTTATCACTATAAAAAGATTTTTTAATGTTTATAAAATATAATTCTCGACTTTTGGACTTTAAATAGTATTTTAACACTCCTTAAAAATTACTATATTTGATAGATAATTAAAAATATTTTGAATCAAACATCCGTTGTTAGACCGTTACTATTAATTGTGAAAAGCTTAAAGCTTACAAAATCTCAGTTTCGCTTAATCATGGAATGTGGAATTGATACTGTTATAATGCCTTTCCTTCTCATACTTTACTGTAATCCTAAAACGATGCCATTAGCCCTTAGGCTTGTAATCTAGTTTTTCTCAACATCTTATCCAATGACTATTGCTAGAGAAATGATAGTAAACCAATGCTTGTCGAAGCTGTTTTCAGAATCCCGTATTCTGCAATAATTACTGTTGCATTTTCTTTCCTCATAGTTCTTGTTCAAAGCTTATGTTGAAGTATTAGAAGCCTTTCTGCAACATTGTTAAACTCGTAACATAAAGTATTTGACAACATGATTCAGCAACATCGACATCTTTTAGTGCCTCACCTTCTCCCTTACTACAAATTCACAAAAAGCATCTCCTTTTGCTATACATTTGGTTTCAACAGCCTCCGTCTCAACTCCAAAGAGACCAGTGAGGAACCCAACTAAAATGCCCCTCATAAAGTGATTCTGAGGTTCTTTACTGCCCTTAAACAACTCGCATTCCCAGTTGTCGAAAAGCCTTATTGTCGCAGTCTTCTTCAACTCTTCGAATTTAGATGTTTCCATGTATGCCCATCCGAAAAGCAGAGCCCTTACTCTTAAGAATTCGAGGGCGCGGGCTCCTTTCAATCCAAAAACCCTTTCATAAGATTCGAATATTGTTCTTCCAACTTCTCTACCTTGATACCACAGGATTGTCTGAGAAATCGGCTTGTCGAAAGCATTTCTCACCGTCTTTATAAAGCCCTCTAGGACGGTTAATGGAAAAATCGCCACCCTCGCCTTTTCTACAGTGAGGGGGAAATGGTAAACATCTGCATCAAACCCTTCTAGAAAATGGTCGAAGATTCTTACATCCTTCACTACTTTCATTCTATTCGTCTCCTTTTTAATAATTATTTCAAGCTCCGTCCGATCCATTTTTACAGGGGTTTCTAAGAAAATAGAGACCTCCATTTCTTCTTTTCTTGTAACGGCTTCACCTATGATTCCAATTATGTTGAAATTATAATTCTTAAGCACGTCGAGAAAAGAAGCTAATACGCCGCTTTTATTAACTAGTGTTACGGAAATAAAATACGTGTTAGAATTCGGGTCCATTATCATACGAGAGAGGTCTAAGGGCTTTAAATCTAATCTTGGAACAAATCTGTTTTTATCCATTTTCGCGGTTAATAAAAAGATGAACTACCTAATATCCTTTTGTTAGCAATCCATTTCTATTCATATCCTCTTAAGTTTAATATGTTTAAATGTGTTGCAGCGTTTCTAATTGCATCATCCATGTTGATATATTTGAACTCGGCAAACCTGCCGACTAGTTTAACGCCAATCCCGTTGAAGAATGATTTAATCCTACCGATGTTTTCCCGATAATAGGAATCCAGCAACGGGTAAGCATACTTTATTTTAAAAACGCGGCTATAAACAACATTTTCTCTAGAGAATATCTTAAGCTTATCCAATTCTTCAACCACAATGTCGACAATTTCCTCACCATTCTTGTTGAAAAGCGGGTCATCAGGTTTAACGGTTATCTCGGCGAGTATTGAGGCTTTTCCCTCAGGAGCGTTTTCAGGGCTGAAGTTAGACGGGAAACTGATTCTATGAGGATGCACATCCCTATCCGGAATATAAAGCCAACTCAAATTCTTGCTTTCCAGCTTGCTCAAGCCTATTGCGACAGTAATAAGAGAATTATACTTTAAGTGATTAATATTGCTACTGATTTCTCGAGGCGTATCGAAAATCTTCACGGCATCGTGTAAAGGTATGGTTGAAACAACATGGTCAAAAAACATTTCTTTAGAACCGTTTGAAACAATCCATTTCCCAGACTCGTTTTTTGCATTTTTAACTTCAAAACCGGTCACTATTTTTCCTATGGTTTTCTCTCTTAACGATTCTACAAGATACTGTATGCCGCCTTTCCTCGGGTAGTAGAAGTAAAGCTGGTGCACATATCCCTCAGAGCCGATTCCGAGAGAAGCCTTGATAACATCGATGATCTTAGGGTTAGGAAGTCTTCCAACAAAATCTAGAGAAATATCCTCCACTTTCATTTTCCAGATTTTCTCATTATAAGGTATCAGGTATTTTTCAGAGATAGCTTTTCCAAAGGAGTTATAGAAGAACTCTTTAAGATTTCCATGCTTTTTCCCTTTCTTAATTCTTGCGAGTAAAAAATGGATTAGGCAGGAAACATTCTCTGTTAAAGGAAGATCGGATAAGCCGTTTTCAAAAGGATATTTGACAAGCCGCCCCTTGTATAATATCGCGGTATTTCTCCTGTTTCTAACCTTGTTCTCACCTAAGAGCTTCAGCATTAAGTCAAGGACTTCAGCATCCTTAGAGAAGATAACATGCGATCCTCCAATGTCGAATGTAAAGCCGTCTTCATTGATGCTTCTCATCAAGCCTCCTAAAACATTTTCCTTTTCAAGAACAGTCACATCGTAACCCATTCTAGAGGAGAAGTAAGCGTAAGCTATACCGGAGAGTCCCCCGCCTAGGATGCCGACCTTAGGAGCGTCTCGGCTTACTGCTTTCAAGATTCGACACTTTTTGATTGTCAAACATAGTATCCTGATAGGGTTTCCTTTCGACCCGGTTGCTGCGGATACTGGTCTTTGATCTCCCCTATTATTTTCTCAAGCTCAGTCAGGTGCTGGTTTAACCATCTTGTGAGCTGTTTTAAAGCTACTGGCGAGAGAATTATCTCAACCTTGATCTCCCTCGTAACAGTCGGAGGCTGGGATGGTCCTTCCGGATGGTTCACAATATCGTTGAAGAATGCTATTCTGAAATCATAGCCGTTAAAGCCCCCGATCGCGCCCGTCGCATAGATTCTCACGAAGTCTTCTGCATACTTCACCTTAACCGGTATACGCATCTCGGTCATTAATAACCCGTTTCCCTAGATGGTTAATCCTTAATAAGAATTTACCTTTAATCGTACTGCTCAATCCTTTGCCCTATTTTGCAAATACTTGTGAAATATTATTTTGCTCACGAATTAAAACCCAGAAGTTGTTCGGATGAATTATAAGGAACTTTTAGAAGTCTTAAAGCAGCCTGCCAAAAAGCTTGGTTTGGCAGGCTAAGCAGGGTTGGGCGCTCTTATAATCGGTATCCATTATAGAGTTACTGAAATGCATTACACACTCAGGATTTCCACAGTGCGTTAGGCCGAAGGTATGCCCCAGTTCGTGAACAGCCTCCTTTAATATCCTTTCCTTGAATAGTTTTTCGTTAGGATGGTCCCCGTAAAACTCTGGCCTTAACCTGTAAAGTGAAATTAAAGCTTCCCCACCGTTTAGAATTGCTTCTCCGAATACGAAGTTTAATCCTCTTGCGTAGAGATCTGCATCCGCTATTCCCAAATATTTGTCGTAGCCTTTAGGCTTGGCTGCGGCAAGGTATTCCAAGAGGAGTGTTGAATTATACTGTTTTCTAGCCCTATCATAAGTGTGTAACGGTAGTTTAAGAATGTCCATACTTATCGTAAAGCGTATGATCCTGAATACTTTGGAAAGTTCCTCGGGGAGGAATATTAATTCATTAAGGTTAATGTTTCCAATAGGAATTAACAATACTTTCACCGAGTTCTCTACTTTTCTTTCCAATGGTAATAGACTGTTTATACTGCTGGAATACTTTATTTAACCTTAAACTCGGAAATTATTTTTGACAAAAGAATTTAACAGCTTATTTAAATTTGACCAAAGATTTTATGATTTTTCACCTTCTCTTAAAACGATCCCCGTCCGAATAGTATGTTTATATTCATGGATTAACTATTTAAGACTCGGTGTTTAAAAAATGAAAGTGGGAATCTTCACCGTTCTTTATAACGACCAACCGCTGGACAAGACACTGGAATACCTCTCCGCCCTAGGATATGAGGCTGTTGAGCTGGCATGCTGGAAGGGTTCAAACCATATTAACATTGATGATGTTGCCTCGGGAAAGGCTGGGGAGCTTAGGAGTCTTTTAAACAGGTATGGGGTTCAAATATCCGCTTTAAGCAACCATCTTGAAAGCCAGCTCATACTTGGTCCACACGACGAGTCCACAGACATCTGGTTTAAAGGGTCCCCAAAGGAAAAGATTGAGTATGGCGTAAACAGGATGAAGAAAACCATAGATGCTGCACAAGCATTAAACGTCTCTGTGGTATGCGGCTTCACAGGGGTCCCTGAATGGGGGAAATGGTATAATTTCCCGCCGACTAACGAGGAGATTTGGGAAAGCAACTTTAAAATATTCGGGGAGAGGTGGCTACCGATCTTAGATTACGCCAAGGATCACGGGGTCAAGATCGCTTTTGAAACACATCCGATGGAGCTAAACTATAACCTGGAGACTGCTAGGAAACTCGTGGATGTTGCTGAAGGTCACAGGGCGCTTGGCTTTAACTACGATCCTTCGCACCTCGTTTGGCAGCAGATGGACCCTGTGCTTTTCATATACGAATTATACGACCGAATATTTCATGTTCATGCGAAAGACGTAGAAATAGTTCCTCATTCCGCGAGCAAGACTGGGGTCCTTGTCTCAGGTCCCTGGAATAAGGTTGCTAGAGCTGTGAGATTCAGAACAGTAGGATGGGGGCAAGTACCTTGGCGCAGGGTGATAACTGCATTGCTCGAGACAGGTTACAATTATGTTTTGAGCGTCGAGCATGAAGACCCTTGTTTCAGCAGGGATTCGGGAGTTGAGCAAGCATTGTTCTTCCTCAAACCATTGATAAGGGTTGAACCTCCGGAGGTTAAGCCTTGGTGGTGAGAAAAATGAGCAGCCCGCGTAGAGTCGGCGTCGCGATACTTGGCTATGCCTTCATGTGTAAGGCTCATTCACACGCCTTTAAAAGCATGCCGCACTTCTTCCATCCTCCTCCAGCAATACCTGAACTGGTTGTCGTCTATGGCAGGACTGAGGAGAAGGTCAGAGAGGCCGCTGCGAACTACGGTTTCAAGAAATACGTTACTGATTGGAAGGAAGCGGTTAACGACCCCGGGGTTGAAATTGTTGACAACTGTCTACCTAACAGCATGCATTTGGAACCAACATTAGAAGCAATCGAAAAAGGCAAGCATGTTTTATGCGAGAAACCTCTTGCTAGAAACAGTGAGGAAGCTAGAATCCTTAGAGACGCTGCTAGAAAAGCTAAAGTCAAGACGATGGTTGCCTTCAACTACAGGTTTGTGCCAGCTGTCCAGCTTGCTAGAAACATAGTTCAGTCAGGCATGCTTGGAAGAATATACCATTTCAGAGCAAGATACCTTCAGGACTGGCTTGTTGACCCTAATGCCCCGCTAGTCTGGAGGCTTAGAAAGGAGGAGGCTGGAAGCGGACCCCTAGGAGACCTTGGAAGCCACATAATAGACCTCGGGAGGTTCATCGTAGGGGAATTCAAATCAGTAATCGGTATAGTTAAGACGTTCATCGAGGAAAGGCCATTGCCCGAAGATCCTAGTAGGAAGGGTAAAGTAACGGTCGATGATGCCTTCGAGGCCGTCGTAGAGCTTGAGAACGGAGCAATAGGCACCTTAGAAGCATCTAGGTTCGCAACCGGCAGGAAGAACTATAACAATTTCGAGATAAACGGAGAAAAGGGCTCGATAGAATTCAACTTAGAAAGGCTTAACGAATTAAGAGTATACTTAAGAGACTGGGAAAAGGGCTCGATAGGCGGTTGGAACACCATCTTGGTGACCGAGAAGACGCATCCTTATATCGACAAGTACTGGCCATCAGGCCACATCATAGGCTGGGAGCATACTTTCATAAATGAAATCTATCATTTTCTCAAGACAGTGGTTCAAGACGAGGATGTTTCTCCCTTGGGGGCAACATTCGAAGACGGCTACAGGAACAACATGATAATGGATGCCATACTACAGTCTGCCGAAAACGGGAGAAAAGTTACTCTAGAATTCTAAATCTATTTTTTTACTTCTTTTTCAGGGAAGCGGTGCAGAAAAGCCTATATACATGGTTGATGTATACATTAATATTACTAGCCGCAGGGATAGAGAGTTTAACGTAATACTTTCATTGATATCAGAGCTAAACGTAATTCCGTTTACTTTGGAGGATGCTAAAATAGCCTCCTATATCTGGGCTAGGTTGAAGGAAGCTGGAAAAGTAGTAAGCGATGCTGACATATTGATCGCTTCTGTTTGTGCCAATAATAAGGAGAAACTCCTAACTTTAGATGAGGATTATGAAAAAATAAAAAGCGTTTATGAAAACCTCGAAGTAGAAGTTTTAAAAGAGACCTAAGATCCTAAAAACCTAAATTTAGGAGTTTGAAGCTTTCTTGATTTACCGATAGCCTACAGGTTCTTTTAGCGATTTTCGAGAATTAGTATGAATTGATCAGCCTAGATGAAGCTAAAAAGAGGTTTGTTAATAGGCTTAAGAAGATAAGGTTAGACGTAGAATCGCTTAAGAAGGTTTTGGAGGAATAAAGCTTGTAAAAGAATATCTCATTCTTAGGGTCTTTTTGCTTATTTCATTCCTGTTCGAAAAATTGTACAGCACGTTCTCTAATCAAAATATTTTCTTTAAAATAAGTCGAACAGCACAACCTTTAATTAGCATCTGCCGTAGGTTTTTAATCACTATGAGTAAGAAGAGATTATGGATGATTGGAATAGCGCTTATCATGATTACCCTTGTGCCAGCTATAGCCGCGTTCTTCCTCTTTCCCTATCCGCCTACTCAACCTCCGAAGGCAAATGAAACAGGTTGGACGCCACAGGGTATTCAGGAGGTTGCGAGGGCTAATAATCAATTCGCCTTCAAGCTTTACTCTGAGCTTGTTAAGACTGAAACTGGCAATGTTTTCTATTCGCCCTACAGCCTCTTCTCTGCTCTTGCAATGACCTATGAGGGTGCGAGGGGGGAAACCGCGGATGAGATGAAAACAGTATTCGGCTTCCCTGAGAGCCATATTCTGAGGCCGAACTTCGCTGCAATATATAACCGTATTAATGAAGCCTCTAAGGATTACGAGTTGAGGACTGGGAATGCTCTTTGGGTTCAGAAAGATTATCCATTTCTAGAAGACTATTTGAAAACTGTTGAGGAGTATTACGGTGGAAAGGCAGCACTTTTAGACTTTATCCATAAGGCTGAGGAAGCGCGGCAAACGATTAACACATTCATAGAGGAGCAGACTAATCACAAGATTAAAGATCTGATTCCTCCTGGGGCTCTAGACGAGTACACGAGGCTTGTTTTAACCAACGCGATATACTTCAAAGGAGACTGGAAAATAGCTTTCGACGAATCTCTCACAAGCGAGGAGGATTTCTGGATAGAGCCTGACAGGACTGTAAAGGTTCAGATGATGCGCATGCATCCTAATGAAACAATAAGATTCAACTACGCTGATACGGGAGATGCGCAGATCATAGAGTTGCCCTACAAGGGGGAGAACGTGTCGATGATAATAATATTGCCGAAGGATCTTGAAGCATTCGAATCCTCACTAACGCTGGAGAGGCTGGACGAGTATAAGGCTGAAATGAGGGAGGAGAAGCTGGATGAGATCTGCCTGCCTAAATTCGAGCTTGAAACCAAATACTCTATGCAGAAAACTTTAAGCAGTCTTGGAATGCCTACCGCGTTCAGCGGAGCAGCAGACTTCTCAGGGATGACTGGCAGAAGAGACCTGTTTATCAGCGAAGTTATTCATCAGGCATACGTTAAGGTTGACGAGAAGGGGACAGAGGCGGCAGCCGCAACTGCAGTAATAATAGGGATAACCGCAGTACCAGAAACTAAGGTATTTAGAGCAGACCGCCCCTTCTTCTTCATAATTCAGGAAAAGGAGACAGGGAGCATCTTGTTCATGGGAAGAATCGTTAACCCTCTATGCTAGAATTTAACTAAAAATAATAGCCTCCAGCTATGATCTTTTCCTTTTCGAGAAGATTAGTATTATTAAGGCTGCAACAGCTGGCATGACTACTAGTACAATATATGGCGTGGGTTCTTCTAAAGATGGTGTGGAAGTGGTTGCCGGGGTTGCAGCCACTGTGTAGTTTGATATGGTGCATTGGAATTGTGCAACACCGTTAGAGTTCTTTGTCCCCCATTCTGTCCCCAATTCCCAGCCGACCAGATAGTAGTTGGATATGTTAAAAGGAGCGTATTTCTCAACCACTTTAATGACTTCAGCTATATCATAGCTTATAGAACCCTTTGAAAGGCTCCAACCGTCAGGTATGATAGCGATGTATGTAGAGTTGTCTCTTCCAATGCTTCTCCAGACCTCCCAAGCCCTTTCGCACATATTCTCTCTGCCCACCCTGCTCCCTGCGGGCCCTAGGTTGTGACTAAAAACCCAGACCATGATTTCAACATAGGGTGTCGACAACCCTGAGCCAGGGTTGAATGCGCGTCTTTCATCCACCAACCACGCGTCTGCAGCTATGTTGAAATTCATATTCGGATCGAGATCTTTAAGATCGATTGAAAAAGACACTGTTAAGGATACGGTGCCAGACGTTAAGTCAGACACTTTATACGGGAAGTTAAGCCCAAGACCATTAGCATACTGTCTATCCCATGGTTTTCTCCCAACGTATATTTCTGGATAACCGTTGACATAAGTCTGAGGCTGAGCCCCCCAGAGATTAGTTTCTATCGTAAGCGTATTCGTGCTTTTATTATGCATCATGTCGATTCTGCCACCTTCAGCACTATTAATGTTCCAATTACAAATATCTATGCGATAATCGTAGTCGCCGTCGCTGTCAACATCTACCCATCCGTAGGTTGGGCCTTCGCGTTTTTCAAAATCATAATATAGGTGTATTGTTTCACCGGGTGATGAAACTGATTTTAGAATAGGAGTCAGGTTTACGATCACGCAGAATATGAGCATGATTGAAACCGTCTTTTCCATGCTGCTTCTTCTTGTTTTAAAAATATAAAACTTCTGCTTTCAGGAGCAGGCTAACAATCTTTTTAACAATTATTCGCATCAAGACTAGGAGAGACAATAAGTTCCTGCTCAACATCAGTATAAACCTTTTTCGGATGTTAGTTTTAATCCTAAAATCTTTTTATTCAAAGTTTTTTCGTCTTCTACTATGAACGTTAAACGCCAGATGGCTATACTAATCTTATTTCTAATCTCCGCCATAGTGCTGGTTCTAGTCCAAATATCCTCAACACTTAACCAGCGGGTTACCAGGGAGTTCCGAAAGATGGAGACGGCTAAAATAAAAATTGTTAACGATGAGGATAAGATTCTGGAGCTTGAGGTAAGGATTGCAGACGAGCCTGATGAGCGTGCAGCAGGCTTCCAAAACATAAGTAGAAGCGTAGTAGAGAAAACTCTTATTCTCTTCATATTTCCAGAGGAAGGATACGTGTTTTTCCACATGCGTAATGTTGAGGCAAGCCTAGACATAGCGTTCATCAAGGCTGATGGGAGAATAATAGAGATAATGAGGATGGACCCGGATCCAAACAGGCTCTACGCGCCGAATGAAAGCTTCAAGTACGCTATCGAAGCCCCGCTAGGATTCTTCCAAAGTAAAAAGATAACCGCAGGGAAGTCAAGACTAATAGTCGAATCCATCCCAGAAGAGAATTAAAGCAATTAAAAAAGCTTTAAAAATAAGAGGATAAGCCCCATCTTATATAATTTTTTATAATGGCAAAAAGTAAAAACGAGAATTATAAGTTAAATATTTATTTAAATAAGTTTTTTTAAATCTTCGTCTCTTCGACTTATATAGTCAAACGTCGTATTTTTCCTATTTAAAAGAAGTAAAAATTCGTTGAATGTCGAATTTCCTTTTTTTTTAAAGAAAAATAAACTATATATTCTGGTAAAACGCTCCATTCTCGAGTAAAAATGGGAAAAAAGACCCTTCTGGAAAACATTTTGCAACAGCTCACCATCTCCCTTATGGTAGTTCTCGTATTATCGAATACGCTCCCGCCTTGGGAGTATATTTCCATCAAACCCGCTGACGAAGAAGTCTTAACCAAAGGCACGGTCTTAAAATTCGACCAGCCTAAAGTAAGCAAAAGCATGGTGAAGGATTACTACACCGTTTCAATGCCAGACACCAGACTATACCTAGTACCGGGTGCACCAATAGTGCCAGTCAAAGTATACACTTTCAAACTACCCTACAACTGCGAGGTGAGGAATGTTAAAGTCGAAATTGAAACAAGGCCTCTCAAAGGACAGTACAAGCTACTCCCAGGCCCTAAGCCTGTGAAACTAGACTCATCCAAGCCTGAACGCCCTAAGGTAGAAATGTTCGAAGAGGATCCGAGCATCTACGAGTCTGACAAACCGTATCCGGAGAAAATGTTTGAATACGAGGTTAAGAAAGGCATAGACCCTCCCACTCGGGAAAGAGTAACCTACGTGATAGTAAGGGTCTTCCCAGTCCAGTACGTTCCGAAGAAAGGGTCTTTGACCTACGCGTCCAAGGTGGAGATTAAGGTGGATTACAGGGATCTCAGCAATCAGGTTGAACCGTTGCAACAGGATTTTCTGGTGATAATAACCTCCACAACCCTCCAAACAGCTGCTCAAACTCTAGCAAGCTGGAAGTCTTCGCAAGGGTATACCGTGTGGGTACGTACCGTTGACTGGATCAGTTTAAACTACGATGGCTACGATACTCCTGAGAAAATAAGGAACTTCCTGAAAGACGCTGCAGACAATTACGGTGCCTGGTATGTTATAATATTGGGCGACGATGACCAAGTTCCTGCGAGGAGAGTATATTCATCAGAGTTTGAAGACCTAGCGGAGAATCCTTGGATTGAGAGCGACCTCTACTACGCTGACTTAGACGGCACATGGGACACTGATAACGACCATGTCTACGGCGAGATGCAAGATGTTGTTGACGGGTATCCTGATATTCTAGTCGGTAGGCTGCCGGCAAGCACATTAAGCGAGGCGAATGCGATAGTTAACAAGCTTATGAACTATAATCCTGATAACTCATGGTTTAGAAGGATCCTCCTGCTGGGTACAGTCACTTTGGGAAATAGACTAAGGCCAGAGGGCGAGATACTGAAGGACTACTGGGAAGCAAACTGGCTCCCAACGAGCTTCTCTTGGACGAAGCTGTACGAGGGTCTTGGCAACCTTAACCCCACTAACGTTAAAGACGAGATTAATAATGGCTACGGAATAGTCAACTTCGCAGGCCACGGTAACACAAGACTATGGGATTTCGGGGAGGGAGGTTGGTTCCTTAATTCAGACGTCTACCAGCTTACAAACGGCTTTAACACGCCTATTGTGGCTACGATGGCGTGTTTAACCAACGACTTCGCAGACACGGATGTTGCGATAAGCGAGGCCTTCATGATACACCCTGATGGTGGTGCAATAGCTTACTTGGGGGCTGCTGAAGTAGCCTATGGTTATAGAGGGTACTATGTAACCGAGGGTCTCGCCGGCGCGATAGACTGGGTCTTCCTAGCATTATTTAAGGCTCTGGAGGACGAGGGTTATGTCCCCACTCCAGGTCTTATGCATGCGTATACCATCATTGTTTATTTGAGTGTATTCGGCAGGTCATGGGTCTTAGACTGGTACACCGTGGTTGAGTATGGTACGCTCCTGGGAGACCCGATGCTACCGTTGACAGGTACCGGAAGCCCTCCGCCTCCCCCGCCTACTCCAAGGCTTTACGGCTACGCTTTAGACGAAAATGGGCATGCTGTTACCGACGTTTTGATCAGACTCTACAACTACACGTCTGGGGTGCTTCTCTATGAGGGGGTTGAGACCGACGGGTGCTATGAGTTCGTTGGCCTGCCTTACGGAACCTACATGATCGAAGCTTCTAAGGATGACTTCTATGGCGGAGTAGCTTTCTACTATCCTCATGTCGTTATGGAGAAAAACGTGGTTCTACAGGAATTTTCGCCCAACACGATTCTCCTAGTAGTTGATGACGATGGTTCTTATTATTTGGATGAAGGAGTTTGGCCTAGCGAGATTGAGAGCGTTCTAACCTCAATGGGTTTCAACGTGTTTGTTTGGAGAGAGAGTGAGAATGGTCGTCCTCCTCTCGAGATTCTTCAACACGAGAATGTAGAAGCGGTTATATGGCACACAGGCACATACCTTAGGTGGGCTGTAGACCCTGTTGATGCGCAAACCCTCATACAATTCGTCGAAAGCGGTGGAAGACTACTGTTGGAGGGTGAGGACATAGGGTGGGATCATGATAGAGATGAGTTTATGCGGAGGGTCGCCCACGCTTACCAGCTTGTAGATGATGCTGATGAAAATACGATAGTGGCGATAGCCAAGCACCCCGTGGTGTACAGTCTTCCAACTTTCTCCTTTGAAACAATGCCTCCTTACCCCGACGGTGTTGAGCCTGTGAACAACGGTGAAGAGGTCGCCCGCTACCAGGGTACTCCATATTCTGCGGTAGTGGTTTACGACGGTCTCTACTGGGGCTTCGGGGGCAGGGTGGTGTACGTGGCTTTTCCGCTCCACTATCTTTACGAGAACGATAGAAACACTCTGGTTGAGAATGCTGTCGAATGGTTGACTACGTCCTATGTTCTCAAGGTGAGCACCGACAGGGGAGTCTACCTCCCAGGCTATACGGTTAAGGCTGTTGCAAGCCTTTTCGACGGTACCAATCCTCTCCCCGGGATTACTGTGACGGCGAGCATCTACTATCCTGATGGCACAGTGGTCTCAGGCTTAACGATGTATGATGATGGGACCCATGGGGACGATGTGGCTGGTGATGGTAACTACACTTTGCTCTACGATATACTTGACACGTATCCCGTTGGCTACTACCAGATTGAGGCGGAGGCCGACATACCTGGCTACGTCCCCATTTACAGGAATGCGACTTTCAGGGTTGTGGCAGCACCAGGTTTCAGCCTCTTTGTGGAGGACAGGGATATTGTCCAAGGCATTATAAGCGTTAACATCACCGTGTCTAACGACGCAGGCCTAAACATAGTCATGGTCCAGTATCGTATCGATGGTTCAGACTGGGTTGATATTCCTGCACCCATTGATGGGGCTTACGACGAGGATGTTGAGACGGTTCATATTGAAATAGACGGATACTCTCATTCGCTAGGTTGGCATTTTCTCGATGTTAGGGCTTTTGCTGAAGGCGGCTTCGAATCATGGTGGCTTGGGCGGCCCTTCGAGATCAGGGAGCTCTCGAGGAGGTATAACCTCATTTCTCTTATCTACTATCCTGAGCCAGGATACTCCGCCAGTAGCCTTGCGAGGGCAATAGGGCCTGAGGCTACTCTTATCGCTAGCTGGGATACTACTGCTCAAAAGTTTAAGGGATATGTTCCGGGTGTCAGCCCGCCTTCAGACGACTTTCCAATGGAGATGGGTTTCGGATACTTCGTATACCTGACTTCCCCACGCAGGCTCGTGGAGTTTCCCGGGTGGTGACACATGAGGAAGCTCTCCATTCTTTTGGCTTGCGTTATTCTCCTATGGATGCTTGCACCTGCGCTCACGAATATTGTTAAAGCACAGGTTCCAGTGGCTGTATGGGGGTATGTCTACATGCCTGACGGTAGTCCTGCAGCAGGTGCTTCCGTTTCGATCTCTGGTGGAGGAGCCTCTGCCTCCACTTCCACGGGGAACGACGGTAAGTATGGTCCAGTGACTCTAACCGTTTCATCAATCCCTGTAACTATAACCGTGAAGGCGTCTAAAGGCAGTTACTCCGGAAGTGCTTCTAAAACTGGAGAGGGAACGATGAGGATAGATGTGCATCTAAAGGCAGCGCCCCCGCCAACGCCTACGCCTTCTCCACCGCCTCCGGAGAAGAGGTCCACGAGTCTAAGGATAGAGGCTTCTAAAGAGGAGTATGTTAACGAACCGGTGGTCCTAACGGGATCGATATCTCCGGCTATGAGTGTTGAAATCACGATAGTTGTGACAAAGCCTGACGACTCGACTCTCCAAGCTAGGGTTAATACTGATTCTCAAGGGAGGTTCCGCTACGAGTTCACGACTGATGTTTTAGGGTTGTACAGGGCGTACGCTCAGTTCGCTGGGAATAATGAGTATAAGTCTTCGACAAGCAATACGGTTGAGTTCTACGTTAAGACGAGGCCTACAGTTGACCTTTACGCGCTGGCGTCAGGGCCGAGGCAGGTTAGGTTGGGTGGTAGTGTTAGACCTGCGCCTGAGATTAGAGCAACGATAATGATATTCGTCAGCTTGGACAGTGGTTCTTCCTGGCTGCATCTTTCTAACACTACTACAGACAGCGAGGGTCGTTTCACGATCGACTTAAGAATGAGCATTAGTGGCGAGCTATTGTTTAAAGCGGTTTTCACGGGTACTGCGAGACTAGCTAGGGCTGAGAGCACTAGGCCGTTGGCTTTCAGGCTGGTGGGCGAAGAGGAAGAGCAGCTTAATGAACAACTAGAGGAGATGATTAACGAACTAAGGCGGCTTGAGGAGGAGAATAGGCAATTGAGAGCCAATATTACGCAATTGGAATCTAACATGAGCAGTCTATTGAATAGGTTTAATGAGGCCCTGGAGGATTTGAGAGGGCTTGAAGAAGCTGCATCGCGTTACAAGGATGAAGCTGAGAGATATGGGAGCGAAGCAAGTCAATACAGGATGTTAGCAATGATAGGGATTCCTGTTTCTCTGGCGGCGGGCTTGGCTATGGGAACAGTATTAGGGCGGAAGCTTCGCGGAAGAGAACAGGCTTCATAAAACCTGTAACCTATACTTTTTTCCCTTTTTTTCTTTGGAACTATTTGTGGGAATCTAATGAGTCAAGTATTGAAAGATCTTTTCGGAGGAGCTGTATGTGAGGTCGGATGCTAATGCGTACAAGATCTGCGAGAAAGCTTAGTATTCGTCAGTAAGTTGATTGGAGGCAATATGCTGTATTTGAAATGGTCTTTATGAGTCTGCGATAGTTTAATATTCCGCCTCCCAAAAATATATTTCTCAAGTGGTTTATGTGTTTTCCCGCGCCAGAGAGTGGCTAAAGCAGGCTTCGAAGGATTTGGAGCATGCTAGGAGCTCGATTGATTTAGGTGATTATGAGTAGGCCTGTTTTGCTACCCACCAGGCTGCTGAGGAAGCAGTTAAGGCTCTTTACCAGAAGCTTAATTTCGAGGTTTGGGTCTACTCTGTATCTCGTGTGATGAATTCTCTTCCGGAAGACTATAGGCTGACTCTTTTACCTTGCGAGGCTAAGCAAGAGTCTATCATAATCTAGGAATACAAAAACAGGCATGTTCAGCATACGGCACCCATAGGGAAAAGAATAAGTATTCAGGACTGTAAGTCAAGGATCACTTATGAAGCCGTTCACATTCAGCTTGCGGACTAAAATCGTTTTCGGAAGGGGAGGTTTAATCAGAGTTGGTGATGAAGCAGCCAGGCTTGGAGACAGGTGTCTACTAGTCACTGGAAGAAGCTTCGCTAAGAGAAGCGGGTACCTAAACACCCTCGTTAAAATCCTTGAAGAGCCGGGTTTGAAGATAACGGTTTTCGACAAGGTTGAGCCAAATCCTTCTATAGAGACTGTTTACAAAGGTGCTGAGGAGGGTTTGAAAAACAATTGTAATCTCGTTGTAGCATTTGGGGGCGGTAGTGCGATGGATGCTGCAAAGGGCATGGCCTTTCTATTGAAGAGCAATGCGAGGCTTGAGGATAATCTCGCACCCAAGGAGGTTGAGGAAGCCGTGCCAGTGATCGCTATTCCCTCAACATGTGGAACAGGTAGCGAGGTCACTAAGTACGCTGTCCTAACTAATGTTTCAAGAAAAAGAAAAGAAGTCTTGTTGGGTGATGCGATTGTTCCTCGGGTTGCAATCCTTGACGCAGATGTTTTAAACAGCCTCTCTGAGAAGCTTGTTGCATACACTGGTTTCGACGCCCTCTCCCATGCTCTAGAAGCATACACTTCCAACGATTCCACGCCTTTTTCAGACCTTCTCGCACTGGAGGCTCTCCAAATAATATTCGGAAACATTATTGGAGCTTTTGAAGGCTCTCCGGAAGCCAGGGAGAACATGCTTTACGCGAGTATGCTTGCTGGTGTGGCGATTAACTGCGCTGGCACTGAAATAGTTCACGCCATGGGTTATTATCTTACTAATTATCATGAGGTGCACCATGGGCTTGCCAACGGAATGATGCTTCCCCATGCTATGAAGCTGGAGATTCAGAAGGGTTTTGGAAAGCTGGATGACGCTGCTTCAAAACTAGGTCTAGAGAATGGGATGGAGCTTGTTAAGAAGATCGAGTACATCGCAGACAAGATTGGGATTCCAAAGAGTCTTAGAGAGCTGGGAGTAAGCGAATCTGAATTGGACGCTATGGTTGCAGACGCGCTCTCCTACTGGAGGAATTTGAACAGACACCCCTTCCCCCCAACACCCGAGGACATGAAGAAGCTCTATCTAATGGCATTCTCTGGAAGAGCTTCCTCAATGTAGTTTCTTATATTTTTCATCTTTTTTCAATTAGTGTTTAGAGGCTACAAGATAACTTGCGAATAGTATGAGTAACCCTCCTGTAATCGTTAGAAAGGTGGGCTTTTGCATTAGGAAAAAGTATCCGAATACGACTGCGCCAGCAGGCTCTAAGTAGGTGAATACGATTGCTTTCTGGGCCTTAACGATGCTAAGCCCCTTCAGGTAGAGGGTGACGGCGAATGCAGTGTTGAAAAATCCGAGTAAGACTATGAGTATCCATGATTCTGGATCTTCAGGCAGGCTCATGCCAGTGAAGAGAAGCGGCGAGAGGAATAGTGTGCACGCGAGGTATGAGTAGAATGCTACGGCAGACCGGAGTAGTTGGCTACCGTGGCTTTAGATATTATTATGAAACCGGCGTATGAGAGGCCTGCGAGCAGCCCGAGGACGACGCCAAGCATATTTAAGCTTCCTAAGCCCTGCTCGTAGGAAATAACGGTCATCCCTATCATGCATAATGATAATGCGATTATAGTTATTCCCTCTATTTTCTCTTTCAAGAAAAACGGTGAGAAGAACGCTACGAAAACTGGAGCGATGTAGTTCAATAGGACTGCGCTAGCGATGCTGATCAACTTCATGGATTGGAACAAGAGGGCCCAGCCTAGGCTTAAGCATATTCCTAACGCGATAATGCTTTTCCAAGCCTTAGCCGCCTCAAAAACCTCGCGTCTTTTAATCAGGAGAAGAAAGGGGAAAAGGGCGAGGCTTGCGAAAAGAACTCTTAGAAAAGCAATCGTGAAAGCATCTAACGGAACCCTGTTTACGATGACCCCATTAGAGCCCCAGATTAATGATGCAACCGAAATATAGAAGTATCCTAGTAATTCTGACTTTCTATTGGGCAATACTCCTGCTTTTTTAAAAAGAGTTTAAAAGTTTTTAGAAAATCCTGGTAGAAAAGTTACCGGTTATCCGAGCAGTTCCATAAGGAGTGTGTTCAACTCCTCTTTGTCTCTGAGAGACTTGAACATCAGCCTCCCGTTCATGAAAAGCGTGAATTCTCTATCCTTAAAATTTGCTTTTACAGCAACTCCTCGAATTTCTGTGATAATTGTGCTCTTATCAAGGACTTTCTTTAGAGCTTCCCCCCTCTTTTCATGCTTTAGAATCACTACGTAATCCTTCGTCTTAGCGACTCCGCAAGCCTCTTCTATCCTGCTCACGTAATCCTCAATCACTTTCCCTCACCTGGTATGAATCTTCGGGAGATGATCTTTGCTAATTCCTCCTCTTCCAATGCCTGTTTTTCTTCAAAAGTTTCTTTCTCAGGCATCCAATCAGGTTTAAACCCCTTCTTTTTAAAGAATTCTCTTATCGCCCTTCTCAAGGCTCCGACTGCCAATATCCCGCAATGAAATTTGACTGACGGCAATCCTCCGACCTCATCTGCCACATCCTTCCAGCTTATTCTCCAAGCCTCTTCCAAAGTCTTGCCCTTCACTATCTCAGTGAGCATGCTTGCCGTAGCAATATTGGCAGCACAACCATAGCTCTCAAAGCTCGCTTTAGTTATAACCATGTTCTCATCTATTTTGAGGTAGAAGGATATAATGTCTCCGCAGGCTGGGTTGCCAGCGCTGGCTGAGACAGTAGCATCCTCCATCCTGCCGAGATTCTTCGGATTTCTAAATAGTTCGAGAATCTTCTGGCTATATGGTAACGGCGACCTAGACATTTCTCACATCCTCCTCGTGGGGCTCATCGACCTTATTCTTTCAACAGCCGGTTTAAAAGACTCTATGACGTACTCCACATCATCCACACTATGGTACCTGGAGATCTTCATAAGGATGCTTCCGTGAGCTACCTCATACTCTCTTCCTATCGCTATCAGCACATGGCTGGGCTGGAGTATCCTCCTGGTGCAAGCGCTTCCGCTTGAAACATATACCCCTCTCAAACTCAACTCTATGGTTAGCGATTCCCCTTCACAATGTAAGAAGCTTATGTTAACATTGTCGGGTGCTCTCTTCTCTCCTAGCGGTCCATTTATAAGAGTGTCTTCAATACTTAGAAGCCCATTTATTAACGTGTCTCTCAACTTCCTCATATGGTTAACGCTTTCCTCAAATTTTTCGAAAGCGATTTGAGACGCCTTTTTGAAACCTACTATTAGAGGAGTATTTTCAATACCTGGCCAGAGGCTTTGAGTTCCCACAGGCCCTTCAATAATCCTCTCAACCTTCACTCCTTCTCTAACGTATAAGGCGGCAACACCCCTGGGACCCATTATCTTATAGCTGCTTAAAGTAAGTAAATCGACATCCAGCTCTTTAACGTTAAACATTATTCTTCCATAAGCATCCGAAGCATCCATGTGGACTATTACTTCGGGATTCTTATCCTTAGCAATCTCCACTAGTTCTTTAAAAGGTTGTATTGTACCGATCTCGTTGTTAACAATGCCCATGCTTACCAACACGGTATCCTTGTCAATGGCCTTTGAAAACTCTTCAAGGTTCACGAAACCTTCTGAATCTACAGGAATTTTAACTACGGTAAACCCTCTTTTCTCAAGCATCTCAAGAGGTAATAGGATTGTCAACGGGTCTATTGCGGAGGCGATGACCTTCCCCTTTTTGTTCGATACTGAGCCTAGGATTGCAGTATTATTGGCTTCTGTTTCACCACTTGTGAAACACAATTCTTCTGGAGAAGCTCCTATGGATTCGGCGATACTGCTTGCAGCCTCCATAATAGTCTCATAGGCCTCCCAGCCCTGCTTATGGGTGAGCGTAGGGTTGCCGTAAGCCTTAGAATTGAAATAGGGCAGCATTTCCTCAAGGACCTCGTTTGGGACTGGCGCAGAGTTTTCAAAATCTAAGTAAACTTCTCTTTTTACTTCTCCATGATATTTGAGAAGTTCCCTAACGTTCTCCAGAGAACTCAATTCCGAATGATTCTATAGTTGGGTTATATAAACATCATTCGAATTTTATACAACAAAAAGCATTCAAGAGAAAATAGTGCCAGCCAGTATTAAAAAGACGTGGTTTATTACTTGTCTAAAACATCGTTGAATTAAATCGCAAAACAAACTTTATATTCTAATTCAAAGTCATTAAATCATGAATCATCCTGGAAAAAGCGTGAAAATAGTTCCAGAGCCTAGGGGACAGGAGTTTTCTGGAAAATGGTTTGAATTCGATGGGATAGATCTTCCTGAATTTTTCAGCAAGGAGTTCGCTATTCCTCAAGGCTCATGGAGGATAATAAAAACCACAGGAAATGGGAATGGCGTACATGTAAGAGGAGAGGATAAAAAAGTAGCCATATGGGGCGATGAGAAGGTTTGCTATGCGACGATTATCCAGCTTCTGAAGCAGAACCCTGGTTACATTCCAGAAATTAAAGTGATAGAGGAGTTTAGATTCTCATTTAGAGGCTTCCATCTTGACATTGCACGTGGAGGAGTTCCTAAAGTTGAAACTTTTAAAAGAATTTTAAGATGGCTTTTCCTCTTAAAGTATAATTATTTCGCAATATATTTCGAGGACCTCTTTCCCTGGCAGAAGCATCCGAATATTGGTGCCCATAGGGGGAGGCTTTCTAAACAAGAGTATTTGGAGATTGTTAACTACGGAAGAGAACTGGGGATAGAGGTCTTTCCATCACTAGAATTAGCTGGTCACATGGAGCACATACTCTCATTACCCGAGTACTGGGTTTTCAGTGAGTGGCATAACCCTAGAGAGGGGTGTTTAGACGTTAGCAACGAGGAAGCAAGGAAGTTTGCATACGAATTACTGAATGAAGCAATAGATGCTTCACCCTCAAAATACATACACATAGGTGGAGATGAAACTTGGGCAATGGGCAGGGGGAGGAGCTTGGACAAGACTGGAAGCTTCGAAGGACCCCGGCTTTACGAGGAGCACCATAGGAAGATGGTTGAGATAGTTAAGGAGAGAGGGAAGATACCGGTGATGTGGGGAGACATGCTGACAGGAATGTACTTGAGGGAGGAGGAAAAGTCAAAATGGGAAAGGGTTGTTGAGAGCCCAATATGGGGAGACGTTGTGATTGCTAACTGGGATTATAATCCGGGTGATGAGAAATATTTTGAGAGTAAGATAAACATGTTTGGGGAGAAAAAGATGCGTCAAGTAGTATGCCCCGGTTTTTCAAACTGGAATAGGTATTATCCTAATTTTAGAACTGCTCTGGAGAACATGAAGGGTTTTCTTACAGCAGCTAGGGAGGAGGGTCTGAAGGGATTCATGGTTACAGCGTGGGGGGATGATGGTGAAGAATGTTTATTCTCTTTCCTCGACCCCCTTATACTTGCATGCATGGAGTATGCTGAAGGAGACGGGAGGTGGGAGGAGAAGTGGAGCGTATTAACTGGTGAACCCTTTGAAATAATTGAAGCCAGGAAATCATTTGGAGAACCCAAAGTTTCAGACATCTTGAAACACGTACTTTTTGCAGACTTCTGGTATTACAGAATGTCAGATGATGTAAAAGAATCCTTAAAAGAATCTTGGAAAAATCTTCTAGAAAGATTTAGGAGAGTATCCCTTCCAGAGGATCTTGAATTCATAAGAAGTTGTATTGAAGTATGTTTAAAAAGGCTGAATAATGCTGTTAAGCCATCAGACTTCATCTCTCTAGCTAATAAGTATTGTAAGCTCTGGTTGTCGGAAAGAAAACCAAATGGTTTAGAGAAGATAGTTGAGAGATTCTGGGGTGCGGCTGGCCGTATAGATGCGGGAATAATGTAAAGAAAGTTTTTCTATAGGGTATTATAGACATAGGCTATGAATATATTGGATGTGATAAACGCTGTCAAATGCCTTAAGAGAACCGGTTGGATGCAGCTTGGTGTGACTGATGCTGAGACCGTGGCTGGGCATTCTTTCGAGGCTGCGATATTAGCTATAGAGCTAGCCCCGATTGTGGGTGCAAATCCAGAGAAGGCTGCTACACTGGCTCTCGTTCACGATCTCCCTGAGGCAGTGATGGGCGATATTCCGAAGTGGACGTCTTCAAGAATAACTAGGAACGATACTGAGGCTGCAATGGAGATAGAGTCAGACAATATCGTGAATCTTATATTAGAATTTCTGAAAGGTGAAACTAAGGAGGCTAAAGTAGCAAAACTATGTGATCTCCTGTCTACAGATATTCAGGCTAGGAGATATATGATGATAGGCCATAAACTTGCCAGGATAGAAGAGGAAACTAGAAAACAGGTGTTCAGCATGCTCGAAAGCGCTGAGCTTAAGCCTCTTAAGAAAAAAGTAGAGTGTTTAATGGGTTTGTAAACTTCTTACGGTAACCGTTTTGAAATTTTCAAGCCTTTGGTTATTTTCAATTCCAAGAATAGAAAAGTCGAAACGATTCTGTTAAGGAGGGGGTGGTGGAGGCGACGGGTCTGAAGGCCTCCAGAGAAGACCGAGTGTGCCGCCGATCATCTCTAGTAAGATGCCTACGTAGAATAAAGTTTCTAGTGAGGCAATGCCCATAGGTGAGAAGCATCCCCCAATAAAGAAGACAGCAATTATAGAAAGGGCAATGACTAATATTGAGCCTTTTATAACTCTGCTCTTACTTTTTGAGAGGATCATAACAGCACCAATAATTATTAATACCCCGATTATACTCGTCACTATAATCAACCATATTCCCAAAGATGTTAGCTCTTCTCCAAAAAATTCAAAAAGTAACCCAATTATAGGTATCCATCTGGTAAATGATATAATTACCCCCAGTAAAATGGCTATTATTCCCAGAAGTATTCCGCTGAAAAGGATTAGAACTGCTCCTGCCAAAGATAGTATGCAAGCAATAATCTGTTTTCCCGTCATTCTATTCCTAAATTAGGAGAAAGAGAATTAACACAACTATTTAAGTCTTCGGTATTCCAAATTCCAAAGTTAATATTTGTATAAAGAATCTTAAAAGGCAGAGAGATTCTCATAATAATATAATTATTTTAAAAAGCTTTAAGGATGCATTATATAGGTTTTCATTAGACGGGTTTAAAGCTGGATGCAGAGTTAACTAAGTATCCTATAATTAAGGAAGCTTTATAAGAAACCAATCTTTTTTACCCAAAAAGTAGTTTCATTAGAGAAAGACTTTTACTTCTAGAAGCTTTTTAAAAAACGTTGAAGTGGACTGAGCTTACGCGGTACTCGACGGTTAAGGAAGCGAGGTTCTATGAGGAGATTGGTGAAAACGAGACAGTATGCTTAACCTGCGAGCGCCGATGCAGGATTAAAGAAGGTTCTCAGGGATTCTGCGGCACCAGGGTGAATGTTGAGGGAAAACTATACACGATTGTCTACGGAGACATCTCTTCTATCTCAGCAAACCCTATCGAGAAAAAACCCTTCTTCCATTTTCATCCCGGTACCTTTGCCCTTACTGTAGGTACATGGAGTTGCAACTTCGCCTGCCCTTGGTGTCAAAATTATGAGATTTCTAAAGTCCAACCAGACCCTGGGAAGGCTAATTACGTTAGCCCTGAGGAATTTTTGAGTATTGCTTGGAGTAATGGCTGTAGCGGTACCTCCATATCTTTTAATGAACCCACCCTTTTGCTTGAGTACAGCTTGGATCTTTTTCCAATAGCTAAGAGCCGGGGTCTTTACAATACTTATGTTTCAAACGGGTATATGACAGTTCAAGCATTGGAGGCTCTTGCAAAAGCTGGCCTAGATGCTATAAAATTCGATGTTAAGGGTGATGAAGAAGCTTACGAAAAATATTGTGGAGGAGTTAAGGCTGAAATAGTCTGGAGGAATGCTCATAGGGCTAGGGAACTCGGCCTCCATGTAGAAATAGTTAATCTCGTAATTCCCGGAGTAAACGATGACGACGAATGTCTGAGGCAGTTAATAGAAAAGCATCTTAAAGAACTTGGACCAGATGTGCCGATTCACTTTACGCGTTATCATCCGGAGTATAAGTTTAATGCACCCCCTACACCTGTTAAAACTTTAGAAAAGGCAAGGGAGTTAGCTCGATCTTTGGGAGTATTGTTCCCCTATATCGGTAATGTCCCTGGGCATAGGTATGAGAATACTTGGTGTCCCCAATGTGGAGAACTTTTAATAAAACGCTTTGGATTCATAGTCGTAAGCAATGTAATAACTGTTGACAACACATGTCCAAAATGTGGTTTCAAAATACCACTAATACGTTGACCAGGGTTATACTTATATATAACCTTGGTAAACAAATAATATATGTTTCATAGGATTCCGCTATTCAAAATACTGAAAGGAAAGCTTCTTAGTATTGGTGAGCTTCAGGATTTACTCTTGATGGAGCTTTCCAAAAGCTTCGATTTTATCCTTCACGGTGGTACGGCGGTATGGAGAGTTTACGGCGGGAAAAGATTCTCTTATGATATAGATGTTTATCATAATAATCCTGAGGATTTAGCTGATTATTTCTATTCGGCAAAGATTTTCAAGGTACTTAAATCAAAAATAACTTCGTCTAAAGTCCTTTACTTAAAAATAGGTAACGATGCCATTATCGAGCTAGAGGCTTCGCCCGCTCCCAAGGATATTGAAACTACTGAAGCGAATTTCTGGCTTGTGGATGGGAGCAGTATGGTTGTGGTTACGCTTACGCCTGAAAGCCTCTTGAGAGAGAAAGTGAAAGCTTTCATAAACCGTAGGTCTGCTAAAGACCTCTATGATATCTTCTATTTAATAGATTTATGCGACAAGAATAAGGTAGGTGAAGATTTAGACAAGCTATCTTCTTTCTTAAATTCTGAACCGAAAGATTTTCAGGGGTTGCAGGATCTAATTCTAGTGGGCAAGTCTCCGAGTTTCGAAACTATTGTAAGGAGGATTAAAAAAGATGCCATTAGTTAAGTATGATGCTCTCCTTAAAGAACTGAGGGAGGCGAGCCTATTTACTTTCAGGACTGTTGAGAATAGGGTTGGAGAAGGTTATGCAAAAATTCTTATACATAACTTGAGGAAGAGAGGTGAAATTGTGGAGTTGATTAAAGGAATTTACACTTTCAAAAAATCTCCTTACATGATTACCAAAGCAATTCCAAGGTCTTACATCGGCTTGGGGAGCGCCGCCTTTCTCCATGGAGCTTGGGAACAAGTACCGAGAGTAATTGTTCTTTCGCCTCATGCTTCGTTAAAAGCCAGGCTTGGAGAAAGGGAGATCTCCGGCTTTAAAATAGTCTTAAGAAGAATTTCCGAAAAAATGTTCTTCGGGTATGAACTAAAGTATATGGAAGAAATAGACGAATGGATAAGAATTTCTGATCCAGAAAAAACGCTGATAGATACTATTCATCTCAATTATCCGTTAAAAGAAGATATGGTGCCGAAATTATTAGAGATTGTCGATAAGCAAAAAATAATGGATTATGTTAGAATTATGAAAACGAGGAAAATCAAGGGATGGAAAAGAGTTTTAAAGGAATTACAATGTTGTCTTGAAATCAGAAATAATACAAAAGTCGGTACTTGACTAAATATCTTTTAGAAACGGGTTTGTCCTCTTCTCCTTACCGATGCTTGAAAAAGGTCCGTGACCTGGATAAACTAAAGTCTCCTCAGAAAGCGTCATTAGCTTATCTTTTATGGATCTCATTATCTCCTCAAAGGATCCTCCTGGAAAATCAGTTCTCCCGATAGACCCTGCGAAAAGCGTATCACCAGTAAAGACGACCCCCTTTCCTAACACGCATATACTCCCCCTCGTATGACCAGGTGTGTGAATAATCTTAAGACATGTTTTCCCTATTTCAATTAAATCCCCATTCGTTACAGTCTTGTCAGGCCTATGCGGCTTTACTTTTAAACCTAATAGGGAAGCTCCAGCATTGAGCATAGGCGCATCGTCTTTATGTATGATAACCAATGCTCCAAGTTTCTCTCTAAAGTATTCGTTGCCCGCAGTGTGGTCAGGATGCCAGTGAGTATTCAAAACATATTTAACTTTTAGATTCCTTTTCTCTATTTCTCTAATGACCGTTATTGCTTCAGCTTCTTCATCGAAGCCCGCATCAATTAGTATAGCACTCAGAGTTTCCTGACAAGCAACAAGGTAGCAGTTTGTTTCCAAGAGACCTGCAATGAAACTTTTAATAATCAATTCCTGCGAAGTATTGTCTTCATCCTGTTTTTTAAAGTATACTATCTCTGAGTGAGTTTATTTTATATTCTAAGCATTACCATCTTAGTATGTGAAAAGTAAAATAAGCGTAGTGAAGCCTTTATTTGCTACAGTGTTATTTACAGTTATGGTAATCGAGTTTTTGTTTCTTTACCTTTTTTACGATATGGATTTCGATTTCATCATCTATCAGCCCGAACCAGGATCTCAAATTCATAGTTCCATTCCCATATATGAAAGCCCTGCAACTCTAATCGTGCTTAAGCATGAATGCTTCTTTGTAAGAGTTGAAGTCTGTATTCACCCAACTATAGATAGTAAAGTAACATTATCACTACCGAAAAAGGAATTATTAACCTCTCGGGTGAAGAGGAATATGTTTTCACTACTGTCCTTCCCAGAGAATTCTCTCTATATGCTTATTACGGTGAACACTACGTCTCTACGGATAAACCAGTAGAATAGAAGTATTTCTTGAAACTCCTATTCCTACTGCCTTCTCTATGGACAGTATTAATTGGCCTACTCCTCATCGAGATGAAGGTAAAAAAGATCAAGACGAGAGAGTGGGCTTCTATTCTTAAAGAGGGAGCTCCTGCTGCAATCAAGCTTCTTATGGAGACTGATTGGGACTCCCTGTTTAGTGGAATCATGATGATAAAATGGTGGCTGGCAATTAAGATGCTTAATTGGTTATTTCTCGGCTTTATCATAATTCTGCCGATTTTTTCAATTCTTATTCATTTTTCTACCCTTCCCCTTATTCTGGGCGAATAGAAATGTAACTGGCTTAACTACGCTTATTTTAGCTATGCCAATAATTTTGTTGATCAATAAGAATAACGTTAGAGAGTTTTATCGTAATGTTGAATCCATTGACCTCCTTATAATTGATTTGAGATGGTTGTACAATGAGCTCAAGGGAGCGAGACTCGAAGCCTGACCTTTACGTAGCTGCTAGGATCATCAAGACACTCAAGGAGAATAACGGTATGAAGAGAACAGCTTTAGCCGCTGCATGCGACTTGGCTTATAACAGGCTTGTGAAAACTTGGATTAGATGAGTGAGAGGGTTTCGTAGAAATAGATACTGAAGACGTTGTTTACTTGACTCTGAAAGGCGAGGAGGCTTATGATGGGCTTGTCAAGTGGATATTGGAATACATTGGTAGGCTTAAGTTTCCAAGATTTTAACTCAAAAATTGCACAGATGTAATGAACGATTTTATTCAACAGGTTCCAACATTTCTGTAAAAAGATTTAAAATGTTTAAAAAGGAAGAATTAACTATGAGAAGAGCATATGTTTTAACATTCGCGTTGACTATTGCTTTAGGTTTTGCCATCGGTTCCTATCTTTACTCATGGATCGGAAAAACAAGTAAACATAGGTTAGAGGGAGTTAAGGTCTTGGCTATAGTGGCTGAGGGCTTCGATTACACTGAATACACAGGGGTTATTGACCATCTTAGGAAAGAGGGTGCGGAAGTAAACACTGTGAGTTTCAAAGTTGAGATTGTTGAAGGCCATGGCGGTAGCTGTATGCCCGAGATTACATTCAACGAGGTTAACGTTTCCCATTATCATGTTATTTTCATTCCAGGAGGAGATGGTCCATATAATATGATTCGCCATGAACAGAATCAGACAGTCTTCAAAATACTGACTGAGGGCTTTTCTAAAAGGAAGATTATTGCAGCAATGTGCCATGGTCCCTGGGTTCTTGCAGCGGCCGACTTGGTTAATGGGGTTAGCATTACTTGCTGGCCTGACCAGAGGATGATAAATGACTTAAAAGCTCATGGAGCCATAGTGGATACTCATAGAAGCGTAGTAAGGGATGGGAACATTATTACTGCCAACGGGCCTGAAGCCATAAACCTTTTTGCAGAAGAAATAATTTTGGCAGTAACTGAAATCAATGTGCTGAAGCAATAGAAATCACATGTGAATTTCCAGAAACGAGTTAATCTTGTCGCTGATAATATGGCGCAAATGTTCCGAATCATGTTTAAGGAGTCATCTGGTAGTTGCAAACAAGTTTCTAACATATTAATCATAAAGTTTATATAGCCTAGTCCTTTCTACCGACACGGGTGTTAATATTGAAATTGAAAAACCCGTTTGCACACCCATTCGTGATGTTTCTCATCAAGAAAATAATCTTCTATGCTATTGTAATGTTCGTCGCCGTGACCCTTGTATTCTTCATACCTCGCCTTATTCCTGGAAATCCAGTCGATCGTTTAATCCCTCCAGGAACATACATTCCCGGAGTAGATGTGCAAAAAATAAGGGAGGATCTGATGAAATACTACGGTTTTGATAAACCTCCGTTGGAACAATACATACTCTTCTGGAACAATCTTTTAAGAGGAAACTTGGGTATATCAGTAACTCTTTATCCTGGGAACTCGGTTGCCGAGATTGTTGGAAGCAGGATACCTTATACCCTCGAACTGGTTATTCCTGTGCTTGTCATAAGTTTTCTGTTAGGGAACTGGATTGGTGCTAAGGCTGCGTACATAGGAGGCAAATTAAGCGAATTCGTATATTTCTTCTCAGTCTTCTCAAACAGGCTACCGAGTTTCTGGTTTGGAATGGTTCTCATATACCTTTTAGCCATAAGGCTTCAGATATTCCCTCCCTACGGTTACGGTACTCCAGAAATCCTGCCTATGCTCTGGTGGGACATTAAAACTTGGAGCCTCGCAGCCTTCTTAGATAAGCTTCGCTACTTCTGCCTACCGTTCCTTTCATTATTCATAGTCTACTTAGGAGGATGGGCTACTGGAATGAGGTCTATGGTTATCCACGAACTGGATTCCGGCTATATAAGGTATGCTGAAGCATTGGGTTTCAGGAAAAACAAGGTGCAGTCTTACGCTCAAAGAAACGCGATACTTCCACAATTCACTGGCCTAAACCTATATTTGAACGCCTTAATTGGAGAGACAACAGTAATAGAAATGGTTTTCGGATGGCCAGGAGTAGGAAGATTGATGTATCAATCAGTAGTTAGTGGTCCAGATTACTCAATGATCTTCGGTTCATTTCTAGTCGTTATGGTTGTAGTAGTCGTCGGCAACTTTATAATAGACGTTCTATATGGGCTTGTGGACCCGAGGATTCGAATAGGAGGTCGAGCATGATGAAGAAGATTTCTGGACAGTTTTTAGAACGAGTTGCAGGAGTATGGTCACTCTTAATCCTTAATCGAAAATTCAAAATCGGCTTCTCGATTGTGATGGCAATAGCCTTGCTGGGAATAGTAGGGCCATTCCTAACCCCAGATCCGTTGAAATACAATTATGAAGAAAGAGGATTGCCTCCGTTGACACCTGGACATCTGCTTGGTACAACTGATCCCTGGGGGCAGGATTTATTTGCACAATTATGCACCGGGATCCGTAACTCGCTATTCGTCGGGATCGTTGGCGGAGGCTTAGGAACCCTGATCGCTGTCTTGGTGGGGGCTCTAGGCCCTTACAAAGGAGGTTTAGCTGACGACATTGCTAATTTTATCACAAATGTTATTATGGTTTTCCCAGTGTACCCGGCATTATTAATTCTCTCAGCAGTTGTTGAAAAAGAAGGAAGATCAATCTTACTCGTAGCTTCATTAATAGCATTAACCTCGTGGCCTTGGGCAGCGAGGACAATAAGGTCTCAAGTGCTTAGCTTAAAGGAGAGGGAATTTGTAAACCTTGCAAAATTGTCTGGAATGCGAAGTAGAGATATAGTGTTGAAGGAGGTTTTGCCAAATATGATGGCTTATGTTACGATGGTATTCGTACTACTCATGGGTGGAGCCATGTTGGCTGAAACAGGAATCAGCCTCCTTGGCGTAGGTCCAGTACCTCAGCTTCATATTACGCTGGGAAGCATGCTTTATAACTGTATGACTAATCCGGTGAGGTCTTGGCGAGACATTTGGTGGTGGTACATCCCGCCTGGAGTCGTATTGACTCTACTCTTGTCAGCAATCTTCATAATGCATGCTGGTATGGATGAAGTGTTCAATCCCAGATTACGCAAGGTGTGATGGAAAATGGCTGGAGCTCTACTTGAAGTTGAAGACTTAAAGGGGTACTACAGGGGTGCTTTCGGCGTAGTTCATGGCGTCGACGGTGTTACGCTTTCGCTAGAAAGCGGTGAAGTAGTTGGTCTTGCTGGAGAATCGGGATGTGGGAAATCGACGCTTGCGGAATTAGTTTCTGGTTCCCCACCGCGAAATTTATATTATGAAGGCGGTAGAATTATTGTCGACGGCTTTGAAATATACAAGATTGATCCTGAAATTTTGAGGAAAGAGGTCAAATGTAAACGGATGTCCTATGTGCCCCAGGCATCTATGGAGTCTCTGAATCCGGTGAAGAAAATAAGGAAGTTTTTGCTAGATGTCATGTATGAACGTACTGGAGAGAAGCCCAAGGAGGAAGAAATCGTCAAGATGGCAGCAGAGCACTTTAAAAAACTAGGGCTGGAACCATCGGTGCTAGACCGTTATCCATTTGAGTTAAGCGGCGGCATGAAACAGAGAGTAGTAATAGGGATTTCAACCTTGTGGAATCCCAAACTCCTTATAGTAGACGAGCCTACTTCAGCGCTGGACGTGGTTTCGCAAAAACGCATGGTGAAAGCGCTTATGGATCTTAAAGAGGAAGGCATTATTCAAAGCATATTATTCATATCTCACGATATATCCACCTTGAGACAGATTTGCGACAGATGCGTAGTTATGTATGCTGGCAAGATTGTTGAAACCGGGAGCATGGAGGACATAATAGGTTCCCCGCTCCATCCCTACACACAGGGGCTGATTTCCTCTATAGTATCTTATGAGCCTGGAAGGAGGAGAAGAGGACGTTACATAAAGAGCATACCTGGCGAGCATCCGGATTTAAGAAACCCGCCGCCTGGCTGCAGGTTTCACCCAAGATGCCCATATGCTATGGAGGTATGCAAGACCGAGGCACCCCCGGTAATATTTTCCGAAAAGGGTAAAAGGGAGGTTTCTTGCTGGCTTTATAGTAAGGGTGGTAGGTGATGGAAGCATTAGAATGTCAGGGTCTGACTAAAATATACACCTCCGGCCTTATAAGGAAGAAGACGATAGTTGGTGCGAAAAACGTTAGCTTTCGCATAAGAAGGGGCGAGATAGTAGGGTTGGTCGGTGAGAGCGGTAGCGGTAAGACAACGGTTGCAAGAATGATACTAAGGCTGATCGAACCGACGTCAGGCGATATTCTCTTGGATGGTGAAAGCATATTCTCATACGATATTCGTGATTATTACAAGCGGGTACAGGGGGTTTTCCAAGACCCGTATTCTGCCTGCAACCCGTTCTACAGAATCGACCGTATTCTGGATAAGGCACTCAGCATCGTTAGCGATAGTCTTTCATCCACCGAGAAAAACGATTTGATAAGGTCTACTCTAAAGACAGTTATGCTAAACCCTGACGAAGTATTAGGAAGATTCCCCCATCAGTTGAGCGGGGGACAAATGCAACGCATCTTAGTGGCAAGGGCTCTATTAGTAGGCTCTGAACTACTGTTAGCCGATGAGCCGACTAGTATGATAGATGCTTCCACGCGTGCAGGAATATTAAACCTCTTATTGGATTTGAAAGAGGAAAGAGGGTTATCAATATTGTTCATAACTCATGACATTGGGCAAGCCCAATACCTGTCTGACAGAATACTTGTTATGAACAAGGGCGAGGTTGTTGAGGAAGGTTCGACTGACGAAATATTCTCCCACCCAAAACACCCGTATACTAAGACGCTGCTCGCAAGCGCTCCGAGACTCTATGAAAAATGGGAGTGGACGCCTGAAGAGTTATAAAAATAGACTCATTTTCTGTTAAACATCTGAATTTCTGGCAAAATACCTTTTAGGTACCGAAATTAATGTTTTTGTATCAGTATTCGGAAGAAATTACTGTTTTTATATTGGTATTCAGAAAACTTTTTAAATACCTATAATTCATTTAAGACTGTAAAAGGTGATAAAGATGGGTAAGGAAGAACATTCCTTTATAAAAACGCTGCCTGTTGCTGTCGTTCTTCTTCTGGCAATAGTCCTTCCCGCAGGTGTTCCGCTGACAAGCGCTCAGCGAGAAATCCCAAGGAACAAGATCGTCTGGGGCTGCGGCTATTGGCCTGACGAGTCAAACTTCAACCCTGTTACTCAGCTTGAGGGTGCTTGCGGCTGGGATGTCGTGCTGATGTACGAGCCTATGTTCGGTGTTGATGCTGCAAGCGGCCAGTTGATAAAGGAGCTTGGCGAGAGCATTGAGTGGATAAACGATGGGCTTGGGGTAAAGGTTACTTTGAGAAGCGGCATATACTGGGTTAAGATAACTGATTGGAGTGCTTGGAGTGGCACCACTGAGGTGAGCACCGCTGGTATAGAGCAGTACAGGCCGATAACCACCGAGGACGTTAAGTACAGCTTCTTCCTATACGGGGCGTTCCCAGACTCTCCTCCTTCAGCATACTACATGGGTGGCCTTAAGACCAGGATGAGGGAGTTCGAGATAGTCGACGAGAGGACTTTCATAGTCCATCTGAAGGATGAGTACAGGTACAGCTCGGTAGTATGGCGCACCCTGACTCGCGCCTACCCCATACTGCCCAAGGACGTTTGGGAGGAAGTTTACGCCGGCTCATGGGATAACATCAATGCTTTCACGAACGACTGGGCTAAGCCAGACTTCCCAGCGGAGTGGAGAGTAGCCTCAGGAATGTACCTCCCATGGTACCACGACCCTGTTAGGAAAGCCTACACGATCATGAAGAAGAACCCGCTCTGGTGGGGCAAGAACGTCCTTGGAGAACCAGCTCCAGACTTCTTCGGATACAGGGGTGGAAACTACTACGGTAGCAACGAAGCCATTTACGCCGACCTCCAAGCCGGCATGATAGACTGGGACGGCAACTACGTGCCCCCGGACGTGTGGCAGAAACCAGGATTCCTACACACCTACTTCAAGAACCCGCCGTACTTCCCTGAGAGCAGCACACTCCTGCTAGTTCCGAACCATAGAAAGTATCCATTATGCGAACCATGGCTGCGCAAGGCTATAACCATGGTTATAGACTATGAGAAGGTTAACCTCGCTTCCGCGGGGTACCTGTTCGATCCTAGCCCATTGCTGTTACCGTGGACGGATGCTGCAGCAAGGGAGCTTGTGAACTCAACTCTTGAGAGAGAATACATCTTGAAGTACGGGACTTACAGTGGCAAGAACATGTATCAGTATGCGGCTCAGGCAATAGCAATATTAAGCGAGCACTGCATTAAGGTCGGCGATTCCTGGTATACTAAGGATGGTCCGAGCATGGATTGGGTAAGGAGGATGATGGACTACTATGGTGATATCGACCTTGTAGTCGGTAAGGTTAAGAAGAAGGCTTCATGGTGGCTTGCCAACGGCTTCACAATCGCGGACCAGCTTCCCGACCAGCCTGGTGTGAACGTGAAGCTCGGCGAATCTGACATTGGCACTTGGGCCATTATGGATATCGTAGGATGGACTGACGTTAACGCCATAGACCTTGCCGTGGCAGAGTCCGTCAGCAGGAACCTCGGCATACCTATGACCATTGACTTCAAGGACTGGGGTGGTTACACTGGTGCGATGGATGCCAACACCTACGACTTCGCAGACTACTGCATGCACGCCGGCATAAACAACGACATGTATGAGCGCTACACGCAGATGTTCGTCGGAACATACTCCGGCTGCTGGAACCACTACGGCAGCTACGTCAACCCAGAACTCATAGAGCTCATCGAAAGCCTTGATACTGCGACAGGTGCAGAAAGACGGAGAATTGCTCAGCGCATACAGGAGATCATCCTCGAAGAGCTTCCGATAATACCTGAGGGAGGACACCCCAACTGGTACATCTACAGCACGAAATACTGGGAGGGATGGCCCAACGAGGACAAGCCGCTACTGCCAGCAGGCCCATACTGTGGAAGTACACAGGCTCACGTACGTGAATACGTAAGAAGATTAAAGCCTGCAGGCGTTGCACCAACTCCAACACCAACTCCAACACCAACACCCACACCAACACCTACGCCAACTCCAACACCAACACCAACCCCAACACCCGGAATCTCAACAGAAATGATCATCGCAATAGTAGTAGTAATAATTATCATAGTGATTGTAGTAGCAATACTTCTGAGACGCAAGAAGTAGCACCCTTTTTCTATTTTTTTATTCTTTTATTCTTTAATTGATTTATTCTAGAATATAAAAATAAGGATCTGTACCGGATACTTTCTTAACATTGGTTGAAGTATATTAAATAAGTCGTTACAACAAGCCATGTAAATAAGCTTATTGCTATGATGTTGTCAGTTAATACCTTCCTTATAATCATATTATTTCCTCTACTGCTCTTCAAAACAAATATAAACTTTAGGATTATTAAAGTTACGAGTGGAATCGTGAATGGTAAAAGATTATTAGAGTATGGGGAGTGAAGAGTATAAAGTGAGTAGGATATTAATATGAGCGTCGAGAGTATTGTGATAGCTTGATCTATGATGCTTATAGAGTAGTGTTTAAGAGTTTTCCGATGAAGCTCAGGTCTGTCTAGAATAATTATTTCCTCTCTTCTCTTAACTAATGCAAGAAGCATAGAAATATAGAAAACTCCCATTAATAACCAAGGTGAGAGAACTACATCGACCAAATAGCATCCTGCTAAAGTTCTGAAAACATAGTTTAAAGATATGCTGATAAGGTCAAGCCAGACTATGTTTCTCAAGAGAAAAGAATATGCAGCCGAGTTCAGAAATAACAGTAGGCAGAGTAACAAGAAACTGGTCCCTATCCAGTAGGAGATTAATAACGAAAATACTAAAAGCATTACAGAGAATAATAATGCTGAAGACTTCCTTATCTTGCCGCTTGCAATAGGCCGATTCTTCTTTCGAGGATGGAAGGCATCAAAGCCTGCATCTTTAATATCGTTAAATATGTAACAGGCGCTGGAGTTTAAGAAGAGTGCTGCAAAACCCAGCAGGAGGTTTTGATAGTAATTAAGATCTAGAAGCTTCTTACTGAAGAATGGTGCTAAAAGTATTAGCAGGTTTTTATATGATTCTTGAACTCTAAGCTCTATTAAGTAATATTTTAATTCCATTTCTTCTTAAACCGCTGTATAATTTCCATAACTGTGCCTAGAATTATTAATAGTAAGAATATTAGCCAAGCAACTTGAGAGACAGTGCTTCCTATAGTTTGGATTTTAAAGACCAGTATCACTTTATTAGAGCCTGGTGGAAGCCTAATTTTAATGAATGGGATTCTCAAATTGTATACTGTTGGAACATAATCCTGCCAACTGACTATCACACTAGGTATATTAGGGTAATACGTGTCTAATTGAATAGTTTCATTATTAACAATCGCTGTGAAACCCGGAAAGTTTACTTGTCTGATTATCAGGCTGGATTCGTTGCCAGAGACACCGGATACGATTACTTCGATCCTGCTTATTGTGAAATTAACAGATTCTACTGTACCCTCGCCTTCGATAGAAACTATTTTTGAAAGCGGGTTTTTACTGAAAACTGCATATAATCCATCGTAGTATTCAAGTCTAAAATCACTGGAAGAGTTTAAAGCGTTAATTAATAAGGGGTCGTGTAGTGCAATATACCCTATTCCAAGCTCATCCATAAGCCTTGGAATGATGCTTCTATCCTTTAACAATTCATCTTTCTTAAAACCCAAAAGGTAGTCGCCTTCAGAATTAGCGTATGGATTAGTTATATAATTGGTTCCGAAACACCCTCCTACAACAGGCTTAAGCATTAGGGATGCCGTATAAACATAGTGGGAGTTCTCTAGGATCCCATTCTTATCAAAATCCAACGTGTCTTGAAGCAGTGTGTAAGTATTTTCTGGTACGTTATTCTTAACCCAGCTGATAAGTGCATTTATCTTGCTGAAGCCCGCGTGGTCTGAAGTCAGCTTAAACACCTTTTCTCTAGACCAAGGGTAGTAGAAGTCAGTAGTCTGCGCTTGAGCAGTTATGGAAGCGTTTATTATTAGGAAAGCTAATAATCCTGCTAACACCATTGGAATCGTTGAAAACTTTTTCATTCTACCGGATAATGAATATAGTTTCCTAGAGAGGCTTGAGAAACCAATTGCTGATAGACAAAGTATCAGCATTCTACTTGGGGCGCTGAACTTGGAATAGCCGAAGTTTCTAGCAAAGGGAATTATACTGAGAAGGTCTAATTTCACTGGACCGAAATATACAAGATAAGTTTCTGGGCCTGTTGCAAGAAAGCTGAAAATAGATATTGAAGCCAGTAAAAAGGATATGGAATAGTTTTTAGACGAGAGGAAAAGCACTAGCGACGTAATAAAGGCAAGGATGAGTCTCAGCCCAACATTGCCATCATAAAGATTAACCAAGCTGACGAATTGTAATATGAGTATGGTACTACATGAGGCTAAGGATGAGAAGGAGGGTTTTTCTTCTGCTAGAACTGGCGAGAATGCACCAATACTGTAGAATATTAATAAGTACCAAGGCATGCTAGTAAAGATCTCTTGAAGAACAGATGGTCCCCATGCCCATGTAATCGCTGGGAAACTGTGATATTTATCTAAAGTCTGAAACAACGGGATTATCCAGAAAAGAGTCATCCCTAGGGAAAGCATGCCTACTGAAGCAAGTTTTAAGAAGTGGAACCCTCCCTTCTTTAGGATGGGTTTAAGACTTTGTTTTCCGGAATCTTTGAAAGTACTTAACACTAGCTCGATTGAAGTGAAAAAACAGATGAGAATTGCTACACATGCTGCGAAAACCCCCATCATTACATGAGTTAATACTGTTATTGAAAAGAATAAAGAGCAAACTCCTGTTAGGAACAGTGTTTCTCTTAAAGACCTTGACTTAAAATTGTAAATCAGCAAAGCTATGCTGAAGAATGCAAAAATTAAACCAAGCCTCTCTGGCACCATGCCTATGTAATACATCTGCTTCAATCCTGCATCAAGCCATTCTTTCTCTTCTACAAATGTAGTGATGGAAAGGAGGGAAGCGATTACGGTAGCAATTTTGTCACTTGTCAAAGCGTATACGAATATAAAGACTGCAGGAGCCATCAGAAAATAGGTGAGGAAAAAAGCAATTTTATATGCCGCCTGAAAATCTAATAATCCTAAGAACAAGTAGTATACGAAGGAAACGAAAATATTCATGCCGGGGTTGTAATACTGGTTGAAAACCCAGCCGAATTGATTAAACGGATCCCAACCTAAAATATCTAGTTTTGGAAGCATGTATACTGCTGTAAGATAGGAATGAACATAATGTACGGGATTATCGCCACCAGGAATCATGCCTTCCAGGAATATGGTTTTTATAGATAAAAATGTGTAAATAAGTAGAATTATCAAAGAGAGGAAATGAAAATTGTCCTTCATTACTTTTCCAATTATTCTAGGCAGCTTTTCAACCATTCTTCTTCTCTAGGGAGAATGGCTGTTTTTTATAAATGTTGTTTTGATCGTTAGTGGAGTTCAACAAAACTTATATGCGCACATTCCCTAATCGGATTAAAGCATGGTGTTGAAGAGAAGCATTGAAATTCCACTAACCCTAGTTTCAATATCGATTTTACTGGCCGCCTTGGTCATGCCTGCTTTAAGAACCTTCTCTAAAGAACCTTATGAAAACTTTTTGAACGAAGTTGCTCAACATTTTTCACCTTTTGATTACTTCTATTTTTCTAGAGAAAGGCTTGTCGGAGAATTCAGATACAAGGTTGACTCCTTTAAAAATGGAAACATTAACATTTATTATAGCACTCTTTTCAACGATAGTTCATGGAGTAAAATTAACGTACCTTTCTTACTTAAAGCAACGAGTTTAAACAATTCCATATGGATTAGAACATCGTTTAAAGTGCCTATTGGAATGAAGAGTCAAAAGCTGAGGATCGTTTTCTCCGGGGTTTGGGGTATTGTAAAAGTATGGCTTAATGGGATATATTTGGGAGAGCACGCAAGTTACTTCTCCCCCTTTTTCTTCGATGTGGATGACGCTATCAACAGGGAGGGAAACAATGTTTTAACAATGCATATAGAATCTCCCATTCAAGGTTCCTTCGAATCCAGAATATATCCAGCGGGGGCATACTCTTTCTCAGAAGTGTTTCCAAACATGCGTGATGCTTTCACCGGAGTGTGGAGAGATATCGTGCTTGTTGGAACCACGGGCCCTGTCGTAAATCTTGTTCTAGTTGATGTGGAAAAGTATTCAAATCCAGCTTTAGTTAAGTTCAGAATCTTGGTTCAAAATAAAGAAGATTTTGAAGAAAATCTGAACATAAGGCTGAGGATAAAGAGGTTGAACTCAAGCAGTATACCGGAAATAGAACAATCCTTTAGAATAAGGCTTTCTCCGAAGGAAACAGGATGGAGGACGCTAGAGGCCTCAATACCTGATCCCGCCTACTGGTTCCCATGGGATGTTGGAGACCCTGCTGTTTATCTTGCCAATATTAGCCTATATCAAAATAACCAGTACGCCGGTTCTATCAAAACCATTTTTGGAATAAGATTTTTAGAAGGAGGTTTTTCAAGGGAAAAGTCGTATATTAAAGTTAACGGCGCTAGCATTTTTCTAAGAGGAGGAGCATATTTTTCCAGAATCGGCCCGATGCTAGAAACTCGGAAAACGTTTGAAACTGTAAGACTTCTAAAGGATGCGAATGTCAACTTCTTAAGGTCTTTCGCACATGTTGAGCCCAAAGAGTTTTATGAATCGACATCCGTAGAAGGCTTACTTGTTCAATTGGATTTTCCACTGATAGGGTCTTACCCTGCTCTAGACCGCTTTAAAAAATACTCCGACTCTGTCAAGAAGCAGCTTATTGAAATGATATTGCTAACATACAATTATCCTTCGATAGTAATTATCTGCCCCCATACTTTACCCGGTTGGCTTAACGAGAAATCGCCGTATTATGGCTACGGGGTCAACCTTTACTTAGATTATGAGCTGAGCACTCTGGCTAAAGACCTGAATAGGAACATCATAGTCCTACCCTATTCTGGAGATTATGATGAGTATCTTGACTACGGCTGGGGTACTGGCAGTTGGACAGGCTATATCTCGTATAGAAGCACCTTCCCGAATATAATTAGTCCAATTGGACTCCCCAGTTTAAACTCGCCTTTCTGGAGTAATGCGACAATATCGTATCTTTGGCAAGTTGCTCAAACTTTTAAGGACAAGGGTTTCAACGGAGCTATTCCAACTAGTTTAACAGGGCCTGATGACTTATTTAGCCTGGTAGATCTCAGTCAAAAATATCAATCGGTTGTTTTAAGACACTCGATAGATAGGGCTAGGATGCTTAAGAATAATTATTCGATGGGAGTGAGCATCTTCCCGCTCACAGACTACTTTCCTCAGGCTAGTGGCTCGATAATAGATTACTACGGGGTCAGAAAGAATACGTATAATGAGATAAAGAATGCGTTCAATCCTGTGCATGTTATAATATTTGTAGATGGCGACTACTACAGTAATCTTACATCTTTATGTTTTAACCCTGGGGCTACGGTAAGGGTTAGTCTTTGGGTCGTAAACGACGCTTTTGAAGATCCTTTGAGTGTTGTTCTGAACTGGACTATAAAGGATTTAACCTTCAATAAGATTTTATATGAAAGAAAAGTAGAATTAAAATTACCGTCTCTATCCTCCGGTGCTATTCTTGTCGAAAAATATGTTTTTGAAGCACCTTATTACACGGATACTGAGCATGTGCTTGAGGTTTCAACAAGGTTAGATTTTATTGATGGGAGGATGATAGATAATAATTCTAAGCAGTTCATCGTTAAACCTGCCTCCATATTAAGAATATCGTTAAATCCGAAGCCTAGGGAACCTCAGTTTTTCCTAATATTTGTAAACGAGAGTTATTTTTTCATTAAAGCGTTAGATGAAACAATCGTAGGAGTACCGTCTAATGCTGAAATAACAATAGTGGGCCCGTCCTTAAACAAGAGAGAAATGTATGTTCCTCAAAAGATTTCCGTAGGAAGACTATCCTTAGGAGAGAAGAGAAACATTACGATTACACTATGTCCCGGTGCCGTTGCAAGAGTTCTAGCAGCCGTTCCTTCTATTTCTACGTTGAAAATACCTCTTCAAGAGACAAGAATCCTTATGCTTAATAAAACTCAGGAACGGTTAATACTCGAATATTCTTCAGAAAACCTATCGCTTCTTAATCTTTTAAACATCACTGGAAATATTGTAGTGGTTCCAGCTGATACCCCGTTACATCTATTGGTTTCCACGTCTATAGAGGGTAAGAGAAATGTGGTTGAGATAGGTAGTGTTGAACAACCGGTTAAACTGTATAGAAATAGTGAAACCAATCTGGATCAGCCAGCTCTTACCCAAGCTAGATCAAACCAGCCTTTTGTTAACAAGACTATAGAATTGGCTATGAAGATGGTGGAAGAAGCAAGAAGCCTAGGGTTTTACATAGGCTTAGAAGCCTATAGGCTGAATCAGATAATTACCTTAGGAGCGGAAGCCCTGAATTCTTCAAACCCTCTTAAGATATTGTCTTATCAACAAGAAGCTATTGTAACCGGAGAGGAAGTAACCAGAAGTATTCAAAGGATTTTGAGAGAAGCCTATACTAATGCGATTCTCGTTTTCACAATAGTCGTAGCTTTATCCTTAGCAATTGGCGCAATATTTATTGAGAAAAAAGAGCAATACGCAACGTTTACAATAATCAGTTTCTTAATACTTATGACCACATCCTACCATACTTTTCCAGGTTTTTCGAAGACCCCCATTCAAGAACTCATGATTGGAGTATATTTAGCGATGTTCATAATACTCGCGGTTTTCCTAGTGCCCTATTTCCTTGGAGAAGTAAAGAGTGAGAAAGGCGTTTCATTAATACCTGCATTAACAATTGCGATATCATACTCTATCGGAAATCTAAAGAGAAGAAGGCTTAGAACCTTGTTAACACTGATTTCCATAATAACGATGGCTATTGCAATGTCGACATTAACCTCAATGAGAGCATCTCTCGCGACAAATACGCTTACGGTTGCGAAAACATGTCCATCGGATAAACCGCCCATGTCTATTGTAAGTAGGCCGTCAGAGTTTCTCACTTCTGAGGATTTAATTTTCATAGGGTCGCAGAAAGAGATATTGTCACTAGATTACAAGGTGGTGAGCCCAATAGCATATGGTGCCATAGACTACGTAGATGGAGTGCCTATATACGGTATTAGGAGCATATCGGTGGGCGATCCCTCTTTTCATTTTATTAAAGGCATTACATACCCAGAGAACTCGATGGATAGGCTTTTCAACAGTAGCAATACTGTGCTTGTAAGCAAGCATTTAGCAAAAAGCCTGGGGATAGAAGTTGGCAATGTAATATATTTCAAAGGGTTAAGACTAGCAGTAGTAGGCATATTTGATGGTGATTTGATTAGGGAAATAAAGGAACCTGATGGCAGCGAGTTCTCGCCTTTCTATGTTCCCCCCGGCTCGCAATCGGGGGCTCAACCAGTTCCAGGAAACAACCTTCTGATTGCGAACGTGCAAACTTCTAAAAAACTTGGTGGGAGTATTTCTGCAGTCTACTGTCTGTTTAACAATAATATGCAAGCAAGAGAGGCTTCTAAACGCTTAGCGTCCTTGGGAGGCTACTTTGTAGCAACCCTGCCCAGTTCCGAAAGCTTGACATATTACTTTAGAGGAGGCTACGTAGAAATCTTTGGCACCCTAATAGTCTTTCCAATAACAATAACGGTATTGAACATCGCAATAATGTTCTATACTCTGATTTACGAGAGGAGAAACGAAATATTCGTGTTCTCATCAGTCGGTTTGAACCCTACCCACATCTCCAGTCTTTTCATTGTTGAAGCAGGCGTATTAGGCTTCATAGGGGGCGGAATCGGCTACATATTGAGCATGATCATGTTCAGATTACTGGATATTCTGAATATCGTTCTCCCCGTTAACGTAAAGACTTCTCCTATCGACATGCTTTCCCTAATAACAATCGCGTCATTGACCGCCATATTTGCTTCAGTACCTCCTGCTCTAAAGGCTGCAAGAATAACAACGCCATCTCTTTTAAGAAAATGGAAGATTGAAGAAAAAGCCGTCCGCGGAGAAACTTGGAAAGTACGAGTTCCTCTTAGGATTCCTTTGGAGAAAGTTGAAATGTTCATCAATTATCTTTACGAAAGACTTCCCCAAAGCAGTACTGCAATAGAGCTTGTGATATCAGAGGTTAAACGTGAAGAGAAAATTGATGAAAACGGTAACATATCATATCTTATAAGCTTCAATTATGGTAGGGGAGGGAACAGGCCGTTCAACGCCCATACTACAATTGAAGTAAGAAAAGATATTGAGGATTATGCAGTGTATGTGTATACGTCGCCAAAATCTGTATACGCATCCTTGATTGAGACAAATGTTCACGAAGTTGTGACGCACGTTAGGAAACTGGTCTTGGAATGGTCTGCCTTAAAGTTTAGTTTAGCTATGGCAATCGGAGAATCCGTGGAAAATGCTTTTAATATTATTAAAAAATATCGCCCCCAGCTTCTGGTAGCGTATTCAAGGAAGGAGTTGGGAGACAAGTTAAAGGTACTTCGTAGGAGACTTAGGTCTGAGGGGGTATGGCCCCCGACTATTGAAGTTAGAAGACTCGACTTTGGAGATATAAGTATACTTGCCGATAAGCTTTGTGAAAGTATTAGGTCTGTTGATGCTGTTTGCCTGGATTCTGATGACGGAATCTTAAGCTCAGCACTCCTGCTAGCCGCGATCCGACTGGATAAGAACATCGTGACTATAGATCCTCAAGGCAATATACACGAGTTTCCTGCAAGAAAATTCGTGGAAAACCTCTAGTTGTTAAAATGATTATGATAAACACCTTAAATACAGCAGGTTGTAGATGCTAGATTATATGGGTTAAAGCAGGTTACGTTAAAATTGCTGTAGAGCCTGGAGAAATAAGACCTGTTTATGAGAAAACAATAAAAGCTGCTGCTCGCCGCATCCTCTCCACGGGGGTTGTCATAGCATGCCACATGGAAAGCGGCAAGACAGCAATGCTTGTGCTTGATATTCTTGAAGAAGGGAAGGGGTAGTAGGTTGATATTTGTCCATGTGGATTCTGAAGAAAATTTAAAATGCCGTTTGAAATGCTGCTAGAAGAGGGGCATGGATAGAATATGATCGTATAGGTCAGCGAAACTGCCGATAAGACTTTAAAGCTAATTAAAACTATGGTTGAACACGGTTTTGAAAATCAATTGCTATTATCTCAAGACTCTGGGTGGTATTCTATAGGCCAGGCTCGTGGTGGAATTATTAGAGGCTACGAGTATCTTGTAAAAAGTTTCCTTCCACTAATGCAAAAACAGGGGTTTAATCAAGACCTCGTAAATACGATTATTAAGAACAATCCTGCGAGAGCGTTTCAGATAGAATAAATTCATGTCCCATAAAAACTTTTTAAGAATAGGTTGAAGATTAAAGGGCAATGCTTAACATTGGATATCAACTACTCATTACATGCTTCGTTGTTTCCAATCTATTGATTAGTAGCGTTTTCCAACACAATATTCTTGAAGTATTTTTTCTAAGCATTGTCCAAGGTTTAACAGAATGGTTTCCCATCTCGAGCTCGGGGCACTTAGTTTTCTTCCAAGAGTTGCTTAACATTAAGGTTTCAGTTGCGTTTGATATTGTGCTTCACGCAGGCTCTCTTATAGGGGTAGTCTTCTTCACTAGGAAGGATCTACATTCCCTGTTTAAAACACTTTTTAAACTAAACTTTTCCAGTAGTGAAGGGAAGATATTAAAATACTTAGTGCTCGGCACTATTCCTATTGTAATACTAAGCTTATTGCTGAAGGATTTTCTTGAAAACATTTTCACGAATCTTTTTTCAACAGGTGTGGCAATGCTAATCAGTGGCATAATCCTATACTTGACAAAATATTCTAAGCATAGGAGTAAGTTAAACGCGTCCAATGCACTGCTAATAGGGTTCGCACAGGCGTTTGCGATTATACCCGGTGTTTCCAGAATGGGAATAACGGTTTCAACAGCCCTAATCTCAGGTTTAGAACATGACGAAGCATATAGGTTTTCCCTCTTATTGTCCGTTTTAAGCATTACAGGAGGGTGCATTTTTAAAATTAACGATGCTTCCTTTGAAAAGGAATTTTTAGATATTCTTTTCGGCGTTGTAATTACCGCTGTAGTGAGCATTCTGGTTTTAAGGCTTTTGAAAAAGTATGTAGCCAGACAAAGTTTTTACAGATTTGCATACTATTGTCTAACTATGGGAATAGTAATTTTGCTTCTGGGAGTTCTGAAATCATCTTGAAAGATTTAAAACCGTGGCTAATAGGAGCTTCCTCAAATACTCTTTTCCAACCCAATAAATTTAGAGTTAACGGGGTTAACAAAATAGTTTAAATATAGTTGCTGGAAAGACCCTTTAGAATATAAAGTGACGATGGCTTGAGCTTTGAACGCGAAGAGGGAAAGAAAATACTCTTCCAATTTGTAGAAGATCACCCAGAATACACTATACTGAGCGACCCTGATCTCGACGGAATCTTTACTGCTGCAATCTTGGCAAGGGTTTTAAAAACCGATATTTCAAGAATACAGTATCCTAAGCATAGCGAAATAAGTTCGCTTAGGGTAATGAAGAGTATACTAATAGAGCTTCCCATGACAAAGGGATTAACATACGTAGGTAATAACGTTCTGATAGACCATCACGAGTCTTCTCCTTCAATAGTGCTTTATAATGGTGCGACAAAAATAAATGAAGCAGTATTCGACAGCGGGTTTAAGAGCGTTTCCAGACTGGTCTATCATGTTTTTGAAGAGGATTTTAAAATCGATGAAGACGGGTTAAGATTGTTAGATGCAATTGATCAAATAGATTCAGGAAACATAGAATCTGAAATAGCAGATAGTTTGAATAAAGCATTCCTCTTAAACAGTATGAAAGAGAAGGTTAGAGAAGAACTCACTCTGACCATATACAGAATGGATTGGGACAGTCTCTTTAATTGGGTTAATAAAGAGCTTAGCAAATGGAGCATTGTGGAAGACGCTATTGAAAAGATGAAAGAATCCGTAAAGACTACCGGCAATATCACATATTTTACTTATAATGTTACGGATCAAGTAGAATCGGCAGCAAGAAGGGTCTTGATGCTGAGGCTTGAAGAAAGCACGAGAGGGGTAATCCTTTGCGTAGGGTTGAGAAAAGGAAAGCCAGTGTCAGCCACAATAGCTACGCGTTCAAGCCTTAATCTGAACAAGGTTTACGAAAAGCTTAGAGAAAGAGAAGAAATTGAGGCAGGAGGAAGAGAGAACATAGGCGGTATTCAATTCAAGACGGATCTTAGTCTAAAAGATGCTTTAAGCCTTATTCAAGATGCTGTCGAAAAATCATTGACAAACCAGAGTTAAAGGTTAATTTTCTTTAAGAGATATGCTTCTGCTTCTATCCTATGCTCCATTCTTCCAATGTCCCTCCAGAAAACTTCCTTAGGTATCCTATAGGCAACCACCTTCTTTCCATCTTCAATCATGAGCTTTATTGTATCCGTTATCCAGTATTCTCCTGAAGGGGAAGCCTTCGTCTTCTTTATATAGTAGAAAACTTCTTTTGTAAAGATTATAGGACCAGAGTTGACGGCGAACATGTCGTCTACTCTAACCTTCTCAACATCTTCCTTAGCAGCTTTCTCAAGAATATTTACAACCCGATCGTTACTAACTTCTACAACACCGTAATCCTTATGATCCCTCATCATGTAAACCCCCATGGTTACGTCAGCCTCTTCCTTTAAGTGGAACTCGATTTCGCTCTTCAAGAAATCATAAGGATGGAAAAACGAATCGCCGTAGATCGCTATAAAATCTTCTTCTATCCAGTTTTCAGCTGTTTGAATAGCTTTGGCAGTGCCTTTGTTCTCCCCTTTTTCACCCATATCTTGATAAAGATAAGAAATAGAAATGTTAAACCTATTCCCATCCCTCAAATATTCCAGTACTTGCCACTTCCCCTCCCCGAGTACTATGAAAACCTTTTTCACGCCCGCGTTTGCAAGAGCCCTTACACTATACTCTATAACTGGGCTTTCTCCTATTAATGACATTTCTTTGTTTATTGCATTGGAATAGGGGCGCATCCTAGTTCCCTTTCCAGCGGCCAAGATTAGGCCAAGCATTTTAACTAGGTGGGGATTGTTCATACTTAAGGCTTGTGCTCTTTTTTCAATGGAGTTCCAAAATACTCTACGTGTCTATATTAGACGCGTATCCAAAAAGTTAATTAATAACTCTGACAAGTATGTTGTAATAATGACAGACAGTATGGAGAAGGGAGAAACATTTTTTGATAAAAGTCTAAGAGGTTTTGAAAAACTTTTTGAAGAGCTGGGCGAATATGGTTTAACTCCCAATGAGGCCAAGGTCTTCATACAACTTCTAAAGCTTGGACCAATAACTGCAAGCGAAATAGGGCGTTCACTGGGAATTTCCAGGACAGAGGTTTACAATATTTTGACTAGTCTTCAGAACAAGGGTATTATAGAGGCGAGTCTAGATCGCCCTGCTAAGTTTTCTGCGGTAGGCTTCGAGAAAGCCCTGGATATTTTGATCGATGCGGAGAGGAGGAAAGTTATGGCTATGGAAAAGAGTAAGGAGGAATTACTAGAAATTTGGAAAACAGTACAAGTACCCTCAGTATTAGAAGAGAGGGAGAAGCTTCAGCTTCTTAAAGGCATGGAGCAGATATATGCTAGGTTTTCAGACATGTTAAGTGGAGCTAAGGAAGAGGTTAATATCGTAGCCTTTGGAGCAGACCTCGTAAGAGCATACAATGCTGGAGTATTATACAAAGTTAGAGATCTTAATAGGAAGAACGTTCGTGTGCAAATACTCACTCACGGAATATCTAGGGCTTCAAGCATAATATCTTACCTTAAGAAGTATGCTGAAATAATGGAGGTAGCGGCACCAGGGCTTTCGGCACCCTATTTTGTAATAGTCGACAACAAGCAACTCCTCTTGTTTACCAAACCTCCTGGAAGCAGCAGGATGGAGAGAAAGGAGGCTACTGCACTTTGGACAAATAGCAATGCGCTTGTACAATCCCTTAAAAAATTGTTCAATGGGATGATTCAACCGGAGGAGGTTGTTGTCAAGCCTCTTTCTGTAGAGCAGGAGATGAAGAAGAACGAGGAAGAACGTATCGCCTTCAGAAAGCAATTTATAGAAAACCTTTCAATGATAGGTTTAAGGGTTGAAGAGAATTTTAAAATCACGGGAAACTCTGGGATAACTCACGAATTCGACATAGGCGTCTTTGGTGAAGATAAGCCGATAGTATGCGATATCATTTTCGACATATCTAGTATTACAGTCGCCCCAGTAGTAAGATTCTACACTAAAAGGAATGATGTTGCAGACATGATTAAGGATTCTACGCTGATAGTTAAGCCAAGGCTTACAAGAGATGCAAGGGAACTGGCCGAATTTTATAAAATCAGAGTAGTAGAGCTGCAGCCTCATACCGGAGGATGAAAGCCTTGGCAACGCTTGATGAAACAGATTTGAAAATACTTGCAGCATTAAACTTAAATCCCAAAGCGTCTTATGAGGATATTGCTCACGTTGCCGACGTGTCTATTGAAGAAGTTGAAAGACGTGTGAAAAGGATGATGGATGAGGGAGTCATACTAAATTACGGATTAAAGCTTAGGGAGGATGTCATAAGTATGCTTCCCTCTAAAGAATCTTTGAAAGAGTTTGAGAAGAAGATAGTTTTTAAGGCAAGCGATATAGCTGGATTAGCAAGCGAGGTTAATAGGGTTTTTGGAACTGGTTCCGGAATAATTCTAAACTACGCCGGGATTGGAATTGGACAAAGCATTGCCAATGAAAAAACGCTTTCCAATAAAGAGGAGGCTTTTATAGTTATTAGAAAAGCCTTGAAGGAGAGGGGTTTTGGAGAAGTGTTTACTGAATTCGATCCCGCTACTTCCTCCGGGAGAATATTGTTTAAAAACATTCCTTTTCCAAAGGATAATCAATTACATGAAATTTTAGAGATGTTAGTAAGAGGCATCTTCCAAGGTTTTATCAGCAAAGTTCTAAAGACGAATAAGATCTCCTTGTCGGAAGAAAGATGCGTTGCTAAAGGCGACGATGTATGCATATTTACATTCAAAATCGAAAGCCCATGAATATTCTATGTTTCGATAAATGACGAGCAGTCTGAAAGGAAGCATATTCAGGTCGTTAATGAGGAAGGAAGCGGAAGATCTGATTAACGCTGTCAAACATGATAAATACTGGAAGGTCAATCCCGAAGACAGGGATTTCATATTCGTGGTTGCTCTTTCAAGAGCAAGAATAAAATCTAGAAGAGGAATGTACGCTAAGGCAACACACGTCAAGAGGATCGAGGTAATTAAAGAAGCCGCCAGGTTTTGCCGAAAATGGAGGATACTGCTGGTGGATAAGAGAAGAATGTTAGCAGTATCCGTATTAACCTGGAGGGCTTTCAATAAGATAGTTTCTAAGGGAATAGGATCCATTATTCGTTTTATTCTCTTGCACAGTACTCTCCCCCCTTATGTTAATGAAAGAGCATTATCTAAGATACTTGAGAGCTATGGGTTAGAACAGGTTAGGAATATTTCAAGTTGAAAATACTAGTTTTAACAGATTATTTCCATCCGCATGTAGGAGGAGGCGTTGAAAAAGTAGTTTTCGAAGTATCTAGGAGACTTGTAAGAATGGGTGTTGACATAATAGTTGCAACGCTAAACACAGCTATGGCTAAAGGTTTTGAGATTTTAGAGGGCATTAAGGTTTATAGATATAAGCCAATAAGCTTAACTGAGACTACTGGGGTTCAATTAACGGTTTCACTTTCCCTGCCGCTAAAAATAGTAGAAATATGCAAATCAGAGAAGCCGGATGTAATACATGCTAACAATAGGTTTTTTTCTACGACTATTTGCGGTGCCTTGTTGAAAAAAATAATGGGTAAGCCGCTTGTAACCACGTTGCATTTAGGACCGATGCTTCTGAATAGGAAATTCTTCGACTTCTTAATCAACACATATGAGAAAACAGTTTCTAGGTGGATTATTCAGAGTAGTGATAAGATAATAGCAGTTAGTAATTCAGTAATGAAACACGCTTTCAGCTTAGGTGCAGCCAGCAGTAAGATAAAGGTCATTCCTAACGGTGTAGATCTAGACGAGTTTAAACCAAGGAGAGAATTTAAGAGGATTGGAGTCGAGAAGATTATTTTCGTTGGTCGCTTGTTTCCCAATAAAGGTGTTCAATATCTTGTTAAAGCCGCACCTATAGTTCTAGCGAAACATCCTCGTGTTGAATTTGTAATTGTTGGAAGAGGGCCAATGGAAGCGGAGTTGAGAAATATGGTTAAAAGGCTGAATGTAGAGCATGCTTTCAAATTTCTAGGCATTGTTCCAAGCATTCCAGAAGTGATGAGTCAATGTGACATTTTCGTACGTCCATCCCTGACCGAAGGGATGCCTCTAACAATTTTGGAGGCCATGGCTTGCGGTTTACCCGTAATTGCTTCTAAAATTCCAGGGTCTTCTGAAGTGGTTAAGGATGGAGAAACAGGGATCCTCGTAGAAACTGGTAATGTTGAGCAATTAAGCAGCGCTATAATCAAGCTTCTTGAAGATGAGAACTATGCTGAAAGAATCAGGAAGAGAGCGTACGAATTCGTGAAGAACCATTACAGCTGGGACAGGGTTGCCGAAGAATATTTGAAAACTTATAACGAGATTTTAAATAAGTAAGCCTTATTCATTTTCTTTCTTCAATAAAGCTTCTTATCTTTTTCACCCTTGTGCAGAACGAGCATATAACATTAGATGATAAGAAACCACAAGAAGAACATGGCCTTAATTGCGTCTTTCCCATACTGACCTCGGTTTTCTCGAGTCTTTCTGCGATTCTCATTAGAGAAAGTAAGTAGATGTTTTTCTGGTTTTCATTCGTTGCCAGAATATCAATTGCCTTTCTAAGCCTTTCAATATTCTTCTTCACACCAATGGGGCATCTTTCAGTAATGAATGAGAGGCTTTCAAAAGAAGCATATCTCGATATGAGGCTTTCCGAGACCCTCCAAAAAGGCCTGCCTTTGGCAATTAGATTACCATTCCTAGGAAGATAAGGCTTGAACCTTACCAGTTCTTCTACTTTAGCGTTCAAAGTCGATTTCAGCATCCTTACTAGAAAATCATCCAAATGGTGAGCTGTCAGAATAATGTCGATACGAGATTCGTATGCAATCTTGTTCAAAAGATACCTCTTAATACCTCCACAAACGCTACATATTTTTGGATAGAGTTTTTTAGCATCCATAATAGTGAAGCCGAGTTCTTTCTTCAGGTTGAAGACTATGAGTTCCAAACCGTTTTCCTCAGCCTGCATCCTGGCAAACTTTTCAGACTTCTCTGAAAAACCATCTATTCCAAGGTTTAAGTGAGCACACACAATATCCTTATCTGACACGAAGTTCTTAATAATATGGAGAAGGCTTGCACTATCCTTTCCGCCTGATAGAGCTATTAAAACCCTCTTAAAAGGAGGGTATTTTTTAATCTCTTCCATAACCCTTTTTTCAACTATCTTCTTAACATCCATTCCTGTCGAAGTGAGAATGTTATGGATAAAAATTTTTCGAGCTTTTTCCATAATGGAAAACTAAAGTTTTTAAATGCCTTTAAAATTCCTTTCTGTGAAAAATGACCGTCAAAGTAGGTATTAATGGATTTGGAAGAATAGGAAGGCTGTTTTACAGAGCCGCGCTTGAAGACCCCGATTATGGCAAGAGCTTTGAAGTAGTGGCGATAAACGATATTGCAGATGCAAAAAGTAATGCGCATCTTCTGAAATACGACTCTATCCACGGACCTTTAAAGAATAAGGTTGAAGTAAAGGGAGATATTATAAAAGTCGACGGATGGGAGCTGAAAGTCCTGTGCCAGAAGGATCCTGCACTACTCCCCTGGAAGGATTTAGGAGTAGACATAGTTATTGAATCCACAGGCCTCTTTACAGACAGGGAGAATGCAAGCAAGCACTTTCAAGGAGGTGTGCGGAAAGTAATAATTTCGGCTCCAGCTAAAAACCCTGATATAACGATAGTCATAGGAGTTAATCACGATATGTATGATCCTGCTAAGCATAATATAGTTTCGATGGCTTCCTGCACGACAAACTCGCTGGCGCCGATGCTTAAAGTTCTCCAGAAGAATTTTGGAGTTGTCCAAGGACTTATGACGACAGTTCATGCATATACAAATGACCAGAGGACTCTGGACCTTGTCCACAAGGATTTGAGGAGAGCAAGAGCTGCAGCGCTTTCTATAATACCAACCACTACAGGTGCGGCTATAGCAATAGGGGAAGTCATTCCTGAACTAAAGGGGAAGCTGGATGGTATAGCTTTAAGAGTTCCTGTTCCAGATGTTTCGCTGACTGACTTAACATGCCAATTGGAAAAGGCGGTTACTGTTGAAGAAGTCAATTCTGCTTTCAAAGAAGCTTCGGAAACATATTTGAAAGGGATTCTTCAATACGTGGATGAACCTTTAGTCTCCGTAGACTTCCTACACAATAGTCATTCCTCAATATTTTCGGCTCCGGATACTAGAGTAATACCTCCAGGTGGCAGAGGGAACCTCGTTAAAACATTCTCATGGTACGATAACGAATGGGGTTTCAGCTGCAGGCTTGTAGACCTAGTTAAACTCATGGGATCCAAACTTTAAGCGCTCCCTAAAATCTTTTTATACCTTTTCAGAAACATTTATTATCATCTAAGTTAAATTCTGAAATGTGTTATGAACAGTATTGTTGGCGGAATACTGTGTGGAGGATATAGTAAGAGACTATGGCCCTTAACAAACGTTCTTCCTAAAGTATTGCTAGAGATAAGCAACGGGTATACGATAATGGACAGACAGTTAAACCAGTTAAAAAACGTAGGAATTAAAGATGTTTATCTTTTAGCTGGTTACCTTTATGAAAAGATTAAGGAGAGATATGGGGAGGAGTGGAATGGGTTAAGAATACACTATTTTGTTGAAGAAGAACCGGGAGGGACTATTTATGCTATAAACAATCTGCTTGGAAATATTGAATCAGACTTCTATCTCGTTATGAATGGAGATATTGTCACAGATATCAATCTTTTAAGAATGTTGAAGAATGCTGAAGAAAATACTGTGAGCATGGCTGTTACAAGACTTAAATCTCCTTACGGCATTGTTAATATTTCAGAGAGCAAGATAATCGGCTTCGAGGAGAAACCAGAATTACCGTATTACATAAATGCAGGAATATATGTAATAAGCAAAAAGCTCAAAGACAGATTTCTAGCATTTAAGAGTGGCGATGCTGAAAAACTAATTTTCCCCTTATTGGCTAAAGAAGGATTGTTAAAATACTATTTTGAAAAAGACGCCCTCTGGTATTCTGTAGATTCTCATAAGGACTTAGAGACAGTTAGGTCAGAATTCCTGAATAGGGAAGATATGCCATGGGGTTTCGTGAAAACGATAGTACTTACTGAAAAATACATGGTTCGAAGGGTATACATAATGGGAGACTTTAGCACTCCCATATATGTGCACAGGGAGAAAGATGAATCTATACATGTAGTATCAGGCAAGGGAAGAATACTACTGGATGATAAAGAAATCCAGGTTAAAGAAGGGGATGTTTTAAGAATACGGCCAGGACAGAAACACAGCATAACAGCTTTAGAAAACCTCACCCTAATGGAATATTCAACACCTCATCCGGCGGATAGGATAGAAGTGGAATAGAAAAAAGCAGTATGCATTTAAACTCCCTAGTTCTCGTCTTTTAAAGATCAAGCTTTATTAAGTAGGGAATATAGGAAAAATGGGTAGTGGGTCCTGAAGGGTTAAAGGCTTGGCTCTGCATGGTGAAAACAAATCCCCACGATCATCATTTATACAAGATTAGAATAATGGAGCTTAAGGAATTGAGCCAAGCCGCCGGTTATCGTGTTGTGGGTTTAACAATACAGGTCAATAAGAAGGAGAACGTTTCGTTCGTAGTAGGGAAGGGTAAACTTGAAGAGATCAGGCGACATGTTGCTGAGAACAATGTTGACGCCCTTATTTTTTACAATGTGCTGACGAGCAAGCAAAAGTATAACTTGGAAAGAGCTCTTAATATTGAAGTGTTTGACAGATATGATTTGACTCTTAAAATATTTGAAATATCCTCTTCCGACAAAGCTTCAAAAATCCAAATAAGGCTTGCAAGACTTTTAAAAGAGATACCGTATCAGAAGCTTCTTGCTTCTATTAGGTTTAAAACTGGTAGAGAGCACCCTGGTCCTCGAAGCCTCGGAGAATACGCTTATCACGAAACTGTTGCAAACCTGTTAAAAAGAAAATCGATACTGGAAAAGGAAATAGGGAAGATGCGGAGGGAGAAACTAATACAGCTTGAAAGGAGAAGAAAAACAGGTATTCCGACTGTTTGCATAACTGGTTATTACAATGCTGGTAAGACATCACTATTCAATGCATTAACAAACCTTAGGAAGCCGGTGGGTCCGAGGCCATTCACAACACTCACAAGCAAGTATTATTTACTTCCTTACGGAAATCTCAAAATATTCCTTGTTGATACAATAGGTTTTGTAATGGATCTGGATCCGAGACTAATCGAATCTTTTAGCTTAACCTTAGACGATATTAAATTCTCCGACATCGTGATTATTACCGTCGACATCAGCGATCCTCCCGAGTTGATGTTTCTTAAAGTAAAAACATGTTTAGACTGTCTTAATGCCCTAGGTATTGAGAGAAGAAGAATGATGGTCGTATTTAACAAATGCGACCTTATTGAGAATTTTGGCGATGCTGAACCAAGGATTGGAAGACTCCATTCTTTAATACATGACCTAGATTATTGTATGATTTCTGCAGAGAAGAGGAGGGGTTTTGAAGAGCTTTTTAAAATACTCGCTAATAAGATTTTATTTCTTCGTGAAAAAGTCGGAGAACAGCCTCAGGAATATCTTTCAGAAAAACTTTCAGATGTTGCTTTAAATTAAGCCTAGTGCTTTCATCCGTATAAGTATTTTTAAAATACGGTTAAATACTGTTGTTCAATAGTCTGAAATTAATAGGATAAGTATATTAGCCTGTTTTTAATCTAAAGACCCGAAGGAATGGGAGTTGAGGATGAAAATTAAAATCGCCCCGTCCATTTTATCTGCAGATTTCGCGAGGCTGGCGGATGAAATTAAGAAGGTGGAGTCTGCAGGAGTTGACCTTATACATGTTGATGTAATGGACGCCCACTTCGTTCCTAACATGACGATAGGGCCTCCTGTTGTTAAGTGCATTAGAAAGGAAACGAAACTGCCGTTAGAAACTCACTTAATGGTAGATAAGCCGGAGTGGTTTATTGAGGAGATGGCTAAAGCAGGGGCAGACATAATAACTATTCACGTAGAATCCACGCGACATCCTTTCAATCTGATTAAAAGAATAAGGGAATTAGATTTAAAACCAGGGGTCTCGCTTAACCCTGCTACTGGAGTGGAGGCTGTTACCGGCTTGCTTAACTTAGTTGACATAGTGTTAGTCATGACTGTTAACCCTGGCTTTGGAGCTCAAGAATTTATGCCTGAAACCCTTCCAAAGATTACTACCTTAAGGAAAAATATACATTCAATGGGGTTAAACAATGTAGAAATTGCTGTGGATGGTGGGATAAATGTTAAGACTGCGCCCATCGCTGTGAAAGCCGGTGCGACAATGTTGGTGGCAGGTTCAGCGATATATGAGGCGCCGGATATTGTAAAAGCTGTTTGGGAATTGAGAAAGAGTGTAGAAGAGGTTCATTGGGAGCCTTGAGGCCAGCACTGTTTTACGACAATATGACATGCGATGAGATGGGCATAATTCTGGCTGCTGAAAAAAGAGGAATAACTCTTGAAACAGTGGATTTTTCAACCTTTGTGAATATACTTGGAATGGGAAACAATTATTCTCTAGTTGTTAATAGATGCCAATCAAAATCCAGAAGGGAGAGAGCATCTTTCCTCATCGAAGAACAAGGAGGAAAAGCTATTAATCCATTCAATGTAGAAATGCTCTGCAATAATAAAATATTTACGATAGACAGATTTAAAAAATTTGGAGTCAAAACGGTAAAAACAGCATATGTTCCATTTGCTGTCGAGAAGGAAGGCGATAGACCATTGTATCATGCAAAAGCTCTTGAAAAAGTTGTCAAGGATGTTGAAGACCTATTCAAATATCCTTTTGTCATTAAGCCTGAGAGGGGAAGCCGTGGCAGAAACGTAATGATGATAAACAATAGAAGCCAGTTTGAAACTATTCTCAGGAAATGGGTTAGGAGCCTGGATAGTCCTGCAGGGTTTCTTATACAGGAGCCTGTAAGCAAGGCATTCGACTTAAGAATTGTAGTTTCATCCTATACTGGTGGGAAATACAATTACCTTGCCGCTCTAGCAAGAGTCTCTTCTTCAAAGGAAGCGTTTGCTACTAACACGGCCCTCGGTGCCATACCAGTAGGTGTTGAGCTTCCTAAAAATGTATGCAACGAGGCTATTAAGGCAGCTGCAGCCGTCTCTCAAAGCGTTAGCGTGCTGGGTGTTGATGCAATTCCGGAAATAGATGAAAATACTGCTAAGGAAATTATTTGTTGTGCTGAAAAAGTTGCTCCAATCCATAACGATATTAAGAAATTTAAGGAAGAGTTCTCAAATAGCGTTAAGCTTTCTATAGAGAAGTTTATTAAAGTCAGGGAAAAAATGGATACTGCTTTCCAGAGAATGATCAATACTTCGGAATACGTAAGGCTTAAGGAAGCATTAGAAAACGCTCTGGAAAATGCTGACCTATACTTTATAGAAGTAAATTCTCGTCCAGATTTCTATATTAACACTAGAAATTGTGCAGGTATTGATGTTTCGGAAGAATATGTAAGATGCATGGAATCTTTCTAAAATATTTTTATTATACTATGAACCCGATTAGAAAATATTTTGCGACGGCATAAAAGGCTACGAATAGTATAGCCCTACTTATTCTAATCTCGTGAATTATTTTGAAGGCGATTATCATCAATCCAAATTGCCAAAATGATATGATTACGCTCAATGCCTGCATTATTGGATTTATCTGTTGTTCCAGTATATTGAAGAAAGGACGCGGATCCGGGGACTGAAATATTTTGGTGGGAAAACTTTCCACAATATCATAGGTTTTTCCTTCTATCTCTGAATCAAATATTTTCAAGGTAATGAGGTAGGGTACAGAAACATTTTCCTGCGCTGGAAGGGTATAAGTATTATTTAAGAATAAAGTCAAATCGATTCTAAATCTTGTACTATTAAAAACGTTTCCTATTTTTATTGGAGTGTTGTAGCCGAACTTTGTTCCGTTAAGAGGAATTTTTTGGGTAATAGTGCTAACCCCGTTTAGAGTCTCCTCTGTATATGTAGCCTTAATTTCGCCATTTATAATTTCAGTCATCTCCATTATTGCACCATTATAGTTGGTTGTCGCGTTCAGAGGGATACTGTAATATGCAGATACTGAAATCGTAAGGTTTGAATCGACTCCCGTATAGTTATTCAATTCTACTACTATATTGTTCTCAGGCTGTCCTGTTCGAGTATACCCTACGTAATTAACTATCCCAGTTTTAACAGTGGGGAACATGAGCAGTATTAGAAATATGGCAATTAACAAACCTAGGATATTAGGAATATGAGCATGTCCACTCACGCATATGCTGTGTTTCAAGCCACCATAGCCGCCTGCCCACTTTCCTAAAGAAAAGAATATTGAAGCAAGGATAATACTAAACATCAGGAGAAAAACGTATTGTATTAAAAGGTACCAAATCCAACCCCAAAGAAAAGAACTTATTTGATTAGTGTAGAATCGTGATGGAATACTCATCTTAATCATGTAGAGAATGTAATATTGAATAAACGTTAATCCTGACAGTATCAGTGGAATAACTATTATTCCGAGCAGGTTTGGAGAATCCTTTAGTTGTAAAAACCCCTCCTTAGGATTTGTAATAGTCATTACCATTGTTTTAAGAAACCTAACAATAAAAGAAGACTCGTGTTCTTCGTTCAAATGTTTTCCGCTGTCAGACAATTCTCTAACGCTCTCGAAAGACACATTATTAAACTTTAAGGGAACAGGCGACAAGTATTCTCAAGCACGGAAAGGTTTATTTTTCAAACTGATGCATGATTTCTTAGCAATTTGAAAGACTATTCCCAAGTGCTCGAATACTATTCAAATTCCAGAGTAGTTGAAGAAATTTTTAATTATGGACGAGGAAGATGGATAGCTATCGAAGGGATTTCGGATAAAAGGGTTTTTGTAAGATATGACAGGAGCAATGCTCCTCTGAGGCTTCAACATTTAGACGACGTGGAGGGATTTCTGAAAAGCTTCTGGTTTATAAAACCAAGGTCTTTTTACGGTTCTGTAAACAAATATAGCAGACTTTCTGAAGTAAAAGATTTAGAAGATATTTCTAATATTGAATACTCAACCCCAACTTGGGATATTGATAATGAAGTTGATAGGTGGCGTGAAACTATCAGGGTCTGCAGGCTTATAGTTGACGAGCTTGAGAAGGAAGGAGTTATAAAATCCGTTTATCTTAAGTGGAGTGGAAGAGGGTGCCATATTCATATCTCTGAAGAAGCTTTTTCCGTTGATTTTCTAAGAAAGCACCATCCTCTAGACATAGCCTTTGCGATAGTTGAGTATATCATTAGGAAAGTTAAGCCGAAGCTCGCAAGACTCGATGCCAGTGCTAAAATAGAGAATAAGATAGACTTGAAAAGGGTTTTCACTTTGCCGCTTTCCCTCCATAGGCAGCTAGATTATTCTTGCGTTTGCTTCAAGCCTGATGATATTGAGAGCTTCGATCTTTCCTGGGCTGATCCGAAAAACTTTCGACACAAGCCGGCATATACGATTTTTGAAAAAGGTGAGGCTGACGAGTTAGCTGAGAAAGCTTTATCTGAAGTAGGAGGCTATTTTAAGCGAGTGGGATTAATGCCGTCTCCTGCGGAGGAGAAGAAAGAGACTCCTGAACTCGGAAGGTTTCAAGTCATGGCTCTTCTACAGGCTGCGAGATGTTTCATTTTAACAGGGGATATTGAGAAGTCAAAATCATTCGGCTTAAACAGGGCTATATTCTACGCTTGGGCTAAGCGTAGGGGAGTGG
>JAWCDE010000002.1:99548-124771 GCA_038861395.1 Thermoproteota archaeon | reverse complement strand
AGCCTCCTCCACTATTTCGAATATGTCTCTTATTATTGCTGCAGCGGTTTCAAAGGGTCCAGCGCCCTTTCCGGTTAAGCATACTGGTCCAGCTCTCCTCATCTTGAACTCCACCGCGTTCAGCGTCCCGCTTACATCGAGCATACTCCCCCTCTTAAGCTTTGAAGGCCCTACTCTAAGCTTTCCTTCTTCAGTAAACTCTCCCAGAAGCCTTATTGAATATCCGCTTGAAGCGGCTTCTCGCAAGTCTTCAAACCTGATGTTTTCAATACCGGTTATTTCAACCTCGTTTACGCTATGTCCCCCCTCTATCGTATTGGCTATTATGGTTATCTTGTAGGCAGTATCCATTCCTGAAACATCCATAGTCGGGTCTGCTTCAGCAATGCCCATTTCCTGCGCCAGCCTAAGAGCTTCACTGTAACTCCGGCCCTCCTCCATCAATGTAAGTATGTAGTTGGAGGTTGCGTTTAAGATTCCTCGACAGCTTTCTACAACGTCGCCGATTGTAAGAGTCCTAAGTGTTTTCAAAACAGGCAACCCCCCTCCTACTGTAGCACTGTATTTTACAAGCCTCCCCCTGGATAGTGCTATTCTCATAATAGTATCGTAATCATACGCGAAAGGTGCCTTGTTGGCTGAGACAACGTGCGAACCGTTTTCTAATGCTCTGACAATATGTTTTAAGGCAGGCCCAGGCTCTCCCTTGCTCGTAGAAGTGGCCTCAACGGTTAAATCTGGCTGAACTATGTTAATGGCTTCTAGAGCATTTATCTGAGGGACACCTCCTTCTTCAGAATATGCCACGCTCCCCTTCTCCGCCTTTACTGCCAACACTCTGCTGGTTTTAACTCCGTCTTGGGATATTACTGCTCCACCCCTGTCTACTATGCTAACAACCTTGAGGTCAACGCCCATCTTCCTAAACCTGCGTCTCTCCTCTTCTAGGAGCTGTAGGAAGGCTTTTCCGACGTTTCCGAATCCTATTAGGAGTATCCTCATAACAGCTTCCTCAGAGCCTCCACAGGATTCTCACCGGGCTGGATGACGAGCTCGGCGAAGGGCTCTATCTCCACATCGGGATCCTTTAAACCGTGTCCAGTTACGACAGCAACAACAATGTCATCCTTCTTGAAGAAGCCCTCCTTAGCGAGCTTTGCTATTCCTGCTATCGATGCTGCCCCCGCGGGCTCTGCGAATATTCCCTCCGTCCTCGCTAGGTCAACCTGGGCCCTAAGTATCTCACTGTCGCTAACCGCTATGGCAGTGCCCTTGGAGTCTCTTATTGCTCTCAAAGCCTTCTTCCAGGAGAGCGGCCTGCCTATTCTTATTGCTGTGGCAACGGTCTCAGGCTTCTCAACAGGCTCTATCTTGCTCCTCCCCTCGGCGAAGGCTCTCGCTATCGGGGCGGCGCCCTCAGCCTGGACTCCGATCATCCTCGGCAGGAAGTCGGATAGTCCTGCTTCCCTGAGCTCTAAGAAGCCTTTCCACCCTGAAGCGATGTTCGCAGCATTGCCCACAGGATATGCGACGAAGTCGGGAGGCTTCTGGAGATCCTCCCATATTTCGAAGGCTGTTGTCTTCTGGCCCTCAATCCTATATGGGTTGACTGAGTTTAGAACATAGACGCCTAGCTCAGCACAATGTGAAAGCAGCATTTTAAGAGCGTCGTCAAAATTCCCCCTGACCTTAACTATCGTAGCGCCATGTGCAATGGCTTGAAGAAGCTTCCCAGCAGCCACGTAGCCGTCTGGGAGGAATACGAAGCTCTTCAAACCTGCTCTAGCAGCGTAGGCAGCCATGGAGGCTGAAGTATTGCCAGTTGAGGCGCATGCGACGCTTCTCTGACCAAACCTTAATGCAACGCTTGTACCGACAGTCATCCCCCTATCCTTGAATGAGCCTGTTGGATTCGCCCCCTCGAACTTTACAAATAGGTTTTTCAAACCTATTTTTCCACCGAGCCTCTCAGCCTTGACGAAGGGGGTGCCCCCCTCGTTTAAGCTTACAATACTATCCGCCCTAGGCAGTAGGCTCCTATACCTCCAAACCCCTCTCCCGTGAAAGGAAACGTTTTTGAAAATACTCCTGGGGTAGACTACTTCAAGAAGGCCGCCACACTTTTCGCAAACCAGCACACCCGGCCCCGGCTCATGCACTGAGCCGCAATCTATACAGGCCAGAGCCTCTTCCTCCAGACGACCCATCTGCCCGCCTATCCGGTTATCCAGAAGTTTTAAGGTTTTAATACTTCCCGGCTTTGCTCTGAGCGATGCACACCCTCCTCTTCATAACTGGTAACAAGGGTAAGTTTGTAGAGGCTCAAACCCTGCTTCGAGAATTCGGCATAGAGGTTGAGCAGGCCGACTTAGATGTTTTAGAGCCCCAGGCAGACACTCTGGAGGAAGTTGTTGAAAAATGCGCTGGGGAAGCGTTGAAAATCGTAGAGAGAGGCTTCATCATCGAAGACTCTGGTCTATTCATAAACGCTCTTAACGGCTTCCCAGGAGTATACTCTTCATACGTCTATAAGAAGATAGGATGCGAGGGGATACTGAAGCTTCTCACGGACTCATTAGACAGGTCAGCATACTTCATGACTGCATTAGCATACGGTGAGCCGAAGGGAGAAATCAGGCTCTTCACTGGGAGAGTCGACGGAACAATCGCTGAGGAGAAGCGTGGCAAAGGCGGGTTCGGTTACGACCCCTTATTCATCCCCCTCGGCTCGAATCTTACTTTTGCTGAGATGAGCGTTGAGGAGAAGAATAGGTTTTCCCACAGGGCTAGGGCGTTAAGAGCTTTTGCATCATGGTTTCTGAGCAGATACGGGGAAGAATAACGCTATCCAATGCCTTGGCCTTGATGCTCCTAGAGAAGCTTATATAGGGGTTTGCAAGAAAAGACTCGGCTTAAAGATTGGCTAGGATGCATAGTCATAAGAGGGGAAAATCGGGCTCTCATAGACCGGCTTACAGCGGGCCCCCGCCATGGTTGCCTTACAAGCCGGAGGAGGTTGAGGAGCTCGTTGTCAAGCTGGCCCAGGAGGGGCACGGCCCTTCTGAGATAGGCAGGATACTGAGGGACTCGTACGGTATACCTCTCGTGAAAAACGTAACGGGTAAGAAGATATCCAGCATACTTCTTGAGAAGGGAGTGAAGTTCTCCAGGACCGAGGATCTTGACAGGCTTGTGGCGAAGGCTGAGAGAATGGTTGCTCACTTAACCAAGCATAAGTCTGACCGTTTCAATGTTCACAACCTCCAGCTTGTAGAATCCAAGATCAGGAGGCTCGCGAGGTACTACGCTAGGAAGAAGGTACCGCTACCCGACCTTAGGGTTCTTGAAGCAAAGGTATGATTAACCAGTCCGAGGCCCAGAGGATCTTTATCTCGAAAGCTAGGGAACTGGCTGACAGGCTTAGCTTCCTCGACTGGGATGATGTACTCGTAGTTTTCCATGCTGATGCAGATGGTACTGCTGCTGCGGCAATAGCCTGCACAGCTCTGAGGAGCATGGGCATATCCTTCTGCGCCAAGTCGATTAAGCAAGTGGATAAGACTACGCTGGAGAACATCGCCTTATCGTCAAAGCCAGTCATGTTCTTAGACATAGGGTCAGGGTACTTAAACGAGATAAGGAGTATGCTCGACCCTTCGAAAGTAGTTATACTCGATCATCATGAGCCGGAGGGTGATCGCAACAGTATCCTCATGCTTAATCCGAACGAATACGGTTTAAACGGTAGCTCAGAGATCTCCGGGTCAGGGGTCTCCTACCTCGTCTTCAAAAACCTTGTCGACGATTTCAAAAGGATGAATGAGCTTGCGATAGTGGGTGCTTTAGCAGATATGCAGGATAGTGGTCCGAACCGGTCTCTCTCTGGCTTGAACTCTGCGATAGTTCTCGAGGGCGAGGAGAATGGCTCAGTTGTGGTTGAAGAAGACTTCGTCTTCTTCGGCAGGGAGACTCTGCCGATACACGTCTCCATCGCATCCTCCTCCAACTTCATAATACCCGGCTTAACTGGGGATGAGAACGTTGCCCTAAACTTTCTCAAAAGCCTGGGGGTAGAGGTTAAGGAGGACGATACTTGGAGGACTTTCAACAGCCTCTCGGAGGCGGAGAAGTCCAGATTGTTAACGGGCCTAATGCAGTACATGTCTGACCTCGGGCTTTCGCCCGAGAGTGTTCAAAACATATTCGGCACGGTATACGTGTTCGCATCGGAGCCGCGGGGAACTGTTCTGAGGGATGGTAGAGAATTCTCAGCCCTCTTAAACTCTTGCGCGAGAATGGGTTTCTCACACGTCGGCTTGGCTGTGGCGATGGGTGAGAGGGGGAGGCTGCTCGAAGAGGCTCAGAAAATCAGCAGGGATTATAGGACGGTGGTTTCAAAATCTATTTCAAACATTCTCAGTATACCCGGGGCTAGGGTTGAGTCGGAGAGAATCCTATTGTACAACGGGGAGGGCATTGTGGATCCCCGGGTCCTTAGCCCTGTAGCATCCATAATATCATCAAGCCTCCCCAAAGACTTCAGTAAGATTCTGATAGTTACTGCGGCTGAGGACGATGTTCTCAAGGTCTCTATAAGAGTTCCTAAAAACCTTGTTCGAAGAGGCTTCGATGGAGGTCTCCTGGCTTCTTCTGCAGCTAGGAAGGTTGGGGGTCTAGGTGGGGGACATGATATTGCTTCAGGCGCAGCAATACCTCGGAGGAGATTCCAAAGCTTCATGGAGGCTGTTGAAAAGAATGCGGCGGAGCAGTTCAGTAGGCTTCGCGATACTTGAAGCGTTTTTCGAAAACACTCGTACAGCCAGAATCATATACTTGTCGATGAAGCCAGACGAGTCTTTTAAGGCTAAGGGTCTTAAAGCATTCTCGGAACTCGAGGGTAATCGGATTGTTTTCAAAGTAGCGTGTGGGAGAGGAGTTAGGTCCCTTGCATACACACTCTACGAATACCTTCAACACCTTAAGACTGTTGAGGACGCTGTTTCAATACTCGAGAAGGCCAAGTATCCGTGTAAACCGGGTTCACGGGCTTCCAAACCCTCTTCACCTCGACAGGCCAGTCTTCAGAGTTGAAGCCGTGCCTAGCTAGGAATGCATATATCCATCTTTCAAGCCCGTTTCCGGAGCAGCCTGTCCAAATCTCTCTGTTCTTCCTCTCCTTAATGTTGAACCATTCCACATACTTGTCGTAGTGTACTGAGGCGTTTGCTATCTCAAGCCACTCCGCGGAACTCCTATCTCCTCTGAAGGGTAGGTATGTCTCTACGTCTATTGTTGCTGGAACCTCCCTCTCCACATCTCTAACAACTCCGGCGTGAGCCATCCAGACGGGCGTCACCTCGGCTGTCCTCACCTCCAAGTCTAGAATCTTATCCAGCAGGTTGACGTAATTCTCTATCAACATATTCCTTATCTCGCTGACTTCCTCAGGCCTGCCGAGGTATACTATCTCTATCCTTGTGAATGCTGTGAGCCTCTCAAGGCTTCTCAAGCCTCCTGCCTCATGCCTGAAGCTGAATCCAGACCTGTCGTAAAGCTTGATGGGTGGATTATCCAGGTTAATAACCTCCCCTGAGAAAAGCTCGTAGAACGGCTCGCACTGAGCATAGGGCAAGCAGAAAGAGGGTTCTTTCAACAAGTTTCTCAACAAGCTGGGCTTAGTCTCGTTGAAAACCTTAACCGAATCAGTGTAGTCTTGGAAGAAGCTTAGCTCCCTTAAACCCGGCTCGGAAACATAAAGCATCTCGTGAGGTATTCCAGTGAGCTGGCCCTTCTTCTTCATGACTTCAAGCGGTATCAGCTTCGGGAGCACAATCTCTTGGAAGCCGATGGGTTTCAAAACATTCTCCACAATCATGTTTTCAAACATTCTCAGCAAGCTTGTATAGGGCTGTAGGTAATACCATATTCCTGGGTAGAATCTTTTAACCCAGCCCTCCTCCTCCATAACGGGCCCAGGGTCTCCACTATACTTCACCGGCTTCTCAGAGCTCCTCCATATTATCCTATGGACTTCCCTGGCTTCTCCAAGGGCCTCCTGCTTCTCGATGAACAGGCTTATTATCCTATCCGGCACCTGGTTGTAAAGATCTTCTTCGCCAACATCCAGCCAGTATTTCAACCCCTCTTTAACAGCTTCGACCTTTTTAACAAGCGGTAGCTTGACCTCTCGAAGGTTCTCGCCGATGAATAAGACTTCGAAAGACTTGACGCTTATACCCCTGACGCCAAGCCCTATGCTGGGGCCAAGCTCCTCGCCTAAGGCTTTCCTAGCTCTCTTAATAGCCTCATGAGCCCTCACCCTCCTCCCTGATTCCACGGTTATGCTTAATACACTCCCTTTCACCGTCAATTCTTCTATTCGAGGAGCCTCGCCGCTTCCCGCCCCCTTGGAGAATATTTTAGGAAAGCTTGATAGGGCGTAGTCCATAACCTTCTCAACTTCGTCGCTGAGAAGCTCCCTGCTTAGGTTCAGCTCCGCCGAAACCCTCAGCCTAATATCCTTAATAACCTCTTTTCCCTCTTCCAACACTCCTAGAGCTTGAAGAGCATAGTTTAAATATGTTGTCTCCGAAAGTTTCTCAAGCTTGGTAAAGCAGAAGGGAGTGAAGAAGTGGTTTACGGCGGTTGCTCCAGACTACTTAGGGGGCAAGCCAGTGTGCCAACTGGTTACTCATGATCCCCGCGACCTCATAGGTAGGACTATCAGCCTCTTGCTAAGCGAGCTTACGGATGACCCTTCCCATACGACTGTTAAAATACGTTTTAAGGTAATAGGCCTCAACGGAGAGACTGCAATCACAGATTTCTGGGGCTACGAGCTTGACAGGGACTTCGTAAGAAGCCTGTTGAGGAAAGGGTCTTCCAGGGTAGACATGATTTTCGAAGCAACGACTAAAGACGGTTATAGAATGAGGATTACGGTGCTGGCGATAACCCGTTTCAAAGCTTCTCAATCGCAGAAGAAGAAGATGAGGAAGGCCATGATGAACATTGTACTGAATAAGTGCGGCAAGCTTAACTATGCTCAATTCGTCCAGGAGCTCGTCTTCGGGAAAGTCGAATCAGACCTCTACAATGAGGTTAAGAAGTTTCACAGAATAAAGCTTGCAGGCGTTAAAAAGATGAAGATGCTCGAGGCACCGATCAAGCTGGAGGAGGTTAAAGCAAGCCTGGCCGAGGCTGCTTAAGCTTGTCAGGGAACCTTAGCGAAGAAGAGCTTATGGAAATCGCTTTAAAAGGGTATTCTGAAGAATTGGAGCCAAAGTCGCTTAAAGGGTATTCCCCAAACGTCTTCGACTACATAAGGAGGTGCGAGAGCAATGAAGAGGCCTTCCAGATAATAGACTTCTTGGTTTCACGCGGCGAGCTCCCGGAAAGGGTTGCACGAGTAGTTAAGAAAACGATAGTTGAGAAGGGGCTGAGGTTCTACGGTCCGAAGAAGGACGTTGGCTACTACGTTGAGAAATACAGGGTAGAAAAAGATTAGCTCCTCCTGCCAACGGCAACTATGCTAATAACATCGTCATCCTTAAGAACATACTCTTCGCCAAGCCTAATCTTGCTCCTAGCATCGATCGCATAGAGAAAGTTCTCCATTAGCTCCGTATGTATTAGGCCGGCGAACTCTCTAACGCTCATCCCCCTTGGAACAAGATAGGCATCGGGCAGGACATTGCCCTTCTTATCCGTAAACTTATTAGGATCCTCTACAGGATAAACGGTTATCATATCCAGAACTTTGAAGTACACTTTGTTAAGCAATTCCTGTACCCCGGTTGAGCCCCAGGGCTTCAAAACCTTGCTCCTAACCATTTCGAGGGCCTCAACCTGCTTCTTCCTGAGCGAACCCGGGTTGATTATCCTAAAATCGCTGTCCCCGGGAATGTATTCCACCAAGCCTGCTTCTGCAGCCCTCCTTAAAACCAACTCTGCTTCGGCGCTGATCGGGATAGGGTCGTATCCTGCTTCCCTCATCCTCCTAACCCCCTCTTCAGCAGTTTTCTTATCGATCTTGTTCGCAGCAATGACCATCGGCTTAGCGATTGTCCTAATGCTTCTCGCCAATTCGAGAATCGTATTCTTGCTCCACTGGGAAACATTATCGGGCGGGCCTACTTTCTCAACAGCCTTCTCCACATGCCTCCTGCTTATTGCAAGGCCACTTAGGACCTGGCTTAAAGCATCCTCAACGCTCGCTCTACTCGGCTTAGCCTTAAGAACTTTTTGAAGACCCTTTTCTATTATGCCAGCAAGCCAATGGTCATATTCTTCTTCAAGAAACCTTATGTCTCTTAGAGTATTCTCAGGATCTGAGTCAACAGGCCTGCCCTCCGCGTCCAAACTGCCTGAAGCATCAACTACGTGTATCAAAGCGTCTGCAACGCTTATCTCAGATAGAAACTGGTTTCCGAGACCCCTTCCCTCGTGAGCACCTGGAACAATGCCGGGGAGGTCTACGAGCTCAACCGGTATGAATCTGAAACCATTGACGCACCTAGAGTTAACAGGATTGTCAGTAACACCTAGGCTCCTGCAAACGCACTTCTTCCTCAAGTAGCCGACGCCCTTATTCGGAGTCAGCGTGGTGAAAGGATAATCCGCAATCTTAACAATATTCAGCGTTAGAGCAGAGTATAATGTCGACTTCCCCACATTGGGCTTACCCGTGAGGCCTACCAGCCTCGCAACCATTATGAATGACTTACACTACAGGATTTAAAAAATATTTTTAAGCATCCGTATACTCGTGAAGAGTTGTGTCGAATCATGAATACGACATTTCTCGCTTTTATTTCAAACATAAATGGTTTTTAGAGCACAGTGCTCCAATCTAGGCTGGTAATGATAACCGTCTCCCTGCGGCCCGCGTCTATCCGTACATTTAGGGTCAAACACGTATTAAAGGTTATCATGTTCCTTTTGAAAAGGCATGTGATTTACTTCGACCTAAAACTCTTCACCCGCTTTTTAACAGTTCCTTCCCACATTTAGCTAAGCACAACCTTTCAAACATCTTCGAGAAACATACTTGACCAGTTTCCTGTAGTGACAGGGCTTTCGGAGATTTGACGAGCGTGATAGTGGTAAAGCTGGTTGAACGACCTAAGCGTGCAAAGGGATTCCGCTCTACCGTCCTCGAAATAGCTGTTGGAAAATAAGCATGTGCTCAAGAATCCTAATGCGGGGAGAAGCATTGATTTGGATTAAGACTAGGGAATTATGGAAGTAAAAATAAGCCTCCTTATGCTTATATACGGGTGTATTAAAGCCAATACCCTGGCGATGCGTTCAGCGATGCTGGGCAATATGAGAGTCTTAGTGGCTGACCATATCCATGAAGAGGGGTTGCGCATACTCCATAATGCAGGTCTTATAGTTGACAATATGGCTGGCATAAACAGAGAAGATCTTCTCAAAATCATAGGAGACTACCACATCCTGATAGTTAGAAGCAGGACACGCGTAGATAAAGAGGTTTTAACTAAGGGTAGGAATCTGATTCTGGTCGGCAGAGCCGGATCCGGGCTTGACAATATTGATGTCGAGGAGGCGGAGAAGCTGGGGATAAAGGTTGTTAACTGTCCGAACTATGTTGCTAAGTCCACGGCTGAGCTTACAATCGGATTAATACTCTGCTTGCTACGCAAGATTGTTTTCTGCGACGCCTGTATGAAATGCGGCGTCTGGAGCAAGAGCTCCCATGAGGGTGAAATGCTCTGGGGGAAGAAGGTCGCAGTAATAGGTTGGGGGAGAGTCGGGAAGAAGGTTTCCAAGCTTCTAAGAGCATTCGGATGCGAAGTTGTCGTTGTAGACCCCTTTGTAAACCCCGATGAAGTATTTTCAAAAGGGCTATTATACATGTCTCTTGAAGAAGCCCTTAAGAAGTGCGATATTTTTACAGTGCATGTTTCCCTCAACGACAATACTCGCAAAATGTTCGGGGATCGAGAATTCTCAATTATGAAACCCGGAGCCTACTTTGTGAATACCTCTAGGGGTGACGTTGTGGATGAGGAAGCCTTGATAAAGGCCTTGAAGACGGGGAGGCTGAAGGGCGTTGCGCTAGATGTTTATAGCAGCGAACCGCCTAGGCTACCTAAAATACCTGAGGGGCTTAACGTCGTCTTCACCCCTCACATAGGTGCCCAGACCGTTGAAGCCCAGAGGGAAACGGCCAAAATGCTAGCCCGAAGGATTATAAGGCTGTTGTCTCGACTCAATGGCATTAAGAGTGTGGGGAGATGAAGAGGGTAAAACTGTCTAAGGAGTCGAAAACACTCCTACTCGAAGCTATTGAAGAGATCCGTAGGAAGAAGCTGATAGAGTGGAGACGCCAGCCTGCTGTAGTCAGAGTTGATAAACCCACCGACGTCGAGTCCGCTAGGAGGCTTGGCTATAAGGCTAAGCCTGGGTTTATAATCGTAAGGTCGAGGGTTAGGAAAGGAGGTAGGAGAAAGCCTAGGCCTAGGTCTGGGAGGAGGCCTAAACACATGGGCGTTGTACTCTTTAAACCAGGTAAGAGTAGGCAGGAGATAGCTGAGGAGAGGGCGGCGAAGAAATACCCTAACATGAAGATACTTGGCTCCTACTGGGTTGGTGAAGACGGGGTTTACAAGTGGTTTGAAGTAGTAATGGTTGACCCAAATCATCCTGCTGTAATCCGGGATCAGAGGTTCAGGTGGCTTGAAGATGGTTAGCCACGAGGAAAAGAAGATACTTATTTTCGACACGACGCTACGAGATGGTAATCAAGCTGTAGGCGTAAACTTCTCGCTCGACGATAAGATTAAGATAGCTCTTAAGCTCGACGACCTTGGCGTCGACTACATAGAAGGAGGCTGGCCCAATGAAACCAACCCTATAGACGTTGCCTTCTTCCAGAGAATACTGAAATACAGGCTTAGGGCTAGGGTTTCAACATTCGGGAGAACGCGTAAGCCGATGGTGAAAGCTGAGGATGACCCGGATTTAAAATACTTGGTTCAACCCGACATACCTACTGTCACAGTCTTCGGGAAGGCTTGGGTCCTACACGTTAAGGATGTTTTGAATACGACGCTTGAGGAAAATCTAAACATGGTCTACGACAGCGTCAAGTATCTTAAGGATTGCGGCAAGGAGGTTGTGTTCGATGCGGAGCATTTCTTCGACGGGTATCGAGAGAATCCTGACTACGCTATGGAGGTTTTAAGAAGCGCTGAGGAAGGAGGTGCTTCCTTCCTAGTCCTGGCTGACACACGTGGCGCATCAGACCCCTTAGAGGTCTACGAGATAACCAGGAGGATTGTAGATTCTTTCAAGACCCCTATCGGTATTCACGCGCATAATGATACTGGAATGGCTGTTGCGAACAGCATTGCCGCAGTTAAGGCAGGGGCAGTCATGGTGCATGGGACTATAAACGGAATAGGTGAGAGATGTGGAAACGCTGACCTAGTGCAGGTTATAGGCGTCTTAGCCACAAGGTTCAATTACAGGATGAGTGTCAACTTAAGGATGCTTTCCACGGTCTCCCAGTACCTAAGGGATATAACATCTATTGAGGAGAATCCCTGGCAGCCCTTCGTTGGGAAATACGCTTTTTCGCATAAAGGCGGTGTGCATGGTGACGCTGTCATGAAGAATAGGGAAGCATATGAGTTTACAGATCCAGCTATCTTCGGAAACACGAGCGCCGTAGTTGTTTCATCGCAATCCGGTGGCGCAAGTCTTGCCGCTAAGGCTCAGGAGATGGGTTTCGAAATCGATAAGAAGGATCCAAGAATCATGGGTATTCTTAAGAAAATTAAAGATCTTGAGTCGAAAGGATATGTTTTCGAGAATGCTGACGGAAACCTTTTCCTACTACTATACGAATCCTTGTACGGCCAGCCTCAGCTTTTCGAGCTTGAACACTGGACTTCTCTAGTAACATGGCTCGACGACAGGCAGGTTGTGGAGTGCCTTGTTAAAGTTAAGGTTGGCGGCGTAAGCGTAACTGCTTCGGCAGAGGGAAACGGCCCCGTTAACGCTTTCGACAATGCTTTGAAGAAGGCGTTGAGCCCCATCTACCCTAAGATTACATACGTTTCGCTCATAGGCTTCAGAGTCAGGGAGATAGATGCCCCCTCCGGCACAGCAGCATCGGTGAGGATTCTTGCGGAGTTTGAGTCAAACGGAAGCAGGTGGACGACAATAGGTGTTTCGACAAACATTCTGAAGGCTGCTGAAGAGGCTCTTGTAGCAGGATACAAGTATTTCCTGCTCAGGTTTTCAAACACGTGAGCTTATAAACGGCAGTAATCACGCGTTAAACATCCCAGTAAACTTTTTAAACACTATGTTCGCAGGTGCCTTATGCCTAGTATCGGGAAGAATAAGGCAGAGTTTCCAGAAGCATTGAGCAGGGCTTCTGGAGGAACCTTCTTTCACACCTATTACTATTAGGTTTTTAAACCTCTCTAGGAGGTTGTTGCAATGGGTTCCAACCAGCTTCTCGTCGTCAAGTTTGGGGGTGCTGCCCTCTCCACCAAGGAGAGGGTTGAGCATGCTGCTGAACTCGTCGCCCAAGAGATTTCGAACGGGAGTAAGATAGTCGTGGTGGTTTCTGCAATGGGTTCTACAACGGACACTCTAATACAGCTTTTCAAAGACGCTAATGATGCTAAGCTGATGGATGAAATACTCTCCATGGGTGAGAGGACGAGTGCAAGGGTCTTCTCCTCCACGTTGAACGCTAAGGGTGTTAAAGCAGTCTTTTTAGACCCCTCCCATGAAGAGTGGCCGATAATAACGGATAGCAATCATGGAAACGCTCGGATACTCGTAGACGAATCCTGCAAAAGGATTAAGAGCGTCGTGGAAAACCTGCTGAAGGAATATGATGTAATCGTGTTCCCGGGCTTCGTGGGTAGAGATGAGAGTAATCACATTACGACTCTCGGCAGGGGTGGGAGTGATTCAACAGCCTTCATACTCGCCTCCGCTTTGAAGCCTGCTGATACGATACTCGTCACAAGCGTATCGGGAATAATGTCCGCCGACCCTAGGATGATAAAATCTGCGAGGAAGCTTGACGAGCTGACTACGGATGAGCTTGCAGCACTCGCAGACGTGGGTGTCAAATTCATACATAAAGCGTCTCTCCGATACCTCCCTCCATCATTCAAAGTCAGGGTGATAAGCTACGATTCTAAAAGCCTTAGGAACGAGGGTACTCTAATAATGGCTTCAGCACCTCCTCTTAGCATGGAGATTGTTGAGAAACCGTTGTCAGCAGTAGTCTTCGTAGGACGCAGCATGGATTCAGTAATGAGAGCGATAGACGTCCTTAAATCGGTGAATAAGGATGGCCTCAAGTTCTTGGGCTTCCTCTCTAACAACAAGGAGGTTTTAGCGTATTTCGAAGGCAGTGTTCCGGAGGATTTCGCTCAGAGGATGCACGACATGTTCATGACTGGAGAGGACTCCGTCGGGCTAGCAGTACGACAAGGGCTACGCGGGATAGTGATACGCGGCACAGACCTGCATGAGACCCCCGGCGTGTTATACAGGATATCGGCTCCCCTGGCTAAGGAGGGCGTTAATATCCACGGGATCATAACTCTCGGATCATACTTCATAGTAGTTCTGCCGCAGGAGCATGTTGAGAAGGCTTTCAAACTGCTGACTGAGGCGTTTAGGATTGAGGAAGATTAGCGTAGCCGTACTCGGCGCAACAGGGTTGGTGGGACAGAGGTTCGTCAAACTACTCTCCAACCACCCGTTCTTCGAAATAAGACTGCTCACCGCCTCCGAGAGAAGCGCTGGGAAGAAGTACAGGGAAGCTGCCCACTGGCTACTGGGCGGAAGCCCGCCGGAGCATGTTTCAGACATGATGGTTCAGGAGACTAAACCGGAGTCTGTGAGAGACGTTGATCTCGTGTTCTCAAGCCTCCCGAGCGAGGTTGCTGTTGAAATAGAGCCTAAGCTTGCTGAACAGGGCTTTAAAGTAGTTTCTACGACGAGCGCTTTCCGGATGGACCCGCTTGTGCCGATGATAATCCCGGAGGTAAACCCTGACCACCTGAGCCTTATAGATAAGCAGCGCGAAGAGAAGCGTTGGAAGGGTTTTCTCGTAACCAAGTCGAACTGCACTACGATGCCGCTAGTAATACCGTTGAAACCCCTCCTCGACTCCTTCGGCCTAAGGAGGGTTGTCGTCGTCTCCCTGCAAGCGTTGAGCGGAGCAGGCTATCCGGGTGTGCAGTCGCTGGACATAGTTGACAACGTAATACCCTTCATAAAGGGCGAGGAGGAGAAGCTCCAGACAGAAACCAACAAGATACTGGGAGAGCCCGGTAGGCCGCTTAACATCCCTATTTCGGCAAGCGTGAACAGGGTTCCTACTGTAGATGGGCACATGCTCCACGTCTTCGTCGAGCTCGAGAAGGATGCTGATGCTGAAGATGTTAAGAGGGCTATGGGGGAATTCAGGCCGCTGCCGCAGAGAATGGGCTTACCCTCCGCACCGGACCCGGTGATACAGGTTAGGGAGGAGGAGGACAGGCCCCAGACTAGGCTTGACAGGGATTACAAGGACGGCATGGGTGTTGTAGTAGGCAGGGTCAGGAAGTGCGGTGTGCTAACAGTTAAATTCGTCTCATTGTCTCACAATACTGTGAGGGGTGCTGCAGGCGGCTCCATACTCGTAGCGGAATTGCTCAAGGAGATGAGGCTTATTTGAGCATACTGGATTCTCCGGACCCGGGTAAGAGGAGGAGGCTTAGGAGAATATTCAGAGACGACGGGAAGACAGTTATAGTGCCCATGGACCACGGTGTCTCCATAGGCCCTGTGAAAGGGTTGGAGGACATGAAGAGGCTCATGTCTGACCTTGCTAAAGGCGGTGTCGACGCTGTGGTCGTGCACAAGGGCTGGGCTAGGCTCCTAGACTTTTCGAACATGGGCCTCATAGTGCACGGCTCCGCCGGGACAGACCTGAGCCCGGATAGGCTTAGGAAGACGGCTTGCGCAACTCCGTTGGAGGCTCTTTCACTGGGTGCAGACGGGTTCTCTCTCCACGTCAACGTTGGCTCGGAGACGGATTACGAGCAGATCTCTTTCCTAGCAAGGTCCTCAAGGGCTTGCAGCAGGCTTGGCCTACCGCTCTTGGCGATGATGTACCCCAGAGGGGCTAAGGTCCAGGAGGAGCACTCGGCAAAAGAGGTTTCCCACGCTGCGAGAATAGGCGTTGAACTGGGCGCGGACGTTGTTAAAACCAACTATACTGGTTCCCCGGATTCTTTCAAGACAGTGGTTGAGTCTACGCGCATACCTGTCGTCATAGCAGGGGGTCCGAAGACCTCTTCCACAAGGGAGTTTCTGAAAATGGTTTCAGACGCTGTTTCAGCCGGTGCCGCAGGGGTCTCCATAGGGAGGAACGTGTTCCAGCACAGGGATCCGAGGAGGATGGCTGAGGCGCTGAAGGCGATAGTCCACGAGGGTGCTTCAGCAGATTATGCTTTAGAGGTTGCTGAGGGTTGAAGGAGATCTGGTGCTTCAGCGACGAGCTTCAAACCGTCCCAGGCGTTGACAGAGTTGTTTCCAGGGAAAAGGGTGTTGTTGAAGGAAGGGGGGAGAGGCTTAGGCTCGTTAAATCGGAGGCTCTCAAAGACGTTGAAGCGGGTTCTGCAGTCCTTGAGCTGGATGTTAAGAACGCTGGAGACGAGGAGGCTGCTATCCGCGCTGCGGAAATGGGTTTCAAAAAGGTCTTGGTCAAGACATCCGACTGGAAGGTTATCCCCTGGGAGAACCTGGTTGCTAAGCTCAGGGGGAAGACGATGATTATCGCCGAGGTCTCGACCGTAGAGGAGGCTAAGCTGGCCCTAAGAGCCCTGGAGCTCGGTGTCGACGGCGTTGCCCTGAACATGCCCCCCCAGGAAGCCTCTAGGGCTGCGGAGGAGTTGAGGCCCATAGAGGCTGTGCTGAAGCTGGGCGAAGCCGTTGTGGAGAAGACTTCGGAGGCAGGGGTGGGTTTGAGAGCATGCGTAGACACTTGCGACGCGATGAGCTTGGGCGAGGGGATGCTCGTAGGCTCCTTCTCATCCCTGTTCACACTGGTTGAAGCAGAGGTTCTTGAATCAGGCTTCACTAAGCCTAGGCCCTTCAGGGTTAATGCTGGAGCGGTTTCGCAATACGTGTTGAGCGTTAACGGGCTCACACCGTATTTGAGCGACCTGAGGTCTGGGGACATTGTGCTGGCAGTGTCCAGGTCTGGGGAGGCTAGGCCGCTTACAATATGCAGGATGAAGGTTGAGAAGAGATCTCTCAGAATGGTAGAGGTCCGTTTAAACAACGTTGTCGGGAAGGTTTTCCTCCAGGACGCTGAGACGATAAGAGTAGTAACGCCAGAGGGGTCTGTGAGCGTTAGAGACCTTAAGCCAGGAGACAGGGTTATGGCTTATGCTCCCCGGAGGGTCGGCAGGCATTTCGGTACTCCTGTTGAAGGAGAGCTGATGCTCGAGTTTTGAAGCCAAGGATATGCGTATCCGTCAAAGCAGATGACTTAGAGCGTGTTCGGAAGGCGATCGCGTGCTCCCGTAGGCTCGGCGCAAGCCTAGTTGAGCTGAGGCTCGACCACGCTAGGGAGAAGGATTACGAAGGCTTGTTTAAGATCGTTGAAAAATCTGGAATAGGGTGTATCGCTACGATAAGGCCGTTTTGGGACGGCGGCGCCTACAGGGGTGGAGAGGGGAAGAGGCTACTCCTCTTCGAGAAGGCTCTGGAAGCACCCTTCAAATACGTTGACGTCGAACATGCGTCGAAGATAAGGAGTAGCGTCGTAAGGCTTGCTGGGAGGAGAGGAGTCGGAGTAATCGTCTCACACCATGATCGGAGCGGAACCCCTGGTTTGAAGGCTTTGACCAGGCTTCTTTCGAAAATGAGGAGGGAGGGTGCTGAAATCTGCAAGATAGTTACTACGGTGAACGATCCCGTGGATGAGGCGACCCTACTATTCTTCCTGAGTAGCATAAGGAGTGCGAGGCTTGTCTGCTTCGGAATGGGTGAGAAAGGCTTCGCGACGAGAATACTCTCCCCACTGCTCGGAGGCTTCATGACCTATGCTTCCTTCGACGAGGCTTTGGCACCAGGCCAGGCCACGCTGAGGGAAATGGTCTCGATATACAGGAGGATGGGCTTATGGTAGAATGGATTCCGAGCTCGAGCACCCGGATACTGTTCGTCATAGGAGACCCCGTGTCCCATTCAGTAAGCCCACCCATTCACAACAGGGTGATGAGAAGACTCGGCTTAGACGCCGTATACCTTGCTTTCAGAGTCCCCCAGGACATGCTGGGGAGCTTCATATCACTCGCCAGGGTTAACAACGTCCTCGGCTTCAACGTCACGATCCCGCACAAGGTTGCGGTAGCAAGGCTCTTAGACAGTCTGGACGAGTCTGCGGAGCTCACCGGATGCGTCAATACTGTTAGGGTACGCGACAACACCTTAGAAGGCTTCAACACTGATGTCGCAGGAGTTGAAAAACCTTTGAAGGAAACCGGTTTCAAAGGCGGAGGGGTTGCGGTCGTAGTTGGCGCTGGAGGAGGGGCGAGGGCAGCGGTGCTGGCACTCCTCTCAATGGGATGCAGCATTACTGTTTTAAACAGGAGCCTTGAGAGAGCGCTCTATTTAAAGAAACACTTCGCCGAGAAGGGTTTCAGCGTAGAAGTCCGGGGGCTAGAAGAGGCTCCTCAGGTATTGAGCAGAGCCGATGTTGTGGTTAACGCAACCCCGGTTGGCATGGGGAGCTGGGAGACCCCCTTCCCCCCAGGGTTGTTGAGGAGGGGACAGATTCTTCTCGACATGGTTTACACGCCTCATCCAACGAGGCTTGTTAAAGAGGCTTCTGAGAACGGTGTTGTCTCAATACCCGGTGTGGAGATGCTCGTCCACCAGGCTGCTGAAAGCTTTGAGAAATGGTTCGGAGTAAGGCCCCCGGTTGAGGAGATGAGGGAAGAGGCCCTCAGGAGGCTGAGGGGTTGAGCAGAGCAGTCGTACACGGCGCCGTCAGCATCGTCAACGCAATGGCTAACGGGCTTGGAGCAGCGCTTGGAATCGGGCTGAGGGCTGAAGCATCCTGCAGACTCGTAGACAAACCTGTTTTCAAAGCATACTCAGACGGGAGGCTGCTTAAACCGGGGAACCTGCTTGAAAGGGTTTGCAGGATGATCCTCAGCGACCATGGGGCGCATGGGGGCTGCGTGATACACTTGCGATCAGAGATACCTGCTAAGAAGGGTTTGAAATCCAGCAGCGCGGTTTCCTCAGCCGTAGCGCTCGCATGCTTGAAAGAAGTCTGCGGGGACGCTGACTTGTTGAAGGCAGCACTATACTCTGCGGAGGCAAGTATTCAAGCAGGGGTCTCGGTTACAGGCGCTTTCGACGATGCTTCAGCATGCTTGCTCGGAGGCGTGGTCATAACCAACAATCTCGAGAGGAAGCTTATGGCGAGGAGGACTGTAAGGAATTCTCTGAGAGTACTCATACTCGTACCGCCGGGCGGGATGTTGAGCAGCAGGGTTGACACGGGGCTCTTCAAACCCGTAGAGCCTTTGATGAGGCTAGCCCACAGGCTGGCTCTAGAAGGCGAGGAGTGGACTGCCATGATGCTAAACGGCCTAGCTGTTTCAACAGCCCTAGGGATAAGCAGCAAGCCGGCTTTAGAAGCACTCAGGGCCGGGGCTGTTGCAGCAGGAGTGTCGGGCAAGGGGCCTGCGGTCGCAGCAGTAGCGGAGCCGGAGGACGCTGAAGGAGTTAGGAAAGCGCTTTCAAGATTCGGCAGGGTTATTGAAACGGGCGTGTGCAACGAGAATGCGAGCGTCGAGTAGGGTGCTAAGGGTTAAAGGGGGCTGGCGTGGAGAAATAGAGTACGTTGCACCCCCCTCCAAATCCTACTCTCACAGGAGCCTGCTCATCCCCGCTGTTTCAGAAGGAGTCTCTAAGATAACCGGCTTATCCGCCTGCGACGACGTGGAGGCTACGATCAGAGCATTAAGACTACTGGGAGTAGGAGTTGAGCTTCACGGGGATGAGGCTGTTGTCGAAGGCGTTGATTTCAGCAGCCCCAGCGGCGTCGTCGACTGCGGGGGCTCGGCGTCGACTCTGAGAATGCTTGCCCCAATCGTCGCCGCCAAAGAGTCTGAAGCCGTATACACGGGGGACGAGAGCCTCAGGAGGAGGCCGGTCGGGATGGTTGAGGAAGCTTTAAGATCCCTGGGGGCTGAGGTTTCCTCTAGCAACGGTAGGCCACCGTTAAAGGTTAGGAGCAGAGGATTCTCCTCGAACACGGTTGTTCTAGACGCTTCAGAATCCAGCCAGCATGTTTCAGGATTCATGATCGCCGGCGCTAGGCTGGGGGGCGGGTTCAAAATATTCCTGGCCAAAAATATTCTCGTCTCGAAACCGTACGTTGAGCTCACTGCGAGCATGCTGCGGATGCACGGGGTTTCCGTCGAGCTGGGAGAGGGCTTTATCAGAGTCGAGCCGGGTAGGCTGAGGGCTTTCAACCACGTTGTACCCGGAGACTACTCTCTGGCATCAATCCCCCTCGCCATGGCTGCTGCATCAGGGTGTAGGGCAACTGTGCACAGGCTGGTGGATAGGCCTCAGCCGGATAGGGCTATAGTAGGTATGCTGAGGGCGATGGGTATTGAAGCTTATTGGCGGGGCAATACGCTTATAGCAGAGAGCACCGGGGTTTTGAAAGCATGCGTGATAGACTGCTCGGATGCTCCGGACCTTGTTCCAGCACTGGCCCTGGTTGCAACGGCTGCGGAGGGTGAGACGGTGTTGAAGAACATCAGTAGGCTTGAAGCCAAGGAGTCGGCGAGAGCCACGCTAATAGTTGAAAACCTTTCTAAAATGGGCTTGCGGATACTCTTGAAGGGGAATGATATGGTTATACGGGGCCCATGCAGGCTCAGGGGCGCTGTAGTCGACGCTGGCGGAGACCATAGGATCGAGATGATGCTCATCGCCGCGGGAGCGCTGGCGGAAGGTGAGACGAAAATAGTCAACGCTGGCTCAGTCTCTAAATCAAACCCAGGCTTCTACAAGTGGGTTGAGAAGGCTGGTGTAGAATTAGAATGGGCTTGAACACTTTTGGTAGAATTGTGACGTTCAGCTTCTTCGGCGAGAGCCATGGAAGGTTAGTAGGCTCCCTCATCCAAGGCTTTCCAGCAGGCCTCAGGGTTGACCTGGAGAAGATTAGGCTCAGCCTATTGAGAAGGAGAATGGGCTACGGCTCCACGACCAGGGTTGAACAGGATGATTTCGAAATAATGACCGGGGTTTTCCAAGGGTTCACAACGGGGGCGCCGATACTGATAATAGTGTGGAACAGGGAGGCTGACTCAGGCTTCTACGAGAAGATTAGGGAAACCCCTAGGCCCAGCCACGTCGACTACTCTTACAGGATAAGGTACGGGGGCTTCAACGACTACAGGGGTGGAGGGTTCTCCTCCGGGAGGTTTACCGCAGGCTGGGTTGCAGCAGGCTCCTTGGCGACGCAGGTTCTCGAGAAGGAGAATGTGCGAATATACGCGCACGTGACCAGGATAGGGAGCGTCAAATACGAGGGGGAGCCGGATGAAGCCTCTTTGAGAAGAGTCTACGATTCTCCGGTGAGGTGCGTAGACGAAGAGTGCTCCGAGAAGATGATGAGAGAAATAGAGGAGGCTTCTCGAGAAGGAGATAGCGTAGGCGGGGTCGTGGAGTGCAGGGTCTACGGGGTCCAGCCCGGTGTCGGAGACCCGCTCATCGAAGGCCTTGACGTCGACTTGGCTCGGGTGGTTATGGCTATACCCGGGGTTAAGGGCGTTGAATTCGGCATGGGTTTCAAAGCATCCGCCATGAGGGGAAGCTCGTTCAACGATAGGCTTACCGTCGAGGAAGGAAGGGTTAGGCTTTTGAGCAATAATGACGGTGGAGTAGTAGGCGGGGTCTCGAACGGTGAGACGATAGTATTCAGAGCAGTGTTCAAACCCACGCCGTCGATAAGAATGAGGCAGCGCACAGTGAATCTGAAAGAGATGAAGAGCGTTGAGATCAGCCTGGAGGGGGGGCGGTTCGACGTCTGCATTGCTCCAAGGGCCGTGCCGGTGGTGGAGGCTGCAGCATCGATGGTTCTACTCGACCACTATGCTAGAGCCGGGATAATCGGGAGGGTTCTCAAGGGTTGAGCAGCATCGAAGACCTTAGGAAGATGGTTGACAAGGTTGACGAGGAGATTGTGGATGCGATAGCTGAGAGAATAAGGCTCGTCAAGATGATACATGAGGTTAAGAAGAGCAGGGGGCTGGCTGTGGTCGACGAGGAGAGGGAGAGGAGGGTTTACGAGCATGTTTCGAACAGGGCTCGTGAAAAAGGGCTTGAGCCCAGTGTCGTGGAGAGGGTTTACGACGCGATAATAGAGTACGACAGGAGGCTGCAGGGCTTTTTCAAAGTAGGCTACCTCGGCCCAAAGGGCTCTTTCACGATGGAGGCTGCTGAGAAACATTTTCATCTTAAACCATGCGTCCTCCAACCGTATCCGACTATAAGAAGCGTTTTCAAGAGCGTTGAAGAAGGCGAGGCAGACTACGGCGTAGTGCCTGTTGAAAACACGCTGGAGGGCTCTGTCTCCGAGACTCTGGACTGCCTCGCCTCCTCAAGCTTAAGCATAGTGGGGGAGGAGGTTCTCAGAATAGCTCTACACCTCTCTTCGAAGGAGAGTAGTCTCGAAGATGTTAAGACTGTTTTCTCAAATCCTCACGCGCTCGCCCAGGTCAGGAGGTTCCTAGACAGGGTTCTGCCAGAGGCTAGGGTAAGAGAGGTCTCAAGCACTTCTCAAGCAGCCTCCATGGCCTCCAAGACCCGTGGCAGTGCTGCAGTATGCTCCGAGGCTGCTGCCAGGGAGTACGGGCTACGGATACTTGCTAAGAATATTCAGGACGAGCAGGAGAACTACACGCGCTTCCTAATCCTCTCCAAGAAGCCTGCGGGAAAATTCGAGGGAGCCGCTAGGACCATGATACTCATGACCCTTGAGCACAAGCCGGGCTCCCTCTACAGGGCCCTAGGAGTATTTGCGGAGCACGGCATAAACCTGACGAGAATAGAGTCTAGGCCGGTTAAGGAAAAGCCTTGGGAATACAGGTTTCTAGTAGAGTTCGAGGGCGCGGCGTGGAGCAGGAGAGTTTCGGAAGCGCTTAGAAAACTCGGGCGCAGGACTGTTGAGCTAAAGGTGCTCGGGTCCTATAGGCACGCGAGCGTTTAGAAAGCCTAAAGCTTGAAAAACACTTTGTTAAAACAGCTGAAACGTTTAAAGCATTGTTTTTATACCTCCAGGTTTCATAAGTTTCACTGTGGACGAGGACGGTCTCGAGAAGGTGATATCAGCGCTCTCCTACGGGAAGAGAAGGACGCTGATAATCCGGCTGGGCGAAGCGGGTCCAATGAGCATTAAAGACCTTAAGAGGGACCTGGGGCTCAGCACGGGAAGCCTCTACCACAACCTGCTCGCGCTCGGAGAGCTTATTGAGCAGACTGATGACAAGAAGTATGCTTTAAGCGAGCAGGGCATGAAGGTATATCTTGCTCTGAAATCGGGCCTGATACCGCCGTCCTCCCCCGGGGAGTTGCCGAGGGTTTTCGAAACACTAGTCCCAGTCAGGGTTTTCAGCGAGATCCCCGGCTGGATGATGCTCCCGACGGCTACGCTCATACTACTAAGCCTCTCCGCCTCAAGCCTCTACGTTAGAATGGGGCTGGCACTACTGCTGCCGGTTATGAACGTAAGCTTCTCCTCAACTCTGGGGAGCGTGGTGCTAAGCCTTCTCCTCGTATACCTTGCTCCAAAGCTTGTTTTCAAAGGGAGGAGGGTTGAAACAGGCTTCCTGACAGCGCTGCCGTTCTGCTTCATCCCGCAGCTCGCCTACGCTTGGGTAATGGCTCTCCTCAATCCTTCAAACCCGCTGGCGAGCCTTCTGCAAGTACTCTCCGGAGGGTTGAGCGCGCTAATGCTGTCTGCAGCCATAGTGTGCTGGTTTAAAGCAAGTCCTCAAGCAGCCCTGTTGACATCTTTCCTAATACTCTACTTCGGCGCAGCCATGCAGCCGTTCGTCTTCTAAAACTATGTCTTAAGCTTCTTAACGTACTCGTGAAGCGGCTCCAGCAGAACTATGCCGTCCAACGGCTTGATCTCGTAGACGTAGGGTGTTAGGTCAACCCTAGTCCACCTCAGCTTCCTGACGGTGAGCGTCCTAAGGTTCCTGTTCTCCACGGGGGTTATCGCGAGCTTTATTATCCCGGATGCTAGAAACTCTTCGACGCCGAACCTGCTCAGCAAACCGCTCCCAGTGGGGACTTCGCTCGTTATTATAGTGGTGCACCCTAGGAACTTCTCCACGGCCGTTACGAACCCTCTTATGAAATCCCTCGTCCAGGAAACGTCAACGACCTCCCCGACTAATGGTGCGACAGGGTCTATGACAAGCCTCTTAGCACCTATCTCAGTAACATGCTTCTTAAGCTCTTTAACGATCTCCCTGACAACCTCAGCCATGAACTTCTCCCTCATAACCTCTGCGAAGAAAGGCCTGGCGTCAAGTATCCTGAGCATGTTCCTCCTCATAGGCGTCTCAAGATCCCAGCCGAGGGTCAGAGCCCCCTCAACAGTCCCCTCGATAGTCTCGTCGAAGGGAACGTAGACACAGGGCTCGCCTATCTCAATACCCTTAAGCATGAACCTGAGGCTGAATATAGTCTTCCCAGTCCCAGTCTCGCCGGCGACCAGGTAGGTCTTACCCCTTATCAGGCCGCCGTCTATAATCTTGTCCAAGCCCTCTATGCCCGTAGGCGTCCTCAGCGAGTATGCTTGAGTCTGCTCAGACTCGTAATCTCCCTCAACAGGCTTCTCTCCCCTCTTCCTCGGGAACATGCTTAGAAAATCAGCGCGAGCGTTTAAATGCCTTTTCGCAAAGAAGGCTCAATTAAACCTTCAACAGCCGTACGAGTTTAAATAAGTGTTCAAGAACCATCTGTACGAATTAATCTCTAAGAGCAGGATCCCGGTGGCTAATACTCCTGCGGCACGAGTTGAAAAAATACCTTATTCAACAGCTCTTCACCATTAAGACGGGTGGGAAAAGCGTTCTGAAAACTTAATGCTTATTAGAGCCCTTCCAACTCCTAATCTTGATGTCTTCCCCGCGCTTGGTGAAGTCGAGGATACTTAAGCTGCTTAAGGAGGATGAGGAGTTCCGGTATGCCGTAGCGGGCTTCATAGGGCTCGCAGACGTGCTCAGGAGGTTTGAGGAGCATGACAGGAAGTTCAACGAGATAATTGCGCGTTTAGACGAGCACAGCAGGAGGTTTGAGGAGCATGACAGGAAGTTCAACGAGATAATTGCGCGTTTAGACGAGCACAGCAGGAGGTTTGAGGAGCATGACAGGAAGTTCAACGAGATAATTGCGGAGATCCGCGACTTGAGGAGAAACGTTTCTGAAATAATGGCTTACATCGAGAGGACTTCTCTAACCATTGAGGAGGAGGCTAGGGAAATCCTCTCCCACAGGCTGAGGGAACGCGGCGTGGAGCTAAGCGTCTCAAGCCTAGTACTACCCGACATGGAGCTGAACATCTACGGGGCTAACGACGAAATCTGCATCATCGGGGAAGTCTCGACGAGAGCAGGCGCCAGGATAATCGAGGAAGTAGAGGAGAAGATGATGGAGCTTAGAAGGAAGTACCCGCAGTACTTGAGGAAGAAAACGGTTAAAGCCGTTTACACTATGCAGGCAACCCCGGCGGCGGTAGAGGCTGCGGAGAGCAAGGGCGTATGGCTCCTCAAAGCCACGGGAGACCTTGTTCCGCCGCCGATTTAATGCTTTGAAGGAATCCCCAAGCCCAGAGCCCCTCCTACCGGATGGGAAACATCGTTGAAAAATAGTTGAAAATCAGGTTTAAAACAGTGTTCTACTCTTCTAGAACATTCTTGAAAAAGTTCTACCAAGCTGGAACATGAAACCCTTTTAAACACGGTGAAACACCCGGAAACCGGTGAAACAAGCTTGAGTTACGCGAAAATTAGGAAAACATGCAGCATAGCAATACTGTTAGCACTGGTGCTCGCAGCAGCACCTCTAGCAGTAAGGACGCAAGCACAACCCACTGTATGGAAGTTCAGGGTGGTTGACGA
>JAWCDE010000002.1:0-99452 GCA_038861395.1 Thermoproteota archaeon | reverse complement strand
AGCTTGAGTTACGCGAAAATTAGGAAAACATGCAGCATAGCAATACTGTTAGCACTGGTGCTCGCAGCAGCACCTCTAGCAGTAAGGACGCAAGCACAACCCACTGTATGGAAGTTCAGGGTGGTTGACGACTGGGGATACTGGGGCAGCAAGGTCCCGTATGATACTCAAGCGGGGAAATTCGGCGCAGTAGCATACCTGTTCAACGCCACCGGCAATTTTGACCAATGGGATAAGCTGGGCTTCGACGTCGCAGACCCGAACGGCTGGGTTGAAATAAGCATAGCGAGCCCGCTGAAAAGGTACACTTGGAACTGCACTAATGGTGCTGGTGCAATAGACTATTGGCTTCTGGTTAAGCTGACCATAGCCGGCGTTGAGACGCCGATAACAATATTCAACGGGTCCGTCGTCCATATAGAGGACTCCGGCCCCAGCACTCCCGGAAGAATATCCCTCTACGACGTTCTCAACAAGACAACCATCCTCGGCGACTACCCGGGATACACCGGGATAATAACTAGCCCGAACCCTGCTAACGGTACTGAAACCGTTGACGACGTCACCTACCCGGTTTACAGGATGTGGCTGTACTACGTTGCCCTGCAGGCGTTGGATGAGTACGGCTACCCGCTTGCAGGAGCCTCGCTGGAAGTAAGGTTCACCTCAGCATACGATGATTTGAACGGTAAGACTTTCATAGGCAACACGAAAGTACCAGGTTGGAACAGCTCCCTATACGGCAACTGGGTTGCCAACGGGACAGTCGGCAAAGAGATGGTGCCGACGAACAATCCAAACATATTCAACCCCGACTACACAATGGGATGGGTTGTCCTAAGGGTTCCGAGGATAAACGACACGACTGGGACAACCTCCTCCCTCGTGAACAACATGACCTTCCTATGGAGGTACAAGACGGGCACCCTGGTTAACAGGACGGTGTACACGGCGATGGAGGCTCCAATCTCCCCGCCGTTCAGCAATAAGGATCCTGGTGGCTTTGCGACTTACACTGGTGACTTAGCGCCTAACGCAACGCACTTGGTTGAGGCCAGTGTGAGATGGGTACTGCTCTACCTAACTGACTGCAATGGCCAAAATTGGTGGACGATGGATGCAGAGGTCTACGCTTTCGACAGCGGTTCTAAGAAGGGCTACTCAATACCCGGCATGAGAGTCGCCCCGGGAAGATACTTGCTCAGGTACCCCATCCCGGTGACGGGTTGGATAAACCTGACAGTGGGCGTTGAGTGGCACTTCAGCACTGTTCACATGAGCTTCTACAACCTGAGCCTCACAGACGGTGTAGACGAGTTGCAAGAGGCTGGCGACGGTTCGCCTTGGGTACCGGATGACGTTGTGGTTAACCCAGGAGGATTAGACGTGGATGCTCTCGCAAACCCGACGCTTGAATGCATGATGACCTGGGTGAGCGTCAGCTTCTGGAGCCAGGCTGAGCTACCCCAGCAGCCAACACAGTTCGCAGCCCAGATATGGCTCCCCGCAACCAGGGCCACAAGGTCAGGCGAGCCTTTGACAGTCTGGTGGTGGGGTGTAAACGGCTTCCTAATCCTCCCTGACATGAAGTACTACGTCGGCCCCGAGGCAGTGACCTACGATAGGCTCGACCCCTACGGCATCGCTGGCACAGACTTCCAGGATTTCTGGGAAGCCATGAGTCAATCCGGTGGCGCAGCGGGAGGCTTCGGAGGCCAAGGCTGGCTTCCCACCAGGGAAGTCGGCTGGACTGACTTCAAGATATGGTACGAGGGCGTTCTAGTATTGGACACTGTTACCGACGGGCCTCATCTGAGGCCGGATTGCTGTGCTGCGCAACCGCCTTACGGCGGCTGCCAGTATAACTTCTCGCTCGCCATATACGAGCTTGGCTTCCACGTGATCTTCGACGCATGCGGCAAGCTGAAGGACGACATATCCTGGGTGCCGTTCTACTTCAAGCACCCCAGCCTAGGCCTCATCGGCCCCAAGGCTGTTACGAACGGCAAGGTTGAGATTGTTAAGGCGCCCAAGGGTAATTACAGCGACTTCATCGTAGGCTGGCAGATGAGCTTCATGAAGCCTTACAGGGTCACGCTGGTCGACGACCTGGGTGTTGAGAGGGATCTCGACCCGGAGGCGCCGATCAAGCTCGACGGGAACATGAGGAACATAAACCTGTACTTCAAGCTCTACAACCTTACGATAGAGCCTAGGAACTTCGAGGACACTTTCACGCTCGTCAACGTCTACGTGAGAGTGTTCTCGGAGAGCGATGTCAGCGCCCTGCTTGAAGCAGGCTTGGAGGAGAGGCAGGTGCGCCAGATAATGGATAGTTTGACGAATTTCTACAATGCGATGTTCCCAGCGGGATGGGAGATAATCGACAGGATAAGTGAAGAGGGCAAGATATACTATGCTACTCCGCAGGTTAAAGTAACCTCCGGCAGCCTTCCTGAATGGGGCTTCCTGCCCGCTAAAGACTACTGGGTCCACGTCAACGTGAGCAGCACTGTTAGCGAGGCCGTAGGCAGTGGCTTCAGGAGCGTAGACGCTAACGCTACGCTTTACTGGGGCAAGATAACTCTGGACGACTGCTATACTCAGGCCAAGCCGTACAGGCTGAGGACGTATGTTTACGACCCTGTTATCGCTCTGAAGGATGCTTGCGGAGCCTCTCTGGACCTTGCGGAGAGCTCAGCCTTCATCCTAGCAGAGCCTTGGGAGGATGGGGAACTGTTCAGCAAGCAGCAGGTGGACCCGACGTACTCTACTTACAACGCTTACCTGGTTAGGGTGAACCAGAGCACCAACGGCAGGGTTACGATACACTCGGTGAATGCTTCGAGAGAAGGAAGGGACCCAGACGTGTACAATGTGGTGACGGGCAATGATGCTCCGTTCTACCCGCAGCAGAGCAGGTACTTGATAGGCAGGAGCGCTGGAGGAGTATACGGGCCATGGGAAGTAAAAGAGTCAAAGCCCTCCTACAGGATGCTGGTCTACTGGAAGGGTGTCCTAGTTTACAACGAGTCGACAGTCTTGAACAACCCGTATGAAAGCACTGAGAACCCGTTGACCACCTCCGTATACCCGTACGTGTTCTACGCTTCCAACAGCCCGATAGAGAAGGCTGATGAATTCGGAATACCCAACGTGAGGGTTGCAGTGTTCTGGGCCGGCCTCAACCTCAGCTACTGGCCTGCGAAACACCTTGCCTACGAGACTGCTCCAACAGTGTTCTTAGAGCTGAACAATACGAAGGGTCAACTCTCCTTCGACCCCGCGGTTGTACAGTTGCAATGGGGTCCGGAGCGCGCAATCGACCCGTTCGCATTGGAGGACATTACGCTAGACCCGCTGGATCCTGCTAACTCGCCTTACTTCAGCAGCCAGCTGTTCATCGTCAGTGGTGTCACAGGAAACGACGGTAGGTTCACCGTTAAGATCCCTGTCTGGAACTACAGCGTAATAATGGGGGCAACGACAACTCCGCTCTTCGGAACACCTGTCTACGCGAACTTCACCACGATACCCGGCGAGACACCGGGTATTCCTGAGGAGGACATCGTGAGAATGGTGGCCACGCTCGAGGAGGTTAAGTACTGCACGTGGGAGCCCTATGCGATGAACGCCACCGGCAGGGTTAACCCGGCTACCGACGTTTGGAAGGCGACGGGATGCGTCTCGCTGAACACGACGACGCGCGACCCGGCTGACCCATACGGCGGAGTAGGGCTGCTGGTTGGAGGAGACTACCAGGGAAGGGTTGGTGAAGACGCTGTGGGCTGCTACGCTCTCGCCCACGTGCACCTGCCCGTCAACGACCTCAAGATAGTTGTGAGAAACGTGTTCGGCATCGGGCTGCCCAACCAGAAGGTGACTGTGGTGAGGGAACCGATATACGTGCGCAGGGACGGTGAGAGGGAGTCGATTCGTGGAAGAGAGTCTCTGCTATCCGACTACACGCCGACAGTGCCCAATGAGCCTGGTCCAGACTACTACGTGCTGCTCCTCAAATCAAGCCTCGGGAGGAGGCTGATCTGGGGCATCTACAACATGACGGTTAGGGCTGAGAACCTCACCAGGGGAGTCAGCTACAGCGAGCTTAGGATAGACGACCCGCAGTTCATAACAGTGAGACTGACCGCAGGAGAGGAGGAAGTAGGAGGAGTCCTCCGGGCGATTCCATGGGAATCCGGAACATGCTCTCTCAACTGGACGGCTCTGCTGAAGGTCTCGATAGTGACCGAGGACGGTAGGCCGATTGAGAAAGCCTGGGTCTACGTCGTCGACGCGTACACAGGAGGCAACGCTACTGCAGCGTTAACAGACAGGGAGGGCAATGCTGCAACGCTCTACGTTGGAGCCAACAAGGCTCCGCAGACGCCGAGCCTATACCTTGCTCCAGGAGACAGAGTCTTCGTAGGCTTCAACCTGTTGAAGGGATGGTACTGGGTTGACGAGAACCAGACGCTCACCGGCGAGGCAGTCAACCCACGCTGGAACATGTCAGTAAACAATCCGCCTCAGCCGATTGGAGACAGGAACATTCAGACAGTGACCTACGGTGGCAAGACTGATTTAGCGAGGTTCTACGGCAAGTACTACGTGATAGTCTACTACAAGCCTCAGGGATGCGACGTGAAAGGACCGTATCAGGCTGAGGTAGTGTTCAACAGCTTCACGGCAGAGGCTCAGTACCAGTACATATACCTGGGTATAAGGCCCGACCTTGCTGTTGGCACTGCCGACACGAGCACGGCGCAATCCAAGAAGTATGAGTTGAAGACTATTAAAGACCTCAGGATTGAGTTCAGGGACGCGGAGGGCAGGCCTCTGAGCGGTGTGAAGGCTGTTGCAAGCTACAGGGATCCTGCGAGAGGCATCAGCTGGAGGCTCGACGTCAAGGTGGAGGGCTCCACAGGAGTCTTGGAGAAGGTGCCGCTCATGTCTGGGACGAGCTACATGGTTGAAGCAGAATGGGAGAGCCTGTACACTACGAAGGCTAGGACAACAGCCACGGTCAAAGACCTGTACTCAGTGATAACCCTGCCAGTGTACGATGTGAAGCTCACACTACTGTCTGAAAGAGGAACGCCTCTAGTTGGAATACCGGTGGAAATCAAAGGAGTGAAGCTTGGAGTGACTGATGCGACGGGAGCAGTAACTGCAAGCCGGATACCTGCTGGAACATACGATGTAGACGCCACTTGGCTAGGGACAAAGCTTGAGCTGCCTCAACTCGTCGTGTCGTCTAGCGCGCCTCAGCCGCTGACTGCGAAGAACGTGTACCTGCTTGCAGTAAGAGTGAAGGGTGCTCAAGGCCAGGCGTTGGAAGGCGCCAGTGTCAGAGTGAAGAAGGGAGAGGTGGAAGTCGTGGCAAGGATGACGGATAAGGCAGGCATGGCTAGCGTAGAGCTTCCGGCTGGAAGCTACACTGTTGAAGCCAAGTACGGCGAGTGGTCTGCTTCCAGGGATGTCAACCTGAACAGAAACGTTACTGAGGAGCTTGGTGTAGACGTGTTCATGGAGCTATTCGGCGTTGGCATGAGTCTGGCGCAGTTCCTGCTGCTGATAGTGATGGTCATCATCATCGTGCTGGTGCTGGCGATAGTGATACACGAGTACCACATCTACAGGCGTAAGAGGCTTCCGCAGCTCTTCGGAGCACCTGCAGCACCCAAGTAGAACGCTTAAACTCTTTTTTCTCCCCTTTTTTCTTTCTCATTCAAACATTCCCGAGCTAGAGTGCTCTATGTTTAAGAGGAAACCTTTTTAACCGTCCCGGAGCCAAAATAACCGTCTTGAGCCAGGAGAGAACATGCCCCAGGTGCGGGGCCACAGTTGGCTTAGACGACGATTTCTGCAGCCTCTGCGGGCTACGCTTGCCGAAGGCCAGGGTGTCTGAGGAGCCTGGCAGACGTGCTGAAAGAGCAGTCTTAGAAGATTATGCGCCAGTTGAGAAGGCGCCTCGCAGACCTGCTGCAGCAAAGCCCCCGCCTGTTAGAACTGTTGTTTTAAAGAAGTGTCCTAACTGCAACACGCCGGTTAGGGAGGATTTGAAGTTCTGCCCCAACTGCGGCTTCAACCTGGAGGTTGCGAGAATGAGGCTGAGGCAGAGGATGCAGAGCGTTAAAGCACAGTCCTACTCTAGAAAGGACTTCTTCAGCTTCGAGGGCTACCAGCTTGAAGGCGTCCCCATGGCTGCGCTCATGCTGATAATATGGGCTGCCTGGAACTTCTGCATTGCTGCGATGGTGTTCACAGGGTTTGTCAAACCGGTTTTGCCACCGCCCCTGCCGAGCGACGATCCCTTGGTTGCAACAGTTTTCGGCGTAGTAATAGGCTTATTATCCGTGTTCTCCGCGATAGGCCTCCTGATGGTTCTGAAACCCCTCTTCTACGTTATAATCGCTCTAATCATCTTGGAGATCCCTGTTTCGATAATGCAGCTCATGCAGGCATCTGCCTCCGCGGGCAGATATGTATGGGAGAATTTTGCAACAGGCCTCGTAGGGCTCTTCATAGTCATAGGATTAACCATCCAGCTTCTAAGGATACACAAGTACTTCACAGGGGGGAAGGTGTAGTTGAACAAGAAGGCTGTGGCAATAATCCTTTTAATACTCTTCCTAACCAGCATGGTCGCCGGAGCGATACTCAGCCTTCTCTAAGACCTCATGGGGACGAAGCTGACCCTCTTGCTCAGCTCCCTAGGCGTGTAAAGCGGCCTCGTAGGCATGTTCTCAACCTTCTTCCTGAAGTAGGCTGCGAAATCCTCCAGGCTCATCTCTTCCACATGATCTTTTTCAAGCGTGGACTCTTCCCTCACAACTATCTTAAGCATACTGGTCTCCAGCTCCCTGTCGCCGTAGACTATGATGAAAGGTATCCAATGCGTCTTAGCCTCTGCAACCCTCTTGGAGACAGTTAAATCCCTATCGTCAATCCCGACTCTAGCCCCCTCTTTCTCAAGCCTCTCCGCAACCCTTAAGCAACCAGCCATGTGCCTCTGGACGTTAACGGGTATTAGCCTAACCTGCTCCGGGGACAGCCATACCGGAAGCATTGGGGGCCTGCCCTGCGAAACCCTCCAGGCAGCGTTCTCGAGTATTGCTGCGACAGCTCTTTCAACGCTTCCGAATGATGATGCGTGTATTATTATGGGCACGGGCTTCCTAGTGCCGTCGCTGTCGTAGTAGCATATGTTGAACCTCTCGCCGTTCTTCACATCCCATTGGACGGTCGATATCTGAAGGTTCTCGCCGTTGGGGAATATTGCTTGAAACTCGTTCTTGAAAGCGTAGTAGTGAGTCATCTCCCTCATGAGCTTGAAGAAAGCCGGCGTCTTGAGCTCTCTAATTATCCTCCTGAAGAGCTCCTTATACTTCTCGTAATACTCCTCCACGACCTCGAAGCCCAGAACCCAGTTGCCGCCTGCTATAACACTGTCCATGAGCCTTCCGAACATTACGCTTAAACCATAGTACTCGTCCCAAGCCTGCTCCTCGCTCATGCAGAAAGCATGCATGTCGGTCATCCAGAAGTTTCTAACCCTCATCAACCCAGTGAGCTCCCCCTTCTGCTCCTTCCTGAAGCATATTGCCTCCTCATACACTTTGAAAGGCATGTTCCTATACGTGAACACTGTCTTCTGCACGAATGGGAACGCGCCGGGGTCGCTTGCAAACCTTAACACGAGTCCATCCTCAACCCTGTAATCCCTCTCGTGAAACTCTCCCTGAAGCTGCCTTATCGCCTCGACGTCAGTCCTGTATAGCAGGGGGTTCTGCATCTTCATCGCCCCCCAGGGCAAAGCAATATTCTTGAAAGCATAATCCATAATAAGATCCTTCAAAAGCATGCCGTTAGGGTACCATTTCATATTGCCAGCGTCGCTCTCAGGACAGTAGTCGACGAGCTCAAGCTTCCTCATGTTGACGATGTGGCTGGGCTCCTCCCCCCTTCCAGCCTTCTCTTCAAGCTCGTTCTCCACGAATTTTTTAAGCAGCATCGTTCTCCCACCGGGCTTGTTGAAGGCTTGGCAGCTTCTCCAATTGCTCCTGTAAACCTCGTATTCAACACCTTCCTCATCCATGATTATGAACCTGTGGAACTTCTCCTTCTTCTCAACAGGCTTCTCAAAGGCCCCAGGTCTTATGCTTCTTGAAAGCTCTGCGAGAGCGTGGCCGAGGTTCGTGAGCGTGAAGGATTTATACCAGCCGAATGCTGCTCTATGTGCTTCAACCCCCTTCTCCAGGAGCTTGCCATGGGTCTTCCTCAAGATGCTTATCGCATCGCTCACCCCGGCCAAGTCGCTTGAAAGATGGGCGTAGGGGTATATGAGAACGCGTTCAGCCTTCACCGTATGAAGCACGTCGATTATCTCCCTACTGGCCTGTTCCGCAACCTCTTCAGGATTCTTAGCGTCTTCCCGCTCAATCGTAGTGAAGGAGACCAGGACGTTTTCAAACCTTCCCCCTCTATTTGATTCATCGAGCGCCTCAGCGTTCTCAACAGCCTTATCCCTAACGCTGTACTCGAACTCCTTGCAGTGCATGAGGAGGATTCTCAAGGCTTCCACCTCATCCTCTCAACCCTGTCTATGCTCCTCCTAGCCTTCTTAAGCTCCCTATAATGGTTCTCGCACAAGTATGCTCTCCTAGACTCCTTGCTCAACTTGAGCCCTGCTTCACTAGCCTTTTTGAAAGCTATCGACCTCGCAGCCTTGTTCTGACAGCCCTCTACGCTGCAGTTAACACCCTTATCCACTTTCCCCAAGCCAGTTCTACTTACAGTCGATAATTATAAAAACATTAGGCTTTGAAAAAGCAAGCGGTTTAAATCAGCGTTTGAGCAGGCTTTTTCGCAGCCCAGAACCTCCATGTTGCGTAGAGCCTTTGGAGAACAGTTATCTGGCCGAATACTATGAGGAGGATCATCGAGAAAGTTATCGCCCAGTTGAAGAACGGGTTTAAGAACGTTGCGACGGATATTATGAGGATCTTCTCAACCCTCTCCAGAATGCCTACGGAAGCATCCTTCATCTGGCCGACGCTCTCAGCCCTAGCCCTGACGTAGCTGGATGCTATTATGCTGAACATCGCAACGTAGGCGAGAGGCCAGTCGATATAGCCTCCCAGCGCGGGCCCCAGCACGTAGAAGAACTCCGTATACCTGTCTACTAAAGCGTCCAGCGTCCCGCCGAACCCACTGATCCTCTTCGTTATCCTCGCTACAACGCCGTCTAGAACGTCGAATAAGCCTGAGACCAGTATTGCCACACCGGCTAGGAACAAGTGCCTATAGGAGTAGAAGAATGCTGCAACCACCGCGGAGAGCAAGCCTAGAATAGTTAGTCCCGTCGGGGTTATCACGGGGGCTAGGAGCCCGCCCAGCCTTGAGAAAACCTTCTCACTCTTCTTTCTGAGGCTCCCCAGAACCACTCTTTCCAGCCCCCTCCAGGGTCTGGAGAATGCTCTTAATATACTCTATCCCCTTCTCGAGAGTATTCCTTCCCTTCTCCGTCTGCTTGTAGTAAACCTTCCTCACGTTTATCCTGCCTCCCCTCGCCTCCGGCTCGACGCTCCTCTCAACAAGCCCCTCCCTCTCCATCTTGTAGAGAACGACGTAGGCGGTTATCGTCGCTATGGGGATTTTGAAATCACTCCTCAGCTTCCCCGCTATCTCATAGCCGTACATAGGCTTCTCCCTCAGCATCGTCAAAATATACAGCCAGAGGTTTTCCTTCGTAAGCTTTTCGACAAGCCTCTCATAGGCCATTACTCAACCACCTTCCTCTCTTCTCTAGACCTTACCCTTACTATGCCTGCGTGAACAGCGCATGAGACACAGTAATACTTGGTGACGCTAATTCTGGGGATGAAAGTGCCCGACTTCTTGAGCTCTCTCGCCAGGGTGGGGTCGACGTAGGAGACTCTTTTAGTTGCCTTTATAGCTTTATCAACAGGGATTCTGCTCCCGCAATTGGTACAACTGACGTACTCAGACCTGCCCTTTCCTCCCTTAGACCTTCCCCTGGATTTCCTCTTCTTAGCCATGTTTTCCTATTTTTACAATCATAAGCCTAATATTTAGCTTTTTTCAAGCCACAACATTTTTAAAAAAGAAAAGCCCCATTCAGCCGCGGGTTGGCCGTTAAGCACGAACTAGGCTTAACAGTTAGAAAAAACGAGGATTTCTCAGAATGGTACAGTCAGCTAGTCACGAAATCAGGCCTAGCCGACTACGCTCCAGTACACGGTTGCATAATCTTCAGGGAGCTCGCCTACGCTTTATGGGAGAAGATAATGAGCATACTGGACGCTGAGTTCAAGAAAATAGGTGTGAGAAACGCTTACTTCCCGCTTCTCATACCGGAGAGGCTGCTCAAAAAGGAAGCTGAGCACTTCAAAGGATTTACGCCGGAGGTTGCTTGGGTTACTCAGGGTGGCGACGAGCCTCTATCCGAGAGGCTGGCGATAAGGCCCACTTCAGAGACTATAATGTACGAGATGTACGCTAAGTGGATAAGGAGCTGGAGGGACCTGCCCCTTAAGCTTAACCAGTGGTGCAACATAGTTAGGTGGGAGATAAAGTCTACGAAGCCTTTTCTAAGAAACACCGAGTTCCTGTGGCAGGAGGGGCATACTGCTCACGCTACGGGGGATGAGGCATTGCAGCAGGCTCTTGAAATCCTCAGGATCTATAAGAGGTTTGTCGAAGAATGCTTAGCAATACCTGTATTAGAGGGTTCAAAGACCGAGTGGGAGAAATTCGCAGGCGCTGAAGCAACCTTCACGCTGGAAGCATTAATGCCAGACGGCAGGGCGCTTCAAGCAGGTACTTCCCACTTCCTAGGCCAAAACTTCTCCAAGGCTTTTGGAATAACTTTCTTAGACAAGGATGGCTCGAACAACTATGTTTGGCAGACTTCTTGGGGTGTTTCCACGAGGCTGATAGGGGCTGTGGTCATGGTGCATGGCGACGACAGGGGTCTCGTGCTACCCCCTAGGGTAGCGCCACTGCAGGCAGTGATAATACCAATATTCTACAGCGAGGAGGAGAAGAAAAGAATATTCTCGAAATGCAAGGAGGTTGAGGAGAGGCTTTTGAAGAGGGGAATCACCGCCCAGGCTGACCTGAGGGAAGACTATACCCCGGGATGGAAGTATAACGATTGGGAGCTTAAAGGCGTTCCAGTAAGAGTAGAAGTTGGACCGAGGGATTTGGACGAGGGCATGCTCACGCTTTTCCGGAGGGATAGGTGTGAGAGGACGAGGATAAGGGATCCGGAATTAGAGGATGCGATAGTAAGACTTTTAGAGGATATTCAGAGAATCCTTTACGAGAAGGCTAAAAACATGATGGCGGAGAAAACTGGTAGGGCTAAAACGATGAGCGAGCTGGCCGACATGGTTTCAAGGGGGATGATGGTTGAAGCGTGCTGGTGCGGCTCCAGGGAGTGCGACGACGCCGTCAAAGAGGAGACGGGCGCATCCATAAGGCTGATCCCATTCGAAGAAAAGCCTGTCTTCTCAAACTGCGTGAGATGCGGTAAACAAGCTTCTAAAGTCGTTTACTTTGCAAGAGCGTATTGAAATGGTGCTTGTAGCAGGTGTCGACGAGGCTGGAAGGGGATGCGTAATAGGTCCCCTCGTCGTGGCGATGACAGGCGTGGATGAGAAGACGATTCCTCGTCTCGTTGAAGCAGGCGTTAAAGATTCTAAAACGCTCAGCCCTAAGAGAAGAGTAATAATCGCATCCCGCGTGAAAAGGATTTCTAAGGTGGTTGAGGTCAGGAGGATTAGCGCCAGCCGCATAGACGTGCTTAGGAATAAGGGCGTGAGCCTTAACGAGATAGAGGCCATGCTTATAGGAAGTATTCTTGCCAAGCATCGTCGCGGGACTTTCTACGTGGACTCCGTAGACAGGGATTGCAAAAGGTTTGAAAACGCGATACTTAAACACGCGCCGGGTTTCAAGGGGGAGCTCATAGTCAGGAACTACTTGGACGAGTCGAACCCGCTTGTTGGAGCTGCCAGCATCATAGCCAAGGTCGAGAGGGACAAGGCTGTTAAAAGAATACTTATAAGAGCCGGATTGCCAGAGTGCTCCGGATACCCCGGAGACCCGGATACAATCAGGCTCGTAAAACAGCTTCTCGATTCTCAGAGAAGCGAGAGCTTCTTGAGGATGAGCTGGGGCACTGTGCAGAAGATCAGGACGCGCCTGAGCCAGGAGAGTATTAAGAGCTTCCTCTAGATTTTCCTGGAGACTATGAGCTCGTGCATCATGGCGTAGGGCTCTATGTCTACAACCTCCTCAATCCTATACCTTCCAGTTGCTTCAAGCCTGGCTTCCTCATTCCTGAAGGTTTCGCTAGCCTTTTTCGTGGAGTCTACGCTACCGGCTTTAAGAGCTATCGCGAGAAAACCTTTACTCCTGAGGAAGGCATCAGCATTCGTCACAGCAATGTCTACTTCATCAGGCTGAGCAATGTCGCAGTAGACGGCGTCGATTTCCTGGAGCAACCAGCCGTATTCGAAAACACTTCTAGCATCGGCCAAGATGGGTACGATATTCCTCCTCTTCTCCGAGACTTTTTCAAGGAAGTCTCTGAAAGGCCTATGAGCAACCTCGACAGCATAGACAACGCCCTCCAACCCAACGATGTCTGAAACATGACTCACCGTAGTGCCTGAGGCAGCTCCAAGGTAAAGTATTCTCCAACCGGGCTCTAGGAAGAAGTTTTTCAAGCCCTTGAGGATGGCTGCAGCTATCTTACTCCTGTAGGGATTCCACACCCTGTACTCGGCGCCGCCAATCCTGATTATCTTCTCTCCATATACGAGAGACCCGGGTGCTATGCTTAAAGTAGCTATGTGTTTACCCTCCTCGTCCTCAACCTCGTAAACTCCCTTGAAAACCTCCTTTGGCTTCACTCAGCTTCACCCCTTAGATTCTTAATCCTATTCTCCACATCCCTCTTAAGCTCGTCTCCCACGAACCTTCCTGAGAAATAGTCTACTCTCGCAGCCACGGCTATCCTGCTAGCCAGTAACCTAGCTATCTTCCCCCTTATCTTCCTAGGCGAGCCGTGTACCCATGGGTGTTGAAATATTATACCGTGCTTAGGAGGCCTTCCCCTCTTTCTCAACGCTCTGAAGAGCGCCTTCTCAGCCCCCAGTATCTGGATCGTTGAAGCAGGCAGGCTTGCAAGCCTGGCTAACGAACCGACTTTGGAAATCATCCTCGCCCCTAAAATGGGCCCTATTACTGCTGCAACGTTTGGAGCAGTCTCCTCCATAAGATCTCCTACCTGCTTCTCCACCGTGTTTCTACACTCCCTGCTCTTCAAGTAGAGCTCCGCCATCTTCCTAACATAATCTGGCTTAGAGCTCTGAGAATATATTAGTTCAATAACTTTCTCAAAATCCTTATTCTCCTCTAAAAGGCTCGGAGCTCGTTCCTTAACCCATACCAGTATCCTATCTTGAATTACGTTCATGATCTTAACGAGCTCATCGTAGCTTTGCAACGCCATAACTATATCCAAATCCTTACGTTTAGCTAATTCGTTGATCCTGTCTCGCGTAATCCTATCCGCAACAGTCAACATGAAATTCCTATACTCATCCATGTTTAAACCGAGGATTTTAAGAATGGCTTCAAAATTTGACCTGAGCTTAACAGCCTTATCCAACGGTTCTTGCACAATGGGTTTCAAACCTATCGATGATAAAGTCTTAATAGCACTCCTTCTTTCGACAAGTATGCTCCTCCCCTTCCACTTTCTCAGGAAAGACGCAACGCCACGAACTATCTCACCATTATAATAGCTTACTGCTTCTTCAACATCCTTAAAGACGTATGGAATGGCTTCCTCACCCTTAAAGACTATCAGCCCAGCCGGCGTCTCTACGAGGCTTAAATACTCTTCCAACTCTTCTCATCGGATGCGAAAAGTAAGTATTAACTTTTCCTCTAAACTCAGGCTTTAAACATGATTTCTCCTATAGGCCTCGTAAGACTCCTTAACCCAGAGCGAATAACCCCTGGGAGGGCTTCTCGGACGTATTACGAACAAAACCTTCCTGTAAGTAGGCAGCTTAGGTGTAACGGCGTAGATAAGCTTAGCCTGGATTATCGCCTCAAGAATTCTCTCCATATCAGTATGAATATTCGCATGGTCTTCAATTGGCATCTATTATGTCAAATAGTAATCGTAGAATGATATTTAAGCGTTTAAAATTTTTAGAAACACTGCAGCAAGTATTAATACAGGAACTGGCGACTAGAATAAAACCATCGTGAAGCATAAGAGGAATATTTAAAAGCAAGATTGTTTTTCTGTAGAATCGTAATGTAGGGGTGTTAAAAGGATGGTAACCCACGGAAATATTACCCTGGCGGGGAAAGTTCGTAGCCTTACCCCTAAATTGGAGAAGAAGGAGCATCCTCCGGATACTCCGCGTAGGAGGGTTAGGAGTATTTATCGTAGGAGGGTTGTTTTAAATAGGGCTCCTGGCCAGATTTGGAAGCAGATGCGTGTGTAAAAATGTTTCTAATTCTCTGAATCGAGCTTTTTACATTGCTTCTTGTTTTTAAGCAGTCTGCAAGCTTATTAAGCATTATCATAATCCTCTGAAGCCTGAGAAATCCTTCTCTCGCAAGCTTTTCAAGACCATGTTGAGAAGGCTTGGCTAAATCCTTTCCAGGGTGCATAGAATCTAAAGAGTGAACAGCTCGGAGCAGAAATACTCCAGTAAGCGTGCAGAAACCGGCTTAATAAGAATGTTCCCTGTTCAAGTCCTAAGGATTATGATTCTGCAGAATAATGATAGGAGAATCTAGGGAGCAGGGTTTTCTGCAGCAGTTGCCTGAGCATTTATAGGCAGATGCTTCTAATTCTGTTCAAATTTAATAAGCTTTGAGTCTTCTCCCGAGTTGAGCGAGAGGTTAGAATGAGGCTGAGCGAGGAGGTTAAAGTGGAGGACTACTGGACTGCCTGCAGGGAGATAGCTAGAATCCTTGCTTCCGAGAAGAATGTTGACAGTAAGGTGGTTCACAGGGTTAAACTAACCGTCTCCTCAAGGTTTGGGCTTCCCACGGTTCCCTCTAATAGCGATGTTCTCACAAGTGCTCCAAAGGAGCTTAGGGAGAAGCTTAGGAGTATTCTGACGGTTAAGCCTGCGAGAAGCCTCTCGGGAGTCGTGGTTATCGCTGCCATGGCCATGCCCATGCCCTGCCCCCATGGAAGATGCCTCTACTGCCCGGGAGGGCCATCAGTGAGTACTCCGCAGAGCTATACTGGTCTTGAGCCTGCTGCGATGAGAGCCATTAGGAATAACTATGACCCGTTTAAACAGGTTTCGGAGAGGATTAGGCAGCTGGAGGCTACTGGGCATTTTGTCCAGAAGGCTGAGCTGATAATAATGGGAGGAACCTTTCCAGCGGCGCCGCTCGACTACCAGAGGGCTTTCGTCAAGGGGTGTTTCGACGCTTTGAACAGTTTTATTTCTAAATCGCTGGAAGAGGCCCACAGGCTTAACGAGTCGTCAGACATCAGATGCGTAGGCTTAACCGTTGAGACTAGGCCCGATTATTGTAGAGAGAAACATGTTGATAACATGCTTAGCATGGGTGTCACTAGGGTTGAGATAGGTGTGCAAACGCTTAGAGACGATGTTCTTGAAAAGGTTGAGAGGGGTCATAGGGTTGAGGACACTGTAAAAGCGTTTAGAATCGCCAAGGACGCTGGATTGAAAATAGTTGCGCACATGATGCCCGGGCTACCGGGTATGAGCGTTGAAGACTCTTTGGAAGATTTTAGAAAACTGTATTTTGACGTGAAGTTTAGGCCAGATATGATAAAAATATATCCTACCCTCGTCGTTGAGGGGACTAAACTATACGAGGCCTGGAAGAAGGGGGGTTACAAACCTCTAGAGGATGAGGAGGCTGCGGGACTCGTTGCTAAAATTCTTGAAATAACCCCGCCGTGGGTGAGGGTGATGAGAGTTCAGAGAGATATCCCTGCGCACGCGATTGCAGCAGGGGTTAAGAAGAGCAATCTAAGAGAATTGGCTCACAACATTCTGGAGTCATGGGGGTTAAAATGCAGATGCGTAAGATGCAGGGAAGCCGGTTTTTCAAAGGTCAAAGTCGACCCGAGAAATGTTGAACTTGTAGTAAGAAAATACGAAGCCTCTGGAGGAATAGAGTATTTTTTGAGCTTTGAGGATCTGGAGAACGATGTTCTACTAGCATACCTTAGGCTTAGAAAGCCTTCTCCTCGTGCTCATCGAAAAGAAGTAAACGAGGCCCCATCCATGATAGTGAGGGAGCTGAAAGCCCTTGGAAGGGCAATACCCCTTGGAGCAAGGTGGTCAGATTCCTGGCAGCACAGGGGCCTAGGAACCAGGCTTATGGAAGAAGCTGAAAACATTGCTGCTGAAAACGGTGCTAGAAAAATGCTTGTGATTTCAGCAGTCGGGGTCAGAGAGTACTATAGGAGGCTAGGCTATTCCTTCGACGGCACATACATGGTTAAAAATCTTTGAATGATGGATGCTGAAAAGTTGGAAACATTCGAAAGCAGAGCTCAGTTGAAATCTGGAGCGTATCTTAGAATTAAAAATCGGGGGCATTCGCCACTATGAATTATCCTAAAGAGGATGTTGAAATGTTTCTTCAGCAACAAGACGGGAAATATAGTTGCCAAATTTTTCATCATTTTTATTTGACAAGTATCTTTTACATCCTTATAATTCAACCATGGTTAATAGTTACGCTTTTAAGCTGTCGCCATACTAATCTTAGAGGTAATTGGGCAAGGGAAGGGTTCTGATCAGGGGTTCGAGGGTTCAGGATGTTGGCTACAGGCTTTTCCTGCTAAACCTGGCGAGTGAATCAAACCTTACGGGGTTCCAAGCTAGGAACGTTGATGCGGATTGCGTTGAAGCCTTGTATGAAGGAGGTGAGAAGGAGGTTAAAATGTTCGTGGAGAAGGTCAGGGAATTAGCGCCGAAGGAGGCAGAGGTTTCCAGCATGAAGTTCGAGGAATACGAGGGACCGGTGAAAAGCATAGAGGTTTTTCGAAGCGAATTTACAACAGTCCAGCTTGGAAAAATAGTTGAAATAGGCTTAGGAATGCTCGGCAGGCAGGGCCAGATGCTTGAGAAGCAGGATGTGATGCTGGGTAAGATGGACCAGATGCTTGAGAAGCAGGATATTGTGATTGAAAAAATAGACGTCCTTGGGGTGAAAATAGATAATTTAGGTACAAAGATTGATGACCTTAGGGAAGACTTAAAATCCATGATTGATAGAAGGTTAACTACACTGGAAAAGGACGTGGCGCTAATAAAGAGTAGACTAGGAATCCTCTAAACTATAGCAGCGCTAAATATAAGTAAAAAATTTGCTTTAAGGTTAAAATACCTCTATAAATATTCTAGCTGGGTTGAACTCTCTGAAAGTAGGCTTAGAGTTTCACCAGCGCCTAGCATTCCACAAGCTTTTCTGCAACTGTCCTTCAGAGTCTTCAAGAGAGCCTTCAGGTAGAGTGATAAGAAGGCTTAGGGCTTCTGCGAGTGAACTCGGTGAACTAGACCCTGCCGCACTTGCTGAAGCTTCTAGAAGTAGACTGTTCACCTATCATATTGACGATTCGTTTAACTGTCTCGTTGAGCTTGATGAAGAGCCCCCTCATATGATTGATGATGGTATACTGGATGCTGCGCTTGAGATCGCCCTCTACTTCAACATGACTGTTGTCGACGAGGCTAGGGTGATGAGGAAGACCGTGATAGATGGGAGCAATACATCAGGCTTTCAGAGAACACTCCTAATAGCATTGGGAAACAATGATTCGATTATTGAAACAAGCGAGGGTCCTGTAAGATTGAAGAGCCTCTGCCTCGAGGAGGAGTCTGCATTCATAGTTGAAAGCGGTAGGGAATCCGCGGAGTACAGGCTTGATAGGCTTAGTATTCCTCTGGTGGAGATAGCTACTGAGCCTGATATAAAGAGCCCTTCGCAAGCCCTCGAGGCTGCTGAAGAAGTCGGGTTAGCGTTAAGGATGACTGGGAAGGTTATGAGAGGACTTGGAACAATAAGACAGGACATTAACATAAGCATTGAGGGCGGTGCAAGGCAGGAGATCAAGGGTGTTCAGAACCTGAAGCTGATACCGGAGATAATTAGGAGAGAAGTCATGAGGCAGACGAACCTGATTAAACTCAAGGATATTCTGAGGGAAAGGCTTTCTCCAAAAAGTTTAGTATACAATCCGATTGATTTGACGAGTGTTTTCAAAAACACTGCTTCAAGAATGATTTCTAAAGCATTGTCAAGGGGTGAAGTTGTTTATGGTTTGAAGGCTCCGGGCTTTAAAGGGTTGCTGGGCATGGAGCTCCAGCCTGGGAGAAGGTTTGGAACAGAGCTTGCCGACTACGCTAGGGTCTGGGGCGGCTTACAAGGAATCATTCACACAGATGAGCTTCCAGGCTACGAAATATCTGAAGCAGAAGTCAAGAAGGTATGTGAAATCCTTGAGCTTTCAGATAATGATGCTGCAGTCATCGCTGTCGGCGAGCCTGGAAGAGTGGAGGCTTCGTTGAAAGCAGTCTATAGAAGAATGATTCAAGCATTCGAGGGCGTACCCTCCGAAACCAGGAGGGCGCTTGAAGACGGTAACACCGATTACCTGAGGCCGCTCCCGGGTTCAGCTAGAATGTACCCTGAGACGGACATACCTCCCATACCGATTTCAACGGATAGGCTTGAGAGAATAAGGAGAATACTTCCAAAGAAGCCCCGGGAGAAGGTTAGGGAGCTTGAGGCAATGGGTCTAAGTAGCCATATGGCTCAGCAATTAGTCAGGTCGCATTACCTAACTGTTTTCGAGAAAGTCGTTAAAGAGTCTAATTTAACACCGTTAGCTTTAGCATCCTTCTTATTAAACACTCTTCCATATTTGAGGAGGGAGGGTGGAAGAGAATACAGCGACGAGGAGCTCATTCCGCTCTTAAGAACCTTTCCCAGTGATCTCCCCCGAGAGATGATTCAAGAGGCTCTTATCCTCTTCGCTGACAAGGGTATGAGTTTAAACGAGGTTTACGAAGAGCTTAGGCATAGAAGGATCGGTGAAGATGAGATAAGGGCTGAGGCTAAGAGGCTCATCGAGGAAAACCTTTCTCACGTTAAAGAGAAAGGCATGGGATCTGTTAAGATGCTCATGGGTAGGATGATGGAAAAGTTCAGAGGGCTTGCTGAAGGTTCAACGATATACAGAATAATCGAGGAAGAGGTCAAGAGGAGGCTGGAGTAGAATGCCGTATTCCGAGAGGGTTGAGAGAACTCTTTTAGAGAAGGGCATTAGGCCCGGAGACAGGGTCTTGCTTAAGCGGAGAGATATCACGGTCGAAGGAATACTCCTTCCCAGAGAAGAAGTGGATTTCGGCGGTGGCGACACTCTCGTAATAAAGCTTGATAACGGTTACAATGTTGGTTTCAAGATAGATAATGGCGAAATCGTGAAACTGGAGGGTTCTGTAGAGCTTGGGAAATTCAAGACGCTTGAAAAAGTTAAGCAGGATGAAAGCCTGCCCCCAGTCTCAATATTCTCAACTGGAGGCACTATAAGCGCTAGAATAGACTATTACACAGGGGGTGTTTCAATGTTGTTCACGCCCGAGGAAATATTCTACAACGTTCCGGAGGCTTTGAAAATAGCGTATTTGAGAAATGTCGAGAGGCTTTTCGGATTAGCATCGGAAGACATGACGCATAAAGAATGGTCAGCCATAGCTAGGAAGGTTGCTGAGAGCCTCAGCCAAGGCGATGCTGGGGTTCTGATCCTTCATGGGACCGATACGATGCACTATACTTCCGCAGCACTCTCCTTCATGCTGAGAGGATTAAACGCTCCCGTTGTACTCGTCGGCTCGCAGAGGTCTAGCGACAGGGGTTCGAGAGACTCCGATATGAACATAATGTGCGGTCTCCACGCTGCTACTAAAGCAAACCTCGGGGAGGTCGTTGTCTGTATGCACGCCGAATCCGGTGATACTTTCAATTACTTGATAAGGGGGACAAGAGTTAGGAAGATGCATTCTACTCGGAGAGACGCATTCAAGCCAATCAATTCCCCGCCTCTTGCAAAAGTTTGGCCAGAAGGCAGGATTGAAATGGTAGCCAATAACTATAGGCCTAGGAGCAAAGACCCTCCCGATGTAGACGACGTTTTTGAACCTAAGACCGCGCTAGTCAAGGCATATCCGGGCTCAAGCCCCGAGATTATTGACTTCCTTATAGACAAAGAGTACAGAGGAATAGTGATAGAGGGAACGGGCATGGGCCATGTTCCAACAGAGCCTCTGGACAGGAACTTGTCATGGGTTCGCAGCATCCAGAGAGGTATAGAGGAAGGGGTTTTATTCGCGATGACTACCCAGTGCGTATTCGGAAGAGTAAACCCGTACGTCTACAGGAACGCCAGGATAATGGCGAAGCTGGGAGTAGTGTATTGTGAAGACATGCTTAGCGAAGTAGCTTATGTTAAACTAGGCTGGCTCCTAGGCCACGGGTTTGACAACGACACTGTCAGGAAGCTAATGCTACACAGCTTCGCTGGAGAAATATCCGAGAGATCCCTGTATTCAACTTACACGCTCTAGCTCTTTCTCTTTCTTACAGTCAGTTTCTTCTTGTCCGATAAGACTCTATACTCGCTGCTCAGTTCCTTCCTGCAGAGAAACCATCTGACGGCCTTCCTAAGCCTAGTGTTCGAAACGTTTTCGAAGACGATCCTCCCCCCGTCTCCCCCAGCCTTAGAGGAAAGCTTCTTCTCAAGGAACTCTCTAAGCTCCTTCTGAGCGTCTCCTGGAAGCTTGGAAGCATCCAGCTCAGCCATGAGCAAGTATCAAATAATCCTGGTTTAAATGGTTTGCTGTCAGGAGCCCCTACGGGCTTCTAAAAATATTCGCTGGAACCAGCATCCCTTCAGACCTGTGGATCTTACAACGGCTTTAACAAGATAGTAGGAGGGAATTATGGAGAAGAAGGAGTGTAAAATATTGAAAACTGCCGTGAATACTAGTGTCATCAGCAATACCGCGTAAGGCGAATCTGCTTGAAAACCGATAGTTGCCTTAAGGTATTTGGCAGCATCGTTTAAAAAGAAAGGGAAAAGCCACCAGAGCACTAGGAAATTCATCAACGATGTAATAACTACCCTAGCAACTATAGCCAGAACAGTGCTTAGAGTCATCGGTAGCAAGATGTTAGTGTTCTTCTTAATCCTCTTGCTTAAAATGAAGCCTGCCCATAGGCCTAGAATCGTAGAAGCAACTGCCAGAAATTTCATAAGGGGTCCTATGGGCGTCCACTCGCCAACCATCGTAAGAATAATCCAGTATATTACTGAAGAAAGTAGTCCGGAGAAAGGCCCAGCAACTAGAAAAGCCATTACAACCGGTATCTCGGCGAGCTCAAACTTAAGGTATGGAAGTATTGGGAAGGCGAAAACGACCTTGTAAACCGTAAGGAAAATAGTTAGGCCAGCACACAAGGCAGCGAGCACAATTTCGAATACACCGTAGCGTAGGAATCGTTTTCTCCCATCGTCTTCCTTCATCACGGCTTGATTCTCTCTAAGCTCTATATAAATTTTGTGACAGTCTACAATTTTGTTACAATCCTTTTTCTCATATCTTTTCAGGCTTTATTTCCCGTTCATAATGTCTGTCTTTGTTCCACCCGTTAACGGTTTAATAAATTATTGAAAAACTGTTCCCTGTAGGAGATTAATGATAAGGTAAGAAGGCGGTTAGTGTGGCGGGATACGGTAATAGCTGCTTCTTACCCAACGGATTCTTGGTCGGTGTGGCCAAGCTCGAGGATGGTAGGACAGTTTATTTAGGTGGATGGCCTATTGGACAATATCCATGGAAAAGCAGCTACGGGCATAGGAATAATCCGCTGCCTGCAGGATGGTACTGTAGAAGGAAAGCCGGGTTGCGGAGGCAAGTGGGGCTACTTCTTCTGGTATGGTGATGAGGTCCACCCACCTTTTTCATTGTAGTCATATATTCTGAAGCACGTCAGCCGCTTTCCCCTTTTAGAATTGAAAAGTATATGGCTTCGATAATGTTCTTCTCTGGTTCTACGTATCTTATCGTTAAACCAGAGTTGCTTGCAAGACGCAAGATGTTAATCAAACCATCTGGGTCCACGGCTTTTAATACTACGCTGTCTTCACATAACTCCATGTTTAAACCGGCCTTCGTCCCTATATCGAACAAAAGCCGATTATCATTACTGATAATCTTATATTCGATGGAAGGTTGGATAGATAAGAGGTTTTCTACATCTGACGCTAGGAGAAGCTTGCCGTAGTGAAGCAATACCAGAAAATCGCAAACTCTTCCCAGCTCTGGCAGAATATGTGAGGAAAGAATGAAGCTCACCTTTTTATCTTTCTTCAATCTTCTAACTAGATTTAGCACTTCCATTCTCCCTGCTGGATCTAGGTTTGCAGTAGGCTCGTCGAGAATTATAAGCCTAGGCTCGTTAAGCAGAACCTGAGCTAAGCCTAAACGCTGAACCATCCCGGCGGAGTATTCTCCTACGCGTCTGTTCAAATCGTTCCCAATGTTTAGCCATGAGGCGACTTCATAGATTCTATCTCTAGGATTTGACAAACCATATAGGTCTGCTGCGTAAAGTAAGTATTCTAATCCTGTGAACCATTTTGGAAAACTGGGTTTTTCATGCAGCACGTTGACTAATCTTCTTACTAAGTGGCCGTTTCTCCAAGGATCAAAACCAAATACGGTGATTTCTCCTGCATCCGGCTTAACGAGGCCTATAATGATATTTATTAAAGTGGTTTTCCCCGAGCCATTGGGGCCAATTAGTGCTACTATACCTTCAGGAATATTGAGAGAAATATTGTCTAGTGCTCTCAGTTTCCCATAGTTCTTTGTCAAGTTTCTTATGCTTATGATGTTACTCATTCAATATCCTCCTCGGAATAATACGTTTGAAAAATGGAATCAAAAGCAGAAATGACCCGAGCAATATCAGTAGTATGTTGAAGTAAACTAAGTCGAGCTCAAACCCTTTTTGAACCACTTGGAATCTTACTACCTGATTCTCATCTTCAGACCAAAACGCAAAGATGTAAATTCCCTGCTCGATTCTTCCAAAATCCTTACTTATGCCACCTCCAGTTAAATTAAAGCAAGCAGAGTATGAAATTTCATTATTAGTTAATAAATCCTGTATTTGCGCTTGATTCATAACAATAAGATTTGTTTTTGCGTTTTTCTTCAAATCCATTAAAAGTTCCGTTTCCCTATTATGCAAATAGGTAATGAAGGCAACATATCTCGAATTTGAAAAATCTACAGGAATGTCATGATAAGTTGAATTAACATTCAATATTAAACGTCCTAGTAAAGTACCTAAAGAAAGGGCGATCAGTATGGAGCCTATTCTCACCAGAGACTTCATGATACCTGAAGCCTCCTAGTCACGTAGTAGTAACCTGAGAGAAACGCCAGAATCGATATAAGCAAAGAGGGAAATAGGGGCTCCAATGAATAGGGGTTAAGCGTTAAATAAACACCTTCTTTGAGTAGTATTAATGCTCTATCTTCAAAAATTAGCAATCCCTCTGGAAAAATCGGAATGAGTCTGAAATTCGTAGATATGAATTCAAATGAGTATAACAGGGAGACTGAGGTAATAAGCGCAAAACCCGGCCATTTCACTATGAAAGCTAATAAAATTGCTATGGATGAAGTGAAGAAAGCAATAAGAAAAGCTTCGATTAAAACGATAAGAATTCCAAAAAATATAGAAACCGGGTTCAAAAACCGGAACACATTAAAACAGTTAAGTATTATGGAGAGAAAGACAGAAGACGCTGTGATTGTAAACAAAGTAAGGCATGAAGCTAAAAACTTTGAGAAATATATATGGCTCCGTTTAACCGGGAGAGAAAATTCTGTCTTCAGAAAACCTATATCCCTAAAATGCGAAATTATCAAATAAGATAAGATTGATGAGAAGAAGGCAACAATCGAGTATATAACTCTTATCCGGCAGCTAACATAATGACACAACATTCCATTTGCAAACTCTATTATACAAGGTTCCATTTCATTGCTAGAAAAGTTTGCAATATAGGCAATTTCCCACATAGTACCGTACCCGCTTGTTTCGAACACGAGTATTAGAAGCATGATCTCTAAATATGGGAATCGTATCAGGCTCTTGATTTGCGTGAGAAACAAGGCCTTAAACATTTCTTTTTCTCCTCTTTAACAGGGCTACTAATAGTGCTAGGACGAGTATAAGAATAATTAGAACTGTTGCGAACAACTCAACTCCTCCGAACTGAGGATGCCTGCCTTTAATTACAAGCTCTTTCTGCAAGAGCGTGATATTGTCCTTTAGGATGATTAATCTTAAACGACACCCGCCCTCAGATTGAAGTTTAAGCCTCCACTTTACCTCTATATTTCCTAAAGGGTTAATGCTTTTCACTAAAACTTCCCTATCAGATAGCGTTTTAAAGCTTCCATCCAATGGCGATAATAAAACCCTCAAATCCCCTGTGCTTACAGTGCCATTGTTGAAGAGTATCAAGCTTAATTCAAATTCTTTTCCAACATCGACTTCCGGCGGCACTACAATGCCTACAATCGAAATGCTCGGTGTTACCATCTGGTTAATAGAGGAATTGTTATAAGCAATACTACTAACTGGCTCTACCCCAATTTCATCTAACACCATTTTCTTCATAGAATCACTTATCCAAATATTAAGGAACTTTAAGGATAGTTGCTCAGTGCCAAGGAGTGCGATAAGTATCCCGGATTCTCTATCATAGAACCCGTCAAAAAACGGGAGATACCCCATGTAAACCCTAGTCATATTATATGTGGTGAAAAATAAAATATCGTTTCCATGAAACCTTTTTAGACCAGTATCTATATCCATACCGCAACGGTAAAACTTTCCGACGAGCCAAGTATTTTCAAGCTCTTGATGCCCTATGAAAAGTTCTTCCCCTTCTTTAGTTCCAATGGGAATCCAATAAGGAAAGTAGAGTGGGTCAGTGCTACTCGTGTTCAATATGAACCTGCTGTTTACGTCAACCAAGATATGAAACGAGCGCGAGAGCTCCACCTTTCTCTCCATCGGGCCTTCGCTGAAATCAAATCCTACTATGCTGAAATTCACCTTTATCAGGGCAACATTGTTTTCAATCTTTTCAACCTTCCAAAGAAAGGATCCGTTTCCAAACATGCCAAAATAGCTAAATTCCGGATTATGAGGGTCCTCAAGGCTTATTATGGGCTGGAAATCGGCAAGCCTTAGGCTATACTTTGCATAAAACCCTACGGTCAACCATGGGGGTGACGCATAAGTAGGTTTAATAATTAAAGAGGAAAAGATGAAAAGAGTTAAAAAAGAGTAAAACTTTTTTAGAGCATATTTCAATTATTTAACGTACCCTCCCTCTACATAGCCTGAATACGCATAAGAACCGCCATATCTTCCATCAGGCCACATCCAACCGCATGGACGTAGGATGCAAACGGGAGTACATGAGTATCCCTCTACTTTGTAAATTGTAACCCGATATTCTACTTTCGTAAAGCTTGGGGTCCATGAATAGGTAATGAACTGTCCTACTCCCGGGTAATACGGGTGTTTTAATATTGGGTCTGTACCAGTACAAGAACCGCCAGAAAAGAAAGTTTTCCCATCTGAAGGTCGCACTACACGCAAGCCTGCGTATGGATATGCTCCGGTTAGTGGTGGAGGAACGTAATCCCTAACATAAACCCAGGCATAACTTGCAGCATAAACATATACGGTGGCGATTGCTACTGTAACGAGTACGCATGTTATTACTGTCATTAGACTGGTTATTTTTCCTAGTCTCAACTCTTCCTACCACCTCCGTCTTCCGCTACTAAGAGCACTATATATATTGCGTTCTAGTATTCTGGAACAATTTTTAAAATTGTTTTTGAAAAGTAATATTTAAATAGTCTCCATTATGGAGAAATGTCTAATTGCGACATTTTTCTAATAGAAATATAAACCGCTACCATTGTTTTCAATTAGAAGTTAAAACACTGTGCCTTAAATGTTATCATTAACTTAAGGTATCTAATTTTTATAACTGTTTTTAAATATTATGCAACTTTGAATTATCTTCAAATCGATTTAGTGCAATATGTTAAGCCTTCTCATACGCAGCGGATTTTTTCTTATAAGTCGCCAAAATCTTTTTCTTCTACTAAGTCTAATCTTCCAATAACTGTAAACAGAAAATATTGATAGGGTTAAAATTACAGTTGCACTTGGTTTTAATCTGTTGATTCAGTTTGGGGTAAATTCTTAATTGTCACATAACTGCATACCTTCTGCATCATAAACTTATTACAGCTTAAACACAAGCCATTAACGATAATGCTCTAGAAACCGTTTTTTCTGATTTTTGATAAGCTTTTACTTTACGAATACTGATAGGAAGAGTTTAAAAAGCCCTGTTTAATTTCCTGTGCATCTTGAAAGTAATAATCGGTCCCGCCAGTATGGGTCTGGGAGAAAGAATCTGTTCACTTTTGGGCTTGGAGAAGATTAACGTTTATACTAAGGAGTTTCCAGACGGCGAGGTTTACGTTAGGCTGCTTGGTGACGTTAAGGATGTGGATGCGTTAATAATCCAGTCCCTATCTCCTCCACAGGATAGGAACCTAATAATATTGCTGCAGTTAATATCTGCTTTCAAAGCTAATGGTGGTAGAGTTGCTTCAGTCGTTATCCCTTATATGGCGTACGCCCGTCAGGACAAGGTTTTCCTACCCGGTGAAGCTGCTTCCGCACACTTGGTTGCTAAGATGATAGAGGCTGCTGGTGCTGACCGTGTTGCATTAGTCGAGCCGCACAGCGAGTCAGCTATCCAAGGGTTTAAGAACAGGATTGTGATAGACGTGACCCGTTCCTTCGCGAAATTCTATCTTGAGAATGGGTTTGAGAATGCTTATGTGGTTGCACCTGATAAGAATGCTGCTGCAAGAGCCCGGAGGCTTGCCGAGATGATTAAAGGGGGTTTCGGCTGGGTTGAGAAGTTCAGGGATAAGGAGACGGGTGGAATCTCTTCCACCGAGGGCGAGCTTAATCCTGCTGGCGGGAAAGCTATTCTGATAGACGACATAATAAGCACAGGCGGGACCATCGTTGAGGCGATGAAGCTTTTGAAAGCGAAGGGTGCGTCACAGGTATCTGTTGCATGCGTCCACGGCCTGTTCGTCGGTAACGCGTACGATAAAATAAAGAATGCAGGGGCTTCAATCATTATATCATCCGACACTATTGAAAACCAGTACTCTAATATTTCAGTGGCCGAGGAAATAGTTAGGGCACTCAGGGAGAAGAACTGGCTCTGAGCGGCGTGCAAGAATGGACGAGGCTTTTCGCACTCGTCTCCGGGGAGCATGAGAAGCTCCCCTACGCTGAGCTCGAGGGAGCCTTTGAAGCAGAAGGTGTTCCCAGGAATATTCTTAAATCCTTCACCCAAGTATATAGGTTTGAGGCACCGTTAGAGCTCGCTTCAAGAGCATTTAGGAGGCTTGTTTTCTCGCATTTTCTATGTGAAGAGATTTGCGTGTTGGAGAAGGATGTTTCTGGCAATGAGATAATCCGCTCAGTTTCAAGAACCAGTCGTGGAAGCATTGCTTTTAGGGTGAGAAGAGTCCGGGGAAGTATTTCTCCAGAGGAAGCTAACGTTCTCGAAAAAGAACTGAACAGTAATGCTAAGAGCGCTGGGCTAATGGTAGATTTGGAAAACCCTAATAGTATTTTTGAAGTAGTCGCTTCAGAAGATTTTCTCATAGTTGGCAGGAAGGTTTGCTCAAGTGACAGACGCAGAGTTCTTTCGAGAAGCGGCGGTACTAAGCCTTTCTTCCACCCCTCTAGCTTAAAAGTGGAGCTTGCTAGGGCAATGCTTAATCTTGCAAGGGTTAAAAAGGGAAGTATAGTGTTAGATCCATTCTCGGGCACTGGGACGATACTGGTTGAGGCGCATGAGCTTCAAACAATACCAGTTGGGTTAGAGATCGACCCTGCGATGGCGTATCCTTCGCTCAAAAACTATAAATGGTTCAAAGCCTTTAGTGTCTGCCAAGTACTTGGGGATGCGAGATACATGCCTTTCAGAAATGTCGATGCTATTGTTACGGATCCGCCTTATGGGAGGAGGGCTTCGACGCACGGCTCAGAGTCTCTGAAGGTTTATGAAGGTTTCATAAAAAGTGCTTCTAGAGTGCTTCGTAAAAACGGTTGGATTGTCTTCCTCGCTCCCAGCGGAATGCCTGTGGAGAGCTTTATGGAATCAAACGGCCTCAGGATTATGGAAACATATTTTATAGAGGTTCATGCAAGTCTTACTAGGAAACTACTGGTGGCGAGGAATTGGTGAAAAAACAGCCTTTCGGAAGGCTTTTCATGTTGGGCACGTCCGCAGCAGTCCCTACGGTCAGTAGAAGCCATCCCTGCATAGCCCTGTGGTGGAGAGGCGAGATACTATTGTTCGACTGCGGGGAAGGAGCTCAGAGACAATTAATGACGGCTGGCCTAAGCATGGAGAAGGTTTCAAACATATTCATAACTCACATGCATGGAGACCACGTTCTAGGGCTTCCCGGGATGTTGATGACGATGACTCTTCAAAACAGGAGAACTCCTCTTAAAATCTTCAGCCCAAGAGGGCTTAAACAATTTATAGAATCCTGCTTGCCAATGATATTCTACAAGCCTTCTTTCCCACTTGAGATTCAGGAGTTTGAGGGGAGTAGTATTGTCGCATCAGGTAGGAATTATAAGGTTTATTCATACCGTGTGAAGCATTCAGTAGAATCCTACGCGTATTGCTTTAAAGAAGACGATAGGCCTGGAAAATTCAACGCGGAGAAGGCTGAGGAACTTGGTATTAAACCGGGGCCTTTGAGAAGTATGCTTATCAGGGGAGAGCCTGTTAGGCTTGAAAACGGTAGGATCATTAAGCCCGAGGAAGTTGTTGGTCCTCCTAGGCCCGGGGTTAAGATAGTTTACACGGGTGATATGGGGAGTACTCCCGGCTTTGAAGAATTCTGTCGTGATGCTGATATTTTGATCCACGAAGCTACTTTCGACGAGACAATGGGTAGTGAAGCAGACGAGTTGCAACACTCAACATGCGTGGAGGCTGCTAAACTTGCTGCCAAGGCGGGTGTTAAAAAACTCTTGTTGACTCACATAAGCTCTAGGTACGGCGATGCCTCAGCCCTATTGGAGCAGGCTAGGAAATTCTTCGACAACGTTCAGGTTGCTGAAGACTTCATGTCTATTGAGATTTTCTAGAGAGGATGCTCTGTAGTTTTTCCAAGGTGTTTTTTCTAAGGTCTTCTAAACTTCCCTCGTTCAACACATAGACATCGCTTAAAGCGATTACTCCCCCTACTCCAACCGAGATCTCAACCATGTCTCTTTTCTCAAGCTCCTCAAGTATTCTAGAATCGTCCGGCCTATTCCTGTTTGAAAGCCTGCGGTATCTTAGTTCTGCAGGCGATAATATGCCTACCTTGGTTACAGAGTAGCCTTTCGACTTGAAGTATTCAACTTCTTTCAGGGACCTAACACCGTCTACAATTATAACGTTGCTCTCTATCTTCTCCATCTTCTTATCGGCAAGCATTGCAACCGCGTTTTCACCAAGCTCCCTCCTCAGCTCAACCATGAACCTACTCATTTCAACTATGCTCTTGCCTATTCCACGTGCCTCAGCCTCTTCTCTAACTGCATCCCCCATGGACACGACTGGTAAACCCTCCTCGCCCATTATCTTGGCGACGGTGGTTTTCCCAGAGCCCGGCATTCCTGCTATGAGTATCAGGTGTTTCAACAATCTCTGAGATGGCAATAAGGTATATAAATCGTCTCCTTAAACTGGTAGGGAATGGTCAGGGTCTTCGTCTCATTAGACGTTGAAAATGATAACCTGAGCCGAAGAATATCTGAGATACAGAGGAGGATGGTTGAGACGCGTGCAGACTTGAAACTTGTCGATACTAGGATTCTCCACATAACCATCTTTTTCATAGGGGAGGTTCATGAAAGCATGGTTGAAAAGATATGCGAAGCCCTCTCCAGGGTTGAAGGGCATCCGCTCGAGATAGAGCTCCGGGGACTGGGAGCATTTCCAACAGCCTCCCAACCCAGAGTCGTATTCGCAAAAATCAGCAAGGGTACTGATGAGGTTGTTGAAAGGGCTAAGAGGGTTTCGGAAGCTTTGTCCAGCATAGGTTTTAGAATGAGCGAAGAGTTTTCTCCACATATTACTCTGGCAAGGGTTAGGAGTCGCGTGAATATTGACAAGCTCGTACTCTTCATCAAGAATAATGCTGACATTCTCATAGGTGAAAGCCCTACTAGCAGGCTTAGGCTTAAGAAAAGCACTTTGACTCCCAGGGGGCCGATATACGAGACTCTCTGGGAAAAAATTGATTAATAGGCCTCGGTGAGTATAATCTATGTCAGGTAGCCTGCAAGAGGTTGTTCAAGAGGTTTTAAAGCGGATTAAGCCAAGTCCAGAGGAGAGGGATCACATGAATCATGTTCTCTCCAAAGTTGTTTCAACGCTCCGAGAAGAATTAAAGAATCTGGAGCCTGAGGTAGACGTGCTTGTCGAAGGCTCGGTGGCTAAGGATACTTGGTTGAGCGGAGAAACCGATGCAGACGTTTTCGTAAGATTCCCGATAAAGTGGAAGAAGGAGGAGATGGGCAGGGTATTGATAGACAATGTTAAGAAGATTTTCGGTTCCGAGAAATGTAGGCTTAGGTTCGCTGAGCATCCTTACGTAACCGTTAGGATTGAGGGAATCAATGTAGACATAGTGCCGTGCTACAGAGTTGAGAAAGGAGCCTATAGGAGTGCTACTGACAGGACTGTTTTTCATACAGAGTTCGTGAAGGAGAAGCTCAGCCCTGATATGAGGGATGAAGCACGCCTTTTGAAGAAGTTCTTTAAAGGCATAGGGGTTTACGGCGCCGAGATAAAGACAAGGGGCTTCAGCGGCTTCTTGGTTGAACTACTAGTGTACTCGCTAGGCGGTTTCGAGAAGACTCTGGAAAGACTGGCTTCATTCAAACCCCCATTAATATTGGATCCAGGAGAGCTATACAGGGGTAGGGAGGAGGAATTGCATAGAAAGGCCAGGGATAGTCTAATATGCGTGATAGATCCTGTTGACGAGCTTAGGAACGTGGCTGCGGCTGTGAGCGGAGAGAGCCTCAGCATAGCCCAGTATGCTGCGCACTCGATGCTTAAGAATCCCTCCATCAGCTTCTTCTACCCAATGTACCGGGCCTCTAAAGAAGAGCTTAGAGAGATCGTGAGGAGTAGGGGTCTGAACATGTTTTCGATAACGATGCCGGCTTGGACTAATATTCCAGACATTCTATGGGGGCAGGCGTATAGGCTGCTCTCAAGGCTCAGCATGCTTCTGGAGGATAATGAGTTCAGGGTCTTAATGGATAAGGTTTGGAGCGACGAGGATAAGAACGTCGTATTGCTCTTCATACTCGAAGAGTGTGAAAAAAGAGCAGCAACCCTACACATGGGCCCACCTTATTTCAGCAGTAACGTTCCAATATTTGTCGAAACATACTTGGGCAATGAGAGGACGTTGGTTCAACCGTTTCCGAGAAACGGGAGGTGGTGGACCATACTGAGACCAAAGGCTAGGGATGTAAGCGAGATTGTTTCGAAAGCCTTTTCTTCAAGCGAGTTCCTCAAAGGTTTTCCAGAAAATATTATGAGAGCGCTTTCTGAAAGCAAGATGAGGTTCGGCGAAGACGTTGTTGAAGCCGTGGATAACCAGGATTATCTCTCTTTCCTAGAAAAATGCATACACCCCTTCTCCCCGATGCTCAAAGGAGGCTAGCAAACAGCTTCGCAGAATCAAGCATCTTCTTATTGTTGAATAAGACGTATACCTCCTCGGCGCTCTTTAAACCTTCTATCAGGTTCTTGAGCTTTTTCAAATCCTCAAGGCTGTATTCGTAACTGTAATTATACCTTTTCCCAAGACCGTGGAGCCTGAAATAATATATTCCAGTAGTAAGAGGTTGATCCCAAAACGGGTCTACCACATGGGTCAACTCAAGCTTCTCCAATAGGCCTCTTGTAACACTTTTATTTTCCAACCATTCTCCACGAGGCTCCCAGGCGAGAACCCTTCCTCCCCTATCTATCTCTTTAAAAAACTTCTTCATGTTGTCAATGTTCTTCGGAGAAGGATTAAAGCTCGGGGGAGTTTGAAAAACTATTATCCTTGCACGTAGGCTCTTAGCAATCTCCAGAGTCCTATCCCATGCTTCAAAGACCTTCCTGGAAGGGTTGAAGCTTCCATAGTCCTTAAGCTCCCCCTTACTTAAACCGCTCCTTTTCCAAGTTGGGCTTTCAGGCGGGTGTGTGACCCCCTGCCATGCCTTTAGAGTGAATTCGAAATCCTCAGACGCTTGGCTCCTCCATTTCTCCGCGGTCTTGACCATGGGGAGTTTGTAGAAGGTAGACTGGAGTTCTACGAGGCTGAATTCTGAAAAATACCTGCTCATCGAAAGAGGGAACCCGCAGCATCCATACTTGATCTTCATCAACTCTATCGATTAATAGTTAAACTGGGCTTAAAAACAATATGGAAAAAGCTTTATACTCCTGTTTTCAAAACCGTGTGTGAGCTAGCATGCTTACAGTAATAGTGTCAGGATTCTTCGGCGACGAGGGAAAACCGGTCGAAGGTCCCTAGAAGGAAAAGTCGCCGCATTCCTGGCACTTAAGGAGCGTCCGAAGATAGCTGTGAGAGTCGGTTCTGTAAACGCTGGCCACACCGTAGTTTACAAGGGTAATACATACAGGCTTAGAATAGTACCGAGTGCATTCCTGGTTCCTGAGACAAGACTGCTTATAGGTGCTGGGGCTAACGTAGACCCTAAAGTGTTTATGAGCGAGGTTGAGGCGCTCGGCGTCGAGGGAAGAGTATTCATCGACGAGAAGGCTTCTGTAATCGAGCAGAAGCATATTGATGCTGACAGGGGTAGTGACTTTTTCAGGGAGTTCATAGGCACCACCGGCACGGGTGTTTCCCCCGCTCTCATAGACAGGGTTGCTAGGAAGGCAAAGCTCGTCAGAGACCTGCCCGAGCTGAAAAAATATGTTACGGATGCTTCTGAAGAAGTTAACTCTGCACTAGACAGGGGGGAGACGATTCACCTAGAGGGTACGCAAGGCTTCTACCTAAGCCTCTACCACGGTACATATCCGTACGTAACTGGGAGGGACACTACTGCTGCAGCAGTCTGCAGCGAAGTTGGAGTAAGTCCGAAAAAGGTTGACGAAGTCATGCTTGTTCTAAAAAGCTTTGTGACAAGAGTAGGCAAAGGGCCTCTTGAGAACGAGCTTTCTCCTGAAGAGGCTGAGAAAAGAGGCTTTGTGGAAAGGGGTACTGTAACAGGCAGGCTCAGGAGGGCTGCGCCATTCAATTTCCAGATGGCTAAACGTGCAGCCAGGGTTAATGGAGCTACGCAGATAGCAGTAACCAAGGTGGATGTTCTTTTCCCAGAGTGCTCCAAAGCCAGGAGGAGGGAGTCTCTCTCCCGAGAATGCATAGATTTCCTCAAGAAGATTCAGGATGAAACGGGAGTGCCAGTCACCATAGTTGGCACTGGTCCCGACGCTGAGGACACCGTATACCTTGGCCCCGAGGGATTGTAATACTAGAGTGTTTCTTTCTGTTGCTGGCTCTGCATAACGCTCTGAAGCCTGACGACAAGCGGGCTGTCAACGCTCTGCTGCCTACTGCTGTTAATGGCTCTTAAAAGCTCTATAAAGTTGCTTCTTTGAGGTATGGTTGCTTCGTGAGAAACTCTCTGTTTCAGGTTTTTCAACCTGGCTAGTATCGACTCTGTCTCCTTTATCTCTAGAAGCGTTATGTCTAGGTTTGATTCTATCATGGTTTCCGCAGCCTTGTAGCCTATTTCATCGACTTCTCCTGTGGAAAGCTGAACCCTGTTTATAGATCTTATTCTGGTTAACATGTCAAGCCTACTCTTAAGCTCTTCCTGTACCTTACTAAGCTCTGAAACAAGTTCGACAACCCTGTTGTTGAGCTCAACCATATCCTTCGTATACACGTTCTTAAGCTCATCGTAAATGTTGGTAGGTATCTGATGATCTTGCCTGAGCTTTTCAAGAGCTTCTATTCTCCTTTTAGTTATCTCGATCCCTCTTATTAGGCTCTCAGCCTTTATCTTCCAGAAGTTTTTCAAAACCACGTATTCTTTCCCAGCTTCAACAGCTTCTCCATCAACCTTTAGGAAGCTCCCATTTGGCATCATTATGAAGAAACTGGAGGGCATCCCCCTGGAATCGATCTCAAAGCCAACAAGGGTTCCAACTTCCCTCTCATAAATGTCTTTAACTGGCAGACCTAGTACCTTGCTGCAATCCATTACCCAGGTTTCTACTGGAACAGGCTATTTAATCTACTCGTAAAAAGTATTGATAATTCACCACAATATTTTCGACCTTTTAATCTTGATAATTGTAAATCAATCGTTAAATTCAGCAAGGCTTGTTTGAATCCTTTCTCCCCCCTTTCTTTTCTCCCACTCCTCTTTGTGTATTATGCCTCCGGCTTCCTTCTTTATGCTTAATGCTAGCTTCTGGCCTATCCCCGGTATTCTGGAAAGCTCGTTCACACTGGCTGAGGCGATGTCGGAAAGCTTTTTAAAACCATGGCTGAATAGTCGTCTTGCTCTTACTCTGCCAATGCCTTCGAGTGAAGATACTAGTTCCAATAGCTCTGGCTTAACGCCGTATTCTATTCTAGCCTCAAGCTCCTCAAGCTTCTTTAAAGCATCATAATCTTTGATGAGCCTAGCTATCTCCTTAGCGGAGTATGCTAACCACTGTGCCGTCTCCTTGCAGGCATAAAGGTCTCCGGGTTCTACGCCCAGCTTAAGATAAATATCGTCCTCGCTATACTCGTTTATCCACATCCAGAGCACCGTCATTGTCTTGTAGGTTTCCATCGGACTAATATCCTCAATGTCGAGATACAGCTCTGACTCATGTTTTCCTACGAAATCAATTACAAAGTTCTCGGTTGAGTCGGTTACGCTGAACCTGGGCCTCATGTCTGGAGATGCGCATATCAGGTTTAGGCCACTGACCTCTGTGAAGGACTGCGGCTTATTCTTTAGACCGTTTAAAAACAATATGCCAGTCGATGGTGAAATATATAATTCTGATATCCTCCTCCCCAGAGGTGTTGCCTCGAGGAAACCGTTACTCCTGATTATGAGCCCGTCCCCCATAAGTATTTTAAGAACCCTCTTAACCCTGTTTGAAACCCCCCTCCCTTTCTGAACATGGTAGAGCGTGTTTCTGAATACTTCGAGAATGCTTTCAACGTCAACCGCTATCCCACTGGCAACCGACGCGAGTACGGCTGTTGAAAAATATGTTCCGAGACCGAGCTTAGATTCTATTGGTTCAGCAGTAGACTCGATATACTTGGCCATCAGGTAGTCTATGTCTCTCTCGCTCCTAGCGTATATGATTGCTTCTCCAAACCTGTCGTACTTGGGTCTGCCCGCCCTCCCAGCCATCTGCTTGTACTCCATGATGGGTATCATGCTGCTCGTGTGCGTTTCAGGGTCGAATCTGTTAACCGAGGTTACGCAGACAACTCTTGCGGGAAGGTTAACCCCCGCCGCGAGGGTTGGGGTTGCTGTTATTACTTTTAAAAACCGTTCTCTAAACGCTTCCTCGACCATCCTACGCTGGAAACTAGTTAACCCTGCGTGGTGGAAGGCAACTCCCTTTTCAACAACACTCGCAAGATCCTCTCCGATTATCGTTGACTCGCTATTCTCTCTTATTTCTCCCGCAAGCTCCTTCAGCCTCTTTCTCTCAGACTCGGAGAGAAATAGGTAAGATACTGAGGAAAGCTTCCTCGCCAAGTATACTGTCTTCTTTCTCGTTTCGACGAAGAAAAGAGCTTGGCCACCATCCTTAAGCGAGTAGGCGAGCAGCGAGTGCAGAGGTTCTTCGAACTCATCCTTCAGCTCAACGACTTCACCGTCTTTGAAAAATATCCTAGAGCCGTGGAGAACCCCTTCCCTAAGGTTAACGGGCCTCCACTCGGAAACTATGCATTTTGCACCAAGCCATTTCGCAACCTCCTCAGCGTTTGAAACTGTGGCGCTTAAAGCTATCAACTGGGCCCTGGGCAGGATTGCCTTAGTGAAGGATACTAATGTTTCTATGCCGGGGCCCCGGTCTTCAGAATCCACGTAGTGTATTTCGTCAAAAATAACAAGGTTTACTTCGTTTATCCATCTCGGCCTATGCCTAATTATCGAGTCGAACTTCTCGTATGTTGCGACTATTACGTCGTAGTCAGCAAGCTCCTCGGCCTTAGAATCGTAGTCCCCGGTTGCTAGAGCTATTCGAATCTTCTTCCCTTTAAAACCCTCTATTCCTCGTAGGATGCTGAAATCAACATATTTCTCCCAAGCTATTGCTCTGAGTGGGACCAAATACACGGTTTTACCGCTTTCCTTCTCAAGCTTGTATATCGCAGCAAGCTGTGCAACCAGAGTTTTACCAGAGGCAGTAGGCACAGCCAAGAGCAGGTTTTCCCCTTGGAATAACCCTGCCTTAACTGCTTGTTCCTGAGGCGGGTAAAGCGTTTTAAAACCAGCCTTCTTAAGCTCCCTCTTAGCCTCTTCTCCTATTGGCAGTTCTTCTAAATCCATTTCAACGCCTTATTCTTCTAACGGTCTCCTCATCGGGGAACATTATCACTCCCTGCTCTCTCATCTGCTCTATGAGCTTGTAAAACTCATCTGGTTCAATCTTCTTCTCTTCGCATCTTTTCCTCAGCTCGCTCAGAAGGGCTTTACCGGTTTCAGCTTCAAGGCTCTCTATTTCCTTCAATATTATCCGCATCTTCTCCCATCTGCTCCTGGATTTTCCTGTCATTAAAATGTCGATGTCGACCTTACCAGTTGAAACATCTAAGCCAGCTGTGCGCAGGCTGTAATCCATGAGTCTTATAGCTACTTCCGCATCCTCAACAGTAACCTCGTCCCTTAGCATTACCCTAGCTCTGGCCACGCTCAGCCTTATCAGAGATTCTAAATGTCTCGGTGTTATTGGTATTGGAGCGTTTGCCTCTTGACTACTGCCTCTAAGCTGGAGGAAGAAGTTCCTAATCCTCTCAGTTGCCTCAGGCGTGAGCCTGGGCACTATTCTCTTGCAATACGCTAGGTACTTCCTTAGGAGATCTGGGGGGATGATTTCATCACCGTAGTTGTAGGCCTCCATGTGCAGCTGTAAGATATGGTCTGAAAGCTTAGCATCCGCCTCTTTATCAGGCCTATCCTTTATTATGAAATATAGGTCGAACCTGGAGAGCAGTGTGGGGGGCAGGTCAACGTTTTCGCTGAAATTAAGGCTGTCGTCATACCTACCATACACTGGGTTCGCTGCGGCGAGTATGGCCGTCCTAGCGTTTAGTGTTGCCACGATCCCTCCTTTCGCCACGCTCACTGTCTGTTGCTCCATCGCCTCGTGTATCGCAACCCTGTCCTCAGCCTTCATTTTCTCAAACTCGTCTATTGCAGCTATCCCCTTGTCGGCAAGGACTACCGCACCAGCCTCCAATGTGAAGCTTCCGGTTTTGTCTCTGACAACCGCGGCTGTTAAGCCGGCTGCCGTAACCCCTCTTCCAGAAGTGTAAAGCCCCCTTGGGGCTATCCTTTGAACATATTTCAGAAGCTGGCTTTTAGCTGTGCCAGGGTCGCCTATTAGAAGCAGGTTTATGTCTCCCCTGACGGTCACACCGTCAGGATAGGTTCTCCTCACTCCCCCAACCATCTGCAGGAGGATTGCTTCCTTAATCTCTTCGAGACCGTATATGGATGGCGCTATAGACTTTATCAGCTTCTGGTATATCCATGGGTCCTTGCTCATTTCAATAATCTTCCTCTCTTCTTCAGGCGTTAACGTGACTTCTCCAAGCTCCTGCATTAAGGCTTCAATATAGTTCACCTCGATGCTGAGCGAGAAAGTCGTATATTGAAGATTCTTCAGAGGATGTCTGTCGGGGGTGGCGATTACTACTCCAGTTATCTGAACCCTATCCCCAGGCCTTACTCGATCAGTCAAATCTCCAGTAAGCCTAAGATTTATACTGTGGGGCATCACGCCCGCCGGCAGGTCTTCAGGCTTCTCCTGAACCCTTATCTCCTGGTAATCCATGAACTCAGAACGGTCCTGCAGTAATTCGAAATTCGAGAGTTTGCTCGTTCCACAAACGTCGCAACGCGGCGGTTTTAAAACGAGGCCTGTCTGAGGCTCCTCGTATATGCCGCCGCAAGTCTTGCATTGGAAGACCCCCTTCACAAGTATGCTTTTTATTTCAGAGGCCCTTACCACAACCCCTTCGAAACATACTAGCTTCCCCAGTAGGCTGGACTTTATGTCTCTAATCGATATCTTCTTTCCAAGGCCTCTTATCCTTACAGCAACCCGCTGTATTTTTGAAGCATAGTCTCTGTCTAGACTGCTCAAGATGGATAGGGCGATGCTTCCCAGTTCTTCTAAGACAGAAGGGTTTTCAACGATCTCTTCAACGATCTCCCGGTTATAGGAAAGCATGTCTTGGAAATCTATGACGATGGATGATGCTCCGAGAGAGGGGAGGGCTGCTATCTGATCATAGTATTTCCTCTCATTATTCTCGTCTCTAAAATTTCGTAGGAAATCTAGGAACAGGCTTTGAACCGGGGTCTTAGCTCTTACTCTGCTATCCTCCATCCGAATACATCAACTCCCTCTGCCAAATGTTTAAAGTTTCCTTAAGAAGGTTGTACAGAAGCAACTCCTCCGGCTGAAGCCTCTCCAGAAAACTCGCGGGAACCTCCTTTAAAAACACTAGTTTAACCAGTTTTCTAAGCCTTATGTCTATTATTTCCTGCAGATCGTTCTGGATCTCAATGTTCTTCGCACCCTTATTCCCAGTCATCTTTACAGCCTTAAGGTAAAAGAAATCCGGAAGCTTAATGAGTCCTTCTTCAGAAGATTCAAGCCACCTCATGGAAGCGACATCTTTCACGGTTAAATGCTCCTCGCTCATTTTAGCCCAGCCAGAATTCGCCAGCTGGTTCGCCACCCCCCTGTAAACCCTTATCGCCTTCCCCTTCTCCATAACTACCTCGCCCAGCCCGGGTAGCCGGATGCTTTTCGAATCAACCTGGGGGATTACTACGGTTTCTTCAAGCTCATATCTCAACCTTATTCTTTTCAACTCTCTCCTAACAATCCAGTTGAGCAGCTCTTTAGTTATACTATCCAACTCTTAATTAGCCTGTTAAGCGAAACATTTAACTTTAAACAACCACCATTTCCGTAGCGATGAGCATATCAGACCTTCTATGGGTCGAGAAGTATAGGCCGAAAACACTTGACGAGATAATAGACCGAGAGGAGATTGTAACCAGGCTTAAGGCATTTGTAAAGTCTGGAAATGTTCCAAACATGCTTTTCGTCGGCCCCCCAGGTACTGGTAAGACTACTGCTGCTTTAGCTCTTGTAAACGACCTTTACCAAGGCTCTACTGCAGGCAGGTTCATGGAGCTCAATGCTTCAGACGAGAGGGGTATAAATACCATAAGGGAGGTGGTGAAGGACTTCGCTAGGAGCAGGCCCTCTACGGAAATCCCCTTCAAGATACTCATATTAGACGAGAGTGATAACATGACGCAGGATGCTCAACAGGCCCTAAGGAGAATAATGGAGAGGTATGCTTCAGTCACTAGATTCATACTTCTTGCAAATTATCAATGGGGGATAATTGAGCCCATCCAATCAAGATGCGCGGTATTCAGGTTCCCTCCTCTTAGTCCAACACACGTAAGGGAGGGTGTTATAAGAGTATTAGAGAAGGAGGGCGTATCTTGGACTGAGGAGGCTGTAGACGAGATAGTTAAGGCCGCTAGGGGTGATATGAGGAAGGCGATAAACATAGCGCAGTCCGCCGCCGGAGGGTTGAAGAAAATCACTGGGGAGAGTGTAAAACAGGTAGTGGGTGTTCTCCATCCTAGAGAGGTCGGGGAGATGATAAGCGAAGCGTTGAAGGGCGATTTTACCTCGGCGAGAAAGAGGCTTGCAAAACTCTTGTACGACGACGGCTTGTCAGCAAACGACATACTGAGGGAGATGAATTCTGAACTCATGTCTATCGAGATTGATGAGAGAAAGAGGCTCCAGGTTGTTAATGCTCTTGGAGAGGCTAACTTTCGAGTAGCAATGGGTGCCGATGCCGAGATCCAGATAAGTACTGTATTAGCTGCTTTAGCCACGGATGTTCAGAAATGAGCATGCCCCGACTCAGTTGGGTTGAGAAGTATAGGCCTAAGACGCTGGAGGAAGTAGTTGGAAACGATGCTGCTAAGAAAGACTTTATCGATTGGCTTGAAAAATGGGATGAGCGTGGAAAAGCAGCATTACTCCACGGTCCACCAGGCGTGGGGAAGACCGTTCTTGTTGAAGTAGTCGCTTCAAAGTTTAACTACAGGCTTATAGAGACTAATGCGAGCGAGACGAGAAGGGTGGATTTTCTAGAGAACGTTATTAAACCAGCAGCTTTCAACAGAAGCCTTTTCAGCAGTAAAGTATTAATATTCTTCGATGAGATCGACGGCCTCTCAGCCGAGGAATCCAATGCAATTAACTTTCTACTGGAGCTGATAGAATCCTCCAGAGTGCCTATTGTGATGGCTGCTAATGACCCGTGGGCGCCCCACCTCTATAAGATAAGGGATAAGGCTTACATGATTCCTTTACATCGAATAAGATCCCAGAGCATAGTTAAGAGGCTCAGAGACATCTGTAAGGCAGAGGGCGTTAAATGCAGGCAGGAAGTGCTATTGATAATTGCAGAGCATTCGGAAGGAGATATGAGAGCCGCTATAGAGGATTTGGAGCTTCTATACTCTGCGCAAGAGGATGTTAGCATCGAGGATGCGGAGAAAATACTGTCCTACAGGAATGTTGAGAAAAACGTATTCGAAATATTGAGAGAAGCAACTTATGCATCAACCTTGGAAAGGGCCTCCTTATCATTATCCTCTTCAGAGGAAAAACCTGAGGACCTGCTTGAATGGGTTTTCGAAAACATTCTTCATCTTTCACCGAAACAATGGCTCTTCCCAGCATTAAGATACGTGGCTGAGGCAGACATGCTTCTCAAACAAATATCTAAAAACTCCGCCTGGAGACTTCTGCCGATTTTCTATCACAAATTGTCCAATGCTTTCCTCACGATACCCCAGAAGAACAAGGTCAACTTTGCCTTTCCGAGTAGAATTAAGGAGAGGTTTAAGAGGATTCAACATTTGAAAAGCATCAGGGAGCTAGAATCTTTCTTCTTAAAAGAGTTGCATGTAGGTAGATCTGTTTTCAGGAGGGAAATCGTCCCCCTCCTAAGATTCCTTTCGGAAGACGATAACTTCAGAGCCAGGGTCCTCAACAGACTGAGCGATGCCCGTTTGAGAGAACTCTACAACTCGATTATCCTTAGAGGAGAAGTCCGGAGGAGGCGTACTTAAAAGACTGAGCAATACTCTGATACTACAATTATCTCTGTTCAAAAAATAGATCTTCATTCTTCCAAAGGATTTCCCTCTTACAAATCCTTTAGCGATCATTTCTTCTAAGCTTTTTCTCACTATCTTATGGTTTAAACCAGTTTGCCTTATTATCTGAGAAATACTCATCTCCCCATTCTTAAGCAGTTTCCAAAATATTCTGGAAGTGCTTACGGAATTTGATAGCTCTTCAAACAGTTTTATAAGGCTGTCTCTCCATTCAGACAACTTGCCCTCACTATACTTGTCCTTCCCCTTTTAAGATTAACTACTTGGAAGTCTAGAAGCATCTTCCTTTCTAAAATTCTGATCTTCTTCCATAACTGTGTATACTTAAGTGGTTTTACTCTATTATCTGTGCAGGTTCTACTGTATTCCTCGAAAAGCCTCCTTAAACATACACCTTGGGGATATTGTGAAAGCACTTTAAGAATAACTTTAGCATGGGGATCATTAACCCTGTCAATATTGCGAATGAAAGGGTTTTCAGATATTTTTCTTAAGGCTTCTAAGACTTGTTTTTTGCAAATGGGTTTGCCACCGGAGATGCTTAAAGCCAGTTTAAGAATTGATAATGCGAGACTCGCATCGCCTCCGGATGCCGTACCTATCATATCTAAAGCTTCATCATTCATAGAGCTGTTTTCGATCTTACTAAGAAAACTATTTAGTATCATCCGAATTTCACTAGGATCATAAGAGCTGAAATAAATGGGGTATGAAGGTGGAGACATATTTAAAACACTAAATGGAATAGTTTTCGAACCGAAGATAACTAATAGGAAGAAACCTCCTTTGGGAAACCCCTCGCCAATCTTTGAAAGATCTTGGACAAACCTCTTATCTACAATGCTTTCAGCATTATCTATTACTATTAAAAACTTGTTGTTTTCACTATTCTCTAAGATACGTAGAATCTCTACAGCCGAATATCCGTTTAGATTCCGCGCTTTTTGTAATAATGCAAAAAGGCCGTGGCGATCACCAGACTCAGCATCTAAATAAATTGCTCTAAGATTTCTCCACGTAGATGTTGCATCTAGCATAATCTTTTTAACAAGCGTTGTCTTACCGCTACCCGTCTCGCCAGATACTATTACTAACATGGATAGAGGGGTAATGCTTTCCATGAACATTTCCAAGAGTATCCATATTCTGTTATACTCCTCCTTTCTTAACCACAGCTTTTCTGGGTATAAAGTGTTTTCCAGCATGTCTCTGAAGAAGGGTTAATGCTTATTTTAAATTCCGGTTGTAAAAATGTAAGGGGGAGAGTTGAGTGAATGAGTAATGTTTTTAAACCCTGCTTAAAGGTAAAAGAGTGATGCCGGAGTTTCAATGCTTATCTTGCAACAGAGTTCTTAACGAGAAGGATTTGTTAGAGTTTAGAGGGGGCGTTAGATGTCCCTATTGCGGTTTCAGAATATTGAAAAAGTCTCGTTCGAAAAATGTAGTTAAACAAATCGTTGCAGAGTAAGATTTATATAAATAGCCTACGTCTGACCTGGGGGAAACGGTGAGGGACGCCCTCTGTATGGTTTGATTCTAATCTCTGAGGGCATTCCCCCCACCCTCACCGTTTCCATCTTAATGTGCTGGCGCTTGAAGTGCAATCAATTAGTGTCGAAATTGACGAGTTCAGGCATCTGTTAATCTTGAGCAACAGTCAGTGGATGATCGGCATTGGAACAAAGTTTTTAAACAGCTTGAGCAGTCAGGAAAAACAAGGGGTCGTCGTCTAGGGGTTGAACCGGGCATCTTGGTCTAGGATACCAGCCTGAAGCAGTAGCTGGCTAGGGGCGCTGGCGACCTGGGTTCAAATCCCGGCGACCCCATACGTTTTTCACCGTTAAACGGGTATTTAGTGTGTTTTTCCAATCCGTAAGTTTGTACGAAAAGTTTAAACATGATATTGCTCAACAATAACAGATTGCCCGTCTACTACTGTCCGGATTGCGGTGGGGAACTTAGGTATGAACTAAACACCAAGCTTTACGTCTGTAAAGCTTGTGGAAGAGTCTACGAGTTTGAAGAACTTAAGACTACTAGGGAAAGATTTCTTAAATCGGTAATGGAAAGCGATGAAGAGAAGAAGAAAAGACAGAGAAGGGAAGTCGTAAAATGGTGGCTTGGCAAGAAGTCTGAAGGAGAGTAATCCACATTAAATAGCTGCTCATTCCCTATCGCGTTAATAGTTTATTTACCGTAATGATATCATTAGTAACTTTTAAAAGACAAGCACTTTTAAAAGCCTATTGTCAAATGAGTAATTCGACTAGCCGTTTTAGCCCCTTCAATATAAGTGATGATGAGAGGCGTTACGTAGAGCAGATAATGCTTGATGTTAAAAAGAGGGGAGACGAAGCGCTCTTAGACTATACTTCTCGCCCCAAGCCTTTCGATAACGTTAAGCTTTCAAAAGACAGGCTTATGGTTAGACAAGACGAGTTAGAAGAGTCTGAAAAGTATTTGTCGAATGATGTTAAAAAAGCAGTGTTATTCATGATGAGTAGAATTAGGAAGGTGGTTGGCTTACAGATGGGAATGCTCTCTACAAAAATGCTTAGTGAAGGAGGTTTAAAATACTTTATGCGTTTCTATCCGCTTGAAAAAATCGGAATACTCGTCCCCGGAGGAAGGGCTATGTATGTTTCAACTATAGTTATGGCTGCTTATCCGGCTGTCTTGGTTGGCGTTAAGGAAATCCATGTTTTAACTCCTCCCCGAGAGGATGGTTCTGTGAACCCGGCGATTCTATATGCTGCTAAGCTAATGGGCTTAAGAAGAGTTTACCGGTGTAACATGGTTGCTGGCGTCGGTGCCTTAACCTTTGGTACTGAAACTATTCCGAGGGTTGAGAAAATAATTGGCCCAGGAAATAAGTTCGTTACCTTAGCGAAGATGATTGCAAACAGCTATGGTGTTTCGATAGATGTTCCAGCAGGGCCGTCTGAACTCGTTGTCCTAGCGGATTCTAGTGCAGACCCAAAATCCGTGGCTCTGGATCTAGCTGCTCAGGCTGAGCACTCCCCCGACTCCTTCATAGCCTTAATAACCGATTCAAAAGACCTAGCTGAGCTCGTTGAGAAAATATTCGGGGAGATTTCGAAGAAATACAGCTTGAAAACTAGGATAAACATATACTTAGTCAAATCTATTGAAGAAGGCTTGGAGAAATGCAACCTTCTAGCTCCTGAGCATATTTCTCTGCAGGTTAAAAATCCAACTAAGTTGTTCAATAGGATCACGACGGCCGGCACCGTTTTCCTCGGAGGATCGTCGCCGCCAGCGGTTGGAGACTACGTTTCCGGGAGCAATCACATTCTTCCAACAGGCGGGTATGCAAGAGTCAGAGGCGGTGTAACAATACTGGATTATCTCAGAATAGTTTCATACCAGCATTTTTCTCTAAAATACTTGATGAAGACTGCTAGATATCTCGAAACGTTGAGTAGAGCAGAGGGTCTTCCCCTGCACGGAATAAGCGTTGAATCTAGGATTAAGGAGAAGATAATTCTATGAAAGCCATCTTCTTAATAGGTACTGCAGGAAGTGGTAAAACGACCTTCGTAAAAAACTTTTCCGAATGGATTGAAAGTAAGGGCGTTGACGTTGCAAGAATTAACCTAGACCCTGGTGTCGTAAACCTACCTTATACTGCTGACTTCGACGTTAGAACTTACGTTAGTACTGAGAAGCTTATGAGAGACCTTGGGCTAGGACCTAATAGTGCACTCACGGTTGCTTCAGACCTGATAGCAGTGAAAGTGCACGAGATTAGCGAGGAGATTGAAACAATGGGCTATGAGATTGCTATCGTGGATACTCCAGGACAGATAGAATTGTTCGCCTTCAGACCCGTTGGAAGAGTCTTCTCAGAACACTTTTTAGAAGGTCCCAGGATGGTAATATACCTCTTCGACTATGCGATCATGCTTGAGCCACTCAGCTTTCTAGCTTCATTATACTTAAGCATATCTGTCTACGCCTCGCTCGCTATCCCTCAGCTAAACGTGATCAACAAAGTGGACATTGCAGAGCCTCGCCTGGTTAAGAGAATTAGCGAATGGTACTCTAATCCGCTAACGCTATACGAAGCTATTAGCAAATCTTACAGGAGCGAGAAGCTGAAACTAGGACAGGAGCTTTCGAAAACACTTCCCATTTTGAGCAGCTTGAACAAGCCGATACCTGTCTCAGCAGTAACGATGGAAGGTTTCGTAGAAGTGTATTCACAGATCACTAGAATCCTTGGAACTGGTGAAGAGTTTGCACAAGAACAGGCCATTTAAAACCGATTTCCAACTACCGGAAAATTTATTAAACCATCATGTAAAACCCTCAATGATTTGCCGGCATACCAAGAAGCTGAGAGCTTAGCCGGGGATTACGCTAAGCAGATTGAAGGAGAACTCAGGAGGCAGAAGGAGAAGCTTAAGGAGCTTATTGACAGGAGAAAACGGCTTAAGGGGGAGATTATTGAAATAACTAAGCAAATAGACGAGAACATGGCTAAGAGGAACGATATCAACCAGCAAATTAAGAAGATTAAGGAGGATATAGCTCAGCTAAGGGTTTCTGAGAAAAACCTTAGGGATGAGATCGAGCGAAAGAGGGTTGTTGTTAAAGGCCGCTCTAAGAAGATTAGGATAAGCGAGAGGGAGGCTAGGGCGCAACTATCGAAGCTTGAATGGAGACTGGCGACAGAACATCTGGATCCTAAGGAGGAGGCTGAGCTGGTTAGAGAAATCGAAAGAGCAAGGATGCTGCTGCGGGAAGTGGAGTCGATCATCAGCATGAGGAAGAAGATGGAGGATTTTGAGAATAAGATTGAAGAAATAAAGTCGATGATTATCCAGAAGAATAGTGAGAAAGCAAAGCTTGTTGAAACATCAAATCTTTACCATGCCAAGATTAAGGAGTTGCTGGAGGAGAGGAGGATTAAAAGAGACGAGTTATCAAGGCTCGACGCTGAAATAGAGGAGGCGAGGAAAAAGAAGGACGAGCTTTTTATGAAAATGGTTGAGATAGATGCTAAATCCTACCTCGCTAAGATGAGACGCATATTGATGCTTCAAGAAGAGCAGGCTAAGCGCCTAAAAATAGAAGAGGCAATAAAGAGTAAGCTTGCTCTAGACGCTCAGGAGAAGCTTAAGCGTGGCGAAACCTTGGATTGGGAAGAGTTTAAGGCTCTAATAGAAGCACAGGGCAGCCAGCTTCCAGGGAGATAACCTGGAGTTTTAGACTTTTATACATACGAAAATTTTTAATAATGAGAGTACTATTAAAATTTTCAGGAACATATTGGAGGAAGGTGCGAAAAGAGTCCTAATCATATGCGTGGACCTGGATGATGACATAGGTAGAAAAACCGGCTTAGAGACGCCTATAATAGGTAGGGAAAACGTTTTGAAAGCAGCTGAAAAACTCGCCCTTTCCGATCCTGAAGAAGCTGACTTAAACGCTATGTTCGCCTCCGTAAGGCTTGCAGAGGATTTTTCAAGACCGGGCTATTTAACAGAGGTCTGTGTTGTCAGCGGTTTAAAAGATGGGGGGCTAGGAGCCTCTCGGAAAGCGATTGGAGAAATAATGAATGTTGCAAAATCGTTTCCTCCTTCAGAAGTATATGTCGTTACCGACGGCTTCGGAGAGGAAGACATAGAGCCGGTTTTAAAGGCTAGACTCCCCTTAGCAGGGGTGAGGAGGGTAATTGTTAAACAGAGTCGTGCCATTGAAGAATCATACATAGTTTTCGGAAGGTATTTGAAAATGCTTTTCACTGACCCAAGGTTCAAAAGATGGGTTCTTGGGCTTGGAGGCTTATTAATAACATCTTTAACTATTCTAAGCTATTTCAGACCATATCAAGAAGTTAACACAATCTTCTGGAGCATAGTTGGAATAGCAATATTAATGAAAGGTCTGGACTTGGATAAATGGATTTCTTCAGCTCTGAAGCAAATATACGGTGAAAACCTACCGCCGATGATGCTGGTTTTTAAAACGTTGTTTTTATTTACAGGAATTGCACTCGTCCTCTTTACTATTTCCATCGGCTACTTTATGGAGAAGAATGAGGCGTTTATGGTTCTTCTAGGGAGGTTTATTGCACAAGTAGTTGATATCTTTCTCCTAGGAGTTGCGCTAATACTGATAAGCGGCTCGTTGAAGTATCCGTTTAAAATCCCAAGCATTCGCGATTCCCTATCGATACTGGTAAACCTTATGTCCCTGGTTCCATTGATCAAGACTCTGGGGATAGCTGCATCCATTCCCTCTTTTGACCTTAGGATTCTGCTATACGTAAGCGTACTCACGCTAGTTTTAATGTACTCCGTTAACATTCTTGTATTTCTTATTACAAGATTCCTCCTTTTTCTTTCGAAAACGTTTAAAATAGCCATCGTTGAAGAATGAGGGCAGATGCGAAAATTCCTGGGGAGCATTGCATTAAGGATTTCGAGAAGCAGGCTCTCAATCTGGCTGTATGAGAGAAGCCTGCTTAAGCAAGTCAGCCAGCTGCCTATGCCAAACCACATAGGTATAATCATGGATGGTAATAGAAGGTGGGCTGAGCTAAAGGGCCTAGATAAATCGCTTGGACATGTTTTTGGTGCCAAGAAGGTTGACGAGGTTATTAAATGGTGTCATGAGCTTGGAATAAAGATTCTCACACTCTATGTTCTGTCTACAGAAAATCTTAAGAGGTCGTCCGAGGAGATTCAATTATTACTAAACTTATTTAAGGATAAGCTCGTAGAAATAATGAATAATGGGGTTCTTCACGAGAACCAGACTCGCTTCAAGGTAATCGGCAGAAGAGACCTTATTCCGCCCGACATAATGCAATACGTGGAGAAAATTGAGAAAGACACTGAGAAATACTCATCACACTTCTTGAACATCGCCTTCGCATATGGAGGCAGGGCTGAAATAGTGGATGCGGTTAAGAGCATTGCATACGATGTTTCGAGAAAACTGCTGGATCCCGAAGAAATAAATGAGGAAACTATTTCAAACAGGCTCTATACTGCTCATCTTCCAGAACCAGACCCCGATCTGATAATTAGGACATCCGGAGAGGAAAGGCTTAGCAATTTTCTTCTCTGGCAGTCGGCCTACAGCGAGCTCGTTTTCATAGATGTGTACTGGCCCGAGTTCAGGAAGATAGACCTTCTAAGAGCTATAAGAACGTACCAGAAGAGAAAGAGGAAATTCGGCCTTTAAAACGTGAGTTTTACAGGCCCAGAATCGGTTATGAGATAGGTATCCTCAATCCTCACTCCGCCAACTCCCGGTACGTAGACCCCTGGTTCTATGGTTATAACGTTGCCCTCCTTAAGCTCTTCATTGCTTAAAGGAGCAATACTAGGAGGTTCATGAATATCAATTCCAACACCGTGCCCAAGCCCGTGCGCAAAATATTTGTCGAAACCATATTCCGAAAGCACTTCGCATGCACGTTCATCTATTTCACAAACCTTAACTCCTGGAAAGGCCTTTCCTTCAGCAGCCTTCTTAGCCTCCTCAACTGCTTCAATCATTTCTCTAATCGTGTTCTTCTCCACCTCCCCTTTAAACACTATAGTTCTCGTCAAATCACTCTTATAGTTCAAATAATCTGCTCCAGCGTCAACTAGCACGACGTCCCCTCTCCGTAGTCTTCGGGAGGATGGAGTGAAATGGGGGTTTGACGAGTCTTCTCCGAAAGCCACTATGGTTTCGAAAGCCGGTTTTAAAGCACCCTTCAGTACAATAGTACAATTATACTGGTAAGCGGATTCGACTTCAGAGACCCCCTCCCTCAAGCCTTCAAGCACTTCTCCAACTGTTGAACTCGCTATTTCAGCAGCCTTCTTCAGCTTTTCGATCTCATAACGATCTTTCACCATACGCATCTCGCTTACAATCTTGCTCCGGGTTTTTACTAAGACGCCAAGCTCCTCCTCCAGCTTCAGGGCATCACCCATATCTATGGAGTCGAACTCAATGTATTTGAGGCCTCTTCCCACTTCTCTCAAAAAGCCTTTAAGAAGCCTCTCGCCTCTCTCTACTTTAACCACCTTAACACCATTTAGTGAAGAAGGGAGGTTAACGCTTTCAAGCGGACTAGTCAGAAGCTTAGCTTCACCGCTTCTCGGTATTAGGAGAACTCCTGAAAGAGGCTTATCCCAGTCAATAGCATATATTATGTTTCCCTGTTCTCTTAAGGCCAGAAGGTCTATGCCTGTTCTACTCAACCTGTCCTGTATTCTCCCTATTCTGCTCATGAGAAGGCACTGGTTGCAAGCGGCTTCTTAAGGCTTGTTTAAGCTCCTCATCATTACGCGCACCGAAAATGCTTAAACCAGTGGGAGTAAGGCTTAGTAGCCTGCTTCTTCCACTCCTGCCTGCTTCGACAAGCCCCATTTCAACCAGCTTCCGGATCTGCTTGTAAGCATGCGTCCCCCTTAAGGCAACAATCTTAGACTGGGCAATCGGCTGTTTTAAACCTATCAGAGTCAGAGTTTTCAAACCAGCTCTGCTGATCATAGGCTTTACCCCCAGCTTTTTAACGCAGTTAACATACTCGGGCTTTACTCTAAGCATGTAGTTTTCACGGCCTATCTCAACTATTTCAAGACTTGTATCTCTCAACCTATATTCTTCAATCAACTCTCTCAATGCTTTCTCAACCTTCTCAACCTTTCTAACTCCTGCTGCAGACTTGAGTTGTAAAAGGTTCAATGGTCTGCCCGACGCGAACAGTGCTGCCTCAACCCTCTTTTTATACTCCGATTCCTTCGAAACCATCCTCTGTCACTATGTAGCATTCATCGTTTTCGAAAACAACATCGAAACCGGGCTCAGACAGTACGAAGAGTATAAGTATGAATGTTCTAGCTACTTCAAGGGGCTGTTTTCCTTCAAGCAGGCTTCTCAAAGGAACCCTGCCTTGGCTAACTATCTGCTCGAAAAGGCTCTTCTTAAACTCCTCGACCATTTTCTCGATGTTTCTCATGAACTCGTCTTGCTGGGGGACTATTGGTGGCAAAGGCTCTTCTTCAACAGGCTTCTTAGAGTATTCTTTCTCCACTATGCGAAGGAGTGCTTTAACCAGTTGCTCAAGATCTATAACGGGCTGCGAAGGTCTAAGGGGAATATTTGAAGGGCTTATTTTATCAAGCGCTTCTAAGGAAACGTCCGGAACTTCCTCGACCCCCCCAAAATCTTCCTCCTCCTCGGGCTCGATATGTAGAAGGGTCTCTGTCTTCCTCAGGTAGATTACGGAAGACGCTAATAATAGTAGTCCTGAAAGGGTGAATTGCATATAGCCTTTTTCACGAAGCTCCTTAGATAACTGCTTCAAGACACTTGATATTTTAATATCCCATGGATTAACTCTCCTGAGCCTTATTAAGTCGAATATTACTTCAGATGCTTCCTGAGCTTCATCCGGCAACAGCTATCTCCTCCAGAGCCTTCTCGCCCGGCATCTCCATGAATCTTGACGATCCCTTCTTAACGTATACTCCTATAACCTTATCCGCCTTGCTGACGACAACATCCCTGAGTGATATTACTATGATCTGACTCTCCTTAGAGACTTCCTTAAGGAGGTCAGTCATCTTATCGATGTTGACGTAATCTAAATGCGCATCTGGCTCGTCGAAAATGTAGAATGCTGCCGGGAAAAGTTTCTGCATCGCAAAGATTAGGCAGAGTGCTGCAACTGACTTCTCCCCCCCGCTTACTCCACTTATTACTCTAGCCTCCTTTCCCGGGAACTTAACGTAGACGTTCAAACCTGTTTCTAGAGGATTATCAGGGTCCTCGGGTTGAAGCCAGCCTTCTCCGCCGGTCATCTTGTTGAAAAACGTTGAGAAATAACTGTTTATTTTGCTCAAACCCTCTAGAAAAGCTTCTCTCTTCTTTCTTTCAATTTCCTCCATAAACTCTTGAATGCTTCTCCTCTCTTCCTCCAGCTCGTTAATTCTTTCTAAAGCATTCCTATAAAAATCGATCTCCTGTTCATACTGCTTAATAGCGAGCATGTTTACTTCCTGGACTTTTTCAAGCTCGCTCTTAAGAATGCTTAAGTACCTCTCCGCAGAATCTCTAGTTTCCTCTGGCACCCGTAGTGGTTGATCCAGAATTCTGTTTCTCAGCTCTTCTACCTTGCTTTCATTAACTTCTTTCTCTACTAGAAGCCTCCTCTCAACGTCTTTAACCCTATTAATCTCTGAATTTAATCTCTCAGCTTCTTCATCCAGTCTACGTATTGCTTCGACAAGCTCACTTCTCTTATCCCTACTCTCCACGTATTCTACTCCAACCTCCTCCCCTATCTCCGCCTTTAAGAATTCTATTTTATTCCTAAGACCGTTTGCTAAAACTATGGAGCTTCTCATTTCATTCCTAATCGCAAAAATCCTACTTGCTAATGCTCCCTCAACATTCCTACACTCCTCGATTCTCCTACGCAGTGTATTAACAATGTTCTCAATCTCTATTAAGCTTCTTCTAACTCGCATTTTTTCATTATCTAATTTCTCCATATTTTCTTCAAGCAGGCTTATCTTCTTCCGGATATTCCTCAACTCCTTTTCTTTCAAAGTTATCGAAGACCTTAGTCTTTGCAACTCTTTTTCAAGCAAACGCTTTTTGCCAGTATTCCGTTCTCTAAAAACTTGGCTAAGTTTCCTAGAGGCCGATAAGTATTCATTAGCTAGAATATTCAATTGTTCCTCCAGCCTACTCATATATGCGTCGATAGCATTCAACTCGCCTTCAAGCTTGTTTCGAAACTCTGTTGTCTCCACAATCTTCCTGCTTAAAGAATGTTTTATGCGCATCTCTACTGTTTCAATCATCTTAGACAATTCTCCAACCTTCCCAGTGAAGGTTTTCATAAACTTCAGGATGTTTTCAAATTCCTTATCACTATCATCTGGTATTAACGCGCCTTCGTTTGTGAAAACCTGCCCGTCTCGAGTTACTGCTTTAAAACCGTTCTTCACAAAAGCTAAAGCATCTTCAACACTGTTTGCCAAAACACTATTCCAGAATATTTTTAAAACATGTTTCTCAATAACCTTAGGATACTTAAGCAAATCCATTAGGTGGGTGCCTCGTCCATTAAACTTAGGGGGCACTTCCTTTTTTGAGATTTCTCCTTCAGGCGTTAATACTCTTATGCCAGCAGTTTCTCCGCTGAACAGTTTCGTTAACACAAGCATGTCTAGCGAATTCCCAACTAGAACGGAGTCCATCCACTCTCCGGCTAGGCTTTCAACAGCCTTTTTAACATCCTCAGGGAACCAGAGATTTTCCCTTAAAATTCCATAGACTCTTAAACCCTTCTCTTCTAAGATTCTTCTCATAAGCTCTAGCATTCTCCCCTTATCTTTCCTATTCCTATAGCTTAAAGCACCAGAGGCCTTCGCGAAGAATATTCTGAACACGTCCATGCTTTCGGTAAGGACTTTAAGCATTTCAATAGTGTTGTCAAGTGTTTTTCTTCTCTCCGCCAATGATTTTTCAAGGTCATCCAGTTTTTCTATTAATCTGATCCTCCTAGCGCTCTCTCTGTTTTTCATCCTATTCAGGCTACTCATTTTCCTTCTAACACTATTATAGTGAATGAGGATATCTTTTAGCATCCTTTCAGCATTCTTTTCTTCTACAAGTGTCTTCTCCAACTCTTTCTCAACCATGGCTAATTGGCTTCTGATCTGATAAGCTTCTTCCACCCTTCTCCTCTCAATTTCTTGCATTCTCTTCTTTTCTTCTGAGAGCCTAGAGAGTAGATTGTTGAGGGAAGAATATTTTGTCGACATCCTGCTTGCAACTTTTAGTAATCGTTTAATCTTTCCCTGCATCCTGCTTTTCTTCTTCTTAACTTTCCCTAGTTCTTTTTTAATAGTGTTTAATTCCAGATTTTCTTCCTCTGTCTTTTTCAAACATTCGTTGAGCTGTCTTTCACAATCTTTAAGCTCGTACTCTAGCCTAATCTTCTCAGAATCGCCGATTGCCGGAGCCGCCTTCAGTAACTCTTCAGTTCTTTCCATAAGTTTCTTTCTTTCAGATTGTATTGCAGAGAGCTCGGTTTCAAGCTTGTTTTTTAAAGCATTGTTTTCTTCAATTCTTTTAGAAACATCGTTAAGCTTATTTATGAGCCTCCAGTACTCGAGAGAATCTATTATAAGCTGTACTTTTTCAATCTCCTTCTCAAGCATCCGTCTTCTCAAAAGGAGGTTCCTCTCCCTTTCTAACTGGAGCATCCTCCTATCTATTTCTTGGAGCCTGGCCTGTGCAACCCTAAGATTATTGTCTGCTTGCTGCAGGTTGTTAAGGGCCTCCATCTTTTTCTCATCGTACTGGGCTAGGCCAAGCGCCTGCTCAACCTCCCTTCTCCTCTCCACCGGATTCTTATCTGCAAGTCTTGATATTTCTCCTTGAAGAATTATATTATAACCTCTGGCTGAAAGACCTGCTGTAGAGATTATGTCTTCAATAACATTCCTAGGGGCTCTTCTGCCATTGATATAGTATGTGCTCTCCCCGTCACGTCCCATTCTTCTCGCTACAGTAATGATCTTATCTTGGCCGGGGATTACGGAGTCGCTGTTATCTATGGTTACTTTCACATATGCTTCTGCATCTTTCCCAGCGTTATCATTGACCAAGGAGGAAAGCCTATCAGTTCTGAGTAGCTTAGGGCTATTCTCTCCTAATGCGAAACGTATTGCGTCAACTAGATTACTATTATGAACTATTACTCCGTCTCCAATAATGTATGACCCAACGTTTCTTACGTAGAGATCGTAAACCATGCCTGCCCAACGCTTCTTAACAACCTTGTCTAAGACATCAATCCTAATCTCCCCGTTTTCAAAAACCATTATTTTACTATCCGGCGTTAGAAGCGATGCTTCAACCCATTTAAAACCGGTGCTAAAAGCTACTGCTACTCTATGCTCTGGAGTAACTTCGACGATCCTACCTGATAACGTTACCAGTTTCACTAACCAGCCGTCGTAAGGCTTTCTGAAAAAAGTACTAACACTGGTTTCTAAACACTTGTTTAGGCGTCCATGGTAACTTAATAGCATCACTTTCCGAGGGGGAATCACGTACTCAGAAGTCTCTTCACTAATCCTTATGCCGTCGGAGCAGGCATCATGGAAAAGAGATTCTATAGGTCTACCTCCCCAAGGCTGGGCCACGGGCATCCACGGTGCAACACACTTGCCTGAGCCGTTTCTACCCGTCAGTACCGTCAGCCCTTTGCTCAGGTTTATTACTTGCCGGTCTCCTATAGATTTGAAATTCCTAATCTCAATCTTGGTGAGATACAACTTTAAACCTCTCCACCACCTTTTCCAAGCCCTGGGGTTTCAACCTTTCCAGCATGCTCCTCAAATACGCAGTGCTTCTACGTACAGATGCCCCAGGACCCTTCTCTGGATCCATAAGACTCATGAGACCGTGTAGGAATAAGTTTTTAAGGGTTATTTCAAAACACTAAGACGGAATTGTCCGTATACCATGGAGACCTGTTTAAGAGGAAGAGTACTGGTGGTAAGAAGAATCCCTACAGGAGTAAGCGTAAGTATGAGATGGGTCGGCCTCCAACGCTTACGAAGATAGGCGAGGAGGATGAGACTAAGAAGATCAGGGTCAGGGGTGGAGGTGTAAAAATCAGAGTCCTCCAAGCTGCTTACGCTAATGTTGCGGTTGAAAAAGACAGGGTTGTTAGGGCTAGGATTCTGGACGTTGTTGAAAATCCTGCTAGCAGAGAGTTTAGCAGAATGAAAGTGATAACTAAAGGTGCTGTGATAAAGACGGAGGTGGGTAATGCGGTAGTAACTTCAAAACCGGGAGCAGACGGGGTTGTTAACGCTAGGCTGGTCCACACAGGATGAAGAGGATTTCAAAAGATCGTTACGTAATAATTTATCCTCAATATTTTGATTCAAAACTCTCGCGTAAAAATGGAAGGCGTGTCCCTAAGAGTCTTGCAGTAAGCTCTCCAAGTTTAATCAGGATTAAAGAGGCTTGCGACAAGCTTGGTTTCAGAACGATGATAGAATCGGAGAAAACCTACCCTAGGATGAGCAACACTAAATCGGGCAGGATAGTCGTATTCTGTAATGGTTTGAGTAAGAGAAGCCTTATCCAAGAAATCGGCAGAATCCTTAGGAGTGTAGGCGGTTGAAGCGTAAGGGGCTTGTTGAAAATGTTGTTAGCGGGAGAATCGCCGTAGTAAAGCTGGAGGGCTTGGTTAGTCTTGGTTCCACTGTCCTAAACGGTTCGAGGAAGCCTGTGGGAAACGTTACCGACATAATAGGCCCTGTCAAAGAGCCTTATGCAGTAATCGTTTTAAGAAAGGGGGTTAAGGGTCTTAAGAAGGGCGATGTCCTGTTTTTTAAACCAAGTAAAAGGTGAAACTTAATAGAGCCTTAGAAACCTTTATAGCTTTTAAACGCTTTTAATAAGACGGTGAAACTCCGGTGGTGAGAAAGGCCTCAAGGAGATATAGGCTAGAGGGCAAGGTCCTTAACATAATAATGCGATCTAAGGACGGTATTGTGCAGACAGACCTATACAAGATGCTCAACATCTCTAGTAGAGAAGGCTCCAGAATATGTTTAAAACTAGAATCGTGGGGTCTTATAAGGAGAGAGAAAGTTTTACACAAGGAGAGGTGGACGTACAAGCTTTACTCAACCCGGAAAATACCGAAGATAGACTCTCTGAAAGGCTCGCCGTGCTTCTCCTGCCAGTACTTCAATAGGGGCTGCGCCTCGGACTCTGTCGTAAGCCCGGAGCGTTGCGAGTTGCTAGATAGATGGGTGCTCACGATAGAGCTTGGAGGCACTGGGGTTGAAGTCAAAGAGGCGCTGGTTGCACGAGAGGAGAAATGACCCGTACTTCATCCTCTCTAAGAAAGAGGGCTACCGTAGCAGAGCCTCTTTCAAGCTCAAACAAATAATCGGCAAGTACAGGATTATAAAACCCGGAGACAATGTACTAGATATAGGATGTGCTCCAGGCGGGTGGCTTCAAGTGGCTTCTCAACACGTTGGAGACTCGGGAATGGTCCTAGGCGTGGACTTAAAGCCCGTTGAAGATTTAGAGTTGGAGAATGTTAAAACATGCGTTCTCAACGTTTTCGACGAGGACTTCACGAACAAAGTAATGAGGATATCGGGAGGTAAGTTTGACGTTGTTCTCTCAGACCTTTCTCCAAACATGTCAGGCATTTATGAAATAGATCATGCAAGGCAGATAGAAATGGTTGAGAGAGTAATCAGCCTTTTGAAGGACCTTTTGAGAAAAGGCGGTTGTTTAGTTATAAAAATTTTTGAAGGACAGTATGCTCGCAGAGTTGACAGAAAGGTATTTAGAATGTTTAAATTTGTGAAGAGGGTTAAGCCGAAGGCTTCTCGAAAAGGCAGTTCTGAATACTATCTCGTTGCAAGATTTTTCAAAGGCTCTTAACAATTTTTACCAAATCGTTTAGTCCTGCATCAGTCCTTATGCAATTTGCATCAAAACCGCTTCTGCATGCCTGGAATCCTTTTTCCAAAAGTTTTTCAATAACGGTCCTGATGCTTGGAGGGGCTATGCGGAGGCTAGATGCCAAGCCCACGAGGTCAATTCCTCCCAGAGTCTTCTGATCGTCTAAGAGAAGGCTGCTAGCGATCTTGGAGATCTTCTCATCCAGCCAGTTCTTCTCAACTGTTTCTACAGCTATTTTTTCAACCCAGCTTCTGGAAAAAACTTCTCCCAAATACAGGGGGCCCAGCAGAATGCAGGAATCGCCCACCCGGGTCCCCGACAGGTCTGCTGGGCCCATCGGCTCATAGATGCCGTTAACCCTCCTCACTCTGAGGAAACCGATTTTCGAAACCGCTTGAAAAGCATGTTTCCTCCCTTTTAAAACTCTTGCAATTATCTTCACGTAATGCCTACTGGCAACGGATACTATAGGCTCGACCCCCCTCTCGCTTCTAGCAGCAGCTTCTGCAAGAGTCTTGAGCAGAACCCTGATTCCCATTTCCCTCATGAACCCTGTTTTAAAAACATTAACTCCATAGAGTATCTTGGCAGCTCTCTTATGGACTCCAAAGAGGTTGGCTGTATCCGTGGCAGTAATACTGATGAGGCCTCCATGCTTAACTGCTCGAACCCCGGTATCCAGGAATCTAACAGGCGTTCCAAAGGGGTCTATGTCAAGCATGTCAAACCTGGTTCCTGGGGAAGAGTGTTCCGCGTGGAAAAGGTTTGCGTCGATTTTAGATACATGCGTTCTCTCAACCAAACCGTTTTTCTCTAAGTTTAAAACTATGCTTGCAAAAGCTCTCTCACTATTGTCGTTCACATAGGCTTCATCCCAACCCGCTTCCAAAAGTATCCTTATCGACCTAACGCCTACTCCCGCCATAGAATCGCCGAAAACAAGCTTGCGGCCGTTTTCTCCTCTCATTATGCTTGCGACGGCAATAGTCAAATCCCTATTCTCCTTCATCAAGGGATTGTAGAATACTGGTGCTTTCGACGGCACGTATTCGTTTGGTGAAACTCTGTAGTAATCCAGTTTTGGCACGATTATCTCTGCTTTCCCCTCTATAACCGTAACTGTTTCAAAATCTAGCCTCTTCAAATTTCCTACATGTTTTTCCAAGTTAATCAGGTCGCTTTAAAGCTATTGGGAAACTTTTTTATTCTGCCGAGTAATCCGGAAGCCAGATTGTACGACGTATGCGTAGCCGGCTCCGGCGTGGCTGGTGCAACGCTGGCTAGGGAGGCGGCGAAAAAAGGGCTTAAAGTACTGCTGGTGGATAGGCTACCGGCAAACAGGGTTGGCGACAAGGTTTGCGGAGACGCCTTAGGGTCTCATCATGTGGAGAGGCTTGGACTAAGCCTACCTAGAGAATCTTATTTCGCCGTTTACCCTGGGATAGAAATCTACTCTCCAGACATGAAGAGTCGGCTAAGCATAGTGGCTGAAGGATTGAGCGCATACGCTTTGAACAGGGCTGAATTCGGTCAATTCCTTCTCAAGCTTGCACTGGACTCAGGGTGCGAGTTCAAGTCGGATACGCATGCTAACGGTCTGATTATACAAGATGGATTTGTGAAAGGGGTTCGGCTCCTTAACCTCAAGGATGGTTCCAAGGAGGAGGTTTATGCTAAAGTGACTGTGGACGCTACGGGGGGTTCTAGAATTCTCTCTAAAGACCTCAAGACCCTTGGCTTCGACCAGGAGCTTGACGATGACGAGACGCTTGTCTGCTACAGGGAGATATTGGAAACAGAAAATGCTCCCCCGTTACCAACGATATACTTAGACATGGAGGATGCTCCAGGTGGTTATTTCTGGGTTTTCCCGGAGGGTGAGAACAGAGTAAACACTGGTCTGGGTGTTGTTAGAAACGCTGCTAACCCCAGGCTTCTTTTCGAGAAATGGGTTGAGAAACTCCCCTGCCTGAAAGGGAAAATCAGGAGGGCCATACACAGAGGCGGTGGAGTAGTGCCAGCGAGGAGACCAATAGACTCAGCAGTGTGGAATGGTTTCATCGCCGTGGGTGATGCAGCCTTCATGGTTAACCCTGTGCACGGCGGTGGCATAGGCTCATCCATGACCGGCGGTTTTCTTGCTGCCAAGGTTATCGCCGAGGCTCTGGAGAACGGCCGTGAAGACGAGGCTGCGTTATGGGACTTCAACGCTCAATACATGAGTAAATACGGTGCTAAGCAGGCGGCTCTAGACGTCTTCAGGATATTCCTACAGAGTCTGAACAACGAGTTGATAAACTACGGTCTGGCCCAGGGTCTTATTAAGAGCGAAGACCTTTTGAAGACAAGCATGGGCGAGAAGCTGAGGCTTAACATTACTGAAAAGGCATCTAGATTCTTCGCCGGAATCGGTAAACCATGGTTCCTAGCGAGGCTTAACAAGACTGCTCAGCTCATGGAGGATTTCAGGCAGCTGTACATCAACTATCCCCCTGTTGAAGGATTTAGAGAGTGGAGGAGTAGGGTAAGGGTGTTTCACGAGAGGTTGCATAAGGAGATTGGAAGAGCCTAAGAGCTTTTCATGGTTATAAAAATGAGAAACACTTATTAGCCTTTTTAAAAAGAACTCGATAGAACAGCGAGGGTTTGAGCATTATAAAACCAGGTAAATCTGAAGTCGTGCTGATTAGGTTAAACAAGTATTCCTGCGTTTACATCGTTACGCAAACCCAAAGGCTTCTCACAAACCCTTCAGAAATAGATGTTAGTAGTGTCGAATCACTAGATTACGTTCTGATAACAGACGAGCAGCCGGAGAGTTTCGATGAGAACGTGATAATGGAGCTGCATTGTCTGAAGAAGGTAGGGAAGATAATCGCAGACGAGACAAGCTACAGAATACTCCGGTCGCAGATACCTAAAGAAATGCTTATTCCAGCGGCACCCAATAAGCTCTTAGTGAGTGAAGGCCTGGTTATAAAATCATACCCTAGTGAAAACCGTGAGGCATCCACACCAGTAACCTACATGATAACTCTTGAAAATGGCTGTAAGCTGTTTCAAACAGGCCAATCCTTAATATCGAAGACATTAAGCAAGATAACTAAGGAGGAGAGGCCTGACATCACTTTCCTTCCAGTGGGTTTCAACCCCAAGGCCAGTATAGCATCATTTCTCGAATCCGTGAGCAATACTGAATCTAAGCTGATAATCCCCTGCCATGGGGAAAACGTGAAGGGTATTCAGCGGGTTGTTAAAAAGAAAGGCTTAAAGACAGAGCTTGCAATACTCGAAGTAGGGAAGCCCTTTGTCTACAAGCTTAGTTGACCTCGTTGCTAAAAGCCTTGTTCAGACAGGAGGGTTCCTCATATGGCCTGAGAAAACGGATGAAGGTGTTTTACAACCTTTCGTACTTGATTTAACAGTCGTCCTAAGCAATCCCAGGGTTTTCAATAGGGTTGCAAGGAGGATGGTTGAGGTTGTTAGAAAAGAGGTCGGAGTTGAGAAGTTCAACTCTGTACTAGGAGTCCCATTAGCCGGAGTACCATATGCCTCCTACGTTTCCCTCAAAACCGGTAAGCCGATGTTGCTTCTCAGAGAGGGAAAAGCCAAGTCTGTAGAGGGGTTATTCAAGATGGGTGATAAAGTGCTTATAATAGACGACTTTGTTTCAACAGGTAGACAGGTATCGAAGGCTGTTGATAAGATCGTATCGGAGGGGGGAGTCGTTGAGGATGCTGTGGTAATAGTGTGTCAGAGTAAGAACGCTGCCGAAAAGTTTAGGAAAAAAGGCGTAGAGCTCCACTATGTGTTCGAGTTTAGAAATCTTGTTGAAAGCCTGAGGAAGCTTGATGCTCTAACAGAAAGCGAATACGAAACCCTCGTATCTACGTCTTAGAGGACTCGGATTCTTCAATAAGCGGAATAATCTCCTCAATGGAGAAATTTATGAATGAAGCTGGATCGACCTTGCTGAAAATAGTTACCACGCCGTCTCTAGTGATTCCGGCAACATAGCCTGATTTACGATGGGAAATCACTACATACCATATATCCCCATGCTTCAAATACTCTGCGAACAGGCTAGTGTTCGCTAGCGAAGGCCCGTACAAGGATAGTTTCTCTATGTTAGGTATGTCAACATTGTCGAAGAAAACAACTTTAGCAGCATCACTATTAGCATTATGGTAGTCTAGCATAACCTTCGGGGAGATTCTTGCCTCAACTATCTTCCCGCTTTTAAGAAATATTATCTGGCTGAACATATTGGCAACCATGTTTGCAACAGGCTTCTTCTCTAACACTATGAGGAAAACTCTCTTCTTCCGGAAAACAAAGCTGAAGACGGAGTCAACGGTCTTAATAGCGATTTCCGTCTTATCCCTTCTTCTCAAAGTTACAGGAATATCCCTGCTCAAAACCCCTTCCAGCATGTTTTGAGAGGCCCTAAGGCCAGTAACCTCGGAAACGAGCGTTAAATCAGTTCCTTCCAGCGGGGTTTCAACCCTATACCCCTTAAGCCTCTGAGCAAGCTCGTTTTGAGACAAGTATTCGTCGAGCCTGAATATCTTGCCTGCAGTAACCATCCACACATTAAGCCTTATAATCAGCTTTTAACCATTTTCCGTCGGCGAAAATCCTTATCTAAGCCTAAAGAAACCAGACATCGGTGGAAACAGTAGAACAACAAAAAAGGCTTCGATTGAAAGAGGTGATTTTAGAGAACTTCATGAGTTATCGTTATAGTAAGATTACCATTCGCCCCGGACTTAATCTTATTCTTGGCCCTAATGGCTCCGGAAAATCTTCGATTCTCTGGGGGATTTCAGTCGGCCTCGGCCAGTCGCGCAGTGGCAGGGCTGAGAAACTGAGCGATCTGATAAGGATTGGCGAGGATATTGCTAGAGTTACACTGATATTCGATAACTCTCCAGGGATTGACGGTAAGAGGCCAGTGTCCTTCGTAAGATCCGACGAGCTCGTTATAACTAGGTATTTAAGGAGAGACGGAGAATATTGGAGCCAGATAAATTACAATCCTGCTACGAAGATGGAGGTTGACGAGATACTTTCACTTTTCGGAATAGACCCTTCAAACATGCTCATAATAATGCATCAGTACATGATTGAGGAGTTCGCATCACTAGACCCTTCTGAGAAGCTTAAGCTAGTGGAGGGCGCTATCGGGCTTTCGGGCTTAAGGGATAATATAAAGGCTTCGAGAGAGAGATTAAGCAAGATCGTAAGCGAAGAGAAGGCTGTGGAGGCTCTTTTAAACGAAGCCCGTGAGACCCTTGAGATGTGGAGAGCAGAATATGAGAAGCTTGTTAAGAGAAGAGAGCTGCAGATGCTCCATGCTGAGTTAAACAGGCTTCTTAAGTGGAGTGTTTTCAACCAGCTTAACGGCGAGAAACTGAGGATCCGGGAGAGGATCTCCAAAATTGAGGAGAGGATTGACAGAGGCAATAAAATTGCTTCGAGAAACGTCGAGAAGGCTGAGAAAGTTTGGAACAGCCTTAATAAGGCTAGGATGAAGCTGAAGGGGATTTTCTTCAAAGCCTCGGAAGGCAAGGCTGATGTTGAAGGGCTCATCGACGAGTATAGTAAGCTCGACGAGGAGATAACCAAGTTGATAAGGAAGTACGTGAAGTTGAATGTTAGGGCTGAGGTAATAAAGTATAGGTTGAGAGAGCTGGAGGCTGAACGTCACCGCCTTCAGGAGAAGGAAAGATCTATTGAATCGAAGATTAACGAGGTTAAGGGTCAGCTTGAAGGCGAGCCGCCAAAAGAAGTCGATCCACCGGATGTAATAGAGAAGAAGATTAACGACTGCATTATTCAAATAGCCTCTCTCGGCACGGTTTCAGAGAATGCGGAAGAGTTTTACAAAAATTACCTTAAGGTGTATAGTGACCTTGAGCAGAAGGTTAAAGTTGTCGTTGAAAACAGAATGGCTGCTGAAGACGAGCTTAAAGAGAGAATGGAGATATGGAGGAGAAAGATGATGGCTGTTGTTGAAAAGATCAACGAGAGTTTTAAGAAGAATATGGAAACCATGGGTGGGACCGGTGACTTACGTTTAGTGAATATGGAAGATGTTGATAACGCTGGCCTCGTGATATTCGTAAGCTTCGGGGGAGGTCCTTTAACGGAGTTCAACGTCTACACTCAGAGCGGTGGCGAGAGAAGTGCAACAGTAGTGTCCTTCTTAATGGCCCTTCAGTCACTAGTCAAATCAAGCATCAGGGGGATCGATGAGTTAGATGTGCACATGGACCCGCTCATGAGAAAAAAGTTCTTCCAAATACTCTCTGAAGTTGTTAGAGAGAATCCTGGAGTAGCATACTTATGCATAACACCTGGAACACCTCCTCCTGTCGAAGATGCGCACATAATAGTTGTTCAAAAAGTTCAAGACGAGTCGAGAGTACTTGAGGTTGAACAGAGCTAGAGATAAGGCTTTTCATTATAAACAGTGGGAATAAAGTTCTCTTCTGAAGGTTATGTTTATATTTATTCCATTAACCCAGGTTACACGGCTAGAGGGATTGAATTGAATGCCGCCGATCAGCAAATACGTTGAGTTGATCGAGAGAATAATTCGTCTTTGCGATGAGGTTATTGAGAAAAATATTGACCCTTTTATCGTAGACGTCAAAGAGAACCTTAGGAGACTTAGAGAAGGCCTGCTTGAAATGGATGAGAGAACCCTGGTGATGAATATGGCTGCTCTGCTGAAATTAATCTACATAATATTACTCCAACAGGAGGATGTTAAGAAGAGGGCTAGCAGACTCTATCTCGACCCCTTCCTTATGGAAATACGGCTCATGGGGCTTGATAGCCAGAGGCTTGCAGGGGCTTTCCTAAAAGCATTCAGACCGGTTGCTGAAAATGAGCAAGCCACTATGAATGTGATGCGAACAGCCTATGGCTACTGGGCTAGTCTGAGAGAATACTTGTTGCCCGAGGTGGGAGAAATCCCGATGCCTAGTGCCATTAACATGCTCAATGAGCTTCTAAAAATGGAGGAAACCGATTTCGAAAGCGAGATGGAGAAAATTTTAAACGAGATGGGCCAGGATCCAGTTGACTATTATATTTTGATAAGTGGGGAAGGGGAGAAGAGGAAAGTATTCAGAGCATTAGCCTTAAGCTTCCTCATGACTAAGGGCTTAGTAGGAGTTATGCAAGACCCCTTAACCAACAAGGTCTGGGTTTTCAAGACGACTCCAAAAGACGTGGAAAAGCATTCCGTAGCCCTACCAATATAAGGGGCGGGTGCCTTGGAGCAGGGGGAAAGAATAAGGAGCAAAGTTGCGCGGGCAGTGCAGCTCTTATTGTTTAAAAGCCATAGGACTCCTGGAGTTAAAGGATGGGAGCTTAAGAAAAACCTTGGACCAGGTTACCTTTCAATAATCAAGTTTCTTAACACACGTTTCCAAGAACTGGGATTAACAATAAAGATTGTTTCGGATGATGGAAGCGAGCTCAGCATGAGCGATGATGAAAGCAAGCTCTCAACAGCAAGGTTTTACGTTACGCTTAAGGATGAGCTAAGCCTGACTGCCGTGAAAACCCTGGGTTGGTCGATAGATGAGATCGCTGGATTGGCCGTTGTCATTTCAACTATAATTTCCCACAAGGGCTCGGCCCCAGTTAAGGAAGTGGAAGAGATATTGAAGAAAAAGTTTCCCGAATGGAAGGTTAAGCTTAACCTAGCCAGGTATATACGGAGGGGATACATCGCGGAGGATGGGGACAATCTTGTATTAGGCTGGAGGACTTTTGCAGAACTCGACGTAGAAAAATTCATACATTATATTCTAAGTGCTTGACTCTCGTGTTTGCAAGTCTACGTCTCTGAGAAAGAAGTAGACTCGTAATGTAACTGATGTCCAAATTAAAAAAGAGTTTTAAATTCTAATGCTCTCATTAATATAAACTTGCCTAGTAGATTCTAAGCTTTTTGAAAACGCCGTCTCTCAGCGTCAACAATCATTTTCACGATATCCTCTCCGGTCATGCTTCTCCTAACCAATATTTTCTCAACAGTCTTCAGGCTTAATCCTCTTCCAGCCAGGGCTATAGCAGCATCCCTGCCATATTTCTCTAACAATTCCGCTGTCCTAAAAATCTTTTTGAAGAGCATTCTCATCCTCTTGGATTTTCCACGCCTAATCCTAATGCCTGGAGTAGGATTCACACCCAGTTTGCCGCCGCATCTGCTACACTTCATCGCTGAAGTATATTCGTCAGGCTTAATAGTGCCATAGGGAAATCCGCATTCGCTACATACGAGCTCTAGAGGCGTGTTCCTGAGCCTTGCTGAAGCGTACATTAGGATTATCTTGTCAGCCTTCTCAGGAGGGTATATGTCGAGATGTCTCTCAGCCTGTCTGAGAATAGGCTTAGCTAAGGGTGAGGGTTCAGCACCGCTTTCATATATTCTGGTTTCAATCTCCCCTAAGACGATTCCCCTAATCATATTCATCAGGGGTTTTACATCGTAGTCTTTGGATAGTAACTCCTTAACAGCCTCATCGTAAACAATGCTTCCCTTACTGTTTCTTATGAGCGACTCTAGCCTTATCGACGTAAGATCAGCATCCTTCTCTATTATCCCCATCCTCCTAGCAACATGTAGAAACCTCCTCTTGAAAAGACCCGCGTTCTCAATGTTTTCTAAAAGCATCCTCATAACCTCTTTTTCATCAAGCCTCCTAAGCTTGTCAAGTATTACCGACGGCGAAACCACTCTTTCAACCATCACCCGGTAAGGGTCTCTACTCACCGGGACCGTTAAACCGACTTCAGAAAGAACTATTGACCCAAGTATCTTGGATAAAGCCCTGTTTCCAAGGTCTCCTAAGCATGCGTGTATGATAGTGTAGTCGCCCCATTTCTCAAACACGATTCTTCTATCAGTACCGATGGGTATGCCTTTCTCGAGGCATTCTACAATCGGCTTAACGATCTTAAGAGCGAAATCCTTCTCAACACCGTATTCTCCAGATGCTCTTTCAACTATTCCCTCCAAACCGCTTCCCTTGCGATACTCTTCTTCAACCATCCTCCTGAAAGCTCCTACTTCTGCCGCCGCTTCATAAGTAACAGGTATTTCTTCACCAGTCCAGAAGGGTACTGCTCCCAAAGAATCCTCTGCCTTCTTAACGATGACCTTGCCATTAAAAACCTGAATTATCGACCATACTAATCCCCCCATTACGAATTTCGTCCCGGGAAGGCCTTTCTCCGCCACGAACTCCTCATCCAGGTTTCCGACAACTAGGTTTTCATCCTCGTTGAAAACAGGATACTGCTTAACCTCGGGTATGCTCGAAATATGTTCGAAGAAGAACCTTATCAGCTCTCCTCTTCTCCCAGGTCTAATCGTGTCACTGTATTTTTCGAAAAACAGTAACCTAGGATACTGTGTTGAAAGAAACTCTAGAACTCTCTCCAACTCTTCTCTTGAAATTCTTGAGTATGGTGCGCTGCCTTGAATAAGATTCAATATTTCTTCCACGCTCCACCTGTTCTTTTCCAAGAGCATCCCTACTATTTGGTGCGCAAGAACGTCATAGGGGGCCTCTGGGGGTGAAACTGGTTCATAAATGCTGTTTAAAGCCCTTCTCCTTAGGATAATAGATTCGATAGCATCGTCTTCATCCATGCATAAAATCATTCCTCGAGAGGTTAATCCTATTCTATGCCCGCTTCTTCCAATTCTCTGAATGAGTCTTGAAGCCTGTCTCGGCGAGCCGTATTGTATCACGAAGTCTATGGCACCGACGTCTATGCCCAGTTCGAGGCTGGATGTGCATACTACTCCTCTTAACTCTCCTTCCTTCAACCCTTCCTCAGCCCTAACCCTTGCCTCGACGCCGAGAGACCCATGGTGGATAGAAACAGGAGTGGGGAGGTTCATTACCAGTAGCCTGTTGGAGAGCACCTCAGCGGTGGCTCTAGTATTGGTGAAGAGCAGTAACGCATTGCTTCCACCAAGCGCCTCCTTAATCACTCTGAGCCTCGCCGACACCTCGGGGGTTGTCAAGAGCCTCTCCGCCAATAAATAATCCTCATTAGTAACGTCTGGGAGTACAAGGCTTATTTCAATGTCCTTGGGCACTGGCGTTGCAATAACCTTAAAATCACCGTCTGCTCCTACGAGGAAGCGTGCAAGCTGCTCCGGCTCACCTATGGTGGCGGAGAGCCCTATAATCTGTATTCTCCCCTCTACAATCCTCTTAAGCCTCTCCAAGCCGAGAGATAGCTGGCTCCCCCTCTTATCCGAAGCCAGCTCGTGAAGCTCATCAACTACAACCCATCTTACAGTTTTCAAATGGCTCCTGAGCCTAGTGCCTATCAGCAGGATTTGAAAAGTCTCCGGCGTTGTGATAAGGATGTGAGGAGGACTTAAAGACTGAGTTCTTCTCTCAGAAGACGGGGTATCCCCATGCCTTACTGAGAGCTTCAGGTCAAGCCTGCTAGCCCACCAGCTTATTCTCTCCACCAAGTCTCTGTTTAGAGCTCTGAGCGGAGTTATGTAGAGCAGAAACACCCCGCTTTTAACATTAGTCCTCTCTCTAACCATTATGCTTAAAATCGGAAGCAGGGCTGCTTCAGTCTTCCCTATCCCCGTCGGAGCCACTATCAGAACGTTATTCCCATCGATTATTTCAGGTATTGCTTTAAGCTGCGGCTCGGTTAATGGAATGAGTCCCCTCTCTAACACAAGTTTGGCAACGGGCTCTCCAAGCATTGAAACAACTTCTTCGCTGGATAGATTCTCCACAGGGAGGAAGACTAGTAGAAGGTTGAAAAACATTCTCTTCCAGCCGTAAAACAGCCTCCTCCAAGAGCGCTCGTGATTTAAGACTTGAAAACACGAGTCCCTTCCAGTATGAATGAGATGCCTATCGCTATCATTGCAATATTGCACACGATAATTAGAATTTTCAATCTTTTCTCCCCAATGCTTCTAGCACCGGTAGCCATTAGCTTTGAGATGGATCCTAGAACAGCAAAATCCCCCAGTTGATGGCTGATGTAGAATAAGACTATCCCCAGCACACCCCAGGGTAGCGACTTAGAAACATAGGTTGCTCCTACAGTAAGCCACCAAGTAGTCCAGTATGGGTTTGAAACAGATATTGTCGCTCCCAATGCAACCATAGTCAGTGAACGGTGAGCTCGCGCAACTTCCCGGGCTTCAATGCTCCTCGCCTTTTTTAAAAAAGATAAAATGCCCATTGAGGCTAAGAAGATCCCGCCAAATATGCTTATGATAGGATAAAAATCCTCACTAATATTAAGCAATCCATAAGTCAGCATTACAGTGACGGGGGCTTCTGCTAACGCGTGTCCAAAAGACAGGAATAGTCCTGGCTTAAAACTCCTCATGTAAGAGGATTCTCTGACAGTTGTAATCATCAGGGGGCCTGGGGCAAGGGCTCCCGAAAGAGACACAATGAAGGAGGTTAAGGGTATTTCAACTATGCTATTCAAATATTTCCAACTCCAATAGGCATTCTCTTGCAGTTCCTAAAACCTGTTAAACATTTTTTCTTTAACCTCATCCCTTTATAATCAACGGGGAATATCTTGGGCATATGCCTCTTATGCCGATTTCGCCTCACCCTTTCCAAAACCATTCTAATAGTCTCCATAGGTGCTTGCAGGGTTTTCTGAATCTCCCCTTCTCTAAGGCCTTTATCAAACTTCAAGTAGAGTATTGCGTCTAAAACCTCATAATCAACCCCAATCTCGTCCCTGGCGGTGTGACCAGGCCAAAAAGCCGGTGAAGCAGGCTTATTGCGTATCTTCTCTGGAACCCCAAGGTGTTCAGCCAATTGTCTCACCATAGTCTTGTAAAGACCTCCTATTGGAAGAAGGTCTGCTCCCCCATCACCATACTTAGTGAAGTATCCCAATAGTATCTCGCTCCTATCGCTCGTGCCTACAACTAGACCCCTGTGGACTGCTGCCTCATGATAGAGCATTATCATCCTGCTTCTAGCCATTACATTCCCCTTCTCAATCCTCCCCATGGGCCCAAGCAGTTTCTCAAATGTTTCAACAACTTGGTCGATGCTGATCATCTTCCAGTTTTCCGCAGGTATGCCTAGTTGTTTAATAATGCTCATCGCATCCTCAATATCTTCCCGGGGTGTAACGCTTGAAGGCAGTATACACAGTCTAGTCCCCTCTGCCCCCAGTGCTTTTACGGTTAGATAGGCAGTTACGCTGCTGTCAAGCCCGCCGGATAAGCCTATAACCCCCGTTTTTCTACGAGCGTTTTCAAAATACTTTCTTATACTGGTTGCCAAGTATTCAATAACCCTATTATAATCAAGCCTCGGCAGAATCTCGGAGGATGTTTTCATCGCACCTCACGCGAAATGCTTTCATATAAATCTTGAGTTATGCTCGTTCTCAGAACTAGTTTTTCCAATAGCATCGTAGATGCTGATTATCGTCTTAGCATCCTTAATAATTCCTTCCCTGACCATTTTCAACGCCTCCTCAAGAGTCAACTCTAATACATCTATCTCCTCGTCCAGCTCGGGTTTTTGACTCTTCTTATTCAATCTCCTAGCTATGAAGAGAGTTATCTTCTCCGTTGAATAACCCGGTGTCAAGTAGAAGCTTCTAATCTTCTCTAAAGCGTCCGCTTCGTACCCCGTTTCTTCCAAGAGCTCTCTCCTAGCACACTCCTCCTCATTCTCGTCTTCATTCAGTGTTCCAGCGGGCACCTCTATGAGGGCCTCGCCCGCTGGAAGCCTATACTGTCTGACTAAGACTATCTTCCCATCGTCTTTAAAGGGAATTATGGCAACTGCGCCCGGATGCGTAACAACCTCCCTAACCGTTTCCACACCCCTAATTAAAACACGGTACTTGACAAGGGATAATAGTTTTCCTACGTATGCTTTCTCCACCTTCAGGATTTTCTCCAACATGCTTTCCATCAGCCGTTGGAAGGCGATAAACCTTTATTTACTCTATGACTTAGGTGCACATGAGTTTGATAATTGCTGAGAAGAGGGAGGGGGCCTACGGGGAACAGCAGGATAAAGTATTGCCACCGCTCTTACATACTAAATGGGGGTTGTTCCCTATTACAGTACTTGTTTTCTCACTGGTTTTCATAATCTCGTCCACAATTCCCATGGAAAAAGATTTAGCTGAGGATATAGTTAGGTCTCTCAAGGAATCCGTAAGCTTCAACCCATTAGATATTTTCATACACAACTTTACGCTCAGCCTAGTCATGATGATCCCGATAATTGGCTTCGTATTCAGCATATTCTCCTCCTCTCTCAGCGGCATGGCTGTATCTGCATTCTCAATCATGAGTAATTCGAACCCCCTACCTTTGGCAGTAAGTCTCGTCTCGAGTCCAGAGGGCATATTTGAGATTCTCGCTTACGGATTGGCCTCTGCACAGGGGCTTGCAGGGTTTTTCGCTATAGTGGAGAAAAGATTTAGAAAGGAGCTTAAAGAATACTTAGTAACTATTATAATTGTAATAGGCTTCCTGCTTGCAGCAGCGTTTCTCGAAGTAAGTAGGATAACCAGGTTCTCACCATGATAAGGATACTTTTTTCAGACCTTGATGGGACGCTTGTCGAGGAAGATAGTAGTTGGAGGGTTTTGCATAGATTTCTCGGCACTGATCATCTGGCTGTAAAGGCTTTAGAAAAGTTTTCAAGAGGGGAGATGGATTACGAAGAGTTTGTCAAACATGACGTGGGCCTTTGGCCTAAGGGTCTTCCAAGACCCTTTTTCGAATATGTTTTCTCTAGGGTTAGAATAAGACAGGAGGCTAAAAACCTATTTAAACAGCTTAAGGAACTAGGCGTTTTAACAGTCATAATTACGAGCGGGCTTAACGTTTTAGCAGAAAGAGTCTGTAAGGAATTGGGAGCAGATGAATGTATTTCCAATGAAATAGTTTTCGACGAGAGAGGATTCTTCACAGGGACTGTTAGAGTCAATGTAGTTCCTTCTAAGAAAGAAAGGGTCTTGGAAAGCGTTTGTAAGAAATACTCTATTCCTATGAGTGAAACAGCTGCAATCGGTGACACTATCTACGACAAAAGCATGTTTCAAGCTGTCGGTTTCTCCATACTCTACGCGAAGCAGAGGGTTCCATTAGGAGCGTATGGAGCACAATACGTTGTCGACACTCTGGAGGAGGCGTCTCGCCTCCTAATCGATTTTATCGAAAAAGAAAGGGGGGTGAAATAGCCTTACTTTTTGGCCTTTTTAGCCTTGGCTTTCTTAGCCTTTTTGGCCTTTTTAGCCTTGGCTTTCTTAGCCTTTTTGGCCTTCTTCTCCGGCTTCGCAGGCGCTGGAGGTGCTGCAGGCGCTTCACTCGGTGGAGGTGCTGCAGGCGCTTCTCCACTACTACATGCTTCACTCATGATAAATTTTTTATTCCAGTCATATATAAATCTTTAACACAATTCTTGATTCTCATTCATCTTCTAGCCTTAAGAGCTTCAAGTATAAGTGAGGCTGTTTCTTCCTGCGACATCTTAGAAGTATTTATCATCAGATCATAGAGCAATGGGTCTCTCCAATTCCTGTGAAAAAGCTTTTCAACCAGGCTGTTTCTATCTATATCGGAAGCCTTAATATCCTCCTCGAGCTGCCTAAGGTCTTCTGTCTTCCTTCTTTCAGCAAGATGCTTTATCCTATCATTCATATCCCTGTACAAAAATACCTTAAGGTCAGCCTCATGGGTTAAAGCCATTAAAGCGCTTCTCCCCTCTATTATTGCTGGACCATTATTGACTATGTCTAAAACCATGCTGTAGAGAACCTTTTCTATTTCTATTTCTCCAGAGACTGATTTCTCAACAAGGGATTTGAAGCTGAGAGTGGGTGAAGACACTAGGCTTCTTATAAGCTTCTCAGTATTATGGACCTCTAAGCCGAGTTTTTTAGAAAGGAGTTCCCCGACCTCTGTGCATCCAGCTCCCAATTCGCCAGCGATCAGTATAACTGGCTTGACTCTTCCCATTTCCATTTAGGTTAGCTATTGCTTTTTTTAAACATTTCTTTCATTTCCTAATACGCTTCCTTATAGCTAAAAGAGCTATCAGCAAGTACACGGCTATGAAGTACGGTGACAAGAGTACGTGATTCACCGAGTAGTTTAAGTATACGAGTGTTTCACGGTCTGCTCTGAACTCTAGTGAACGCCTACTACCGTTAACATCTTCAAGCCTGTACCAGAACCCGTAATCACCAATAACCTCTGGTTCTCCCGTTATCCATAAATAACTGCCCCTAGGAACCCTGAAAACAAGCTTTCCAGAAGAGTTTACTTTTAGCTCTGTCCCATAAATGACTGGAGATCCGTTAACATATACGTTGAAGAAAGACTTCGCTAACGGATCCCAAGGCGATACTTTAAGAACCACGGTAACATTAACTGTTTCAACCTCGTTCACGGGCTTAGGAGAGCTTAATAGCGTTATGATTACCAATATCCCGGCTATGTTCAACGTGTCTCTATGACCCTAACTTACATATAATCCTTATTTTTTCTCCCCCTCATGATGTTAGAACAATGCCGGAGGAACCTAACGTAGCCATAGGTCTGAATCTTTTAAAGAGGCTTCTGGAAAGAAGCTTCACAATAGGTAGGGAGGAGGCCAAGGAATACCGGGATTATTTAAAAATGTTGCTGGTTAAAGGGGTTATGGTAGAGTATAAAGAGTGTTTTAAAGGGCTTCCTGAATGCGGTCTACTCCTCCTCCGGAACCTGGTTGAATCAGGTGTACGTTTAGAAACGGTTTTTAAATCAGTCAACTGGAGAGGGTTTGAAAGAGTTGTTGCAGAAATGTTTAGGCTCCATGGCTTTAAAGTCCAGGAGCATTTCAGGTTCCACGTGGGAAATACCCGTAGGGAAATAGACCTATTAGTTGAAACACCCTTATTTTTCATCTCCATAGACTGCAAGCAATGGGTTAGGAGGAATTATAATATCCGCTCAGCCTGTAGACTTCAGTTTGAAAGGTCTTTATTATTATCCAAATACTTTGCTGAGAAGAATGTCAGGAAAAGAATCTACCCTCTAGTCATTACTTTCTTAGATTCTGAAACCAAGATCATGAATAACTGCCTAGTCATACCCGTGTGGAAAATAGGGGAGGTGGCTGAGGCCCCGGAAGTACTTAGGACACTGGGTAAGCCTGTTCCACTATCCCAGTACCCACATCTCCCTTGATCTCGGTAGAAACAGGAGCTTTACCTTCAGCATTAGCTTCTTCTCGTCGAGAGAACCGTCTGCAAGCAAGATGTCGCCATGGATTATTGGTATGTTTGCATCAGCCATGGTCTTGAATGTCCTAAAACCATTGTTGAAGTCGAATATCGTGAAGCATTCTCCAGCCTCCCTGTCATATTTACCCATCATACCCGTCTTAACCGGAATCTCTACGGATAGGCTCTTCCTGCTCCTAATTATTATCCCCTCCACTTTCCCCACAAACCATTCCCCAGCCAGCCCGGGGATTCCAGCCAACCTATCCTCAACAGCCATTGTCAGCTCTCTACTGGGTATGTCTATCTCCAGAATATACTCTGTCCCAGGAATCGGCTTAAACAGCTCCACGGGAACTAAGGTTTTAATTACGGGTTTTGTGAAAGGTAGCGTAATAGAGTTGGCTAGAGCCCTGCTAACTATTACGGAATCATCGTCTAAGAGCTCAGTGGCTTCTGGAGGAGGCCCCTTTCTCAGTCCAAGCAGGTTGTGAAAAGAGTCTTGAAGAACCTTAAGGTCTATTTGCTCACTCGGTTCATAGAGCAGCATGAGTTCTGCCAACCTTGCGGATTGATACTCCTTCTTGACGAATCCCATTAGTTCGCCTCCGTGCATGACTGGAGAGCCTTCAACCATGTTTTTACAAGGTTAATCGAAGATTATTAACAGTTTTCTTTTAATCGCAGAAAATAATCGCAGAGTCTAGAGAAAGAGGTCTTTTTTCCTAGGTCTTAGAATACTCTTAACCCCTTTTTCTGAAAAATCAAACCTATAGCCCTTTATTAAGGATCCTATGATTCCCTCCGAAGAGCTTCCGGTCACAAGCTCGCTTGCAGCAGCCAGTTCGTCGACGATCGCTATACGTTTAAACCTCAAAACATACCCGTATAGATCCTTACTTCCCCTCAGATCTTTTATTGGAGCTATCCCGGAGCATCCTATAGCCATGTTAACCTGCCCCATTCTGAAAGGCCTGTCGAAGGAATCTGTTATTATCACTCCTACGTTAACGCCTTCATTAAGAAACTGTCTCCTTATTTTCTCAGCAACCCTATCTGGATTCCTCGGATGAAAAGCCATGCTTAATCCTCCATCTACATTAGAAACGTCGACCCCTGAATTAGCGCATACTATTCCGCTCTCCGTCCTCGTTATGATACGGCTTCCAACAAGCCTGACAACATCCCTACTCTTCCTGAGAATAATTTCAACTTCCTCAGGGGGCTTACGCACTCTGTCAGCTAGCGCCACAGCCAACGGGCTGGGCTTAACCTGATTGAAACCTATCGTGCAACCGACGGATTTCGATACTACAACATGCGTTAGAGTAACTATGTCCCCGTCTTCTACCTTAATACCCTCCTTCCCTAAGGATTCTATTGTTATCCTAGCTAGATTATCTCCTTTCTTTATGTTTCCATCGTATTTTATACCGAAAATCCTGATTTCTCTCAAAGTCTTCCCCCCATCCTCCCCATAATCTTCTCCACCAATTGTATGTCTGATGCGCGCATGATCCTTACGCTTGAGAGTAGCATGGGGTCAAGGTCTTTTATCGTGGAGTAAGCGATGTACATTACTCTTCTAAGATTTTCTACAACATTATCCATGCCTCCACCTCCTCCGGCTCTAATAGCCTCCATAAGGCTCTTCTTGTTGTAGGCAGATAAGAACCAGTCGACATCCCCCTTCATGTTTCTAGTGAGGACAGCATCCCTTTTCTCACACAGCTCCGTTAATAGTGCCAGTATATCAACCGGTATAAGGGGGGCGTTTGCAGGAGCAGTAATAACTATGTCTCCGCTAGCCGTGCTCAACCCTTCTTTCAAAATGTTTAACTCATCTCCAGAGATGCTGATTTCAACAAGCCTGCATTCGTCAAAGCCGTGTTCGGAAACAGCCTTATCATAAACTTCTGACGTCCCCTTAGACACTGCTAGGATAACTTCCTCCGCAACTTCTCCAATGTTCCTAACAACATGTAGGAAAACAGGGTACTTCCCTAGCCTGTTAAGCTCGACGAAGCTCTCACCGCCGTAACCCAATGCTATGACTAGACCGCTTGTTCTCAACTCCCCCTGGCCTCCGTTAAGAGATGCTCTATCAACTTGCGTGCGACATTAATCTTCAAGCTCTCTTCAACACCCTTAAAATCCGGTTGAGGATTAACATCCAATATAAAGGCATTACCCTCCTTAATGGATATGTCTACACCGGCAAACTCACATTTTACGGCTGCTGAGGCTTTGATAGCGAGCTCCTTGATTTCTTCGCTTGCCTCAAAACTGCTCCCAACTCCGCCTTGCGATATGTTTGTAACAGGCTTCCCAGAAGTTCTCTTCATCACCGCTATTACGCGTTCCCCTAACACCAGTATCCTAAGGTCCCAGTCTTCCTCTTTTGCACAAGACTGGGCTATCCAAGCCCCGTGACCGTTTATAAAATCTAGGTCTTTAAAGTCTTCGATAAACCTGACGCCTCTTCCCCTTGAGCCATAAGTGGGTTTTAGGAAGAAGGGCGGGTTCATTTCGATAAGCCTGTTTTTCGATGGAGAGAAAATAGAATCCGGCAGAGGAAGGTTGTTCAGTAAAAGATTCCTGCAAGTAACTACTTTATCTAGAGTATTCAAATATCCTTGGAAAGAGTTCAACACGTAAAAACCATCTTCCTCAAGGATCTTGGTGAGGAATACAGCGTAAAGCATTATTGGGCTGAGTAGCGTCTTAGGTCTTGAGAAAACCCCCTTAACATCGTTGTCGAAGGCTCTTAACAAGGTTTTCCCATTCTTCATTAAAAGCGCAGTGTTCTTGAAATCCACTACTCGACAAGAAACCCCCTGCCTGCTTGCTTCTTCTGATAAACGTGTTGAGAAATATGAGAATGGTTTATGTGTCAGAATTGCTATTGCCAACCTACTTCAAAAGATTAAAGCCTGGATTTAAGCTTGATGCACAAGCAGCTCTAAAAGCACAGAGCCCAGGGCCTTCAGGGCCGAGCCCCTGTCCTCCCCGCCTACAATAATTATTGAATCCCCGTCTTGAGGACCTATTCCACATATATTGCCGTAATCGCTGTTAGAGACTGATTTAAGGTCTTCAGCCACATAGGGTATTTCAACACGCCCCTCTTTATAAAAAAGAAGAACCGCGCCTGTTCCGCCTAGCCTGATAACCATGTCCCTGATCCTCAATATTTCAGATATCTTCATTCCCCTGAGTATGGCAGCATAATTGATTTTCCCCATAGATAGGTATTCCAGACTAATCCTGCAAATCTTAGGCACGAAAAGCCTTATTTTCCTGAGAATGCTTGCACCCTTTCTTGTCAATTTGCTCCCCGCCTTGGAAGTAGATACTAATCCGTGTTTTTTCATATACTTTACTATGCTTTTCACAGATCCCTCTCCTAAGCCTAAAAGCTCCTTAAGCTTAGACCTCGATAAACCCTCTTCAGCATAGAATAGGATTAAAATAATATGGCCTATGTTAAAATCCTTAGGATGCTTTTCAAACTCCCTCGCCATCCTTCTTAAAACTAGTTCCACGCTAAGTCATAACGATCTTCTCTAGAAAAACTTTAAGGCTTCTCCGGCGGCCAGTTGCTAGTGTCAACAAGATACCACGCTAGCACATCCCCATCCTTAAGAAAGTAAGAGTCGCAACCGGTTTCGCCAAGCATCCAGTCCTTTTCCACAGGATTCCACCTATACCAAATCCAATAGTAAGAATCATGGGAATTCACACCGTTTATACCGAGTACGAATATTCCAAAGGGGAAAGATTGGTAGTTTACCCTACCATTAGTCAAATAAACGGTTGCGTTAAAAAGAGACCAGCCCACAGGAATCCTAGTATTATTAAACCATGTCTTAGTACCATTTTCATACTTTATAAGTATGTTTACTCTATTGGTTATGCCTTCAACGCTTTTTAATAGCTCTGAATAAGTCTTTTCTATATTATCCAACTGCATTTTCAAGTTGATTAGGAACATGGCTTCTCCTATTACTATTGCTAATAAGAATACTGTTGTAATAAACCACACGCTTCGTGGAAGCTTCATCTTGGACATTTTATCCAAGATATCTCCTATTTAAATTTTTATCCTCCATTTTTAATTTCCCACACATGTCGCATATTTCTGGTGTAATTAAGGGAAATAAAAACGCATTAGAAATCTCGTGGATTAACCCCATTGGCAGAGGGAAATTCATCGTAAGCAGCCCCATTATAACGGATCCGTAGAAGAGGTATCCTACGAAACTGTTTGTTATTACATCGTAAACAAAAGTGGAGAAAAAACCTAATGAACTCAGGAACAGAGAATTATATAGATTTATCTTATTCCACTCCGCTTTTAGGCTTAAGGCAATTCTAGAAAAGAGAACATAAACCATCTCGCTCAGAGTAACTACTATCAATGTCGGTAGGCTAAAGCCCCAAGGGTTCAGCGTTCCATAGACTATCCATATAACCACCGCTAGAGTTGCTCCAAATCTCATCCCGAATGCGAGGCTGGATGAGAAAACTATGGCATCCATAAGCTTAACATTTGGAACAACCACTAAAGCGTAGTTTGAAGAAATGGCTAAGGCTGATAATAATGATAATAATGCAATTTCTCTCGTAAATGCTCTAGACCCTCTGTATTTCTCTCTTATTTTGGACATTTTATCCAAGTATTACAAGAACCGTAATCATAAAAGCTTTTTTAAACTTTTTAAATCAAAAGATAGGGAAAGTTAATCATGCTCCATACATTTTTATAATCAAAGATGATTGGAGGTTTTAAAACGGTTAAAAGTTTAAAATGTCAGGAATCTCTGATGGAGGTAATGCCGAATAAAGCCATCATACTGATAATAGCAGTTATTGCATTAATTAGTGCTTTTTCTACTTACCAATATTATTTCAATCGTACTACTGAAGACACTTTAAGATCTGAGAGGATATCTTTGCTTATGAGTCTTAACTTGACGGACTACGAGACTGCGATACTATTCGACAACAAGTATAGCCATCTAGCTATAAATGGAAATTATAATCAGACTATCCTCGAATTCTTCCAATACTGGTGTCTTAATCAGAGCCTCGCCGAAGAGTGCTTGAACACTTTAAAAAATCTTAAGGAAACAAACAATTATCTTTCCGAATACTACACGAAGCCTAAAAGAATATCTTTTCTGATAGAACATGCTGGTGCGACTGAGCTTGAAGCAATGATGTTTGATAATGAATTTAATTACCTAGCTATGGACAGTGAGTATAATCATACTGTTCTCGAATTCTTCCAATACTGGCGTGCAAACAGTAGTTTAGCGTCTTTCTGCCTAAGTATTCTTCAAAACGTTAAGGAGGCCAATAAATATCTTTCTGGATTGGAGAAGGCTGTTACAAATTTCTTTTCAGGGGACGATTTAACAATAATCCTTTCAATTTTTACGGATAAAGATGAATATGTAGCGAAGGTTGATAAGAATGTTAATTTGACGGTTTTAATACTTAGCAATAAGAATCTGGGGAATGTTGCTATCGATATATTAGGCTTCAAAAGTCGTTTCAATAAGTATGTTGTAAACAACAAGTGGATCTTTAACACACCGGTGTGGCAAATACCCATTAACAGAGGTTTGAACACGGAATCGATTAGCATAGATATTCCATGCTCGCCTTGCTACGGGATTCAAAGCGGGTTGAACAATCTGACATGCAGAATTAAATATGATAACTTAAGCCTAAGCGTTACAAAGACGTTCATGTTTAAATCAGGATCTTAGATTTGACGCAAAGATATCTTGAGAGTTTTCCATGGCTTATTTTTATAGTGATATTCTTCTTTAATGTTTTTCTAATGATTGCTAAAGCCTCTCCTCAGGATATAACTGTCTACTACTTTGTTGCAGAAGGCTGCGAGCATTGCATAAGAGCTGAGAATCATATTAACACGGTTAGGATGCGATACCCCAATGTAGCCTTTAGAAGGTTTGACATATTTAATAACGATACCAATATAGAATTGTTTATCGCCCTTTCTGAAGGCTTTAACATAGCTGAAGAAGACCGGGAGGTGCCTGTGGTTTTCATAGGAGATACGTGTCTAATTGGTGAGGAGAATATTATTCAGAAACTAGAAAGCCTTATACTAGAATATAGTGGCGGCGATTATTATGATAAAGCTGGTGAAATAATAAGGAGCTTTATGGAAGGCCACCGCCCATCGCTATCCCTGCCGTTCATAGCAAGCGCTGTTGCTGCAGCTATTGCTGGCTCTTTAAATCCTTGCACCTTTACTGCAATAATATCGCTAATTGGTTATGCATTCCAAGGGAGTTCTTCGAAACGCATGTTGCTAATGTGTGGAGCCTTCGTCACAGGAATTTTAGTTTTTTATTTCGGTATTGGTCTCATTTTATTACAAGCAATAGGGATGCTTCGCTATTTTCCTTCACCCATCGTGTTGCGCTACCTATTTGGTTCAATCGCCATCGTGTTCAGTGTTTTAGAATTTAAAGAATTCTTTTTTTATGGAAAGGTTTTGAGCCTTGAGCATCCAGGACTCTTAAATAGAGTATTTAATAAATATTCTAAAAACATTAATACTATAATCGGATTCCTATTGGGAATAATTGTCTCAATGATCAGCTTTTCCTGTACAGGTCCAATATACATAAGTATCCTAATCTATCCGCTCTCAAAAACAGGGTTGACGCTTGAAGGATTTTTGCTTCTCATCCTGTATAACTTAATAATAATTCTACCTCTTATCATCATTCTCCTTCTCGTTTACTTCGGTAGAAGCGTATTAGAAATTGACGCTTGGAGGATTGAAAAAAGAAGATGCATGAGATTAATTGCGGGGGTACTCTTACTTATAGTGGGTATAGCAATAATTACCGGTTTGATTTAATACTAGCCGAATGCTCTTGTTATATTAACGTTTCTGATTATTGCTGCTGGCACGTAGGTCGGTACTTCGACTTCCCACCATTTGATAGGATAGAGCCTGTTTGAAAGAGCCTCTATATTGGAAATTATTCTTTGCAGATTGTCGCTTATCCTGCATCCTTTAACAGCTCTCTTTACTTCTCCGTCTTCAACGTAGAAGGCCCCGTCTCTCACGATAGTTGAGAAGTCTCCAGTCCTATAGTTTTGATACCTGGTGTACCAGCAATTCGTTAAGTATAGTCCTTTTCCCAGCTTCTGCACCATGTCTTCTTCTTTCACGCTACCCGGCTTTACTACAATATTCCAGGGGTGAGGATATATTATTCCAGCGTTTCCTGTAGAGGATGCTCCGGCGACTTTGGCTGTCCTACTATTATGAAGATAGTTTTTCAAAAAGCCCTTCTCAATTATTACCGTTCTCTGAGTAGGTATGCCTTCGTCGTCGAAAACTTTCTCTCCGAGGCCTTGAGGCATGGTAGGGTCGTCGATGATCGTGAGTTCTTCAGAGCCGACTTTTTCACCAAGCCTTCCGGTGAGGAAGCTCATCTCTATTTGCACAAGGAAGCCTGAGGAGAAGCCAGCTACCTCGCTCATTATGTTTGCAAATATCAGTGGCCCCATGTAAACATCGTATGTTCCCTCGTCGATAAGAACCGGGTTGAGGCTCATCTTAGCTATCTCGCCAGCCCTCCTACCAGCGTCATAGGGGTCGAAATCCCTTAGAGTTGTAGAGCATGAGACCCATTGTCCCGTTGCCTCCGGATTTGCAAAAGCACGGTGGTTCAGAATTATAGATGAAGCCCCCTCTTGTAAACTTAAGCCCGTTGAAGAAACGAGTTTCTCCTCTTGGTAATCAGCATAGATTATTCCTGCGCTTCTTTCTGCACCCGCCTCCCTACTCGCTTTAACGGCTTCTGAAACGTAGGATACTAGCTGCTCATCAAGCCTTCCTATTCTTCTTTCCACTATTTTTTCAGACCTATAACTGAATGGTCCCTTAGGTATTTGAGTATAATATGGCGAGGGCGGAGAATTCTTAGTAATGGTTACAACCTCGTCTACAATCTTCTCGATAAAATCCTCGGAAACGTTTTCAAAGCTTCCTAAGAAGCTCCTTTCCATGATGCTACTGTATATTGTTAGGGTATCTATCGCTTCAGAGAAAGCTACGGTAGGCTCGTTGTTAGCATACCTTACGCAATTTCTCTTATCGCTTCTAAGAATCACTATAGCTTCTTCAACACCTTTTTCCATAAGCTTCTTCAACACTTTCTCCTGTAGTTCAGCCATCTCATCAAACCCTCCCTATTCTGATTCTTCTGATTCTCACACTAGGCCCTCCGGTGTACACAGGTACTCCCTGCATGGGATCTCCCTTACCGCATGTTGCTGCTGTGAAATCCAAGTCTCTGCCTACAGCGTCAATGCTTGAGAAAAGCTTTTCAGTTGTAATCTCTATGACTGGGTTTTTCACCGGGACGGTTATTTTACCGTCTTCTATCATGTAGGCCTCCAGCCCCACGTACCTCTGATTCCACCTCTTATCATCAATGTTCCACTCCATAAAGCTCTTGATGTAGACTCCCTTAGAGACATCGTTCAAAAGCTCTTCTAAAGTGTATTCGCCCGGGAGCATGAATGTATTTGACATTCTTACTATTGGTTCAACATTGTACCCGGAGGCTCTAGCCGACCCGTTGCTTTTAATCCCAAGGCTTGCAGCAGTCTCTCTATTCGTCAGAAACTCGCATATCCTACCGTCTTTTATCAAATATTTTCTCCTAGCCTTAACCCCCTCATCGTCGAAAAGATAGAAACCGTACGAGCCCGGTACAGTAGGGTCGTCAACCAGATTGACGACTTCGCTTCCTATTTTCCTCCCTATGTCTGTCGGCTTTAAATAGGATTCTCCTGCTTGAGCCCCTTCTCTACCCAGTATCCTGTCAGCCTCCCCAGGGTGTCCAGAAGCCTCATGCGACACTATGCCTGTCACTTCACTTCCGATGACGACGTCCATGATTTCCTCGGGAGGCATTACAGAGTCTACGAGCATCTTGCGGAGAACCTTTACTTCCTCCTTCACTTTTTCCTCAAGCCTCCAAGAATCTACGACTTCTAAGCCGCCGGATCCTCCGAATTGAAGCGTTCTCTGTATGACTCCCTTGGATGAATCGGAAACAGTTATTAATGCGAAAAACGAGGGTCGTGGAACCGTTGCCAATACTAGCGAGCCCTCAGTATTAACATATACTCTCTCAGTGTTTTCCTCACTGTAGGTTAAGTATCTGGATGAAACGTTCACGCCCTGGCTTAAAATCTCACTATCCAGTTTCTTCAGAAAATCAACTTTGTCTTTTAAGTCCCAGTTCTCTAGGCTCTTCTTTTCTAAAACTCTCCAGTCGACGGAGTAAGGCTCTTCATCCGAGAACTTTATACTAACCGACTTTAATGACGAGGATGCTCTAGCCATTTTAACAGCTCTATCTACAACGTGAGTAATTGTTTCAGGCTTGAGAAGATTTGTAGAGGCGAAACCAAGTCCACCGTTAACAATAACCCTAATGCCTACGCCCCTTTCGTAACTTGCTTCAACGGCATCGACTTCTCCGTTTTTTAAAGTAATGCTTTTCTCAAAATCGTCGTGAAACCTAGCCTCGGCATATGATGCACCTGATGCAATAGCATAATCAAGAATCTTTTTCAAGAGTTCAACGATATCCGCCATGCTTTTTTAGAGCAATGAGCTTTTTAATAAACTTCTCGAACTCGCTTTGAAAAATATTTAAGCTCTCGGTGGCTTAATTTTACGGTTTTGACAGAGGAACTTAGAAAAGTGCTTTCGGAAATTCAGAACTCTCTATGCTCACTAACGTTTTCAATGAGAAAATACATCGATTGCGGCTTAGAGATGAATATAGATGATATGGATGATTTAGGTCAGAGTCTCATATTGCTCGCAGACCGTTTTAGAAATCAGCTTAAGGAGTTGAAACATACTGTCTTAACGCTTACACTAATGGAGGCTGGTGTAGGAATAAGGAGGAGGGTGAGGAAAATGAGGAGAAGAGGCATATCGGCTGAGGATATTGTGTTTTTCGACGAGATTTATTCTTTAGTCAAGCTTATTGAAGACAGTATGGCTTCGGGGGAATATTACGAGGAGCTCGTCAAAATATATCGGGGTAAGCTCAACGGAGATCTCCACACTCGCATATAGCATCATGTATAATGGATTCTAATGCTTCAAACCCCGTGCCAGCTATAGCTGAAACAAAAACCGTCCTCTGTCTCCTAAGTAGGGGATGAAGAATCTTAGAATATTCTAACATGTATTCCTGTAAAAGCCCTTTTTCTTCTCCAACGATCCTGTCTTCTAAATACTCTGGATTCTGCATTAAAAGATCAAGGTCACCCCTTCCCAATGTATCGGTCTTGGTGACTACATGGACAAGCGGAACGCTCAGCCTCAACCTACATGCTGCTGCCAGGGAGAACATAGCCATAAGGTCGCTTGGAGAACGTATCAACTGGCCGTCGATCAAAAACACTATTATCGTCCTACCGATCTTAGATAGGCTTCGAATAATTTCCGGCCCCGTGCTCCTGAATACGAAGAGTTCGCTCTGACCAGGGGTGTCTACGAGTATTAAATCTGTTTGGGAAGCTCCTATTTTAGAAATCAATTCGCTGCTTTTCTCAGCCAACATGTCCATGGCCCTTATCATGGCTCCGTTAGGACCTAGTTTCTCTCTCCTCATTATTTCCTCGACAGTAAAGAGTTCTCTGATGTCGAATGATGGGGAATACGGTACTTCTTCTGCTCCAGGATCAAGGTTTATGAAGGAAACTTTCTGGCTGCTTGAGTCAAGCCATTCACCATATTTACTGACTAGAGTCGTCTTACCCGAACCAGCTGGACCTATGAAAACTATTTGCATTACCAACCTTTACCCGGAAGAAATGTTTAGAAGGCTACTTAAAAATGTAGGGTCAGGCTTCTCCCTCAATCTCTTTCAAAAACCTTGATAAGAAAACCTCCATGAATTCATGTCTCTCTTTAGCGATTGCTTTAGCAGTCTCAGTGTTTAACACACTCCTTATTTTGAGAAGCTTATCGTGGAAGTGTTGAAGAGTGGAGGCAACATTCTTGTCATCAGAATACATGGGGATCTTCCTACTACCCCCGTAAGAAAATGTTCTCGCTATTCCTATTGCTCCAATCGCATCCAAGCGGTCGGCGTCTTGTAGAATCTTCGCTTCCAGAGTAGTTGCTTCAACACTGTTTCTAAATCTATGCTGCCTAATCGCCTCTTGAACCCTTCTTATCTTATCGCTCGAAAAGCCTATTTCGCAAAGTATTTCGCCTGCGATTCTAGCACTCTCCTCTGAGTGGTCTACGTTCTGCTCAAACTCGTTTTGAACACCAACGTCATGAAGCAATGCTGCTGCAGCAAGCACTTCAGGATCGCCTCCTTCCCTTTCTCTAATCTTCATGCACATCCTGTAGACTCTCTCGGCATGCAGCCAGTCGTGCCCAGGTTCTGGAGAATATTTTTTCCAAGCCTTATTTTTAATCAATTCTACGAGACTATTCATATCCAAAGCTATCCCCGGCCCTTAATGACTACACGTTGACATCTGCACTTATTTTAGACAGAGCGTAGGAAGTGGCTCTGGCTATCAGTTCTCTATATTTCCCCAAGTAGTTTCTGGGATTCATAAGTTCCATCAACTCTTCGCGACCAATATACTTGGCAACTTCCGGATCTTCCTCAAGAACCTCAAAGAAGCTTCTATTTTCAACAAGGGCCTTCCTAGACAATTTCCTCACAGTCTCGTATGCTCTTCTCCTCCCCATGCCTTTCCTAGCCAGCCTCATCATAAGGGCTTCACTCATTATCCTGCCCCTCGTCAAATCAAGATTCTTCATCATATTCTCAGGGTAAACCCTTAGATTTCTCAGAACATTCTCCATAGTCGTGAGCATTTCGTCAACTATTATCATAGAGAGGGGTATTGTAAACCTCTCATTGCTAGAATTGGAAAGGTCCCTTTCATGCCAGAGCGAGATGTTTTCTAAAGCAGGTATCACCATGCCCCTTAACAATTTAGCGAGACCAGATACTTTCTCACTGTCAACAGGGTTCTGCTTCTGGGGCATTGTACTGCTTCCACGTTGCTGCTCTCCAAAACCTTCCGCAACCTCCATTATCTCCGTCCTCTGAAGATTCCTTACTTCAACAGCTATTCTTTCTAGGCTTGAGCCAAGTAGTGCTGCCCACAACACTAGTTCAGCAAACCTGTCCCTGCAAACTATTTGAGTCGCTATTTCAACAGGTTCCAGACCCAGCTTACTCATAGTCTTATCCTCAATTAAAAGAGCCTTCTCTCCGAAAGCTGCCATCGTGCCTACTGCCCCACTCATCTTCCCCTTCAAAACCCTCTTTGAAAGCTGTAGCATTCTCTCATAGTTTCTAGCAAGCTCGGCAGCATAAACAGCGAACTTGAATCCAAGCGTTATTGGAATAGCATGTTGACCATGTGTTCTCCCAGGCATCACTAAATCCTCATATTTACTAGCTATTTCGCAGAGAATTTTTACTATGGAAGCAAGCTTATTACCGATTATACCTAAAGCTTCCTTCAACTGTAGGACTAACGCCGTATCCGTTATATCGTTGCTCGTAGCCCCCCAGTGAACATACTCTCCATATTCTCCACACTCTTCTGAGAGTACTTCTACCATCGCAGCTATATCGTGTTTGGTTATTTTCTCCCTCTCCTTAACCTTGTCAACAGTAACTACTCTTGAGACCGCCTTGTTCCTTATTGTTAAAGCAGCTTCATGCGGTATCTCGCCCACTTCAGCCAAAGCCTCTGCCAGCGCTGCCTCGACGTCAAGCATTTTCTGAAGCCTGTTTTCCTCCTCAAAGATTCTCCTCATCTCAACGGAACCATACCTGCCTATGTCAACTGGGCAAACCGGCATGTTACAAACAATCCCACTGCAAATTAATTAAGTTTGCTGAAGAAATGTTCTTAGAATAGCCTGCCCTTATATTCTGCTTAAACTTTATATCTGAGTTTTTAAGAAGCATCGGTGAGGAGGTGGTTTAGAATGAATCTGTGGAAGCTGAGGCTTAACATGATAGCTACGATGATGCTGGTTATTGCAGTGACTACAGGGTTTCTAGTGCTCATTCTATCTTTTATTGGAGTCCCATTATTAATGATACTGCCCACAGTATTGTTATGGAACCTTATCCAGTGGCTGATCGGGCCATATCTGATAGACTATATCTACCGTGTCAGACCTCTAAACGAAGGCGAGCTCCCATGGCTTGAACAGAGCGTAGTAAGGCTCGCTGAGAAAAGCGGTTTTAAAAAGGCTCCTAAGATAATGGTTTCAGATATTCCTCTGCCAAACGCTTTCGCATACGGCAGTCCTCTCACAGGGTCTAGGATAGCAGTAACCAGGGGCTTGCTGAGTAGTCTGAATGAATCCGAAGTTGAAGCAGTAATAGGCCATGAGCTCGGCCACCTCAGGCATAAGGATGTTCAGATAATGATGTTCCTTTCAGTCCTTCCTGCTCTAGTCTACTGGATAGCATACTCACTCTATTACTCAGGTGTTTATTCCTCACGTTCAAGCAGGGATAGAGGTGACGGGGGGCTTCTCCTCCTCGTAGGCATGCTAGGTATGGCTGTGTACTATTTGCTGACTCTCCTCATCCTTGGTTTCAGCAGGAGTAGAGAGTACTATGCTGACTACCATGGTTCTGCCGTCTCGGAAGGAGGGCCGTTAAGTCTTGCAAGCGCCCTAGTAAAAATATCGGATATAAATGCTAGGATGCCTGAAAAAGCTAAGGCCTCGATGGCCGGATATGCTTCGTTTAAGGCGCTCCTCATTGCAGACCCTGAGGTAGCTGCTGAAGCAAGATTTGGAAGAGCATACGATATTCGTTCTCTTGAAGAATTTGCTTATAGAGAAATCACAGCATCCGAAAGCCTAGTGGAGGTTTTAAGCACCCATCCCAACGTTAAGAAGAGGGTTAGGAATCTCCTTGAACTCTACAAGACTTTAACTATGCAAGCATAGTTTAGTTTTCAAAGAAACCGGTTTCAAATCTAAGCACAGTTTTTCACCTATAGCATGTTGCTCTGCCCAATCTGAACCAACGTTAGAAGTATAATCTTATTAACCATTATTTGTCCCGGATTTACAGGGGCTTGGAAGCCATGGAGGAGCATGGAGTATTTGTTGCAAACATATCTTTAAAACGTAGACCGAAAACCGTGGAGGGTACTCTCGTCGAAATTGGTGGCAAACGCTTTTACCGTATCTCCAATTATGATGCGATGCCGCCTTTTCTGATGAGTCTAGTCAGCGATTCAGATCACTGGTTTTTCATCTCGAGTAATGGTGCTCTCACAGCTGGACGCAGGGACCCTGATCATGCTCTCTTTCCATACTACACGGATGACCGTATTCATGACAGTCAGGATCAGACAGGTAGTAAAACGATTATCATGGTAAATCAAGACGGTAAAAGATTCCTATGGGAGCCTTTTTCTCCAAGATACGAGGGGCTCTACAATGTTTCGCGAAATTTGTATAAGAGCGTCTTCCATAATAAAATTATTTTCGAAGAAATAAACTGGGATTTTTCCATGAGTTTTTCTTACGCATGGATGTTTAGTGAAAGCCATGGTTTCGTAAGGCTTGCTACTCTTATGAATTTGAGCAATAGGGATGTTGAAGTCGATATTTTAGACGGGGTTCAAAACATATTGCCTTACGGAATATCTAGAAGGTTTCAACTAGAATACAGTACGCTTGCCGACGCGTATAAGGAGGCTGAGCTGGATGTTGAAACAGGTTTAGCTATTTTTAAGCTTGCCTCCATTCCGGTTGACAAGGCTGAGCCCAGTGAAGCGCTCAGAGCAACTACAGTATGGTCTACAGGCCTTAAATCGCCCAAAAGACTTCTTTCCACAGCGCAACTCGAGCGTTTTCGCCAGGGATATGTTGTAGAAGAAGAGACTGCAACGCGCGGGGTGCGTGGAGCATATTTCGTGAATGCTCATTTTTCCATACCGGCTAAGGGTAAGAGAGAATGGTATATTGTAGCTGAAGTTAATCAAGATGCCGCCAGCATAATTGCTTTGCTCCGCCTTTTAAGAAGCGAGAAGAATCTGCATGATAGAATACTTGAAGATGTTGAACGCGGCACTCAAAACCTTATCCGTATCGTAGCCAGTGCCGATGGCCTGCAAGCTACTGAAGACGAGCTTAATACTTGCCGTCATTTTTCAAATGTCCTTTTTAACGTGATGCGTGGAGGGGTTCCGGATAATGGTTATTGGATATCTCGAGCGGATTTCATTTCATTCGTTTCTAAAAGTAATCGTAAAGTATTGCAGAAACACCTTTCATTTCTAAACTCGTTTCCCGAGAAATTCACACTCAACTATCTCCGGTCTACTGTCCGGGAGCAAAATGATCCTGATTTAGAGAGGCTTGCCTACGAGTATTTGCCATTGACCTTCAGCCGTCGACATGGTGATCCCAGCCGTCCTTGGAACATGTTTTCTATTGAAGTAAAAGACGAGTATGGTAGGAAAATCTTAAACTATCAGGGGAATTGGCGGGACATCTTTCAGAATTGGGAAGCACTAGCACTTTCTTTTCCCGAGTATATTGAAAACATGATATTTAAGTTTGTTGATGCCATTACACCAGACGGGTACAATCCGTACCGCGTTACAAGAGAGGGTTTTGAATGGGAGGTTCCTGATCCACGCGACCCCTGGTCGTACGTAGGCTATTGGGGTGACCACCAAGTGATTTACCTTCTAAGACTATTAGAAGCGTCAAGACGCTACCATCCGGGTTTAATTGCAAAACTATCTACGCGGAGGCTATTCGCATACGCAAATATTCCCTACCGAATCAAGCCGTATGAAGATATGCTGAAAGATCCTCGGAAAACCATTGAATTCGATTTTACCCTAAATCAGGAGATTCAGAAAAAAGTATCGATGATTGGTGCAGATGGTAAACTTGTCCAAGATGAGAATGGTGAAATATACCATGTAAATCTTATTGAAAAACTTCTGGTTATATTGCTTGCTAAATTGTCAAACTACGTTCCTGAAGCAGGAATCTGGATGAATACGCAGAGACCCGAGTGGAATGATGCAAACAATGCTCTAGTAGGTTACGGCGTGTCCGTAGTGACGCTATGCTACTTGCGACGCTTCCTTGCTTTTTGTAAAGATCTATTTAGAGAAATTGAGGAGCGTGAAATCAGCATTTCTTTAGAAGTCGGAGAGTTTTTCCGAGATATTTACGATGCGTTGAAGCGACACTTAAACCTGCTGGGTAAGCCTATGTCTGATAAGGATCGTAAAAGGGTTTTAGACGACCTTGGTAAAGCTGGAAGTCGTTACAGGAGTAGGATTTATGCGAAAGGCTTCTCAGGCGCTCAAACAACACTATCCATCGATGAGCTTCAATCATTCTGCGATTTGGCTCTTCAACATATTGATCATTCGATCAGAGCCAATAAGCGTGACGATGGCCTGTACCATTCATATAACCTGATTACGATAAGTAATGATGAAATTAGGATTCGTCGCCTATACGAGATGTTGGAAGGCCAGGTAGCAGTATTAAGCTCTGGAGTATTATCTCCCGAGGAAGCTGTCACGCTACTCGACTCATTAAGGGGAAGCAAGTTGTACCGTGCTGATCAGAATAGCTACATGCTTTACCCGGACCGTAAGCTGCCCCGATTTCTGGAGAAGAATAATATTCCCCAGAGAGAAGTTGAGAAGTCGAGGCTTCTAACCGAACTTTTAAAACGCGGTGATAAACGCATCGTAGTCCGTGATGTAAACGGCGGGATACATTTTAATGCGGCTTTCCGGAACAGCGACGTGCTTAAAGGGGCGCTTGAAGCCCTGAAGAATGAAGAAGAATACCGCAAGCTTGTGGAGGAAGAGGCTGGGCTTATTCTCGAAATCTATGAAAAAGTATTTGACCACCAGTCTTTTACAGGCCGCTCCGGGTCCTTCTTCAAGTATGAGGGACTTGGATGCATCTACTGGCACATGGTGTCGAAACTACTAGTAGCGGTTCAGGAGGTTTTGAATAAGGCTGCAAGCATGAATCGGGATAAGACCCTTTTAAACCGCTTGAAAACGCATTATTACGAAATTCGTGAAGGCATCGGTGTGCACAAGCCGCCTAGTCAGTATGGAGCATTCCCTACAGATCCTTATTCTCACACGCCCAGCTTTGCTGGAGCGCAACAACCCGGCATGACGGGACAGGTTAAGGAAGATATTATTTCAAGGCTGGGTGAGATGGGTGTAATTGTTGAAGAGGGGTGTTTAAAATTCCGAACACACCTGATAAACCCGTCAGAATTTTTGAAGAATCCAAGAAGATTCTTATATTACGATGTCGAAGGGCGGCAACAGAGCATAGAGCTCGATAAAGATACGCTGGTTTTTACAATATGCCAAGTGCCTGTTATAGTACACCGTTTCGGTTATGCAAGGATTGAAATCACTAACTCCGACGGTTCTCGGAGAATAATTAATGGCCTTGACCTTGATGCTGAAACGAGCTCCGCTATCTTTAATCGAACTGGGGCTATTCATAGTTTAGATGTATTTTTAGGAATGGAGTAAAATTGTCTTCATGTAGAAAGATGAACTTTTTTTAATTTTTTAAAAGGTATGTTGACTTTTTTGAACGTTTTTAAACAAAAATGGTACTAAAAACATTTATTAGCAAAATTAAAACCTCTTTTTCAAGAGGTGGCTAAGGATGTGTGCTTGCAATATCGATGAAAAAGATGCTCTGAAAATACTGATCATGATTACAGTAATGCTTATTGCAACTGTAATACTGCTACCGTTCGCTCCACGAGTCTTAGGAGACAATGGATCTAACAACGGGAACTATACAGAGGGCGAATCTGATGATAATCTTACGATTCCATCAGACGATTTCCCAATATCGTTGGATAATGAAACACTACCGCCTTTCTTAGGTAAGAATATGTCACTACTAATTAGAAACATTACTCAAACACACCGAGAAAACCTACTGAGGATTAGGCTTCAGAGAAGACTAATGTTAAACAACACTTGGCATGAAAGGCTCAGATTGTTAAATCAAACTAAAAACGAGATGAGGCTCTGCATAGAGGAGAGGCAGAGAGAGATGGAAAGGCTGAGGGAGATGTTAAGGCAGGGCAATATTACGCGCGAGGAATTCATAATGGAGATGAACAGGATAAGGCTTGAAATAAGAACCCGACTAAGCCTTTTAAAGGAAACGAGCAAAGAAGCCTTGAAAGCACTGCAGAAGAATATTTCTGAGGAGAACAAACGGTTTGCAAAGCAGATCGTGGAGGAAAACCACAGATTCCAGCAAGAGATGAGGCAGTTTCATGAGAGAATAAGAGAAGAAGTAAAGGAAAGAGTGAGGGAGCAGGTTCAGAGTAAGAGTCAGGGCAAGGGGAAGGGAAAGGGAAAAAGTAACCCCTAAATTTTTATATCTCTCCAAATTCTTTTTTCTCAAATGCTGCACAAGACCACCGTATTGGTTATTCCAATATTCTTAATAATGCTCATGCTTATCTCGCAGCAATCACTACTGGCTAATGGAGAATTCGAGTTTCAAACAAATTACAGGATAATCCTACACAGGGATTCTTCAGCAACGTGGATAGTGGAGCTTTCAACACCATTGTCTTCTGAAGAGGAGAAAGCAGATTTTCAAGAGTTTATGGAAAACGCTGACAAGGACTCTATGCTTTCAAGCTTTAAATCCACTGTAGACAGCATAGTTAGCAAAGCGTCTTCCGCAACAGGAAGGTTAATGCAGGCTAAGGATTTCAGCCTCAAAATCGATATAAGAGGAGGAGTGTTGAAACAGCTTGGAATTATTGAATATAGATTCACTTGGATTAACTTTGGCATTAAGACAGCTAACGCGATTGAGATTGGAGATGTTTTCGAAGGAGGCTTCTATCTTTTTCCCGATGAGACGCTTGAAATAGATTATTCCGAACTTGTTGACGATTATTTTCTGAGGCTAATAAGCCCAAAACCATCGAGAGAAGAGGCTTCGAAAAAAATTTGGTTCGGTAAATTCGACTTCTCTGATGGCGAGCCTAGGCTAGTTTTCCAAAGCAGGGTTTTGACAATTGAAGAATTCCGCCTAAGTGCTGATAGAGTTGAAAAAGGGCTTTCCATAGGCATCAATGGAAGGATTAACCCACCACTACCTGACTTGATTATTCAAATCGTTTACAGGAATCCTAATGGTTTGGAAACAGTTAGAGAAGTAGCTATTGGAGAGAACGGTTATTTCTCAGACAACTATACTCCAAACATTACTGGATCATGGAGTGTCTCAGTGCGCTTACCCTCTGGTTCTGAATACAGGATCGGTGGGCCCCAGCAACTGCTTGAATTCTCAGTTTACGAAAAAACAGGTGAGACTGAGGGTCTTAAGCTTCCTCCGATAATGATATTGCTATTAGTTTTAGCTGTTGTTATAATGGTCTCTGCCGCACTATTTCTTTACCATCGTAAGAAGGGATTACCGCCGCCACCAGAGGAATACATGATTTCAGACGAAGAGCTCGTATTAAGAATCCTCAGAAATTCGGGAGGTAGGTTGGCTCAGAAGCAGATAAAAGAGGCTACAGGTTTCTCGAAATCTAAGACCTCAATGGTTTTAAACGAGCTTCAGAAGAAGGGTTTGATAAGGAAGATTAAACGCGGGCGGGAATACATAGTAGAGCTGGTTTATAACCCGTAATAAAAGGGATTTTAAGCACCTTTTATCATTAAATTACATGGCTGACAAACTTGGAGTATGTGTTTTAGGATGCGGTTTCATAGGGGCTGTTCATGCTGAAAGGTGGAGGAGTATTCCTGAGGTAGAGCTCGCAACTTGTTTCAGTCGGAGCGAGGATAAAGCGATGCTTTTTAAAGAAAAATACGGTTTTAAGAAGGCTTCAAAGAATCCGGTTGAAGCAATCCAGGATAAGGATGTTTCCATAGTTGATATCTGTACGCCGACCTATACTCACAGAGATTTTGCTTTGCAGTCGCTTGACGCTGGAAAGCATGTTCTCTTGGAAAAGCCTATAGCGTTAAGGCTCTCGGATGCGAGGGAGATTGTGAGAAAGGCTGAGAAAAACGGTTTGAAACTTATGGTGGCACACGTGCTAAGATTCTGGGGGGAATATCTTGCTTCTAGGGAACTTATTTTGCAAGGGGAAATCGGAGAACCTGTTTTAGCAAGGGCATATAGACAGTCTGCTTTTCCTTCGTGGACTTCAGACCTATGGCATCATGACCTTCATAAGAGCGGGGGAGTGTTTGTTGATCTTAGTATTCACGATGTTGACTTCCTAAGATGGTGCATTGGAGAGGTTGAGGAAGTTTATGCTCAGGGTGGAAACTACCTTGGGAAGAACGCTTCTTCTCCTGATTACGTTCAAGCACTGCTTAAGTTCAAGAGCGGGGCACTGGGCTATGTTGAAGGAAGCTGGATAATGCCAGATGGGTTTCCGCTTACATCATTTATAGAGGTTTCAGGAACACGTGGGATACTTAGCGTTGACAACAAGTCGACTGCAACCCTCTCGATATACAGGCCTGGCGGATTAAGAGAGGAGTTAACCCCTCTATTCAAAGACGGTTATTACTTGGAGATAAGGTGTTTTGTCGACTCGATCCTTAGAAGCGAGCCTCCTCCCGTACCTGGAGAAGAAGGCTTGAAATCTCTTGAAGTTGTGCTCGCCGGTTTGAAATCAATTTTTACAGGTAAACCTGTCAAGCTACCGCTGGGGGAGGAGGTGTTATAAATGGTCAGATTCGCCATGCTCTCGTTTGCACATATTCATGCTTGGAGCTATGCCGCGGTTTTGAAGAAACTTCCTAATGTGAGTTTAGAAGCAATATATGACGATTCCAAGGAGCGCTTAAGCAGGGCTGGGGACACCTACAATGTCAGGAAGCTTTACGATGATTACACCGCTCTTTTAGAAAAGGAAGACATAGATGCCGTAATAATTTCATCGGAAAACTCTAAGCATTACGAGCTTATGATTGCATGCATAGAGGCTGGTAAGCATGTTCTTGTCGAGAAGCCGATAACGACAAGACTGGAGGATGCTGACGACGCTATTTCCAGGGCTCGAAGAAAAGGCGTTAAGCTTCAAACAGCTTTCGTAATGAGGTATCATGATACTACTGTTAAAGCCAGAGAGATCCTTGAGTCTAAAGCTCTTGGTGAGATATTAGCTATAACTTCAACTAATCATGGGAAATACCCTGGCCTCTGGTTTGGAGACCCGGAGCTGGCTGGTGGAGGATGCATAATGGACCATAATGTTCACGTTGCTGACTTAATCAGGTGGTATACTGGAGACGAGTGTTCAAGCGTCTACGCTAGGGTTGCACGTAACATTAGGCCTGAACTCAGAGTTGAGGATGCTGCACTAATAATGGTGAGGACTAGGAGAGGTGTTAATGCAAGCATAGACTGCAGCTGGTCTAGGCCTGATACTTACCCGACTTGGGGCGATGTTTACATGGGTGTTTTCTGCGAGAAAGGCTATATGGTAATAGATGCCTTTAGATCAAACGTTACAGTTGTAAGATCAGGCTCCCCACTATACTATTCCTATTACGGTGCTGATGCTGATAGGAGGATGATCGAGAGCTTTATAGAAGTAATCGAGAAGGATGAGGAACCAGTAGCCACGGGTATGGATGGAAGACAGGCTCTTGAAGTAACATTAGCAGCCTATCAGTCAGCTAAGACTGGTAGAATCATTGAAATCCCGCTCTCGAAATAATTTGAAAGTGTTACTTTAGTATCTTCCCAGTATCCATATACCAGAGATAGAGGTCTAGTTCCGCCGGAGATATCCCTAATTCACCAGCCACTTTGAGGAGAGTCTTCTCTATCTTCAGATACATAGTTTTTGAGAGTCTTTGCGGCATTGTTCTTATCAAACCATATCCATATAGAACTCTTAAAACATGTTTATCTACTATCGCAAGATTTTTAAAACCTATATTCCTCAGAAAATGACTGGCTTCTTTAAAGCCTAATCCAGGCACATTTTCGGCAATCCATCTTCTGATTTCTGAAGGATCCCTTCCGCTCTCAAGGGTTCTCCAAATATCTTCGTAGATACTTCTTGCCTTAACTATGTATCTTGCTCTACTATTGGGATACCTATATCCAAACTTCCTAAGTCTCTCAGCAAGTTGATGCCCATCGAGCTTAAAGAATTCCTCACCGCACTCTTCTTGTATCTTCCACCCTCTTTCAGCAGAGTAATTGGCCGTAAGTATGCAAAAACAAAGCTCACTAAACACTTTCTCCCTGCTTTTCCCTATTTCCTCAAAATCCTTAATCCTCTTTAAAACTGTTTCATTAACTTCTTTGTTATGAATGATTTTTCTGAGGCTTTTCAGCAAGCTTCTTCGTCCCAATCTACCTTCTCGGATTTCGAAGGTGTTTAATAATTCTTAAAAGCCGCTTCCAAAATAACTACTACAATGGAGAAATGGATTAGCGTCATAATGCCGTTACTCCCTGAAGCCGTAACGAGTGCTGATATGGCCGCTATAGAAGAGAATGCTGAATCCCTAGGCTTCTCAAGAATATGCATGATGGAGAACGCCGGCTCAGAAACGGCGAGATTCATAGCTTCAAAAACGAATGTTAAGGGAAAGAGATTCCTGATCTTATGCGGCACCGGTAATAATGGTGGAGACGGTTTCGTAGTAGCTAGACATTTGAGAAATATGGGTGCTCGCGTTACAATTGTTCTCGTAGGCAGGCCACAGGACATTAGAAGCGTAGAAGCTAGAGCCAATTGGAATCTGCTTTTACACATGGATGATGTGGAAAAGATTATGGTTAACGATTCGTCAGAAACGGGGATTATCAAGAAGCTACTTGAGAAATGTGACTACGTAGTTGACTCGATGCTGGGTACGGGCTTTAGAGGAGTTTTGAAAGAGCCATTCGCTTCGATCGTGAGGGAATTAAATTCCTCTAATAAGACTATCTTTGCAGTCGACGTTCCAACTGGACTTGGTCCAGAAAGCACTGGAGAGAACCTAATCGTTAAAGCATCATACACGATAACATTTCATAAAACCAAAGACTTCCTGCAGAAGTATCAATGTGCTGAAGTCGCAGTGGCTGACATAGGTATCCCTCTCGAAGCTGAATTATACACGGGTCCAGGAGACGTTAGGAAGGTTGTTAAGAGCAGGAAAAAGTATTCGCACAAGGGAGATTACGGTTACATTCTGGTGGTGGGGGGTAGTGAAAAATTCTCGGGTGCCCCTGCCTTAGCAGCGTTATCAGCACTCAGAGTTGGAGCCGGCTTATCTATTGTAGCGGCGCCTGAATCCGTGGCAAGTTCGATTAGAGCAATGTCTCCTGATCTTGTTGTATACGAGCTTCCTGGTAGGTACCTTACTAATGAAGCATTAGACTTGCTTTCAAAACTCATGGAGAAAGTTGATTCGCTAGTAATCGGTCCAGGCCTAGGTCTTCATGAAGAAACTGTTGAAGCAGTTAAGGGTTTAATTGAAAAATCCAAGAGCAAATCATTACCTACAGTGGTTGACGCAGATGGTTTCAAATCGCTTAAATCATCGCCAGAACTGCTTAAAGGGGTTGTAGCAACCCCGCATCGTGGTGAATTTGAATACGTCTTCGGTAATAAGCTTGAAGAAAAATGGTTGGAAACCCTTCCAATACTGGTTGAACTCTCTAAAAAATACGGCTTCACAATCCTGCTAAAGGGGTTTGAAACAGTTATCACAAACGGTTTTAGGCTTAAGGTGAATAAACATGCTACACCAGGCCTTGCCGTCGGCGGCACTGGCGATGTGTTATCTGGCATAATAGCTACCTTCCTAGCATGGGGCAATGACAGCCTTAGCTCGGCAGCAGCTGCAGCATATGTTCACGGAGATGCTGGCCTGAAGGCTGTTGGAGAAAAAGGCTTCCACATAACTGCATCAGACCTAATAAATAAGATACCGGAAGTGATGAAGATATTCGACAAGGAGGAATAGTCTCTCCTGGCTATGAGTTTGAAGCGAAAGATATTCGTAGGTACTTCGGGATGGAGTTACGATTGGAATCCTAACGGTTTCGACTGGTACGTTAAGAACTCTGGTCTTAACAGCGTTGAGCTTAATGCCAGTTTTTACAGATTCCCCTTTAGAAGCCAAGTTTACTCTTGGGCTAGGAAAACTCCAAGTGGATTCAGGTGGGCAGTGAAAGTCTCAAGAATAGTTACGCATGTGTATAGGATGGGCAGTAAAGCAGTGAAGACGTTTAACAAGTTTACTGACCTGTTTAAGCCTCTTGAGAAAAACATAGATTTCTACCTGTTCCAGCTTCCGCCTTTCATGGAGCCGAGTCAGAATACGATCAGGAATATGGAGCATTTTTTCAAAGAGGTTGAGATGGTTGAGAAAGCTGCAGTGGAATGGAGAAACGTGAAATGGTTCTCAGGAGAATGGGAAGAATGGGCCAGTGAAAGAGGTATCACAATAGTATCAGTAGATTCTCCAAATCTGCCGAGACATATTTTCAACACAACTGGCACGGTCTACCTTAGGATGCACGGTAGGTCATCATGGTACTCTCACAATTATACTGCGAATGAACTTAATGAAGTCGTGAAAAAGGTTATTGAGGCAAAACCGAAAAGAATATACGTTTTTTTAAACAATGACCATTATATGATCGATAACGCTAAAACCATTCTCAAAATCTTTGAGAATATTATGGTGGAAACTTAACAAGCGATAAGTTTATTTCTTTCTAAATGTGCTTAAATTAACGCATTGTCGATAACAGTACCCTACGTACCATCACCACCTGAAGTTGTTGAGAAGATGCTTGAAATTGCCAAAGTTACACCTAATGATGTTGTTTACGATTTAGGTTGTGGAGACGGTAGATTGCTTATTACTGCTATTAAGAAATTCGGTGCAAGGAAAGCCGTTGGATATGAGATAAGGAGGGATCTTTATGAGGATCTCATTAGAAAAATAGAGAAAGAAGGCTTGTCAAATAAGATAATCATTTACAACGATGACTTGTTGAATGCAGACTTATCTGAAGCAACGGTGGTAACTCTCTTCCTGACAACATCTGCCAACGAGAAAATAAAACCGAAGCTTGAAGCCGAACTTAAGCCTGGGGCGAGGATCGTTAGCCACGAGTTCACGTTTAAAGACTGGGTGCCTCAAAAGGTCGAAACGCTCTCATGGCACAAAATATACCTCTACGTAATTCCAGACTGTAGCAATTGTAGGAAGAGGTAGACATCAAAGCTTTTTCGATAAAAGTTGCCCGAAGGAGCAATACTTTAATAAAACGCAATTTCTGCAAAGAGGATTCTTAGCCTTACACGTCCTCCTACCATGTTCTATCAGTAAGAGATGGGCTTTCAAATAGTATTTCGGCGGGAAAAATTTCATAAGCTTTACACGAGCCTCTTCATAATCGTCTTTTTCATCCACTATTCCAAGCCTCCGAGAAACTCTGGAAACATGAGTATCTATGGGGAAAGTAGGTTTTCCTCCTGCAAATAAAAGCATTACATCAGCTGTCTTAGGGCCGACTCCTGGGAGGCTCATTAATTCGCTCCTCGCTTCTTCAAAAGGCTTCTCAAAAATCTGCTCAAGCCTACCATTATACTTCTCGATTACGATCTTAGCGAGTTTTTTAATTACATAAGCCTTAACATTGTAAAGGCCAGAGGACCTTATAGCAGACTTCAAAACTTTCAAATCAGCCCTTAAAATCTTCTCCGGAGTTATTCCAATCCTCTCCCTGA
>JAWCDE010000001.1:0-145906 GCA_038861395.1 Thermoproteota archaeon | reverse complement strand
CTTCTCCATTACTATTATCCTTTTGAATCTCGGGAATGCTTGTTCAACTTCCTTAGTTGGCCACGGCCTGTATTGTAGTATTCCTATTACTCCTACTTTCTCTCCTTTCTCTCTTAGTGTTTTGACGGCTTGTCTTGCTGTTCCTACTGTGCTTCCCATTGCTACTATGCATGTTTCAGCGTCTTCAGTCATGTATTCTTTAAGCGGCCTGTATTCTCTCCCAGAGATTTCCGTGTATTTTTTGAATACTTCTTGAATCACCTGCCTGCTGTTCTCCATGGCTTCGTATTGCTGTCTCCTGAATTCGAAGTATGAGTCTTGGAGTGCCAATACTCCGAAGCTACGTGGATTATCTGGGTCTATTCTTGGGCCCGCTGTTCTTTTGCCTAGGAATTCTGTAACGACGTCGTCGTTTAAAGCGTAGAAGTCGCTTATCGCATGCGACACTATGAATCCGTCGTAGGAGACTACTACTGGAAGCAATACCCTAGGGTCTTCAGCAATCTTGTAAGCCATTATTGTTAGATCGTATGTTTCCTGCGCTTCCTCGCCGTTGAACATTATCCAGCCTGCGTCCCTCATGCCGAAGAAATCCGAATGATCGTTGTGTATGTTTATCGGTGCTGATAGCGCTCTCGCTGCCAAAGCCATTACTATCGGCAGTCTTAGTCCTGATGCTGCGTAGAGTGCCTCCCACATGTACGCTAGTCCCTGGCTTGATGTTGCAGTGAAGGTTCTTGCCCCGGCTAGTGATGCCCCTATTACTGCGGATAAGGCGGAATGCTCTGACTCTACCGCGATGAACTTCGCATCAAGCTCGCCGTCGTAAACGTATCTTGAGAGCGTTTCAACAACGAATGTTTGGGGCGTTATTGGGTAAGCGCTTATTACATCTACCTTTGCCTGCTTGACTGCATAGGCTACTGCATCGTTGCCCGTTAGAGCTATCCTATGCTGCCTGGATAATGCCTTAGCCATCATTTATTCTACACCTCCTCCGGGACCATGCTTATTGCTTTAACAGGACACTCCTCGGCGCAGATTCCGCAGCCCTTACAGTAATCATAGTCTATCTTCACCTCATTGCCTTTTCTGATTATTGCAGGCTCTGGACAGTAGAGCCAGCATATTAGGCATTTGACGCATTTACCGTAGTCTATTACTGGCTTCTCAACCCTCCAATTACCGGTTTTATACTTCTCGCTAGTCCCCCCTGCTACGCTACCGCCAAGGTCTATTTCCCTCCAGGTTACTGAAGTGCCCATTCTATGTCACCACCTCCTCAAACCCTCTTCTCAAAGCCTGGACGTTTAGCTCGCCGACTTTACCAGGGAACCTGCTCATGATAAGCTTCTCCAGCGTCTCCAGCTTCACTACCCCCGTAAGCTTTACAAGCCCTCCTAGAACAGGAGTGTTGAAAACGTATGTTCCGAAAACCTCTTTAGATATTTTTAGAGCATCTACGACACCGAATTTCTCGATTTTTACTCCGACCTTCTTAACTAGTTCCTGCGGCTTCTTGCTGGAGTTCACTATCACTATGCTCGTCGGCTTAAGCCCAGCGTATACGCTTGGGTCTTCTGCAAAATATGGGTCGATGACCGCCAGTATATCGGGCTCGTAGACGAAGGAGTGTACGTCAATCGGCTCGTCTGAGAAACGTGTGTATCCTCTTACCGGCCCCCCGGTTCTCTCAGGGCCGAAGTCGGGGAAGGTTTGAATATGCTTACCCTCTTCGAAAAGCGCCATGCCGATAAGCTGGTTCGCCAAGACTACTCCCTGGCCTCCTCTACCCTGCCACTTTATCTCGATAATCCTATCGGTTTTCGCCATCCTTATCAGCCTCAAAACCGGCTTGGAACACTGCCTTATACACTTTACCCTAATTAGGGGTTTTAACTGGGAGAATTTTGTAACCGATTAGAATAGTAAGTGTGAATTTAAGTCTTTCACAGAAGGTTAACAATAAATATAGAGACACCTATTACGAATTTCATCAATGCTTGTAAATCCTTTAAGAATAGGCGTGATAGGTGCTTTAACGATAGATTGGAATAAGAGCAATGGTTCATCTTACAGGTTTTTGGGCGGGGGAGGGTTCTACTCGTCTGCAAGCCTTGCAGGAATAGGTGTTGAAACAACTCTTTTCACAGCTTATGGGCCGGATATGGATCCTCAGTGGGTTGAAAAATTACGGGAAATGGGTGTTAGAGTTTTAGCGCAGAGGTTTGGGAAAAGCATTGTTTTCGAAAACTTTTACAAGGGTTCTTCAAGGATTCAGAAAACCTCTGGAGAACCCTCTGGGAAAATATTCGTTGATAAAAGAATGGTTGAAGGATTGCATGCTGTACATGTTACCCCTGTTTTAAACGAGGTTGACCATAGTGTTTTAAAAGAGCTTGCTGAAGCCGGTTGTAGAATATCTATTGACGCTCAGGGCTTTATAAGAAGCGTTGGGGAAGGAAACAGTGTTATTAGTGTTAGAAGACTCTTGTCAGACGACTTCCTCACGTACGTTAATTACGTCCATATGAGTCTCGAGGAACAATTATTTTTCCTAAAGAACGATGTAAGGGAGCTTTTTGATTTAAACCCCAATATTATTGTCGAGATAACTGATTCCGAGCACGGTTCCTTTGTAATGGATAGGAAGAAGTGTTACCGTATTCCTGCCTTTAAAACAGAAGCAATCGATCCGACTGGTGCCGGTGATGTCTACGCCTCCATATTCCTCGCTAAACATATTGAGGGAAAAAACCTTTTGGAAGCTGGGCTTTACGCTTCTGCTTCAGCAAGTATTAAGGTTGAGAAAACTGGGCCATTATTCGGCCTTAGTCCTGCTGAGGTTGAATGCAGAGTTGCTTTTTTAAAGAAGGTTGTTGAAAATTTATATTAGAGGGGGCGTGGAGGGTTAAGCGATGAGTATACTAGGTAGGAGCGAGCTGCTTAAGCTCGTTAAGAAAATCCCCATCATACACCCGTTCGACGAGAAATATATGGATGGAGACGGGTATGTTCTCACTGTAATGGAGGACGTTAAGCTGCAATACCTAGAACATAGGAATGTAATATCTAGGGAAATAGTATTTACACCAACCGATATTGTTGCACACCTCACTGCCAAAAGCCGCTATGGAAGAGCAGGCCTCTCCTTCCTAAATGCTGCAAAAGTCCACAGCGGCTTCATAGGCAGACTGGCACTGGAGATAGTAAACTTGAATAATGAAAGGGAACCGGTTGTTGTTAAGAAGGGAGAACCTTTTATGCATATAGAGTTCATAAGAAGGGAAGGAGAACCTTCACCCTACGAAGGCGAGTATCAATTCCAATACATGACTAAGGAAGAAATAGAGTTCTACATACCTTTCATGAAGAAGGTTTTCGGCAAGAATTTCGAAGAACTCGTTTCAAAGTGGAAGCTTTACGAGAAACTCCAGTAGCCTATCTTTCCATGCGTTTTTATCCATCCCACCTAATTAATAATGCTTATTAGCATATATTTCTTACAAAAGCCGGAATGGGGTTTCTCGAAGAGGCTGAGAAAGTAAGGGTTGAAGTAAAAAAGGCTGTTAGAAGCCTAGGCTATGAGACTGAGGTAAGGGTTGAGGAGCCTCCAAGCTCCGAGCTCGGGGATATTGCGACTACAGTAGCGTTCGACTTAGCTAAGAAACATGGCGGGAAGCCGATTGAAATCGCTGAAGCAATCGTAAATACGATAGATTTGAATAAGCTTGAATCCTTTAAGTATGTTAAAAACGTTAATGGCTTTATCAATTTTAGTTTCAGTCCTAACAAATATTCTCTCTCGGTTTTAAACGAGGTTCTTTCTAAAGGTGAGGAGTATGGCAAATTCCCCATAGCCAAGAGGAGGGTTCTAATAGAGCACACTAATTCAAACCCAAATAAGGCCTTGCACATCGGAACGCTGAGAAACGCTGTTATAGGAGACGTGTTAGCGAGGTTCTTAAGGTTTCTCGGTCATGAAGTACTCGTAGTCAATTATATAGACGATAGTGGTTCTCAAGTAGCAGAGAACATTGTGGCACATTATTTTATGAAAGCACCGATGAAACCTCCTGAGAGTCTTAGATTTGATGAGTATAGCGGGAAAGTTTATGCAGAATATAGCGAGAAAATAAGCAGGGATGATGAGCTTAGGAAACTTAAGAGTGAGGTCATAAGGAAAATAGAAGAGGGAGGTAATGAGATAGCTGAATTCGCAAGGAAGTTCTCTGAAGAAGTTGTAAAATGCCAACTTGAAACAGCCTGGGATTTCGGAATATTTTACGACTTGCTGAACTGGGAGACGGATGTAATAAGGTCAGGCATATTCGAATGGGCTATAAAGAAGCTTGAAGAAAAAGGCGAGGTTTACGTTGAGAATGAGGGAGCGAACAGAGGTTGTTTAATGATTAAGCTTAGAGATATTGATGAGTTTAAAAACCTGAAGGAACCGGATGAGGTTCTAATAAGGTCTGATGGTACCGCAACCTATGTGGGTAAGGATATTGCATATGCTTCTTGGAAGCTCGGCTTGACCCCAAGAAAATTCAAAGTTAGAAACTGGCTTCAACAGCCTAATGGAAAACTCATTCTTACAACGCATGTAGACGGTGAAGAATATGACTTTCCTGGAGCAGACATTGCAATAACAGTTGTAGATAAGAGACAAGAGTATCCTCAGATGGTTGTGAAACACGCCTTGAAAAAAATAGGTATGCCGTCTACTAAGGAATACCATCCGTATCTTTACGAGGTTGTTGCATTGTCAGGCGAGACTGCAAGCGAAATGACTTCGTTAGAGGAATTGAAAAGCAAGAAAGTGGTCCACATGTCTGGGAGGAAAGGACTTGTCTTCAATGCTAACGACCTTTTGAAAACTGTTTTCCAGAAGATTTATGAAGAGACTAAGAAAAGACACCCCGACAAGACTGATGAATGGATTAGGAAAGTCAGCATGCATCTAAGCGCAGCCTCTATTAGGTATTCTCTCATAAAAACTGATAAGAATAATTTGATAATTTTCGATGTTAAGGATGCTGTAAGGCTCGAGGGTGATACCGGCCCGTATCTTCAATACACTTATGCGAGAGCCTGTAGGATAGTTGAGAAGGCAGGTATTAATGTTGAAAGAGTAGACGAAGTATCGTTCGAAACCCCTGAGGAATGGAACCTGGTTAAACAGATAGGGAAATTCTCATGGATACTAAATATAGCTAGTGAAACACTTGCAATGAATACTATAGCTGTCTACATGCGGCACCTTGCCGATTCTTTCAACAGTTTCTACGAAAAATGCCCAGTAATAACTGACAGTGTTAGAAGGGATAGGCTAGCACTAGTTAAATCATTTATAATAACAATGGGCAATGCTTTTGACATAATCGGCATTGAAAAGTTGAACATAATTTAAACTGAAAACTATTGAAGCCGCAATAAGAATGCTTTTAAACATATTATAAGATTCTCTAGCAGGGCCCGTGGCCAAGCCAGGATAAAGGCGTCGGCCTGCGGAGCCGAAGAACCTGGGTTCAAATCCCAGCGGGCCCGTGATTTTGAATAAAAAGCACCGTTAAGAAGGATAATCTTTTGATTCGTTTTGGAATTTTAAACATGCTTCAGCCATTTCCTGTATTACCTTTCTAGGATCTTTAGCCTTGATGACTCCGCTTGCTAAGAGCACCCCTACTGTTTTAAGCTTCAGCGCAGCGTAGACATCGTCTCCAGTCGTTATCCCGGCTCCACATATCACTTTAACCTGTGGGTTAACCTTGTTAACGATGTTTATCGAGTCGAGTACAACCTCGGGTTTTGCCTTAGACACTGGTATTCCAGTCCCTATAAGTTCAGGGGGTTCTATCGCTAAGAAATCAGGGTTTAAGGCTGCGCCAGCGCCGGTGACCGCGGAAGTGTTTGTACAGAGAACGCTTACGAGATTGTTCACCCTAGCCTTGTTAACTAATGTTTCAATATCTGCTAGTAAAAGCCTTTTCTCAGAATGGTTGATTAAGAGGCCTGTTGCACCTGCTTCTTTAACCATTTCCATCGTAATAGCTCCAGTATGCGCACCGGGCTCTATTGGATCAACGTGTTGGGCGAAAACCGGTATTTCAACTGATGAAGAAACTCTTGCGATTTCTGTTGCAGGCGGTGCTACGACTATTTGCACACCAGTGTCTTTGTAAACGAATTCGGCAGCTTTCGCGATATTAAGACAGTTTAAACCGATCGACTCTAAGTATGCTTTGAAATTTATTATTATCACAGGGGTGCGTATCATTTTGGAGGATGCTTAATTATGCTGTTTAAAAACTTAACCCTCGGAAATTCTAATAGTAATATTTTTCCTGAGCTCTCTGAAGCCTGTCTGTCTTGGAGTCTTTCTTGTTTATTCTAGGACGGAGATTCTCCGGTTCCCTCCTGATAGTCACATCAAGGTATTTGAGAAGCTTGTTCATGCCTTCAGTAACCATTAGTGGTGGAGAAGCTTGTCCGAAAACACTTGGCTCGCCTTCGATAAGTATAAGCCTGTCCGAAAGGAAATCCAGTGCAGCAATATCGTGCTCCACTACAAATGCTGAAGACTTTTTAGCCGCAATCGTGTGGCGTATTGCTCTTATTACCGCCAGCCTCTGCTCGACATCCAGGTAGGCACAGGGCTCGTCCAAGAAGTATATTGGAGAATCTTTTAACAACGCCACGGAAATAGCGAGTGCCTGAAGCTCGCCGCCACTAAGCGTTTCAGCAAGCCTATCCCCAAGGCGGTCTAGTTTAAGGGGTTTTATTAATTCGCTTTGAAGAAGCTCGGGTATCTCGCCTCCGTAGGCTTCTTTCAAAATATCGCTGACAACTCCCTTGAACAATCCTGAAACATATTGCGGCTTATATCCTATCTTCTTAATAATTGCTTCATCAGGAATTGAAGATTCTCCGAGGAAGCTTTTCAAAAGCTCTTTAAGCATTGTTGTCTTCCCTATTCCGTTTGGACCAGCTATTCCTATAACCTCGCCTACGCCTATTGAACCACTTTCTGCATTAAGGTGAAAACCCCCTAGTGAAACATCTATAGTGGGCCATTCAAACATTTTGATCTGAGGAGTCTCTTCAGTCCTTACATGAGTATGGAATTTTATACTTTCTTTCCTAAAGCGGATGTTCTCCTGTCTTATATATCCTTCCAAATAAGAGTTTATCCCAACTCTAGCAGAAAGTACTTGCGAAACGATACCGTATACTGATGGTTGCCCATACATTACTACTACGTAATCAGCTAAGTAGTCGAGCAAAGTTAAATCATGCTCTACAACAGCTATAACCTTATTCTCCTCTTTTAGGGAGATTATTAAGTCAGCTGCTTTAAGACGCTGCTTCACGTCTAAGAAGCTCGAGGGCTCGTCAAACAAGTAAACATCTCCATTCCTCATGCATGCCGCTGCGATCGCAAGCCTTTGCAATTCGCCGCCGCTTAAGGTATCAACTCTGTTGTCTAAAACCTTGTTCAAATCTAGTTTTTCAATGACTTTTTCAAAAACGCCCCTTTCATCTATTTTCTCTAAAACTTCCCTGACTTTCTTTTCTCCGATTCTTCTGGGTATCTCATCTAAGTATTGTGGCTTATAGATACACTTCAACTTTCCCTTGAAAATCTTCTCAATGAGGCTGAATGAAACGTTCCCCCTGAGGGAAGTAAGAATCTCGTCTGTGCTAACTTCCTCCCCAACCCTACCTAGGTTTGGCTTTATCAGCCCTCCTATTATCTTAAGTATTGTAGATTTCCCGATGCCGTTTTCACCAAGTATTCCAGTAACAGAACCAGGGGAGAGAGCAGGAAATCCATAAAGCTTGAAAGCATTAACCCCATACCGGTGAAAAACCCTTTCCTCCAGGTCATCAGGAAGGTTGACGACGGATATGGCGTTGAAGGGGCATTTCTTAACGCATATGCAGCATCCGCTGCACAAGTATTCGTTAATTACTGGAGGTTCTTTCTCATCAGTAAAGTATATTGCTTCCTGGCCTGTTCTCACAATCGGACAATATTTTCTACAAGGTCTACCGCATTTAGTCGGCTTGCACGAATCCTTTTCTATTACTGCAACTCTGACCAATCTATATCCCACTCTTAAGGAAATTTAAACCATGAAAAATAATATTGGGAATAGTCTTTGAAAGCGCTACCACTCTTCTTCGAGTTCTTCTTCCCAGTCTTCCTCCTCTTCCCAGTCTTCCTCTTCTTCCTCCCATTCCTCTTCCTCGAAATCTTCGCTCATAGTGGGTCGGATGAGGCTTGGAAAACGAGTATAAAAACATATCCCTCTGACTAAAGGGAGTTAAAATAGCGTTGAAATCCTATAATCTATAATTCCTCGGCTGATAGTGTAACCGTTGCCCTTTCCTCCATCCTTTCTATAACGCCGTCTCTTAACCAGGCTAATTTGTCTGAAACATCAACCATTTTAAGGTCATGTGTAGCACATATTACTGTAGTGCTTCTCTCCACTTTAAGCCTGTAAAGAAGCTGAACTATGGAGAGACCAGTAGCCAAGTCAAGGTTTCCAGTAGGCTCGTCTGCAAGTATTATAGAAGGATTGTTGGCAAGAGCCCTCGCTATCGCAACCCTCTGCTGCTGCCCGCCTGAGAGTTCATGAGGCCTGTGCGTAAGCCGGTCGCCTAATCCGACTACCCCTAAGAGTTCAGCAGCCTTTCTTAACCGTTCCTCCTTCTTTATTCCGAGGAAAATCATTGGTAGGGCAACATTATCTTGTGCAGACAACACGGGGATTAGATTAAAAGTCTGGAATATGTATCCTATTTTCCTACTTCTAACCCATGCTAGCTGACGATCATTCATTTTAGCCAAGTCCATCCCATCTATGAATACACTTCCACTCGTAGGCCTATCCAGTCCACCGATCATGTTGAACAGGGTTGTTTTACCGCTTCCGGAAGGACCCATTATGGAAATGTACTCCCCCCTCCTAACTTGGAGGTTGATTCCTTTCAAAGCCTTTACGACACCGCTTTTCAAAACATAATCTTTAGTAACCTCCTGAACGTTTACCACCAGAGATGGTGCTTCCAAGGCTGTTCTATCTTTTTTGAGGAGGTATTTTAATCTTTTATTGTATCAATTAAAGAATAAGCCTATAAGTAGCTTATTGCAATCCTCTCTTTGACGAATTCGAGTATTTGATGGTAGTCCATACCCATTGCTCCAAAGCCTAGCCTTGTGAAAAGGAGCCTCCAGAACGATGCAAATAAATCCTCATCGTTCTCAAACGGTTCAATATTAGAGCCTGCTTCAGAAACCTTTTTCTTCAAGACCTCTATCGCTTTCTCCAGCTCCTCGACCGTTTCTGATAAAAGGAGTACTACTGCCTTATCGCAAGCTGATACTCCAATGTTGGACAACGCTTCTTGGAAGCTCCTTTTCCCGTAGAGGGCTATTAGAAGCTCCTGTTCAAACCCCTTTAGCGAATTATAATGGTATTTAAAAGCCTGGTGGACATTGTAGACTAAGAATGGAACGAGCTCGGTAACTAGAGAGCCTTGTTTAAAAAACTGGATGGAAACCTTATTGCCACTCTTAATATCCGTCGCGATTTCAGTCCAGTCCTTCGGCAAAGGGCTAACTGAGAAGAGAGCAAAGTATATGTTCAATGTTTCTATCGCTTTAATGTTCAATGATTTAGCTGTTGGGGAATGGGATAAAAACATTTATTATTCATGATTATGAAATCTAAACCACCCATGGAGTTTGAAGTAGTAAGTTGGGAGCATTTCTACCAGCTTACCCTAGAGCTTGTAGATAAAGTTTTGAAATCAGGCTATAGACCGGAGGTGATTATCGGCATCTCTCGAGGAGGGCTAGTTCCATTAAGAATATTCTCCGATGAATTCGAAGATGTTGAAATAGGAGTCATAAGAGTTGTTTTCTACGAAGATGTTAAGAAGACTGGGAGTGAGCCCAGAATAGTTCAGGACGTTAATGTTGACGTTGCGGGAAGGAGAGTTCTTGTGGTCGATGATGTTGCGGACACTGGGAGAAGCCTTGAGACGGTTCGTAAGCATCTTCAGGAGAAAGGGGCTCTAATCGTGAAGATTGCAACCGTCTACTATAAGCCGTGGAGTATTTTGAAGCCAGATTATTATGTTAAGAAAACTGAGAAATGGATAATATTCCCACATGAGATTGGTGAAACAATTAGGAAGCTTGCTAAACGTAGTCTTAAGGAGGAGAATAAGACTATTGAGGAGTTTAGAGAAATGCTAATAGATATAGGTCTGCCTCCCATGATTGTAGACAGTTATCTGAAAAAAATCAGGCAGGAGCATTATAGTTTTCAGAGAGGTGCATGATCCTCATCGAGGCAACTCTCAGAGCAGGTCAGTTTACATCATCAAATAACCTAGTGTAAGGCGGTATTTAAATATGAAATTTAAGACATTTCAATTCTTACTCAGAATCTGTTCGAAAATTGTTGATGAAAGATTATATAGAAAATCACTTATTTCGACAGCCTCATCCTCGGATAACTGTATTTTGTCAAACTTTTCAAGAGCCTTGTCATACAGGCTTCTAATCCTGAATTCAATAGGATTAAGATTCTTTTCATCAATATTGGGACCGCCGTACTTGCTTATGGGAGGGAAAAGCATGTTAATAATCATCCTGCTGGAGACAATAGACATTCTTGCATAAACCAGTTTCATGGGATAGGGTGCTTTCTTAGACTCGTTAAGATAGGCCTCAGCCTCTTTGAGCATCCTTTTCAACCAACCGTAGTCTGAGATAGAGAGGAATATCGGGATCCTATTATCCTCCAGCTTCAACCACCTCTTCCCGCCGTTTGGCCGAAGATTTAACTGATGTGATATACCCTGCGACACGGTTCAAAATCTTCTTGGATCGGAAAATCGCAGTCTTTTTCAAAAATTCTTTATTGGCATAATAATCATCACTAAAACGGTCTCCGTATTTCGACAGCAGTGATTTAGCGATTCCCTTTATCTTCCCGTCGTATACTTTTCCCAAGCTGAAGGTGAATTCTTACATATCCCTAATAAACGTTGTTCTTTCAAGTGAGAAAAGCTTTTAAAAAGTGGTTTTAAAGAAGAATCCTGGAGGTGGTAAGAAATGTCCTATGAGCAAGTGAGGCCAGCAATAGTATTAAAGGAGACCACTATAAGAAGGAGTAAGGAAGAGGCCTATGAAAACAATATTGTAGCATCGCTTATTATAGGGGAGATTTTGAGAACTGCCTACGGGCCTCGCGGTTTAAACAAGCTTTTAGTAGGCTCAGTCGGAGACATAACCGTTACAAAGACCGGTGTAACAGTCCTTAGCGAAGCGAATATTGAACACCCCATCGGAAAAATGATTGTAGACGCTGCCAAGGCATTGGAGAAAGAAATAGGAGATGGAACGACTTCTCTGATATTATTAATGTGCGAACTCGTTAGAAACGCCTATGAGTTGTATAGGCAGGGCATAAGTCCTATCTCGATAACCAGAGGATACCATAGCGCCTTATCAGAAGCTCTCAGACAATTGGAGAAGGATGCTAAACGAGCTGATCTCCAAGATAGAGAGTTTCTGAGAAAAATCGCTGAAACAGCCATCACGTTCTTCTCATCCCAGGAGGAGAGGAGGATTCTCGGCGAGATTTCCTTAGAAGCAGCTGAGAAAATAATCGAGAAGAGAAACGGCGGGTATTATGCTGACGTAGATTGGGTGAGCATCGTCAGGAAACGGGGGAACGAGGTATTGAACTCTAGATTGATAAACGGGATCATAGTCGACAAGGAGATTGTACATCCAAACATGAATAAAACCGTTAAAGATGCAAAAATAGCCTTAATAGACTATGCTCTTGAAGTGAAGAAGACAGAGATCTCCACCGAAATAGAAGTGAAGACTACTGAGGAATTACGCGGGTTCATTGAGGAAGAGGAGAAAATAATTCGCGATAAAGTTGATGCAATAGTTAAATCGGGAGCAAACGTAGTTTTCTGTCAAAAGGGAATAGACGAGCTTGCACAACAATACCTTTACAAGAATGGTATAACGGCAGTTAGAAGAGTAAAGAGATCTGATATGGAGAGGCTGGAGAGAGCAACCCGTGGGAAAATAGTGTCTGATCCAGAAGATATTACTGCGGATAAGCTTGGTAGAGCAAGCCTTGTTAAGGAAGAAGTATTCGAAAACGAGAAGATAGTCTTCGTAGAAGGGTGTGAAGAACCCAAGGCTGTCTCAATACTATTGAGGGGGGTAAACGAGGATCTTTTGAAAGAGTATGAGAGAGAATTGAAACACTCACTTTCGGCCATCTTAAGCCTCTACAAAGATCCTAGGTATGTGATTGGCGGGGGAGCAGAGCTAATGGAAATAGAGAAGACGATACGAAGCAGGGCTGAGACCATGGAGGGAGAGGAGAGGCTGATTTATGAGGCTTTTGCAAATAGTATAGAGTCATTGGTGAGGACTCTCGTAACTAATACAGGGATGAAACCAGTAGCAGCAATGACTATGCTTAAGAAAAAGCATTCTTCGAGCGATGGCGCGACTTATGGAGTGAACGCTATAAAAAGGGAGATAGAGAGCCTTGATAAAGAAGTGGTTGAACCCTACTTGGTTGTTAAAAACTGGCTTGCTTCTGCCGTAGAACTGGCTTCATCCATAATTGGAGTCGATGAAGTAATAATATCTTTCAAACCTAAGGAAGAGAAGAGCAAGACTGATTAAGAAACTTTAAGCCTATTTTTCTTCTTAGCACTAAAAGCAAATGGGATTAGTAGGGCTGATGACAATTCTGAAAGTATTGAAACAGTTACGAACATCGCTAATAATCCAAAAGCATCTGAGACTAAGCCTCCTAGAAAAGGCCCTAACGCCATTCCGAATTGGAGTGAAAGATTATAGAGCCCAGCGTAGAAACCCTTTTTCCCAACATCCCCCACGTTTGAGCTTAATGACATTCCTGAAACCATAAAGAACGCATATAAGATTCCCCTAAACCCTTGGATAATAATATAAGTGTAAATATTTTTAACAGTTCCATAAAGCCAATAAATTACTCCTAAACCCATTTCCCCCGCCATTAAAACCAGTATTTCGCCAATCTTATCCGATAATATTCCGCCTAAGTACATGGCGGGGACTTCTAAGAACGCGCCTATTGCAATGATAATACCTATGAAAAAAGGATCGCTTCCCAATTGGAAAAGAAAGATGTTTAAAAATGAGGATGCGGCACTCATACTTAAGCTTGACAGAAATATGCTGAGTATGAAGAAAACAATCAGTTTAGCAGGCTTGCGCGTTTCACGTCTCCCAATTTCGCGATGACTTACTGCAATCCCTTCGACTTCCGGTATTACTAAACTTGTAAGAAAAGAGGAAAAGGATAGAATCAGTGTTATTGGAAATATATTCCACATTTCATACCTGGCGAATAGACCTGTCAGTATGCAGGAAAAAGCCCATCCTAGAGATCCGGATAATCTGTATTTCCCCATGGAAAAGCCGAGTCTTTCATCCTCAGAAAGTTTTGCAACCATAGATTGGGCAATCGGTAAAAATCCAGAGAGAAAAACACCTGACACAATATACCATAATAGGATGCTTGCCAAGTCTCTTGAAAATACAAGTATTAGACATGCGATGCTTCTAGCAAGAAGTGTGAGTGAAATTATAAGCCTCGTATTCTGATACTTATCTGCTAATGAGCCAAAGGCTAGTTGTAGAAAGGAAGATAGTATACTGGTGGTTGTCATCAGCAGGCCAATGGAAGCATATGATAAGCCTTGGGATATTAAATAGACTCCGAGAAAAAGACTGAAGGGAGCGAACGAAGCCCAGACAAGCCCACCTACTATTGATATTCTGAGTAACGCGTGCTCTGACTTTCCGGATTCCAACTTTTCAGCGTAGGCCTCCTGATATATTTGAACTTATCCGTTTAACGGGACTAGGGTTAAAGTTACATCCTGTCAATTTTTTACAGTAAAAGACCAGAAGTATTTGAATGGCCCTGAAACAATCAACCCATATTATTCCCTTCCTGAAATTAAAACAATCGCTCTAAAATATTTCTCTCACCTGACTTAAAAGCTTCGTTTAAAATGCTCCGACCGGGATTTGAACCCGGGCCCCGAGCTCGAGAGGCTCGTATGCTTGACCGGGCTACACCATCGGAGCTGAAGGAAAAAATCATTCAGGGGGAAATAAATCTTTTTGCTAAACATTGTATCTAACCATGAAAGGCTCGTAGGATTTCCACTCAAAAACTCAACAATCTTTAATGATTCGCTTTCCCCTCTGCCAGAACATAACTATTCATACCATGTTCTAAAGCCACAATATTTCTAAAGCCTGCTTCTTCGCATAGTCTTCTAAGCATCCTAGCATCCATGAGGAAATAGAACCTTTTGTACTTCCCCCATTTTATTAGAAAGTAGTCTTCATCCATCTTTTCGACTTTCTTCGAGAATTTTTTACTTCTCAACATTTTTGTAGACCATGAGGATACTAGTAGCCAACCCTTATCTTTTAAAACATTCTTCATTTCCATCATTGCTTTAACAACGTCATTCTTCTTCAAGTGGTGTACAGTAGCTATGCAAACTATCCCATCGAAAACGTTATTTCTGAAGGGTAGGTGCGTTAAAACATACTGTAAGTAGTGGATGTTTAAGCCAGATTTATTCTTCATACACTGTTTCAACATACTTATTGAGATATCTCCTGCTATCAAAACGGTTTTTTCGCTGAAGAGTCTGAGGTTTCTACAATTGCCACAGCCATTATCCAGTATGAATCTGGAACCCCTGGCAAAATTCCTCATTACCAGCATCTCTAGAAAAGGATCGGGTTTTACTCTTGTCTTGTTGAATTCCTCTGCCACGGCATTGTAAAATTCCATAGTCTTCTTCTGATACTCCAGACTCATGTCGTTCCAAAGTCTCCGAGAGTTATAAGCTTGCAAAATGCTTAACATCTTTTACAGTAGACTATGTTTATAAGCATCTTAACATAGAAGCTCTAATAGTCTAGGCTGAAGAGGAAGATGGTTAAGAAAGAGGAGGGGGAGAAGGTAGAAGTTTTCGAATCTATAGAGGATATTCCGGGTGTGGGGCCCTCCACCGCTGCTAAGCTTAGGGAGCTAGGTTATACTACGGTTGAAGCATTGGCAACAGCCACTATAAATGAGCTTGTTGAAGGAGGAATTTCCGATAAGATTGCTGCCAAAATAATATCTTTAGCTAGAAGCAGTATTGAGGTTAAATTCGTATCTGCACTCGACATATTAAAGCAGAGAGAGCACATCCAGAAGCTTACTACGGGGAGTAAAAAGCTCGACACCCTTCTTGGTGGGGGTTTAGAGACGATGACTATAACCGAGTTCTTCGGCGAGTTTGGAACCGGGAAGTCTCAGATAAGTCATCAATTAGCTGTAAACGTTCAGCTTCCCGTGGAAAAAGGAGGGCTAAACGGCAATGCTATTTACATCGATACTGAGAATAGTTTCAGGCCGGAGCGTATTGTTGCCATGGCTAAGCATCTTGGCCTAGACCCGATGAAAACTGTAGAGAATATAACTGTTGCAGAAGCATTTAATTCAGATCATCAAATACTTATTGTAGAAAGGCTAGACGAGGTAATTAAGAGCAAAAACGTAAAGCTGGTAATAGTCGATTCATTAACGACTCACTTCCGGAGTGAATACTTGGGTCGGGAGAGCTTGGTTAAGAGACAGCAAAAGTTGAACGCTCACTTGCATAGGCTTGAACGTTTATCTAAAGCTTTTAACTTAGTCATCGTGGTTACAAACCAGGTTATGGCTAAGCCTGATGAAATATTCGGATTAGGCGCCTACCCCATAGGGGGGCACATACTTGCACATAGAAGCCATACAAGGGTTTACTTACGCAAGGCTAGGGGTGAACAAGGTCTCAGGGTAGCGCGTTTAATAGTTAGTTTAGATAGGCCTGAGGGAGAGTGTCTTTTTAAAATTACCGAAGACGGAATAGCAGATGTAGAAGAGGAGGCTTTAGAATAGGGCTGTTAAGGCTCCAGTCTGAACCTATCTCTTGGATAGAGAACAACTTCTCTTATATTGTCTATTTTCAGGATGCTCATTAAGAGCCTCTCAAGACCAACTCCCCATCCTGCATGAGGAGGCATACCGTATCCGAATGCTTTGAGATGGTAGGAGAAATTGCTGGGATTCAGGTTTTTTTCGATCAACTGTTTTATAAGCTTCTCCTTATTCTCCTCCCTTGTACCTCCTGAACCCAGTTCCAATGGGCCATAGTTTAAGTCGAACGATTCTGAAGTGCCATCACTATTCATCTTTATGTAGAAAGGTTTGACTTTACTCGGCCAGTGAGTTATGAAGTAATACTCTTCCATTAACTCCTCGAGATTCTTCAACTCCTCGCTTCCAATATCGTCTCCGAACTCTACTTTAATACCCTTACTATTCAACTTAGAAATAATCTCATCATATCTAAATCTTTTCAAAGGGAGCTTGGGAATAGTTACTTTTACTCCTAAAGTCTCTAATTCATCTCTACATTTCTCAATTACTTTCTCATGCACGTATTTTATCATTCTCTCGCAAATAGACATCACGTCATACATGTTTGCGAAGGCTACTTCAATATCTACAGAGGTAAATTCGTTTAAGTGTTTAGTTGTGTTAAAGGGTTCTGCTCTGAAAAATGGCCCTATTTCGAAAACTTTTTCAAAACCTATGACCATCTGTTCCTTAAAAAGCTGAGGGCTCTGAGCAAGATAAGCTATCCTATCAAAATAGGGTAGTGGGAATAGTGCTGCACCTCCCTCTGTTGCAGAAGCTATTATTCTAGGGGTGATTATTTCAACGAAATCGTTTTCATGAAAAAACTCTCTTAGAAACTGTAGTAAAGCACTTTTTATCAAAAACATGCTTCTAACCTTTGGTCTAAATACGTCAAGGGGCCTAGCATCCAGCCGAGTATCTAAGTTGCTTTTTATTCTCTCAGTAGGGTCTAGGGGGAGAGGGTGCTCTGAAGAGTTGAGAATTCTTACTTGAAGAGGGTCTATTTCCAGCCCCCTTGGTGCTTGAGGCACCTTCTTAACTCTCCCAACGACTTCTATCACGTCATTGAGCTTTATCTCATCCAGTACCGGCTCGACTTCAGGATTAGACTTGTTTCTAGCCCAAGCTATCTGTATTTTGCCCCAGCGGTCAGCTAGAATTATGAATTTTATCCCTCCAAGATCCCTTCTGTCAAGAGCCCATCCATAGAGCTTAACGGTCTTGCCCTCGTCCTCCGGCTTTACGTCAATACTTCTCTTTCTATCATCCAACATTTCTCATCATTCTCTTAAGCCTGAAACCTCACGTTGATTCCGATTCTTTTAGCCAGCTTCTCAAGTTTCTGTAAATGCTTCTCCTCTATTTCTTTACTCTCTATCAAGACTCTGAACTCCGTCATGTTTCCAGGTAACCACAACTTGCTTAACCCAGCTATTCTGATAGGATATACTAATTCCTCAAGCTTCCTCTTTTGATCCTTCTTATAATCTACTACAATCACCTTTTTACTACCTGTTTCCTTCATAATTTTTTCAACAAGATCCCTATTGTCCCTTAAAATCCTTACACCCTCGTTATTGCTTAACAGAAGTAGGAAATCATCCTCTTTATGGGCTTTTTTAAATTCTATTCTATCCAAACCCCGTATTCTACTAGTTTCCTCAAGAAGAACCCGGGAAACTACTAAATCTAACTCATCGTTTTTACCACTATCCAGAAGTTCCTTACACTTCTGACATAGGCTTCCGCTTTTCGCACAGAAATCGCAGAAAGGTATTTTCATACGCTACCTTTGACTTGAAGAATGCTTTTTAAATCTTCCCGTTTTAAAGCTCTGCCTGAGAAAGATAAGCGGCGGGTAAATCTTTAAAAAACTTGGAGCTGGCTGGGAAAACGGTATGAAGATAAGCGACCCTGTGTTGATAGAAATTATAAAGAGGCGGAGGCTCCGCTTCATGATATGCAGAAAGTGTGGGGCAAGGAATGCGATTACTGCTAAAAAGTGTAGGAAATGCCACAGCAAGAATTTAAGGCCCAAGAGGACTGAGATGAGGGCTAAGAAAGGATAGACTATTAAAAAGGGGAAAAAGAATATAAGAGTATTCTTGTAATCAAGCTAGTGGGCCGGTCGTTCAGATGGTTAGGACGCTGCCCTCACACGGCAGAGGTCGCCGGTTCGAGAAGAACTTCGAAAATCCGGCCCGGCCCATTTCCCTTTTAGTTTAACACCTAGCAACACCTCTACGCGTATTGTTTATTAGGCTATTAGTCTTTTCCCATTGTGTAGTTAAGACTGGCTAAAGCGTTTGACCCAATGTTTCAAATCTTTGAAAAACTATAGAGTATAGCTTTCTCCGAGTTTGGGAGCAAACGCCTTAAGCCCCAGAATCCTCCTTGCATATTCTGCAAGCCTTTCACAGTTTTCCGATTCGCCGTGGACGATGAAAGTCGTGTCAGCATTAATCTTTTTAATCAGCGCTTCGAGCTGGCTCTTACCACTGTGGGAAGATAATTCGAAGTGTTTTATCTCAGATTTTACCCTAACCAGTTTTCCATCAACTGTAATTACTCCCTTCTCCAATAGAAGCCTTCCAGGAGTCCCATTCACTTGGTAGCTAACAAAAGCTATTAGATTCTTCTTAGAATCTCCTACTTTCTTCAAATAGAAGTTTACTGGTCCGCCTTGCAACATGCCTGCTGGAGTAACTATTACCCCTGGATTCTTTAAGGCAGACTCCCTCTGCCTCTGGGTATTTATCCATATCACTTCGCCAGCTGCCTTCTCCAAAAGGCTCGGGTTAGATAGCCATTCTGGGAATTCGAACAATATCTGTGTCACTGTTCTAGCCATACCGTCATAGTAAACTTCATATGGAAACGAGTATTTAGCGAGTATCGTTATAACTTCCTGAGACCTTCCTATTCCGAAAGCAGGTACCAACGCTATTCCTTTTCTTTCAACAACTTCTTCAAGCTTCTCGACGAATTCCTTCTCGATATCCTCCCTCACCGGATGATTCTTATTAGCATAGGTACTTTCTACAATTGCTATGTCTATAGGAGGATAGTCTGTAAAAGCACCCTTAAGCAAGGTGGTTTCAACAGTATTAATATCACCTGTGTAAAGTATCCGCCGCCCCTTAAATTCGAGCATGACTTGGCCTCCTCCAGGAGCATGACCAGCCGGAAGAAATGTCAGCTTGAACCCGTTCTTTGAAGCCTCCTGATGGTAATTAAGTTTTTCAGACTTCTCAACGAATTTATCTACTTCAAGTATTTCAAAGGGCAATACTCCTTTAGATACTCTTATGAAGTCTAATAGGATGAGCTTCGCCAAGGGGGCGGTCAGCGTGGTTAGAAAGGACCTTCTCCCTAAGCCTATGAAGAAAATAGGGGCGGCTCCGACATGGTCTAGGTGAGCGTGAGTAATAATTATTTCATCTACTTCTCTTGGAGGAATATGCATCGGATACTTTACTTCCCTTCCTGAAAGCATGACACCCGCGTCTAGGAGAAAACGCTTCCCTTCATCCGCCAAATATATGGCAGACCTTCCTACTTCGCGAACACCCCCTAAAAATTTTATAAGCATTTTTCTAATCCTCTTTTATCAAGCATCCACCTCACACCATTATTTAAGGTTTAATAGGGAGGGGTAGAATCTTACTGGGAGATGCTGAAAAAGGTTCTAAATAACAGAATGGGAACTGCTGATTGTATGATGATATGTTTGCCTGGTATTGGTCTAGTAGGCTCCTTAACTGGAGAACTCTTAACTGAATCGGCTTCTGAAAATACTCCGGTGTTAGAATTTTACCCAGAATCGCTTCTTTACGTTTCAGTAGCATCTAAGGAGGGGCTAATAGCCTTGCCTAAAATAAGCGTTAACAAAGTTCGTTTGAGAGAAATAGGAGATCTACTGATAGTTAGAGGAACTTCGCAACCTACTGTTCAAATCAACCAGTACGAGTTGGCTGAAAATCTTGTTGAGACTGCTGAGAAACACTTTGTTAAGATCGTTATTGGTGTAGGTGGATATGCTATCCCACACGTAGGTGATAAAAGAAAAGTATATCTCTCCTCATCTGATTGGCGGGCCTCTATGATTGGGGCTTCATTAGGGTTTTTACCGCTGAGGGGAACTGTTGTCGGCGCCGCCGGTTTAGTTCCAGGCCTCGCAAGCCTACATGGTTTAAACAGTGCATGCATACTTGTTGAAACGAAGGGCGAAGAAGCTGATTTAACAGCTGCTCAAACCGCGTATAGTAATATTAAGAATTTCCTTAAAAAATATTTGAAGGAAGCTTAGGACTCTGAAATCTCTTTAACAAATTCATTATATATCTCGCTGACCTTTTCCGCAGCAAGGCCACTTCCTTCTACAACACCGTCTTCAGTAACCCTTATTCTATTCATCACTATTATTACCCCTGCTTCTTCATTATACTGCACCATTTTAGGAAATACCCTTTCTATTCTCTCCGCCAGCTTCCTCAGGTCAACGATTGCTCTTTTAAGCTCTATTCTTTTTACATCTCTACCATTAAGTATAATTTTTGGCAACACACCGCCCCCTCTTAGCTCTACGTCATTCAGAATAACCGAAAAAGTGTCTATGTCTAAAGATGCTAAAACCCCAGAGAATTCTTCACCACCCTGAGTAACTACGACAACCTTTTTCCCTATCAAGCGGTTGACTTCTGTTGTGAATCCTGCCCTCATCATTTTTAACCCATTTTTACACTCCACTCCCTATTTTTAATACTTTCTGAAGCATGTTATTTACTTTAGAGCATAACTCTATTTCATAGTAGCTTTTATCGATTAACAGACTATGTTACTTTGAAGATGCGCCAAGAAGTAGTCCAAGACTTTACGAAATGCCCTAACTGTAACTCCCCCATTATAAGTTCGGATAATGAGCTTGTTTGCAGCAGATGCGGTCTAGTTGTTAGTGCTTCGAACAGATATGTGGCCCATCCAAGTCCGAATCACATTATTCAAAAAGAACCTCATTACGGGAGCATTATTATAGAGAAAAACTCTCTTAGAAAAATCTCCAGCCTCCAAAAGAGCATATCCCCCTCTAATAAAAGCGAAAGCGAATTAAAATGGTTAATAGATAAATTGTGTGATACATTCCATTTAGGTCCCTCAATAAGACTGGAATCGCATCGGATTGGTTTAAGCCTGCTTCATGTATTCAGACAAAATCGTGAAAGACCTAATAGAGCAGCTATTGCAACGTATTCTGTAGTTGTTGCAGCAAGGTTCCATGGCTTAAGCATAGCTCCTCATTACAAGAAGATAAGGATATATTTGCAAAGCATCGGTCTTAAAGTTAAAACCAGGGATATTCTTCAAGTAATGTCTGCAGCAAGAGAGATAGGCCTTATGGAAACGAAAAACGATGCTGATAAGACAATTATTGAAATCACCTCTATGATCATGAGGAATAATAGCCGTCTGGAAAAGCTTAAACCTGAAGACAAAGTCAATTTTATCAATAATCTTAAAACAATCTCATTAAGAATTCTCAAAGATTTAAGAGCCAAACATTATTTTTTTAGAAGCAAGAACCCGATGATATGCATAGCTTCTATAATTTACGCAGCATCTAAAGAAGCAGCATCAATCTTAAACATCAAAAACCCCGTTACTCAAAGGGAATTAGCAGAGTACATAGGATATGCAGAATACAGTGTTAGAGAAACTTATGAGGAATTGTTTGGAAAAAGTTCAGCAATATTCGATTCTTCACAGATTTCTTGACGAAGGAAACGTACTATATTGCTACTACGCCTAATTGAGAAAAATCCTTCGCAGTCTTCTGCATAAGCCTTAACAGCTATTTGGATAACGTATTCTTCAGTATTATTGAGGAAAACAATAGAGTTTTCAAAGCAGATTTTTAATCCGCATTCTTCTAAAAATCCTTTGGTTTTTGAAACTTTTTCCATTAATTTTTCAATCCTCTTTTCTAAGGTTTCCCTCATAATTGAAAAATTCCCTCTCGAACTACTTATGCTATCATCCAGAATTGTGCTAATACTTTTAAAGAAATCATCTATACAGGAATCAGCGATTATCGCTTTCCTTTTTTGTTTTAAGAAATTTACTGAAAGCTCAACATTTACTAAGAGCATGAGGTTTACTGCAAGTAGAACAATCATTATGAGAATTGAAACAAACACTACAATAAGCCAGGTTTTAATCATTTCTAATCCCTATCGTAAGATACAATACATCTTCGCCCATGATCTTTAAGACTTTGACATATTTGACCTGCTTCCAAGACTCTATTGAAACTCTTTCATTCCTTATTGTAATCCTCCCATGCTTCTCGCTGGAAAGCTCTATACTCACCCATTCTACTTCATCAGAATTTAGAAATTTAATCAATTTCTCGAGCATATTTTTGATCTCATGTTCTTGGTCAAGTATCGTAAGTGCATTAACCTCTATTCTCAAATCCTCATCGATATCGGATAATGATTTGAATTTCAACCTCAAATATTGGGAAGCAGCAACCACGGGTATAACTAGAAAGAAGCTTAAGATTATTGCTAACATACTTTCCCAAGAATCCATAGTATTTTTCACCACCTTTTAATGAAGCCCATCATAATAGATATATTATGTAAGGTAAGCAAAAGAGCCAAACCAAGTTCGATTATTATCAGCAAGACTACGATTGAGGAGAATAGTGATTCGAGTAGCTTATCACTCATGCCTAGTAAATACAACCTCCCTACCTGATGCTTTTACAAAATATTTGCCTCCAGGTTCTAAAATGACTCTATTAAAGTAATAATATTCCTCTTCCCCCTCGAAAACACAGATCCCATGAATAATAATGTAATACTTGTTGCCGTCAAGCATAATGGAATAATTAATTAAGGGAGGACTTGGCATTAACAGAGTGAAAGTACATCCATGCTCCTCCGAAAGGACGGCGTATTGTTTTATTACTAAAAATATGCTTTCAAAGATATTTTTCAAGAAATCCGTTTTCAGAACACAAGCAGTATTAAAAATAACAATTCCTATTAGAAGTGATGTAAAAAGCCATGAAGCATCTTTCAAATGTTCTTCAAGTATTTCGCTCAATGATCTCACCCGAGTTAGCCAGTAATCAGTTTAACTACGACATCGTATATTTGCTTGAGCATAGGAACTACTTGATCAAGCAAGTAAGCAATACTAATTCCAAAGATTATTGTTGAAAAAAGCACTATCAGACTTTTCTCTAACAGATTACTCATCTCTCTAAACCTCCCAGTTTGAAATTTTCTTTCATTATTCAACAGAAATCTCTGTAAGAATGCTTATAACCTCCAATGAGTGTCAATATTGGCAGATAAATATTCTTTTTAAAAGTTTAGAATAGAAGTGATGTCCAAAGACGATCTATTAATTAATGCAATAATTCAAGAAATAGAGGATTTGAAGATTAGTCTAAGCAAGCTCAACAACAGGGTTTTAAGCTTGGAGAAAAAGTATCGTGAGCTAAGCAATTTCCTAAAGGTTGTCTACAGATGAGCGAGACTAGAGAAAGCCTCGTATTTTTTGCACGAAGAACATGGTCATGGAATGCTAGGAGTAGAATTCTCTACCTATCCGCTCAGAAAATCGACTCTTCCCTTTTCTGCAGCATTATACATAAGCTTACACATCTTTCCCCGAGAAGAATTATAGTTTATCTTGACGATGAATGGTACGAGGTCAATAAAGATTGCTTAGATTTTCTAAAGAAATGCTCTCAAAGAGTTATGGAAGAGAAAAACAAGCGTTATAGAGCTCTTGCTGAAAAAAATTGTGATAACTACACTAACCTAGATGACATTCAGAAAGAGCTCTGCATTACTCCGTCTTACGGTACCTTATACTTAAAATACTTAAACCAGATGCTGGAACTTAATATACCCGGCGAGTTATTGACCAAATGCGGTATTAAAGATAGGGAAAATGTTTTTAACAAGAAGTTTTCAGACGATCATAGATACGTAATAGGCCACTTACTCTACTCAATAGACGAAAGAAATAGTCTTTACAGAGTTTCCTTCTTATCAGATGATTATTTCTGGATTAATAAAGAGCTTTCGATACTCTTACGTTATGCTTATTCTGAAGAAATGCTTAGGAGTGGAAGACTAGATCAAATTTACAGACATAGGCTTAAAACTGGTTTAAGATTCTTAAACATTCTGACTTTAAGAGAAATCGAGAAATCCGTAAAGAAGTCTCTTGTTAAACATGCTCTATATTCTTCGATTGGATTATCCAAGATCTTTCCTTTAATAATCGATGATAACGTGCAAAACTTCTTCTTAGACAATGTTGGTGAAAAGTTATATGTAGACCACGCCGTTTTTGGAAGACTAGATACAAACCTCAAATTTCAAGAGAAGGATTTTGAAAGCTTCATAACCCTGATCAAAAGAGAGTCTAACCTTAATCTGGATTATGCTAATCCTTCAATTAAGACTTCCATATTTTTTGATAAAATACCTATAAGAATTTCGGTAGATATTCCTCCCCTAACCTGGGGTAAAGGAGTTATAGATGTACGAAAGCATATGAGTAATGTTCTTCCTCTCAAGTACCTTCTGGAGACGCATTATTTTTCTCCAGAATCTGCTGCCTTCTTAATCTTTGCCACGCTTAACAGGGCCAACATATCTATAGTTGGAGAACCAAATTCTGGAAAAACTTCTCTCTTAAACTTTTTAAGCTACTTCATGCCCCCTTGGTGGCGCATAGTGCATATAGAAGACGCTCTTGAAACGCTTCCTCCAAGAGTTTCTGATCAACACAGGATAGTATACATTGTCGAGCCATTGGAAAGCAGGGAGGCTAAGGATACTAAAACTCTCGAAATAATTAAGGTACTTCACAGAACCCCTTCTTATCTAATTCTTGGAGAGATCCAAACCAGGGGGCATGTAAAAGCAATGTTTCGAGCAGTTTCCGCTGGACTCAGGATAATGCATACTGCACACGCTTCCGATAGCAATGGGTTTATTAAGAGGCTTGTAAAAGTATACGGCATCCCAGAATTACTCATACCAGAGCTAGACTTAATAATAAATATGAAGAGATTAGAATGGAGAAATACGGTTAAACGGTTTATAAGCGAGATAAAGATAGTTGATGAGAACTCTGGTTTGAAGAAAGTTTACGCTAATAATAATTTTTTGAAAAATTCTCCATATTATGATGATTTAAACGCTTCAAAGATATTTAGAAAATTAGCACGTTTAAACTGTATTGAAGAAAATGTTCTTCAAGAAATATATGAGGATATTAAAAGAATAATTATTAATCACGGTTTTTCAGAAAACTCCGTTATCAGGGGCCTTGTTCTTGAAACCTATTCGAAGACTTTAGGGAGGAAATAGAAGCTATGAAGAGTATTAAGAATCTTTTAACATTTCTTTACATTTTAACACCATTAAGGAAAAAAGAAGAGAGTCATTATGAGATAGTGACTCCATTGGCAATGGATATCATTACTGCTAAAACAATTTATAATGATCTATATAAGACACTTTATAGCGTTTCAAAAAAGGAATACGGTAATATCTACAGCTTATTAAGAAAATGTCTTAAGAAGAACTTAAACGGAAAGGATATGCAAAAAATGATAAAAAATTCTTTACAAAATGAGCCAGAACTATTAACTATTATTGATCAAGCATTCTCCATCGATGCGAAGAAGATAAGTTCAGAAGAAGTTCTAGTGCTCTTTAGGATTTTTGAATCAAAGGCAAGAAGGAAATACCAAGAATATACTTTAAAGCTTAACTCTTTGGTTTCTATTTTCTTCTTCTATATCTTCCTTGTTCCAACTCCAATTATACTGATCTCAGAATTTCTGCCACAGACTTCCTATATACTACTGCCAATCTTTTTCATTTCCAATACCCTGATATTTAGAATATTTTTTAATAAGATTAGAAAGATCAAGAGTGTATTACTAGGTTGAGGAATATTTATTATTATATATTAATTGAAGCAGGAATTCTTATTTTAGCATTTATCTTAAAACTCGAGATTCCAGCTATAAGTTCATTACAACTTCTAGTATATACATTAATATTGACCAAAAATGGAGATGATGTGGATTCTCCAAAAGCACTGGATTTGAGAGCAGTAGAGAAGATATCCGAATATCCTGGAAACTTGGAAAATTTAGTTTTTAAATCATTTCCGGATATTAACGAGGAAACGAATTGTCGTAAGATTTTCGAAAAGGCTATTCACGACAACATAAACGGTTTTCCAATAGGAAAAGCTTTAGTAAAGTATTCCAAATCTTCAGATAAAACTATTAAAATATTGATGAGACTCGTTTCAAGCCTATTTGTTAGGGATGCATCTTCTGCCAAAAAAGTTTTAGAAACATATATCATCATTCTGAAAGAAAACGAGATACTGAAAAATGAGAGGAGAAACATTTTTTCAGAAGCAAGGTTTAGAGCCAGAATAATGCTAATCGTTAGTGCTCTTTTAATGGGATTTCTTTCAGCAGCGGGACCAGTAATCAATATGTTCTCTTCCCTTTCATCGAAGCCGATTCTTCAATTAGAAGCATCGCAAACATTTTCATTATTTACGTATTTACTGAGCATTTCGATATTAGTACATTATTCTCTCTCTTATAAGAGGCTTTTGAAAACATTATTATACTCTATAACTAGTTTTGCACTCTCTTTTCTAATATTTAACAGAGTACTTACAGCATTCCTATTTTGAATGTCTCAATTCCATTGGAGCTTATATTTTGTTCATCTCCTTCTGTAAATGAGGTGATGTAGATTTGAAAACGAGAATTAAGGGATCGCAATTAATAGAAGAGGGATTGCTTGTTGTACTCGCACTAGTAATGCTTGGAGCAGTCTTTGGGGTTTCAAAACAAATCGTGGATAACATAGCTAATTTCTTCAACTCTCTAATAAAGGGTGTAAGCGACTTAGGCTATAGCCTATTCGGATGGCTCCTTCCTTAAAATAATGGATCAAAAAATAGATCCAATATACTTCATATTTCTGATAGTGTTACTCATATTGATGTTTAAACATATTATAACCGCTTTGCCTTTTTCTTTCAACAATTATTTTCCAGCTGTTTTGCCTATAGTATTCTCCCTAATAACCATCATAATAGCGTTTTTATTAAAACGCTCCAAATCTATTAAAAGTATACTACCAATTAATGACGAAAAATACTTTATTGTGAAAACAGACTCCTCTGAATTAATAATAGGAGGGGTTTCAATATCTCCTGAAGAAAGCTCTGAATTAAGCAGTATTAAAGCCGACGATTACTATCGGAAGGTTCAGAGTTTCATAAGCGGTATTTTAAAGTCCGGAGTTTCACTCACATGCGTAACGCATATTTCTCCCATTGAGGCTTCTGAGGACTCTGCTCATTTGACGCAGCTTTTAATAGTTAGTAGAAAAATAGGTCGAGAGGGCATTAACGAAGCTATAAAAATGCTTGAAACAGATATTGAAAAAATTAGATCTATTTACAATACTGCTTTTCCAGAACTGAAAATAGTCAGATTGAAGGGGGAGAAACTTATTAAGTATTTGAACAGTATTTTAATAGATAAACCTTTCTTAGGAAAGTCTAAAGCAAGAGATTTAGCAAATTCGCTCGCACCGCATATACCTGGCTATACTTCCCTGCTTCCTTCAAATTCTTATATTGAACATGAGGGGGAAAAAGAAACAATAGATTTAGGATCGGTTATTTTCAGTGGTTCTAAAATTGCTCCGTTAAAATTAAAGATCAATATGTTTGAGAAGCATGTCGCCATATATGGTTCAACAGGATCGGGAAAGACAACTACCGCCAAACATATAGTAAGAGAATTAGCAAGATTGGGATATTCTTTAATGATTCTAGACTGGCATAATGAATACCGTCATCTTGCAGAAGAGCTTAATGGAAGAATTTTAGGATTAGGGTCTTTCACTCTAGATATAATTAACCCTATTGAATCTAACAATGTATCTGAGCATGTTGCAATAGTTACAGATATTTTTGATCAAATATATAATTTTACGCCGTCACAATCATATATGTTTAGAGAGGTGCTTTTACAAACGTTAACAGAGAACATGCTCGGTATTAAAGCACATGATCCTTTGGTTTCCTTTATAGATACATTAGAGAAATGGAGTATTAAATCATTCTATGAAAATGAGACGAAGTTTGCATTGTTAAGAAGATTAAGGCCTCTAGTAACAGGACAGAACAGAGAAATTTTCTGCAATAGGGATAAGCTAATAAGCATCAAAGATATATTAGAAGGAATTACTGTTTTCGAGCTCGGAGATATCATAGAAGTGGATATGCGTAAACTGACTTCACTTTTCATTTTAGCATTACTTTACGAATTTAGATTAAAGAATAGGAATGCAAAACGCCACTTCATCGTATTAGAAGAAGCGCATAATATACTTCCTTACAGGAGGCGTGATTCACCACCGACTATAGCTGAAAAATTATTTTTAGAGATGAGGAAGTTTAATGAAAGTTTAATACTTATATCACAATTTCCGTCACAGATTTCTCCAGAAATAATAAAGTCCACCGGTTTGAAAATCTCTCATAGAATATGCGAGGGGGAGGAGTCGAGAATCCTAATGGATATAATGGGTTTACCTCAGGAAGATTATGACCTTCTTAAGAGGCTTCCCCCGGGATACGGCTTTTTAACGGCTGAAGGCATTTCTAAACCAATCCTTTTATCTATCGATTCAAACGAAAAAGGAGATTCAGCTTCTCGGAATGCTTAGAGAAATAGCTAATCCAATCCACTTCATCACTCTTACATTTAAAGTCATTCTTATAGCATTTCATAAACCTGTAATAGAGTTTTTTAATGCTTTTCCTAGTAGTGTCTAACTGTATGATCCTTACTTTTTTCAAGTATTTTTTAGCATTTAGGTAGCAATAATCCGTAAGCTCTGATTCAAGATTCTCCCTCGCTTTTTCCTCATTGTATCCTCTAATTTTCCTGAGTCTATGCCAAAGAACATCGGGTCTGCATCTCAATACGATACAACAGTCCACGTAGTCAGCTGGAGAAACCTCCGCAGCATAATGGCCGTCTATTAGGAGGTTTAAATCCTCTTCAAGCTTGCTTAAAATATATTTTCGTAAAGCCTTCTTCAGAACGTTTGTATCCACAATTCTAGTTTTCATAATACTGTCGTAGCCAACTACAGCATTCGAATCTATTGCAAACTCTCCCAAGTCAAGATGCACCCATCCTCTATTCTTTCTCACTACATAGCTGCACAGAGATGTTTTGCCGGTTCCAGGTGTGCCAGTAACAACTATGATTTTCCTCATAACTGTAGTGAAAAGTTTAAGGTGTATAAAAACAAGTAACTCGGATTTGAGATTTCAATGGTTATCAAGATAAAGCTTTTATTCATCTTTTTCTAAAACAATAGCAGCGGCGTTCGTCTAGTCTGGTTAGGACACCAGCCTTCCAAGCTGGGGATCCCGGGTTCAAATCCCGGACGCCGCATAAAGCCTAATAACCCATTTACCTCTTCTGCATAAGGCTTAGTTGGTAAAAAAGAAAGCAATCGCAATAGCGCGCGAGCGAATAGATATTTTGATAGGAATGGCTCTAGATACGGCGAGTGAAAGCATTAGCGATGCAGAGTCATATATTAAGCTTGCTTGGAGAATAGCTGAGAAGTTCAATATAAGGGGAAAAACAATACTTAGAAGGTATTTTAGGTGTAGTAAATGTAAGAATTTCCTAATACCGGGCCATGGTTGTCGGATTAGGATATTGAAGAAAAGGGGACTGGGAATTATTTGCATGAAATGCGGAAAACTTAAGACAATACCGATTTTCAATAAAAAGAAATAATAAGTCGGACAGCACGTCTAAAAGCAGGAATTGGGTCCTGAATTCATGGTGGAGCTGGAGCATTTCGTAAAATCCTTCATTCTGCTATTTGCAATATTGGATTCTGTCGGCAATGTTCCTGTTTTCCACGCTTTCTTAGAATCTGCACCCGTAGAAAAAAGGAGGAAAATAATATGGGAATCTGTAGTTGCGGCAACTTGTGTCCTAATATTTTTCGCCCTGCTCGGCTCAGCTATGTTCAGCTTCCTTGGAATAAGATTATCGGATTTCTACATAGCCTCGGGAATAGTGCTTGTAGCAATCTCTCTAAAATACATAATCGTTGGGGAGGAGAGCGAGGTCAGGAGCGAGAGATTCGAGGAAATATCTGTTTTCCCACTGGCAACTCCGCTTCTGGCAGGACCGGGAAGCATATCTACTGTCATCATAATATCCAACCCTCCCTACAATGTTTTTACCTGTATAATTGTAATCATTCTTAATGCGGTTTTAGCATACGTGATACTTTTAAACGGCGATAGGATTATGACCAGCATAGGGAAAACGCCGTCAAAACTTATTGCAAAAATATTCAACCTCATAATAGTGGCTTTTGGAATAGTAATGGTTAGGAATGGTTTGGAAGAATTTTTAAAACATTAGATGATGGAAAGGTTAATATAGTGCTCAACCGAGGGTTAGGGGAGGAGGTGTAGCGCGTGTACAGCAAAAATACTGCCCTAAGGGGGCGAGACTACCTGCATACAGAGTTTAGAAACACCTCTAGTCGGAGAAATTAATAGTTTCATAAGGTTTTTGGGAGGCTGGTCCGATGGTTTGGAGAGGATATTTTACTGAGTTCCAACTACCTGAGAAAGTTGTGCTTTTCGACACTACTTTAAGAGACGGTGAGCAGACCCCCGGCGTAGCGCTTACCCCTGAGGATAAGCTTAAGATAGCCAGACAACTTGACATTCTTGGAGTACCTGTAATAGAGGCGGGTTTTCCAGTAACTTCGCCTGGAGAAGAAGAGGCTGTTAGGAAAATAGTGAAGGAGGGGTTGAAGGCGGAGATAACCGCCTTAGCGAGAGCTTCGAAGCAGGATATAGAGAAGGTTGCTTCAACGGGCGCTCAAAGAATACATCTTTTCATTGCCACTTCAGATATACATTTGAATAAGAAGCTCAAGATAAGCCGGGAGGAAGCAATTAAGAGAGCTGTAGAGGCTATTGACCTAGCAAAATCTTACGGGATGAAAATAGAGTTCTCCGCAGAAGATGCAACTAGAACAAACTTAGACTTCCTCGTAGAGTTCTACAAGACTGTTGAGGAAGCGGGGGCAAACATAGTCGACATACCGGATACCGTTGGCGTGGCAACACCCTTCGCCATGAGAGAAATAGTTAGGAGGGTACGAGAAGCATTGAGGATTCCGATAGCGATCCACTGTCATAACGACATGGGGTTGGCGGTTGCAAACACTCTTGCAGGAATCGAGGGCGGGGCTACGGAGGCGCATGTAACAGTTAATGGTCTCGGTGAAAGAGCTGGCAATGCGAGCCTCGAGGAAGTAGCGGTCTCCCTTAAAGTGCTCTATGGCGTAGAAACAGGTATAAATTTCAAGGAGATATACGATACCTCTCGAATGGTCTCATCAATAACTGGAATAACAATACCTGTGAACAAGCCGATAGTTGGGGAGAATGCTTTCTCGCATGAGAGTGGAATACATACCCATGGCATAATCTCTTCCCCCGAGACCTATGAGCCGATAGACCCTGAATTCGTCGGGACTAAAAGAAGGATCGTAGCAGGGAAGCATGCGGGAACACATGGTATTTCTGCACAATTGAAAGAAATGGGATACACTCCAACCGAGGAAGAGCTTAACAAAATAGTGAAAATAGTTAAGGAGATGGGTGATCAGGGTAAGAAGGTTACTGATGCCGAGCTTGCCTCCATAGCTGAGAGCGTGATGGGCTATGGAATCAGTGAGAAAGAACGTATTGAACTCGATGAATTTATGGTAGTCACTGGTCTAAACATTACTCCTACGGCAACGATAAAAATAAGGTGGGGAGACCAGTCTTGGAGGGGGGCAGAGTTTGGAGTAGGCCCCATAGATGCTTCTATAAAAGCTGTTGGCAAGCTTCTTGGGGACTTGATAAAGATAAAGCTTGAAAGCTTCAGGCTGGAGGCGATAACCGGCGGCACAGAAGCTTTTGCGGAAGTAACTGTCCGAGTTTCCGATGAGGGAGGGAGGAGTGTTACTGCAAAAGGCTTCAGTAAAGATATTGTTTTAGCAGGAGTCTACGCAATACTGAATGGTGCAAACAGGCTGATACAAATAAGAAAGGCGAGTGCTAAATGAGCGGGTTAACAGCAATTCAAAAAGTGCTTTTAAGAAAAGCAGGTAAGCGCGTTGAAGTAGGAGAGATAATTGAAGCGAAGGTAGATTTTCTTATGCTCCATGAGGTAACCGGACCCTTAGCAGTCGAAGAGTTTGAGAAGATATCTGAAAAAGTATGGGATCCCAGTAGGGTTGTCGTCATTTTCGATCACGATGTCCCCCCAAGCACGATTGAACTCTCAAACCAGATGAGAAAAATGAGGATTTTCGTCAAGAAATACGGTATAAGCAATTTTTACGAGATAGGAAGGGGAGGTATTGCTCACCAAGTGCTCTTCGAAGAAGGTTTTGACATTCCAGGTTTCTTGATAATCGGTGTTGACAGCCATACTTGCACTGCTGGAGCAACAGGTGCCGTAGGGATAGGAGTAGGTTCAACAGACGCTGCAGTGGTCTTAGCAACAGGTGAAATTTGGCTTAGAGTTCCTGAAACAGTGATCGTAGAAGTAAGAGGAGAGTTTCAAAAGGGAGTATTCGCTAAAGACCTTGCCTTGCATATCGTTGGGAAAATCGGAGCGAATGGGGCTACTTACAAGGTTGTAGAGTATTCAGGCAAGACTGTAGAGAAATTATCCTTATCGGAACGTTTAACTCTTGCAAATCTTTCTATTGAAATGGGAGCTAAGACGGGGATTGTTCAAACAGACTCTAAAAGCTTCGAATACGCTAAGAGCTTTAACAAGGAGGATCAGTATATGGATGTTAAAAGCGACCCTGATTCCGACTTTGAGAAAGTAGAGATAGATGCTTCTCAACTGGAGCCGGTGGTAAGTGTTCCACATAGTGTTGATAACGTTAAGCCCGTGAGGGAGGTTGAGGGTCTACATATAGACCAGGCTTTCTTAGGCTCATGTACCAACGGCAGGCTAGATGACCTTCTCATAGCCTTAAAGATATTGAAGGGAAGGAAAATCGCTCCTTGGGTAAGGCTTGTAGTAAGCCCTGCTTCAGTAAAAGTGTATAGTGAAGCTTTGAGAATGGGAGTAATCGAGGAGATTGTGAGGGCAGGAGGAATAGTCACATCCCCAACTTGCGGCGCATGCTTAGGGATGTCTAGAGGAGTCCTTGCAGAAGAAGAGGTTGCAGTCTCAAGTAGTAATAGGAATTTCATTGGTAGAATGGGTGCTAAAAGCAGTAGGGTTTACTTAGCTTCTCCAGCAACCGTTGCAGCATCAGCAATAGAGGGGAAAATAGTAGACCCCAGGAGGTATCTCTAATGATCATTCGAGGCAAAGTGGTGAAGCTCGGCGACAACATAGATACCGATGTGATAATACCTGCGAGATACCTGGTGACGCATGATGCTACAGTTCTGGCTGAACACGTTTTCGAAGACTATTACCCGGAGTTCAGAGAGAAAGCTAAGGAAGGAGTTATAATCGTTGCAGGAGAGAACTTTGGCCTGGGGAGCTCGAGAGAACATGCAGTGATAGCTTTAAAACATTCTAATGTTAAAGCAATCGTGGCAAAATCTTTCGCAAGAATATTCTACAGGAATGCCATAAACCTGGCTATGCCTGCCTTAGTACTGGAGGGAAAAAACAGAATCGAGGAAATCAATGATGGAGACGAGGTTGAGATTAATTTGGAAAATGGGGTTTTAAGGGACCTTAATACCGGAAAGGATTTTTCTTTTTATAAAATACCTGATTTCATAGTGAAAATATTGGAAGCGGGCGGATTAATAAGCTATTTCAAGGAAAAGGGACAGAAATAGAACCTCCGATAACTATTTATAAACCTGGCGTGAATAAGCTTCTACAGTTGCAGCGTCGAGAAGCAGTTACTAGATACTCATGCCCCGTGTGTGGACGCCCTCTCAGCATTGAATACAAGTTCTGCCCCTCTTGCGGAACACCGCGAAAAGGGATTTCCTATGTTAGGAAGGTTTCAACTGGAAACCCAGCTATAGACGAGATATTGGAAGGGGGTTTTGAGGCAGGAAAAACATACTTGCTCGCAGGGGAAGCAGGCACAGGTAAAACCATTTTCAGCCTCCAGTATTTGATATACGGTGCCAAGAACAATGAGCCTGGTATTTACGTAACGATAGATGAAAGGCCGGAGGTGCTAATAAGGGATGTTAGGAACTTCGGCTGGGATCTGCAACCTCTCATGGAGTCTAGAAAGCTTTCAATCATCCCGGTAAGGAGGTACTTTACTTCAAAAATGTGGGGAAGAGAAATGGATGCTATTGTCAACAACATAGTGGAAGAATTGGATAGGAAAAAGAAGGAGATAGGTGCTAAGAGACTTGTAATAGACCCAATAGCACCATTGGTAACAACATATTCCAACGAAATAGCCTGGGTGAGAGAGTACATTAGGAGCCTGATTTTCTCCATAGAGGAACGCCTTGGTGTGACAACACTCATAACTTCAGAAATACCCACCGGCGAGAACGCTATGAGTAGGTATGGTGTCGAAGAATTTCTAGCATCCGGAGTAATAATACTTTCATTAACCAGGGTCGGAAATTCGATTATAAGAACAATGTTCATTAGAAAAATGCGCTGGACAGCTGTCAACCCAACAATATACAGGTTCGAAATAGAACGTGGCCGCGGAATAGTTCTTAAAGAAGCATTAACCTAGGGGAGTCTAGTACCGCATCTGAAGCAGAATTTATAACGCGCGTTGTTTATGGCTCCACATTTTGGGCAGGTCTTAGTGTTTGAAGCAGTTATTTCCTCTTCCATCCTGCTGGCTTCAAAATCCTGCATACTAGCACCAGCTGTCTCACCTTGCTCAGAAACTACGTAATCCATTTCCTCTTTAAATGAGGCTTGGAGTTCAGAAACTCCTCCAACTCCACTCTTGGGAGCTATTTGAACTTCTGCTTCACTAGAAACTCGCGAGGGCTGTGGCTTCTCCATAGACATCGCAGGAGTAACAACAGGCTGCTCCTTTAAGACGGGTTTAACCTCTTCACGCGACTCAGCAGCAGGCTTTTTAGGCGGGGGGGTAACAGCAGGGATAGTGACCTCTTTCTTGAGAATAACGATGTCTTCAGCAGCTTCGACCTCGCTCCATATGAACTCCATCTCACGATTATCTCTTCCTACGACAACTATCCCAACGAGGTTTTCACCCAGTACGAAACCAATATCCTTAACTGTTCCCACATACCTGCCCTTCTTATCATAGACTTGAAGACCTATTATCCTCTCCTTCCTAATCAGCAATTTGTAAGAAGAAGAGGCTTACGGTCACTTTTATTCTTTTATTTTCGACGCAAGCTGATTGTATTACCGACGATTGTTAATTAATTTTATGGATTTAAAAGCCTCCTAAAAATACTAAAAACCAACTATTTACACCCGGTTTTATGGAAAAGAAAAGCCCTCTACAATTCTAGCAACCTGGTCTTCTAGGAATTTTTTAGCATCCCTGTCTCTTTGAATCATCTCGTTCAACTTAGAATAATAATCCTCTATCATTCTCTCCCTTTCAGATATCATTTTTAAATCATTACTCTGGCAACCTGCACCAGCTGAGGCTCTTAGTGAAACTAGCGTCTCCTCACTTTTCCTCAAGATGTTCAACAGGATGGGGCTTATGTCCCTACCCAATATTTGAAGAGAAGCCTCCCTTAGCTCTTCTTCCTTAAGGTTTTTGAAGCCCCTACCATCCTTAAGGCTCCTCCTCACCATCTCTCCAACCAGCTTATGGGCCAGCCTGAACGGAACTCCAGCCTCTTCAATAATTCTCTCAGCAACGTCTAGAGCAATGATGCTTTGCTCCATAGATGACCTTATCCTCTCCCGATTTTCTCGCATGTTTTCAATGGCGATTCTAATTATTTTAAGCGTCTCTTTTACTGTTTCAAACGCTTCAATGAGGGGAGGCTTAGTCTCCTGCAGGTCCCTAACGTAGCCGCTTGGTGCCGCTTTGCAAACCATCGAGAGCTGGGCTAGGCTCGAGAAAACCCTCCCAGACCTAGCGCGGGCCAGCTCAAGTATGCAGGGATTCTTCTTGTTTGGCATCGCACTAGAGGGGAATGCTAATTCGTCTGGGAGGGTGAAAAAGCTGAATTCTGAAGTCAACCAGATTATGAAGTCCTCCATCATTCTGCTTAAATTCAGCATCAGTATGTTGAGATTTGATACTGCCTCCAGTATGAAGTCTCTAGAAGATACTGCGTCGAACGAGTTTTCTAAGAGACCGTAGAAACCAAGGAGCTTTGTTGTAAGCTCTCTGTTTACTTTCAAGGAGGTCCCGACTATCGCAACGCTTCCGAGAGGGTTAAGGTTAATTCTCTTTAAAGATTCCGCTATGCGGTCAAAATCCCGCATTAAAATGTCGAAATAACCGAGAAAATAATGGGATAAAGGAGCTGTTTGCGCTTGTTGGAGATGCGTGTAAAACGGAAATAAAACGTCAATAGTTTCACGTGCTTTTTTCAACAATGTTTTCTCAAGATCCAGTATTTCTCTCAGGATATTGAAAACCTCCCTCCTAGTCTTAAGCCTCACCGCAGTCACAACCTGATCGTTTCTTGAGCGGGCGGTGTGGATTAACCCCCCGATTTCAATCCCGACTTCCTTGATTACGAATGATTCTATGAACTCATGCACATCTTCATATTTACTAGTATCGAACTGTGTCAGCCCCTTACTTTCTAAGAGTTTTTTAATTGCAGAAGCAATCTTCTTAAACTGGTCCTCCGTTATGTATCCTTGTTTCATAAGCATGAAGTCGTGTGCGAGAGTAGCCTCTATATCTTCGTAAAATATCCATGAATCTTCTTTAATGCTCGACGCGTATCTTGTTGCCTCTGGAAAAGCCGGTTCCAACCGACTACGGTATATGCCTTCTTCAGACATCTTTCTCAGAATGATTTTTAAGCCAGCTAATAAGGTTATATATCGCATAGACGATTCAAACTTTAAAAACCATCAGCCCCATATGCTTTACAACCGAAAAGAACTTTATGATAATCGAGAAGAAGACAGATATAGGGAAACTCGTAACATTCATACCGAATAAGCATACTCCAATACATAACTGGTTCTACTACAAAGAGGGGTTCTCGCGAGATTTCGTAGAGTTAATTATCAGGAGCCTTAAGCTTGGAAGAGAGTCTTGGGTATTGGACCCATTTTGCGGAGTTGGAACCACCCAGCTTACTTGTAAAGAACTTGGAGTAAACGCTATGGGTATAGACGTAGCAGATCTCCCAGTATTCGTGTCGAGAGTTAAGACAGCGGATTACGATGTTAGCGTTTTGAAGGAAGTTTCAAAGAAAATTTTTTCTGAAAAATTTAGGAGACAAGACTTAAGCGGGCTCAGCAGTATTGTTAGAAAAGCTTTCCCCAGACATGTTTTGGAGGACGTATTATTCTTTAGGAGTATCGTTGAGGAAATAGAGGATGAGGTCGTGAACGGTTTTTTCAAACTGGGATTGATGAGTGCTGCGATCAAAGCATCCTACATAGTTAAGGACGGGGGAGTTTTAAAGATAGTTAAGGAGAGGAATATTCCTCCGTTTAGAAAATTCTATAGGAATAGGATTAAGCGGATGATAAAAGACTTAGAGGAGTTTAAAACACTTAATCCGACGATAATCACGTTGAAAACAGATTCCCGAAACCTAAAGTTTATAGATGATAACATTTTTGACGCGGTGATTACATCGCCACCTTATTTAAATAAGATAGAGTATACTAAGGTTTACCGCGTTGAGAACGAGCTTTTCTTCAAGGAGGCGGAACCTATGCTGAGATCGTACATAGGAGATTCTGTTGAAAACCGTGTGGATTCTGAATACGGAGATATGCCCGCCATAGCCAGCGCCTATTTCGAAGACCTTAAGAGAGTTTTGTCCGAGATTTATCGCGTTCTAAAGGAAGGTGGGAAAGGGGTCTTCGTAATCGCTCAAGGAGTATTCCCCACGGGGGTTGTGGAATCAGAGAAGATTTTCTCGAAAATAGCTAGTGAAATCGGTTTCGAAACCGAGTGCATGTGGCTGGTCAATAGGAGAGTAGCCACTAGAGACCGTGTAGTCAAGATAGGGTATGCAGACGAGTTCGTAATATTCTTACGCAAATAATTAGAAAAGCCTGATGCATCTCCCTCTAAAAGAATTAAGGTCATATGCCTCGTATCCGAGGTTTCTAAGCTCCTGAGAGAATTCTTTAGAAAAACCATGTACTGTCAAAATCTTCTGAGGAGAGGTTTCTTCAACTATTTTAAGCAAACCATTGAAATCCGCATGGTCGCTCAATGGAAAAGCTCGGTCGACGGCAAGCATTTCTTCATAACCTTTTAAAAGCGACCTGCCTGAGAACCAGATTAAAACCGCACCGTACTTCTTTTTGATAACCTGCAGGAAAGCATTCCTACCGGAAATACTCGGATAGTAAAGCACCCAGTTACTGTCTTGGGGGAATGATTGAGACTGGGAGAACAATATCTTTTTATCATTTATCATCATTGAGAAAAGCCTGTAAACATCATTATACCTTGCTATTGACGGAGAAACATATTTCTCAACATCCGGCAGGAAACGGTCTAGAATCATTTGAACATGCTGTGATTTGCCCAACGGGTAGCCCATAAAGACCACGGGCCTACTCTTCTTCAAGTTTTCTCGCACATAGTCAACAACTTCTTTAACTAGCTCGTGTCGAGGAGGGAAGACTAGGTTTGGACATCCGTAGTTAGACTCTATTATCAGAGTGTGTACCTTAGGAAAGCATTGCCTGGGCATGTCTGCAAGAGGAATATTGTTTACGTCTCCGGTGTAGAGTATTTCCTCACAGCCAGCTTCTAAAACTATTGACTTAGAGCCCAATATATGTCCTGAATCTAACAGGAGAAAAGGGCTCTCCGCCCGCTTTATTCCAAACCCTCTGAGTGTTGATAAGATGAATGTTTCCTCTGAGCATATTGCCTCTACGTTTTGAGGCTCCTGCTTACAGATGTGATCGAGGTGGGCGTGAGAAATGAAAACATAATCTGGGGAGTCGTGCGATCCCATTTTTAATACTGTCTCGCTTCCATTAAGATAAATTGTTGCAAACCTGTCTAGCCTAATTGAAAGAGCCCTCTTTGGAGTGTGGCGCATTTTTAAAGGAAGAACTTGTTATCTCTAAGCTTGTTTAAAAACTTGCTTTCAATCTTTTTTACTACTGGAGTCCACTTTCTCCTTCTCTCCTGAAGCTCATCCTTATCCACTAGCAGATCAAGCCTCCTGCTCGGAACATCTATGAGTATCTCGTCACCGTCTTCTACAAGAGCTATAGGTCCGCCTAAGAACGCTTCTGGGGAAACATGTCCTATAGCAATTCCCTTAGTACCCCCCGAGAACCTGCCGTCAGTAACTAACGCAACTTTCTCTACAAGACCCCTCCCAACTATGAGCGAAGTTGGCATCAGCATTTCGCGCATGCCGGGTCCGCCTAGCAGTCCTTCATACCTAACGACTACGACAGTATTCTCTTCGAAATCTTCTTTTTCAAGAGCTTTAACCACCTCTTCTTCTGAATCGAATACTCTAGCCCTACCTCTGAACGTCCTAAGCTGCATCGGTGTCCCGGCGAGTTTTATGACAGCGCCTTCAGGAGCTAGAGATCCCCATAGAATAGCTATACCACCTTCGCTTCTATACGGGTTCTCAGGAGGGCGTATGAAAGAGCCTTGCGGCTCTGGGAAAGCTTCGACAAGCTCTCTTAAAGGCTTCCCCATCACCGTCATCGCATCCAAGTAGATGTACTTCCTTAGCATTTTTAGAAGCGATGGGATTCCACCAGCATTGTAGAAGTCGACCATAAAGCTTTCTCCAGAAGGCCTTATGAGAACCAACGTCGGTACTCTTCTACTAGTCTCATCGAATACTTGAAGGGGAAGATCGTAACCAGTCTCCTTAGCAAGTGCGCTTATGTGGAGGACGGTATTAGTTGACCCACCTAAGGCATTGTCTACGATTATAGCGTTAATCAGGTTCTCCCTTTTAACCACATCCTTAAACTTAAGCCCCTCCCTCCAGAGCCCGACTATTCTCCTCCCCGAGTCATAGGCAAGCCTCTTCTTCTTTTCGTCTAAGGCGTGTGTTGCAGCCATGTTTGGAAGAGACAGGCCCATTGCCTCCACTAGGCAAGCCATAGTGTTCGCCGTGAAAAGCCCCGCACAGCTTCCAGCTCCAGGGCAAGCAGCCCTTTCGAATTCTCTCAATTCCTCTAAAGTAACCTTACCCTCATGATATTCGCCTAATACTTCAAAGACAGACACGAGGTCAATTCTCTTACCCTTAAAGACGCCTGGGTACATCGGCCCGCCGGTGACGAATATGGAAGGGAGATTCAGCCTTGCGGCCGCAAGAAGATGCCCAGGAACGATCTTATCGCATGAAGAGATGAAGACAGCAGCATCAAACATGTGTGCCGAAAGCATTATTTCTATCGAGTCCGCTATTACCTCCCTGCTTGGGAGCGAGTACTTCATCCCCTCATGGTTCATCGCCAACCCGTCGCAGACGGCAATAGTATTAAAGACGAAGGGCACACCACCCTCGTCTCTAATTCCCCTCGATACTTCTTCAGCGAGAGAATTTAAGTGAATATGCCCTGGCACAATATTGGTATATGAGTTAACTACTGCTATGAACGGTTTTTCAAAATCCTCCTTCTCCAGCCCAACGGCGTGCAGGAGGCTTCTGTGAGGAGCTCTGTCAACACCCTTCTTGATTGCGTTACTCCTCATCTCGTTGGGTTTCTCCACGAGTACGCTGGATCTCATTTCCTAATCATCGCCCTTATCCTGCTCCCCACTACTTCAATAAGATGATTTCTTTCCCTCTCCATTAGAGTTTTTAGTACAACCTGGTTAGAATTGTTCTCAAGAACCCATTCTCTAGCAAAGACTCCGGATTGAATGTCTTCAAGAAGCTTCCTCATCTTCTTCTTAACATCTTCATCTATAAGGTACGGGCCGCGCGTTAACCCGCCGTACTTAGCGGTGTCGCTAACAGCCTGCCACATTCCGGATAGTCCTTTAGCCCATATTAAGTCGACGATTAGTTTAAGCTCGTTTAAAACCTCAAAGTAAGCAACCTCCGGTTGATATCCTGCTTCAACAAGTATTTCAAAACCGCTTTTTATAAGTGAAGACACCCCTCCGCATAAAACCGCTTGCTCGCCGAAAAGATCTGTTTCAACCTCTTCCTTGAAAGAGGATTCGATTAAACCAACCCTGCTTAAACCGATTGCCTTAGCTAATTCTCTGACTATCTTTGAAGCATTACCTGTGTAATCTTGATGCACCGCTATTAACCCGGGTACTCCAGTATTATGGACGTAAGCATCTCTCAAAGCAGGACCTGGAGCCTTAGGGGCTACAAGCACAACATCCAGCCAAGTTGCAGGAACTATTTGCCTATAATATATGTTGAATGCATGTGCAAACACGAGAGCAGAACCCTTTGAAATGTTTGGTGCCACGTGCTCTTCGTAAACCTTGGGTTGAGCAGGGTCTGGGAGAAGCATCATTACAATATCGCCTTTCCTAACAGCTTCTCCTATCTCATAGACTTCGAAACCGTCTTCAACAGCCCTCTTCCAAGAGGCTCCGTCTTTTCTTAAACCAAGTATCGTCCTAATCCCACTATCCCTAATGTTCTTAGCTTGCGCTTCACCCTGTGAGCCATATCCTATTACAGCAATAGTTTTATTTTTTATCAGCTCTATTGTTATATCATCATCCCTTATTATCCTAGCCATTTCAAATCACGCAGTTGACGAATTTACTAATTCTTTTAAGCTTTTAACTTTCTGTAGTGGTTTAATGTATGAATCATCACTCCACTTCGCGAAAAGCTTTCTATACGGTCTGAGAATTCCTCTTTAAACTCATTCACCATCCTAGGGTCTGCTAGTAACTCTACTAGAAGCCTTGACTCGCTTAATAAAGTTGTCCTAGCGCGATACCTAATCCTGATATAGTCGCTAACGTTAGTATCACAATCCCTAAGAACCGCTACAAAGGCTTCTCTTACAACGTCTGACTCAAGCGATCCTATTTTAACCTCAAGCACACATGGGTTCTTCTCTAAAACCTTCACGATATTCTCAAACTTATCCTCGGGAAGATTGAATGTAAGGGAGATCTGAGAAGAATTCCCGTTTATCACCCCCACAGTGATAGTATCTATATTAATTCCTCTTCTTGCAAATATCGACGAGATTCTTTCCATTACTCCCGGTATGTTGAGAACTCTGAGAACAATGAATCTCTTATTCTCATCTATAGCCATATTTTCACCTCCCAGCTATGACTTGATCAAGCGTTGCTGCAGGCGGAATCATTGGAAACACGTTGTCCTCCCGCTCAACGATCACGTCTATTACAGTTGTCTCATTCTGTTTAACAGCTATTTGTAAAGCTTCTTTAAGCTCGCCGACCCGTGATACTTTGAATGCTCTAGCGCCAAATCCTTCTGAAACCTTTGCTATATCAGCCTTACCCTTAAGATCTACAGCTATGTATCTCCTGCCATAGAACAATTCCTGCCATTGTCTAACCATCCCCAAGAAGTAGTTGTTGAGAACAACCACTATGATTGGGAGGTTGTAGTCTACAGAAACCGGTAGCTGGTTACATGTCATGAAGAAGCTGCCATCGCCAGCAATGTCGAAAACTCTTTGCTCGCGGAAAGCAGCCTTAACACCTATTGCTGCAGGAAGCCCGAAGCCCATTGTTCCAAGTCCTCCAGAGGATATGAATTGCCTTGGGCGTTTCGCTAAGAAGTGTAGAGAGGCATACATTTGACACTGGCCGACTTCAGTAGTTACAAAGTCACTAGGAGCAACGTAATCGTTTAGAACTCTAACAACAGTACTCGGTTTTATTGGCACACCATCGTAATCATAAAGGAACTCAGACTCTTTTTTAAGCTGTTTGAGTTTCTCACCCCATTTCCCAGCCTTACCCTTTTGAACCATCTTTACCAGGTTTGAGTAAAGTTTGTTCAAAACGTACTTTGCATCTCCCACTATACCGATATCTGGCTTAAGGAGCTTCCCTATTTCAGACCTATCTATGTCAATATGTATTTTCTTAGCTCTTGGAGCAAAACCACTTAACTTACCTGTAGTCCTATCGCTAAATCTTGCACCTACAGCGATGAGAACATCGCTTTCTTGAACAGCTCTTATTGCACCCAGTTTACCATGCATACCTACACAACCCAGTGAAAGAGGATGATCCTCTGGAATACTGCCCTTCCCCATTAGAGTAGTCACTACCGGAGCGTTTAGCAACTCTGCTAAAGCAACAAGTTCGCTGGAGGCTCCTGACATTATTACTCCGCCGCCAGCAAGTATAACAGGCCTTTCCGCATCTGCAAGCATTCTTGATGCTAGAAATATTTCTTCATCAGAGGGTATTGGAGGATTATAGGAGTACGAGAAGATATTGTTCTTCGGCTCACCCTCCACTAGTTGAACATCCCTCGGAATATCGATGTGAACTGGGCCAGGCCTTCCTGAGAGAGCGATTTTGAAAGCGTTTTCAAGAGCGGAATTCAATTCCTCCAGGTTTCTCGGCAGAAAGTTCATCTTAGTCAACCCTATCATCATGGAGAAGATATTAGCCTCTTGGAAAGCATCGTATCCTATTGAGGATGTTGGTACTTGGCCAGCCATACTTATCACTGGAGAGGAATCTAAGTATGCGTTTGCAATGCCGGTGGCTAGGTTAGTGGCACCTGGGCCGGATGTTACTATTACAACACCAGCTTTCCCAGTTGCCCTAGCATACCCATCAGCCATGTGGGCAGCGCCCTGCTCATGCCTCGTTAGAATAAACTCTATGTCTCCAGCCTTGTATAGCTCGTCGAACAGTGGAAGAACTGCTCCCCCAGGTATTCCAAATACCGTCTTAACCCTATTTTCCCTAAGCTTATCAACTATTAGTCTAGCTCCTGAAACCATTGAAAACACCTCCATGAAGAATTGTAGCTATGGTCGCTAAAGGAGGTGAGGCTCTTAGGGCGTAAGCAGTTGGCGGACGGGATCTCGCCCCCTTGGAGCATTATTCATCGAGTACACTTGCTGCACCTCCTAAGCAGGAGCCCTCATGCATGAGGACTATATTAATCTTTCCCCTTATTATGAGACGGTTAATCGTCCATACGAATGCTTTTAGCAGCATTATAGTTTACGTATACTGCTATAGCGTAGAACACTATAGATAGGATAGATACAACTAGGAAAACCGGCTCATTAAGATTGTTTACTCTATCATTTTCTAGCGAAGGCACAGGCCAAGGCACCATAGAGAAAAGAGAAGCGGGCGATGAAAAACATTGGTTGAATGAGAGGAAAATAATTGTATTGAAGATAGACACGCACAGGAAAGAAGCTGTTGAATCCGCTAGCTTACTAAACGCCTCCTTTGAAAAAATATTACCTATGGAAAGAGATAGAAGCCAGTTAACATGTGTAGCGATCATAAAAAATAGTAGGGAGGGCATTTGAACATACGAGAGTAGTAAATAGGGCAGGATGAAAACCAGCGTCTTAAACTCCAGTAAAACCAACGAAACAACAGAGTGTACCAGAAAAGGAGTTTGAGAAGAATAGCTAGTATAAATCTTGATTTTAATACCTTTGTTTAAAAACCATTCACGCCACATTTCGAGTTCGAAATATGTAGAGTAGAGGATGAGCATTAACCATATGACTGCTAACAATTCGTCTGGAACTGCTAGATTGCTAAAGATACCTCCGACGATTTTTAGCACCGCGATTACAATGACTGAAACAAGCTCTAGGCTTATGAAGAGCGGTGAAGTAAAGAAGAGCTTCAACTCCTGGAGGAATAAGTTCACCAACCTTGTTAAACCTCCATAAACCTGTTCGCAGACTCAAGCAGGTGCTGCCTACTGCTTATTATCTTGTTTACTACAGCACCTTTTTTAACAAGCAGATCCAGAAGACCCTGTATCTTCTCTGGAGCATTATCCAGTTCTATAACCGCCTCGTTCTCTCCGGTAGCATACCAGCTTACGCCCATTTTCTCAAGAGCATCAATATTAGCCTCTATATTAAATTTTGAAACGTGGAAGGAAAGTATTCCGGGGCCTCCAACGCCTGTGACAAAGCTTTCAACATGATCCACAGCGGTCTGCTGCCCATTATGTAAAACCATGATTCTGTCGCATACTTCGTCGAGCAATAGCGGAGTCGTTGAGAAGATTATCATGGATTTTCCTAAGTCTATGGAGGTCCTTATGAAATTCCTCATTAACACCGCGACATCAAAAGGAACTCCTCTAAAAGGATCGTACAATAATACTACGGCTGGATCATGTATGAAGGCCGATGCGAAGCATAACTTCCTTCTCAATGATAGGGGGAGCCTAAACCATTTTACCGGAGCCAAGTCGGATGCTTCGAACAATGAGAGTATTTCCTTCGCCCTAGCTAGGGATTTTTCCTTGTGCAAGCCATGCATTGAGGCTGAGAGAAGTAGATTATCCAATACCGTGGAGTTTCCAAGCAGGTCCATCTGACAGGAGTAGAAACCGATTCTTTTAATCAAATCCTTCCTTTGAATAACCGGATTATTGAAGTATATTATGGTGCCTGATGTCGGCTTCTCTAAGAGAAGCAGGATACGGAACAAGTGGTCAACGGGCTCGATCCTGTTGGAGACTACTCCAAGTATTTCAGAATGGTCTAGAACAAAGCTGATGTTCGAAAGTAGGAAATGATCTCCCCTTTTTAAACTTAAATCCGAAACTCTGAGTGGAGCACCAGTGGGTTCTAGACTCAATATTCAAACCTCCTGTAGAAGAGTGGTGGAAGCTCATAACTCAAGATCTCGGGAATCATGGTCCCAAAGGCCAGAGAATTCATCGCTTTCCACCACATTAAAGTGGTTTTAAAGGGGCGTTTTTAAGCTTTCTGGGGAAAACAGTTGTACCTACTCGCAAGCCCTTTAAGAATTCTCTTTTGAATATAGTGAAAACGCGGAGGAAACCTTTTATTCGCCTTGTTTTGAGTCTAGAAATAGGAGAGTGGAGAAGAAGCATAATTCGCTGTAAAATTTTTATCCACCATTTTACACATTAACTTAGATAAGCGGCGCTGGTCTAGCCTGGTAGGACAGGCTTGCTTCCCTAAAACCAGCCCCCCAAGCTGGGAATCCCGGGTTCAAATCCCGGGCGCCGCATCCATGTCATTAAATTAATCAAATCATTAGAACAGAAGACGCTGCCAATTGTTTTTACTCAATCAACTTATTTGACCCCTATAAAGCCAAGAACTTAGAAATGCTTCTTAAGTATGAAGAGTGAGATAAGAATTATTTTTAAAACAATTTTGAAAGCCTTATTGGAAAAAAGAAAAGAAAGGTAAAAGCTGGGGATTAAAGGCTTAGTCTAGTTCTCCTCCGCCTGCTCCCTCAGAGGGTGGAGACGGGGGCTTCTCTTTCTCCTTAAGCTTGCCTGCAGCAATCACATCGTCTATTCTCAGAATCATGCTGGCGGCTTCGCTAGCGGATTTTATTATCTGCTCTTTTACTAGAAGAGGCTCTATGATATTATTAGCCCAGCTGTCAGCAGTTTTCTTAGCGTACACATCGATTCCATACCACCTGTTGCCACCTTCATGATTCTTCCTCAATTCGGCGATTATGTCTATCGGATCCATACCAGCGTTTTCTGCAAGCGCCGATGGTATTGACTCCAATGCGTCTGCAAACCTTAATACTGCAAGCTGCTCCTTGCCAGCTATTGTCTCAGCCTTCTTCCTAATTCTCATCGCCACCTCTATCTCCGGAGCCCCTGCTCCAGCAACGATGTACGGGTAGGTGACAACATCCTTTACAACGCAGAGAGCATCGTGCAGGGCCCTATCGGCCTCGTCAACCATTTTCTCCGTCCCGCCTCTTATGAGTATGGTTACAGACCTCGGATCCTTGCACTGCTCTATGAATACCCATTTATCTTCTCCGACTTTCCTCTCCTCCACTAAGCCAGCGTAGCCAAGGTCTTCCTTGGACAGCTCGTTAACGCTGGTGACGATTCTTGCTCCAGTCGCCTTTGAAGCCTTCTCTATGTCAGATTCTTTAACCCTCCGGACTGCGAGTATGCCTGCTTTAGCAAGATAGTGCTGCGCAATGTCGTCAATACCCTTCTGGCAGAGCACTACGTTAGCACCGGCTTCAACAATCTTGTCAACCATGCCCTTAAGAATCTTCTGCTCCTCATCTAAGAAGGCCTTAATCTGCTCAGGGCTTTCAATGCTTATCTTAGCATCGAACTCGGTCTTCTCTATCTCGAGTGGACTGTTCAGAATAGCTATTTTAGCGTTAACCACTTTCTTAGGCATACCTGAATGAACAACTTCCTTGTCTAAAACAATGCCTTTAATCAGCTTGGTCTCCATGACTGAGCCGCCCGCTTTCTTCTCGACTTTAACGTCGTCGATTCTAACGTTGTACTTGCCGTTCTCCTCCTTAGCAACGTTTAAAATTGCCTCCACCGCTATGTCTGCAAGCTGCTCAGCGTAGTCTCTAACAACCTTGCTCGTTAAAGCAGTCATGGCTATTAGTTTAAGAACCTCCCTGTCAGTGGGCTTGACCTCCTTGGCAATCTCCTTAAGGAAGGAAAGAGCCATGGTAGTAGCCTTCTTGTAACCGTCAACTATGATGGTCGGGTGGACATCCATGTCGAGAAGCTCCTCAGCCTTTTTCAGAAGCTCTCCGGCGAGTACAACGGCTGACGTAGTTCCGTCGCCAGCCTCAACGTCGGTGCTCTTCGCCACCTCAACCATCATTTTTGCAGCAGGGTGCTCGATCTCCATCTCTTTCAGAATAGTTGCGCCATCGTTGGTTATCGTAACGTCGCCGAGGGAGTCTACAAGCATCTTATCCATTCCTCTCGGACCCAGTGAAGAACGGACTATTTCAGACAGTGCTATTGCAGCATTCAGATTGTTTCTTTGCGCTTCCCTGCCCCTCGTCCTCGTACTGCCCTCTTTGAGTATGAGAACAGGCGTTCCTCCCACCGTTGCGGGTATAGCAGCCATTTTAATATCACCTCGGAAACCTCTTTTGAAGAGAGGGGTATAAAAACTTTAATCTACAACTTGATTAAGGAAAACTTTAAGACAGACCTAAAGTAGACTTAGGGAAAATGAGTCCCACACTAATCTGTCCCTGCGGCAGGAAGATAGAGAACGCTTCTGAATTCAAGCTTCTCTACCTCAAGAAGGAGCTTAACGAAATAGACATTCTATGCCCCAACGACAACTGTTACCTGAGAGAAGTAGGCTATATAAAGTTTGAAATAGAGGAGGGAAAGCCCAAGTTCAAGGAGGCAAGCTTCTACCCTCCATTCGTTACTTGGAATGCTAGCCAACTGGGTAGGGAGAAAGCATTGGATGAGCTTAAGAAAGTTCTTAAAGACCTTGTGAACAGGATAGATTGGAGCCTTATCAAGGCGCCTGTTGAAAGCAGAACCTAGTCCACTATTCTACTAGATCCTCCACCCTCGGAATCTCCGCGGGAAGCCCCTTCCTCTTCCTTATCTCAGCAACCACAGTGTTGAAAAGCTGGCTTGGAACAGGCTCCCACCTGGCGAAGCTAGTATCCCAGAAAACCCTGCCTCCGGTAGCACTCCTCAAATCCTCAGACAGGGTGAAGCTCTCCGCTGCAGGAAGCTCTCCGACGATGAAAGTCATCAACCCCTTCTGCTCTATGCTCAGGATCTTGCCCCTGATACGGCTCAGAACCCTCGTGACGTTCCCAACCTGATCCATGCTCGTCCTCACATCTATCCTGAGAATAGGCTCCAGTATAACGGGGTCTGCGAGAAGAATAGAAGCATGAGTAGCCCTTCTCACGGCTGGAATAATCTGAGCAGGACCGTGGTGAGCAGGATCCTCGTGAATAGTTGCGTCGAGAAGCTTAACCTTAACACCTCTAACAGGCTCCCTCGCCAGAATACCCTCGTTCATGGCTTCGATGAAGCCCATCCTAATACTGCCGGAAACCTGCTCAAGCCTCTGAACACCCTTGGTTGCGTCGACAAGTATGCTGAAGCTCTCGCTAATAGCTTGAACACCCCGGGCCTCGTCAGCAGGCCAGCCGCACTCCCTAAGCATTCTAGCAACCTCCCTCCTGTCAGTGAACTCCGTTATCCTGCCTGTTGCAATAAGCTCTATAACCTTCGGCTCAAGAGGCTCAACCTCTATCAACACCTTGTTATGCCCGTTAGGAGACCTAACCAGCACAGGGCTGCCCTTTCTCCTAATACTCTCCCTGTAGATAACTATTGGGCGCGAAGTAGTTATCTGAATACCAGCCTCTTGAATAAAGGTGGTGGCAACCTCAAGGTGAAGCTGACCCATGCCTGAGAGAAGATACTCGCCAGTCTGCTCGTTAATAGTCACCTTAAGATTAGGATCCTCAATGCTAAGCCTATGCATCACGTTAACCAGCTCAGGGAGCTGAGCAGGATTCTTAGGCTCGACGGAAATAGTCATAACAGGCTCAGAAACATACCTAATACTCTCAAAAGGAACAAGATCCTGAAGAGTCGTAATAGTCTCACCAGCCCTAGCAGAATCCAAGCCCAGCAACGCAGGGATATTACCCGCAGACATCGCGCCAACAACCTCTCTGTGAGGACCCATGTACAGGCAGACTTGCTGAACCCTACCCTTAGCCCTAGAGTTAATAAGGTAAACCTCCTGCCCCTCGTAAACCGTGCCGGAGAAAAGCCTCCCAGTAGCAACAACACCAGCCTGAGGATCAACCCTAATATGGGAAGCAGCCATCACAACCGGGCCATTAGGATCACACTTCAACATCGCCCTCCCAACCTCACTGTCTAAATCACCCTTCCAAATCTTAGGAATCCTATAAGCCTGAGCGACGGAAGGAGGAGGAAGGAAATTAATAACCATATCCAGCACAGCATCGTGTAAGGGAAGAACCTTAGTAAGCTCAGCCTGCCTACCATTCTCATAAGCAGAAACAACATCGCTAAACTTCAAACCAGCCTTCTGCATCCTTGGAATAGTAAAGCCCCACCTGTCCTTAGCACTACCGAAAGCAACCATACCCTTCAAAGCATCAACACGCCACTGAGACCTAAACTCCTCAGGACCATAAAGCTCAATAAGCCTATTGAAATCAGCAATAATCTTCAGAAGAGTCTTCTCAACCTCCTGCGGAGTAAGCTTAAGCTCACGAATCAAACGGTCAACCTTATTAATGAAGAGTACAGGCCTAACATACTCCTCCAAAGCCTGACGCGTAACAGTCTCAGTCTGAACCAAAACACCCTCAACACTATCAACAACAATAACAGCACCATCAATAGCACGCAAACTACGAGTCACATTACCCGTAAAGTCTATATGTCCAGGTGTATCTATTAAATTAATTATATACGATTTACCATTTAACTCATGATATAGCGATACATTTGCAGCTTTATATGTGAACTGTCTCTCCTGCTCAATCTTCAAGTAGTCCAGTGCTAGTGCTTCACCTGCCACCGTCGGCGACAATAATCCTGAAGCAGCCAAAAGAGAATCCGATAATGTGGTCTTACCATGATCAACATGAGCACAAATCGAAATATTTCTAATGTTCTCTAGGTTCTTCGAAAGCTTCAATACCTCTTCCGTGGTCTTGTATCTGGGCAATTCTGGTTGACACCTTTAGCTTTGACGAAGGTTTCTCTCGAAAATGGGTTATTAAGCCTTTCTCAAGAGTTATGTCTCACCTCTTTTCGATTTTTAGGGAGAAATGGGTTAAAAGGGGCTTTAAAACGTAAGTTTTTAAGGCAAACCTATTTCTATAGATGTAAGTGCGAAGACCCGATATAGCATTACGAAGAAGATATAAAGAAAATCGCCGACTTTTTCCTGAAGGTCTTGGAAATACGCAGGAAGTATCCTGATGCAAGAATATGGTTTTACACGGTGCTTCTCTACTAATAAATAAAAAATTTGACAAGTTTTGAAAAAGCAGGGCCTCTTTTCCGTCAAGCAGCTTTGCTTCCTCCCGTTTCACGTGGAGATTTAAATACCTTATTCAGGAATATTTTAGCAGAATGAATAGGGTTAAGCATAGAGTAAGAGTGTCTGAAAATCCTTGGCCGATGTTCAAGCACGATCCCCAGCATACCGGGAGGTCTCCTTATCTTGGCGCGCAGGAGGCAAAGTTGAAGTGGAAGTATGCAACGGATGGTTTGGCTTATTCTTCTCCCGCAATCGGAGTGGACGGTACGATATACGTGGGAGGTGGGGAGTATCTTCACGCCGTTAATCCAGATGGAACGCTTAAGTGGAGATATAAGACTGAGGACGCTATCTCTTCCTCTTCCCCAGCTATTGGGGCAGACGGTACAATATACGTAGGAAGCTGGGATGTTTATCTCTGTGCAATAGGGTAGATCTTCTTTCTTCATCGAGCTTGCATTTTGATGATAACCGTAAGCTTCTAACTATCATTCGTTTGGTTTAGGATCCCATTAGATACTTTATGAACTCTTCCTTCCCATTGCATATTTTCAACCAGCTTAGATCATCGAACCACTCATTCAGCTTGCTCTCCAGATGAGCAAGCTCTTTCTGCCCAAGGGAATTGCAGAGGAACAGCACGACACTCTCTACGTTTCCCGCCTCAACCGCTTCTCTGTATCTTATGAGTTCATTCTCTAGCGTCTTTAGCCATGTATTATCAACACCCAGCGAGGCTCCATGTTTTTCGTTTTAACCAAACGCTTTCCGCTTGCTTTAAAATCAGCTTTTATTCTTCCTTCGGTGCCCTCTACCTCTACTTGGTAATCCTCAAATAAGCCATAGCCCCATAGTATTTGGAAGGTCATCCACTCACCAAAATCTCTCTTCCACTGGCTATCTGTCAACGTTAAACCTTCTTCTTCCGTCAGCAACATCACCTTATGAAGATAGCCAGCTAGACGCCAAAGCGTCTCCTCTTTCTTAATCCCATACTGGTTTTAGAAGATGTTTAAAGATACCAGTTAGAAGTATTGATCCGTAAAATCGTAGTGGCTTTCCTTTTTCTCAAATCACCTGAATCTCTTAAGTAGAAACACGGAGTAGCTTAAATATCTCCATTCAGGATTTATAGGTGGATGAGTGAGGCTAAGCATAGGATAGAGTTGCTGAAGCGAGACCGTAAAAATGGGTTAGTGAAGCTGAAGCTGGATGGCGAGGAAGTCGTCGTTGAAAAGATAGGTAAAGAGGAGATGCCGCAGAAGGGGGAGGATTTACAGGTCCTACTTATATGGACAGACAATATTGATTTTGGTGATATAGCTACAAGGGGCGAGGGCAAGGATGACTATGTTCTCATCCCGACTAAGCCGGAGGTCTATAACCAGCGTAAAGCATTAGCGATATACAGGTTGATGTGGTGTTTCGGCATGCCCTCGGAGGCTGGGACAACCGATGAGTATTCATGTATTTACGGCTTCAAGTATAAAGGCTACGTGTTCAAACTGATGGATGAGCCCGGGAGATCAATGAGAATCGACTCGCGACACCTAGTGTCAAAGGAGGAAGACATCTTGAGTGCAAAGACTGATAAAAAATATGCACCGCCGAAAAAGATAAGCGAAGAAATCATCAGCATATTAGAATACTTAATGAAAAACCCGGTAGAGGTATATACGAATGGGGGCCCCATGTCAGTATAGGAAGACCTTCCAGATCTCTATAGACCTTTTAACAGGCTTTTCAGCTCCTCCATGCTTCTCACAATCCTCATCCAGCTCTCGTATCCTCCAAGCGTATTCACAATCTCCCCCTTCAATTTTTCAAACTCCGAATCGGATAGCCCCAAGAAGAATAATATTAGCGTCCTCCCCTTTGTCTCATCATAAGTTATCACTTCCTTATATTTAGCAAGTTGTTCCAATATACTTTCTAAATCTTCTTCTTTTATTTCGCCAGACCTGTACTTAGTTTCGACGATATATTTTACCTTCAGTACAAAATCCGCAACAAGATCCCCTAAACTTGTTTCAAATCTTACCTGATATTGCTCAACCTTATCGGGAGCCGTTAGGAAGGCTATGAACTCCGTTAGTCTACCTTTACTATCCGCATCAAGGTTTGTACTTTCTAAATCTAACTCAGACAAATGCATTACTACGTGAAGGCGCTTTGCTAAATCATTAATTAATTTTTCATCCTTAATCAAGAACTGAGTTCTGAGAACATCTTTTGCCTCCTCTACATTCAGTATTCTCTTCTTCCAACTCTCTATTTTGAACTCACAGATAATGGTATCTTTAGGATTTGCTATCTCTTCGACCCTTGTTCTGACTAGAGTCTGTTCGTAGGACTTCAATAAGACTTTCCTTTCACATACTTGTCCATCTTTCCTAGCTGTCACTATGAGAACCATGCAATCGCGTTCCAATTGCTTTAAGTTCAGCACATAGCCCCTTTCAGTTTCAATAAGGTATTTCTCCCTGTACTCAGGGTTCTTATGTAGGAATCTTTTGAGCCATTCTGTCAACGCGATCTTTCCGTCTTCTTCGACGGTTACCGGAATTATGACCTTAGCGTTCTCCGGCTTGGTCTCCGTGAACAGGATTAGGCCAATGTCCTTAGGCAGGTATCCGATTTCCTTAAGATATTTCTGAGCGTCTCTCGGAACCGGGACGATGCATGCCTCTTTGCCTTCCTCATCTTGTATTTTCGTCGCTATCACCGGGATGTATGCCTCTTCGCCGCCTTTATCCACCCTGATGTAGTTCATCTCCATTGGAGTATTCGCCTCATACCTTACGGATCCCTGGGAAACACTGGATCTCAGTAGCGAAATATGTGAATCCTTGGTTTTCGACGCGGTTTCCCACTTGCTTAAGCATTCCTCTAGAAGGCTTGGTTCAACCTTTTCTCCACCTAGTCCAGCGTACTCGAGCAGGTGGCCATGAAGGTATTTGATGAAGATGCTGTAGGCGTCTCTCCCGCCGCGCGTTTCAAGCAGGTTTTCAAGTATTGTAGAGACCCGTAGCATCTGTGCACCATCCAGCTTGGATTTAGAAGAGTCTGCCAGCTCTACTACCCTGTCAACTATCCATGTGCGCCTATCATCTCCTTTTTTAAACGCTTCCCTAACCTCGGACATCCAGCCTAGTGTTTTTTCAAGGAAGGCAACCTTGTCCTTGTCCCTGGTTTCAACGAAGTCGTGTAGCAGTGTGAAGATTTTCGCAACGCGTTCTTCTCCACGTAGCTCCAGTGCTGTTTCAACTCCTTTCATGAGGTTGTTGAAGTCTCCAGCATTTTTATTTAGCCTCCATGCCTCCCCTATGTCTTTGAGCCTGTTCTCCTCCAGCTCGCTTATCTCGCCTAATAAGCCAGAATCCAGGATTTTCTTCAGTCTCCCGTCTTCAACGGTGAGCTTCAGCCACTCTACGATGGCCTCCCCAGCCTCCCTGGATTTCGCAGTTATCGCGTTTAGTATTTTGAAGGCCTCAGTTCTCTCAGGTATGTCGAAGCCGGTGCCGTCGAAAGCATGGTCTGTTTCAATGGCTTCCTCCTGCCCAATGTCATTGGCGAATTTGAATTCCTCGTTGTGGAAGTCGATGATGTTTTCAGCTTCTCAGCTACCAGTCCCTTACTGTCTAAGAATAATCCTGAAGACAGGAAAATAGCTGAGGGTGCGTTAAGCGTGAAGCTGACAAACGTCGAGATCAAGTACTTGGAGGAGCCATATAGGCCGAAACCAGTTTTTACACATACGTTAGCAACATATTAATAATCGAAATCGTGCGGTTCCGCTTTCACCCGCATACCGAGGAAAAATTTATTAAAATATAATTAATAATTCATTAGTTATGAGCACCATACCGGTGAGCAAGGAAACGAAGAAACGGTTAGAGAGCATTAAGGGAGAGAAGGCATGGGATGAGTTTCTGAACGAGCTTGCGAACATAGCCCTGGCCGAGAAGAGGCTCAGACATAAGAAAAAGATGCAAAAACTGCTGGAAATGGAGTATGATGAGACCAGGGTTAGAAAATGGGCGAGAGAATACTAGTGGATACTGATTGCCTAATCGATTACTATAGGGGAGAGCTGGAGCTATACCCCGAGGATTCTCACCATGTCTCTGAAATAACTATTTATGAGTTCATCATAGGGACGAAGAACGTCAAGGAGGTAAGGAAAATCCTTGAGGAATCCTTCATTGTCGTTTGGTTAGATAACGAGATTCTGGAGAAGGCTTCTGGTAGGCTTGTTGAAGACCGAGACCTTATAATAGGGGCTACGGCAGTGGTGAAAAAGCTTAAGCTAATGACAAGAAACACTAAACATTACGATATGCTGAAAGCATATGGATTAACATTTTACCGTTAACCTCGATTCCTCTGTAACTTAGAAACTCTGGGTTAATGTTCATCTGGAAATATGAGTTTCTTTGTGTCTTCTGTTTAAGGAGGTTTCTAGGTATAAAGTTCTACTCTAAGGATATTGATGCATAAGGTGTGATGGAGGAAAGTTTCTGAAGCAACGTTCATAATTCTAGTGAGCTATACTATAATGTTGACAATTTTCGCCACCATATTCATTATAGTGACGATAGTTATTATGGTAATCAAGGGAAAAATAAAAGAGGGACTTACGAGTAGTTTAAGTACTAAGCATAAGAACTCGAATCTGAGGTTGCTTTAAACTAGCTATAAAAGCACTATATCGATTGTCCTAATTTATAGACAAGTTGTCCTAAACTCTAGGATAATTAGGAGACGCTTTATTCTCCAATCGGTGAGAAAGTAATGAGGAAGATACTTACGATCTTCATGACTTTAATTTTGATCATATCTATCTCCTTAGCCACCTTCGTCATAAACCTAAGCGGTAACAATAATAGACTAAGAAACTTTACGTCTTATGAAGAGCTAGAGAATTTCGTCAAAAGCAGGGTTATTGAAAGATATTTGAAGGATTTTTTTGGAGGTTTGAGTTACTGGGTTAAAAGCCCGTATTTCTTGCCAAGGCTTTCTCCCGGGGTGGATGCTATTGGTACGCTTGAAGCTGAATACTCGACTACTAACATCCAAGTCTCTGGCGTTGATGAAGCCGATATTGTTAAGACAGATGGCAGATACATCTACATGATTTCTGAGGGAAACATCTTCGTAATTGAAGCCTATCCTCCGGAGAAGATGAAGAAGATCTCTGAGATTAGGATTAAAGGAAACCCCATTGGCTTATTTATCAATAATGATAGGCTTGCTGTGTTAAAATATGATTCTATTGCCTTCGAAGAGGAGGATTATCCTTGCTATCGATGGGCGACAGTTTTAGAGGTTTATGATATTTCAAATACGAGTAATCCTGTTTTGAAGAAACGTGTTTCCACAGATGGTTCTTACTTGAGTTCGAGGATGATTGGGAGGCATGTTTACATCGTTGCAACCAGTCCCGTTATCAGGATTTTTAACGAAGATTGGAAGGTTTCCACTCCTCAAATAATGGTTGGAGATAATATTGTTGACATACCCCCGGATAAAATATTCTATTCCGATGCCACTGAGGTCCCTGAAAGCTACACCACTATAGTTGCAGTAGACCTGTATTCTGAAGAGGAAGTGGAGTATAAGTCTGTTTTAACAGGTTACGCGTCCTGCATGTACGTCTCTTTGGACAATATTTACGTCGCCATGCCGAAGCATTTCTGGATACGGGATGGCAAAGAATCCACTGAGATACATAGGATTAGGATTAATGGTCTAGACATAAAGTGTGAGGCGAGCGGCGAGGTTCCAGGCAGGGTTTTAAACCAGTTTTCGATGGACGAGTATGAGGGCTATTTCAGAATAGCAACTACCACGGGGCACGTGGCAAGGTTTCTAAGCGAGGCTACGAGCGCCAACCATGTTTACATCCTTGATTCCGAAACACTTCAGATAGTTGGCAGGCTTGAAGACCTCGCCCCCGGCGAGCAGATTTACTCAGCCAGGTTCATGGGTTCTAGGTGTTATCTCGTTACGTTCAAGAAGGTTGACCCGCTTTTCACAATAGACCTGAGTAATCCTGCTGAGCCAAGGGTCCTCGGCAAGCTTAAGATACCCGGGTACTCTGACTACCTCCACCCCTACGACGATGATTACCTCATAGGCGTGGGTAAGGAGACTGTTGAAGCGGAGGAGGGGGATTTCGCATGGTACCAAGGTTTGAAAATATCATTGTTCGATGTTTCAAACGTGACCAGCCCAAGAGAAGTTGGCAAGATGATCATAGGTGACAGAGGAACGGATTCTCCGGTCTTAAGGGATCACCATGCCTTCCTTTTCGACATGAAGAGAAACATCCTTGTAATACCCGTATTGGAGGCTAGGATTTTCAGAGAGAAGTATTCGGGGGATATCCCGCCCTATACTTATGGCGAATATGTTTTCCAAGGAGCGTATGTTTTCAACATATCTCCTACAGAAGGCATAGGATTAAGAGGCAGGATAACGCACCTTGAGAACACTGAAGACCTGGATAAGAGCGGTTACTATTTCGACTCAAAATACCAAGTGATTAGAAGCCTTTACATCGACGATGTTTTATACACTCTCTCCAGCGGGATGGTTAAGGCAAACAGCCTTACGGACCTCTCTGAAATCTCTAGCGTTAGACTAGACTAATTATTTTTTAATTTTCTTTTTCAAGCCTTGAAAAGCCTTTCTGAAAACTGATTATCTCGTTCTCAAGCTTCTCTGCAAACTCTCTGTCCACCGAGGCCCTGAGGCGCTTTACAGTATTGTCATACGGGTCTATGGTTTCTTCCTCCAGCGTCTCAGCATATCTTGCTTGAGGATCTATTTCATCAAGCATCTGGATGAGGATCTTCCTCTCCTCCTGCGACATTATCCTCTTATCAGTCATGGCAGCAGCCCTAGCATGAATACCCTCATCCAGAAGCTGTTTCAGGGCTTTGAAAGGAAGCTTGTAGAATTCTCCTTGAGCACCTGTTCTGACTGTGAAGCCCTCTGGAGAAGCGGCCTTAAACGATACTCTGACGTAAAGCCTATCCTTAAACTCCACTAATCTTTTAACATAGTTAATGTTCGAACCCAAAATTATCCCGTTCGTTTCCAAGATGAACAGGGGATAGTTTGAAGATTTAACATGTTCAAGAACCTTAAGAAGATGCTCCATGCCTATTGTGGGCTCACATCCAGAGACTCGGAGCTTACTAACCTTAGGCAATACTCTTCTCCAATACTCAGAGTACGTTACTCCTTCTTCAGCAGCCTTGAAAAGTAGTCTAGCAGCTTCCTTCGGAGAATAGAATTCTCCAAATTTTTCTGGAAAGTCCCTCGACCAGTTTGACCAGCAGTAGATGCAGCGGAGACAGCAGCCAACAGCATAGCCAGTAGCAATACCCCTGTAAACAGGTACTGAGTAGAAGCCGGTATACTTTCTTTCCAACCCCTCCGGCCCAAGCCTGGTTACTATTCGCTCGGTTTCCTCAGCGAGTTTAATAGGGTCGAATGGTTTAAAACCGGGATGCAGAAACCTTTGATACTCGTCAGTCTTCACTTCCCAACCCAGTTAGAATGTTGGTAGAGTCTAATAAACTAGTTTTATTTTTGAGATAAAACATTGGAGTGGACCGGGTGGGACTCGAACCCACGACCCTCCGGGAGCATTTCATTCCGGGTGCAAACCGGACATTCTACCACTGAACTACCGGCCCGAGGCTCTTATTTCTAAAGGATATATAAATTCTTTAGCCTCTCCGGGGGGAGTTCAAGGCATTTTGAAGAAAGTTTTAAAACAAGGTTGTAATGGAGATTGATTGTGGCCGCTGTAGCGTAACCAGGCAGCGCGGTGGCCTGTGGAGCCACTTGTCCGAGTTCAAATCTCGGCGGCGGCCCTCAAATAAAAAAATAACTTTTAAACTATAAATAAGGCTAGGGAAAGAATTTTAAGCTTCTCCATAGAGATATTAGGATGAGCCTCGGTAACTCAGCCTGGTAGAGTGGCAGCCTCGTAAGCAAGAGGCTGAGATAGCTGCAGGTCGAGGGTTCGAATCCCTCCCGAGGCTTGATTTCTCTAAGGAATATTGTGGAAAAAAATAAAAGAGTTAGGAGGCTAAGTCTTAGTCTTACGCTTAAGCACGTAGTAGGCCACTATTATTACAACTATTATTGCTAGGATGATGATTCCTGCTGCAATCCCTGCCCAGGGCAATGTTGGAGCAGCTTTTTCAGTTGGAGCCAGGTTTACTGGTATCATGGTAGTAACATGGCTCAGCCAGTCTTCCCACCATCCGCCGCTAGGAGGCTCGAGAGAATCGTTAGGCATTACGTCGGCGAAGTCGCTGCCTCTATCATTTTCCGGGCCGCAGGTACCCCAGGCCGCTTCCCCTGGGCATCCCGGATGCTGGGGGTCGAAGGCATGTGCCCAAGTGCCCCAGCTACCCTTCGGCTCACCTGGTTTAATCGAACCGACGAAAACCCTTGCCGTCCCAAGTTCTCCGAATCTCTCCTCAAGCAAAGCTTTACTAACCCTCATTTCGAAAGCGCTTCTAGCTAAGTCAACGCCGAAGTCCTCAATAGTAGCTATGCTCCAATCCGGAAACTGCATAAATGGCTTACCGTAGTTCTCTCCGTAGAGGCCTGCGTCAAACTGTATGTTAAACTCCCACTCGTACCCGTTTTTTTGAAAATCCACGTCTGAAGCAGCTGCACTATCTCTCTGACCACCCGGTATTAAATCAAAGTATAGATGGTAAGCGCTCACGTTAGGGTAGGTGACTTGCGCATTATCTTCAGTAATCTTGGTGCTCACTATGCTCCAACCCTCGTAGAGCTCCGCAACATCGAGTCTGATATATATCCATTCATCGTCACACCATACGTAGAGAGCCTTTAGATCTCTACACTTGTCGTTAGCAGCAACCTTATCCGGAGGTTCAGCAGTCGAACCCACTCCTAATACAGAAGGGTCTTTAGACCATGCCTCAGTATCACCGACCGGATCAGTATACACTGGTTGAATTCCCAGAGCATCCCAATCGCTAACGTCGCCGTCAATAGTAATTGTTTGTTGTGCTTTCAAAAAGCAGAGCTGTGCTGACAAGAGGAGCAGTGTAGCAACAGTAGCGTACAAGAGGGGTCTTCTCATAGAGATCCACCGATTTTCTAACACAAAGGCACATTATAAGTCTTAATCCAAGCCCCAGGTGGGCTTCGAACCCACGACCTCCTCCATCAGCGCTTTTCAGCATTACCAAGGAGGCGCTCTAACCAGGCTGAGCTACTGGGGCTGTGGAATTTTCACATCCTCACGATTTAAAGTTTTTCTAACTTGACTCCTGTTAGATTTTCCAACACGCTTCATCTCTCTGCACGATTTATTTGATGCTAATAAAACCATGCTTATTTATTTGGTAACGATACCTCTGTTTTTGTGAATAAACTAGTAAAGAAGATTGTATTGAAACCCATATAAAAAGCTATATAAGTCGGCAGATGCATTGGGGAATGATGCAAAAAGCACTTGTCGAGGATGTGAAGGAGGAGTCCTCGGAGGATAAGCTTGTATCCGAAATTCTTGAGATAAGGAATATGATAAGTATGGTGGAGAAGAATATTCTTAAATCAAATTCCAGCGAGAGCCTTGAAAGGCTCGAGTCCCTCTTAAGGATTCTGAGGCTTGAAATGGTTAAGAGAACCATACTGTTGGCCAATAAGCATGGCCTAAGCATCGGGATTCCCATAGCTCCCGTATCGAATAATGGTGGGGCGATTTTTCGAGGACCCTTTTACGAAGACTTCTCAAGGCTTGAAAAAGAGTTGGATAGAGCTTATCGCACTGCGATAGATATGTTAAACAATTTGAGTAGGCTGGTTTAAAGGATGAATAGCCTCCTTGCCAGCCTTAGAAAATCAGCATCGAGAAAGGCGCTGACTCATATTAAGCCAGGAATGATCGTTGGCCTCGGCTCAGGGAGCACTGTTGCAGACTCATTTCTACCCTTGTTCGTGGAAGAAGCCGCCGATGTGATGTATAATGTTTTCTTCATACCTTCTTCACGCCAGATAGAATTCAGAGCTCTAGAGATGGGCCTTAAGATTCTTAGCTTTAACCAAATCGACCATGTCGACGTCACGATAGATAGTGCAGACCTCATAGAGAGGAGGACGCTGATAGCAATAAAGGGTGGAGGAGGAGCCTTCCTCATGGAGAAAGTACTGAGCTCGGTGTCTGATGAGCTTATTCTCATAGCTGACGAGAAGAAGCTTGTTGAAAAGATTCAACCTGGAGCCCTAATTCCCATCGAAGTGCCTCCTGACTTTGTCATTCTCATTAAGAAGCGGCTTGAGAAAGCTCTCGGCGTAAACGTTAGAATTAGGACTGGAAGCGGAAAAGTCGGCCCAGTAATAACAGACTTGGGGAACGCTATTATAGATGTGCCCCTCCCGGAGGATTATAGCTTGGAGCAGTTAGACGGTTTCCTTAAAAGCATGCCTGGGGTATTGGAGAACGGTATTTTTAAAGACCTAGTGAGTAGGGCTTACGTGGGCACGGGCAGTGGAGTACTGGAGTTGGAAAGGGGAAGAGCAGCACTATGAATATTGAGAACGTGGAAAGGGTGAGGTTCCTGCTAAGAGAGTCGTTGACAGACATAGAGCTAGTATCTTACAATTTAGACAGGATCGTTAGGAATCTAAGGCAGAAAGACAGCGAGTATTTGCAAAAGGTTAGTTTCTTCCTTGAAAAGAAGGATCATGAAAGGGCTAGAGCGTATGCACAGGAGATAGCCATGCTCAGAAAGGTTGCGAAGATAATCTACCATTCGAGCCTCCTAGTATTGACTATTAAGCTTAGGCTTGAGACGCTTATCGAATCTGAGGAATTATACGGAATGGTACCCTCGCTCATCAGGCTTTTGTCCGCAGTTAAAGAGGTGGGGCCATTGCCAAATCTGGAGAAGGAATTTATGGGCGTTAGGGCTAAGCTCGAGGAGGCTGCTACGATAATAACGAGCTCAACCGAGATAAAGCTTGACACTACGGGTGACGAGGCTGAGAAAGTGATTAAGGATGCTGAAAAACTGGCTTTGATGAAGATTGAAAGCACTTTCCCCAAGGTTCCTCAAGCAATCGTTCTGAAGGAGGAGGCGAAGCAAAGGGTTTTCGAGTATCTTAAAGCGAATTCAAACGCGTTCAGCATCGAAAAATGCGCGGAAGACCTTTCGATGAGCAGGGAGGAAGTTGAGAAACTATTAGACGAGCTTGTTAAGGAGAGGAGGGTTATAATAAAGCGTGAAGAGGAGCCTGTTTAGATAGAGCCCTTCTCCTTCCTCCACTCCTCCATCTTAACCAGGCTTTCTTTGCTTATGCTACTTCCCCTGTTCCTTATCGCTTTAACGAGGTCTTCCATCGTTACGGGTCTCGGGTTTCCCTTCATCGGATCACCTTGTTCGAAGAATTCTTCAATAGTCATTTTAAAAGCGTCTTTACATATGTTCTCAATATCGTGAGCAGAATATCCTTCAGTCAAGCGGGCGAGCTCATCGTAATATATAGGGGGTTTAAGGCTGAGCTTAGAAGTAAAGTACATGAACAGTCTTTTCCTCGCTCTCAGATCTGGGGGAGGAACATATATCCTCTCCTCAAACCTTCTCAGAAAAGCGTCTGGGAGAAGCCAAGGATTATTCGTAGCAGCTATAACATACACGTGTTCAGCCCTGCCCTTGCTTAAGAGACCATCCATTTCCTGCTGCAACTGCAGCCTAGCCCTTGCTTCACCACCGGTTTCGTAGATATGCGTCCCCACGATGCTCTCAACCTCGTCGATAAACATTATCGCAGGCTCGCTGGAACTAGCATTCTTCCTAGCGTGCTCAAAGAGTCGGGCTATGTTCTTTTCAGACTCACCAAGCCATTTGGAAAGTATTGACGATGCTTTAACCAGGTAGAAAGTAGCCTTAATACTATTAGCTAAAGCGGCTGCGAGAAGAGTCTTTCCACACCCCGGTGGACCGTAGAAAAGAATGCCCGTAGACCACGGTAGCTTGTACACGTCGGGCCTGATCGTCGGGAATATCACGTTTACGTACAGCTTTTTCTTAGCTTCGTCTAAGTCAATAATATCATCCCATTTCACAGAGGGTTTCTCTATTAGTACAACATCCTGGAGCCACTTGTCTTCCTCTTTCTTCTCGGTTTTATCAATATAAACAACTTCCTCCTTCTTCTTAGCCAAACCGTCAAGCTTCTCAACCCTCTTCTGGTACTCTCTTATCCTATCAAGATACACTCTCTTCATGCTGTCATTATCCGATATCGTGTACAGCTGCATGAGTATTTCAATAGTCTCCCTGTAGAGCCTTATGGCAGACTTGTAGTCTCCTTGACTATCTAGGCTAACGGCTTCATGGGCTTTTCTTATCGCGGTTCTTTCAAGCTCAGTCCTCCAGCTCGGACTGGACACTTCTATTCCGACTTAATAGAATGCTTTTCCTAATTAAGTTTTATCGTTTTCAAAAGTTTTATGAACCAAACCCGCTGGAGCATGTTCTTCGCAGCTTATTCCATCCATGTTTTCCCGCCGTAAATCATGAATAAAAATATTTAAGCCACGTTAAGAAGGTTAAACGACTAAGGATGTCACCATTACCGTGGAAGAAACCCCGGCCTCCTCCCCAGCCACCGAATACTCCTGCTTTTCAAGACACTCTGAGAGAGGCTCTCATGATGCTTAAGGTTCAGGAGCAGAATCTAGACCGTATTTACAGCAGGATTAAGACGAGGGACGAACAACTTTTCAAAGAAGTGGAGAAAGCGCTCGTGGAACGGGATAATCCTCGCGCACTAGTATATGCGAATGAAGTTGCTCAAGTAAGGAAGATGGGCAAGATAATCCTTAGCAATAAGCTTGCTCTCGAAAGGATAATACTAAGATTAGAAGACACTCTGGATTTCAAAGATACTCTTAAAGTATTGGGTCCCGTTGTAAATGTTGTTAACAGAGTTGGGAGCGAGATAAGGAATGTTGCACCGCAAGTTGCGGAGAGTCTGAAGCAAATAGAGGATATGATGAACCGTGTACTGATACAGGCTGGCGAGGTATCTGGTTATGAACCGTATGTTTCAACAGATAGAGAAGCAGACCAGATCCTAAGAGAAGCATCGGTATTAGCATCTCAGAAGATGAAGTCTAGTTTCCCAGATATACCTGAACCACTTAAGCAACAACTGGAAGAAACTGGCTCGGGGTAAGGGCTTAATCGAACTGTGATCTGAGTTTAGTAGCAAGTTTCATAATTCTGGCGTAAGCAGTCAACTCTTCCAAAAGACCGTTAAAGTCCCCATATTTCTCTTCAATAAGCCTTACGAATGCGCTGCCCACTATAGCCCCGTCGGCTCCACAAGATATTACAGATCCTACATGCTCCGGCTTAGATATGCCGAATCCGACTGCCAGAGGAATCCTGTTAATTGTATAAGGGCGTATTTTCCTTATAGTTTGTATAGTGAGCTGAGCGATACGCTCCCTCATACCTGTCACGCCGAAAACGGAAACAAGATACAGGAAGCCCGAGGTCATTTTAAGTATCTTCTCAAGTCTGTTTAAGGGTGTTGAAGGAGCTGCAAGGAAAACCGTGTCAATACCGTTCTTCTCAGCATGGTTCTTATACTCCTCAGCCTCTTCAACAGGCAGGTCAGCCACGATCACGCCGTCTACATTGCTCCTACTAGCACTCTCCAAAAATCTTCCAACGCCTCTTCTGAAAATAATGTTGTAATAAGTTAGAATTACGATGGGTATGTTAACAGTCTTCTTCACCTCTCTAACTATTTCGAAAACGGTGTTAGGAGTTGTACCAGCATCAAGAGCACGGACATCAGAAGCCTGTATTACAGGACCATCCGCTATCGGATCGGAAAAGGGGATTCCGATCTCAATAATATCTGCACCACCCTCCGCAAGCGCTTTAACTATTTGAGGAGTATGCTTCGGAGAAGGATCCCCCCCAGTTACATAGGCTATTAACGCTCCCTCGTTACGCTTCCTCAGCTCTCGGAACGCGTTAGCAATACTCATATTTTAACACCCAGCCTGTTTGCAACAACCTCTACATCCTTATCTCCCCTGCCGGATAGGTTTACTACAAGTATCTCGTCTTTACTCATTTTTTCAGCCAACTTCTTAGCGTAGGCTAAGGCGTGGCATGGTTCCAACGCGGGTATTATGCCTTCAAGCCTAGAGAGTTCGAGGAAAGCCGTTAAAGCCTCTTCATCGGTGACCGCATCGTATTTAACTCTCCCAATGCTCTTGAGGAAACTATGCTCTGGTCCAACTCCAGGATAGTCTAGACCCGCTGAAATACTATGGGTAGTCAATATCTGTCCATTCTCGTCTTGGAGAACATATGAAAGCATTCCGTGGAAAACTCCTTCGGAGCCAGCGCAGAGGCTCGCCGCATGCCTTCTGCTTTGGAGGCCTTCTCCAGCAGCCTCAACCCCGTAGAGTTCTACACCTTCATCCTCAATGAATGGGTAGAATATTCCGATCGCATTGCTTCCTCCTCCAACACAAGCAACTATTGCATCTGGAAGCCTCCCTTCCTGGGCGAGTATCTGTTCCCTCGTCTCGAAACCGATAACGCTCTGGAAGTCCCTAACTATCATAGGGTAAGGATGTGGTCCAACGACGGAGCCTATTAAATAATATGTTGTCTGAACGTTAGTAACCCAATCTCTCAGAGCCTCGTTTATCGCATCTTTAAGCGTCCTCGAGCCCGATTCAACAGGATGTACCTCTGCACCTAGGAGCCTCATTCTGAAAACGTTTAAGCGTTGCCTCTTCATGTCTTCAGCACCCATGTAGATCTCAGCCTTCAAGCCCAGTGCTGCACAGGCCATTGCTGTTGCCACACCATGTTGACCAGCACCGGTTTCGGCAATTACTCTTGTCTTACCCATGCTCTTGGCTAAAAGTGCCTGCCCTATCGTATTGTTTATCTTATGAGCACCGCCATGCGCCAAGTCCTCTCTCTTCAAATATATCTTAGGACCACCAAATTTCTCAGTAAGGTTTGCTGCATAGTATAGTGGGGTGGGCCTTCCTGCAAATTTCTCAAGATGATACTTCAGCTTCTTCTTAAACTCCGGATCGTCTTTGAACTTTAAATATGCTTCCTCAAGTTCTTCTAATGCGGGCATGAGTGTTTCCGGGACGAATCTCCCTCCATAGCGTCCGTATTTCCCTCTCTTAGGATAATCATAAACTGTTTTACTCATGTTTCCGCCTCCTTTGCCCTCTTAATGAATGCTAAAACTTTCTCCGGGTCTTTAATGCCTGGTTTTGATTCAACGCCTGTTGAAACATCGACCGCATATGGTTTGACGATGCTTACAGCCGTTGCGACATTCTCCGGAGTCAGGCCTCCAGCTAAAATTAATGGTCTGGGCTGGAGCCTCTCTCTTACAATCCTACTTAGCCTCCAGTCATGGGTTTTACCAGAGCCTCCTGACCCATTATCCATTAGGCTGTCTACGAGTACTATTTCGAACACTTTAGAATACTCAATAGCCAGCTCTAAAGCATTTGGAAGCCTGGCATTTACCGCTCCTATAATCCCTTCTCCACGGACTTCCTCGGCTAAACGGATTAGCAGACTAGGCTCGCCATGTAACTGTATGTAGTCTGCACCGAGCTGCATAATATTGTTTAAATCCTCCGAGCTTTTGGGAATTGTGACAACCACGCTCTTAACGTTAGTTGGAACTGCAGATATTAAGCGGGAGGCTGTATCTTGCTTCAAATTCCTCGGGGAAGAAGGGACGTTTACGACAAACCCTACGAAATCTGCTCCAGCATTTACGGTGAATTCAAGGTCTTCAAGCCGAGTTATTCCACATATTTTTACCCTAACCATTTTTAGTCAGCCTCAACGAAGCCTCTGATTTTTTCCTCAACGTTTTCCGAGAGCATTATCGAAGTCCCGATCAGAAAAGCGTTTACACCATATTCTCTTAAAAGCCTTATTTGATCGGGTGACTCTATGCCACTTTCGCTTACGATTATCTTCCCGCAGTTTCCATATTTGCTAAGTATGGCTACAGTGTTGTTTATGTCAACTTTCAAATTAGAAAGATTCCTATTGTTTATCCCAACCATATCCGCTTCAGAATTCACGGCTTTGAGAAACTCGTCTTCAGTATGAACCTCCAGTAGAACCTCCATGCCGTAAGAGTGAGCAAGGTAAATCATTTCCTCTAAATCTGCTTGAGAAAAACCCCTGTCGAATAACGTTTGAATAAGCAATACTGCATCTGCTCCGATTTGCGAGGCAGCTTCGATTTGGACATTGCTTATAATGAAATCCTTCATTAAGATAGGGATGTTTACAGTCTTCCTGATTTCTTTAAAAATGTCTAGGGAACCATGAAAGTATATCGGTTCTGTTAAAACCGAGAGGCCAGTGGCTCCAGCCTTCTCTGCAGAAAGAGCTATTTGTGTAGCATCCTCTTTTTTCCTCAAAAAACCTTTCGATGGAGATGCTGGTTTAAACTCAGCTATAACCGGATTCTTATTACAAGATAATATTGCTTTTTTTAAGCTAAGCTTTCTGTGCTCAACAGGACTTACATTGTAATACCCTGATTCCATGATCTCTGAAACGCTTCTGGCAACTTTCTCGAGAAAGTCAAACATTCTTTTCAAACTCCTCTAATACTGACATGTTTCCTCCGCTGTATTTTATAAGCTCCCTAAGCTTATTATAGGCTGCACCGCTTTCTAAAGACTCTCTTGCTATTTCAAATGCCTCAGAAAGATTCTTAGCCTTCCCGCCCAGGAAGATTGCAACCGCTGCGTTCATCAAAGCCATGTTTCTTTTCGAAACAAGTCTCTCGTCTCCTCTACAATTTCTCAAAATGTCTAAAGCGGCCCTTACACTTTCTTCCTTAGAAGATATTTGTATGTGATCTTTATCTGTCCTCTTTAAACCGAAGTCTTCTGGCTCAATATATTTTGAAACAATCTTCTCGTTAGACACGAGAAAACCATTGGTCTTACCGGTTATTGAAATCTCATCCAATCCATCAGAGCCATATACTACCATAGCGCTTTCCACACCTAAGTTCTTGAGGACGTTTGCGATGGGTTTGAGGAGATGCTTCTCGCAAACTCCCAGAAGCTGAGCATTAGCACCAGCGGGATTTGTCAAGGGACCCAAAATGTTGAATACTGTTCTTATTCCTATCTCCCTCCTGGGCCCTACAGCATACTTCATAGCTGGATGGAAAACTGGAGCAAACATGAATCCTATTCCAATACTTTCTATAGAATTCTTAACTGCTTCAGGACTCATGTTAAGGTTGAAACCCAATGCTTCAAGGAGGTCTGCACTACCACACTTACTCGTTACAGAACGGTTCCCATGCTTCGCTACGTAAACGCCAGCTCCGGCAGCGATGAGGGCTGCTATAGTACTCACGTTAAAAGTCTTAATAGAATCTCCTCCCGTACCACAAGTGTCAACAAGCCTGCCGTTGATGCTAGGATTGATACGGATACAGAACCTCCTCATAACCGATGCGAATGCAGTTATTTCTTCGACAGTCTCCCCCTTCATCCTCAATGCGGTTATGAATGAAGCTATTTGAGCATCGCTTGCTTTACCAGACATTATTTCAGTCATCGCTTCCTCGGCTTCTTCCGGGAGAAGGTCTTCTCTTCTAACCAGCTTCGCTATACATTCCCTTATCAAAGCTTAACCCCTCCGTCAAGAAAATTCTTCAATATCCTCTTCCCCTCCCGAGTAAGTATAGACTCCGGATGGAACTGTACTCCTTCAATAGGGTACTCAACATGTCTTAAACCCATCACCTCGCAGTCTTCAAGAGAATATGCAGTTATTTTCAATAAGGGGGGCATGTCAAAGGCACTTACTACTAGAGAATGATAACGTGTTGCCTCGAATGGATTTGGTACTCCTCTGAATATCCCTCTACCATCATGCTTAATCATACTCGTCTTTCCGTGCATAAGCCTGCTCGCATGAGAAATTCTTGCACCAAAAGTGTATGCAATACCCTGATGTCCTAAGCACACTCCGAGAATTGGAATCTTAGGGCCTAGCTTACGTATTATTGAAATACAATTGCCGAAGTATCTCCTGTCCTCCGGGGTGCCTGGGCCGGGCGATATTATTATCCTATCTGGCTTAATTTTGTTCGCCTTCTTAACGTCGATATCATCATTTCTAAAAACCATTATAGACGCGCCTAGCTCCCCCACGTACTGGGCAATATTGTACACGAAGGAATCGTAATTGTCTATTAAAAGGACTCTCATTACCCACCACCTGCCACTTTCAGAGCTTTCAGTAAGGCTCTTGCCTTATGCTCTGTTTCAAACCATTCCTTCTCGGGAACGGAATCCGCAACGATTCCTGCTCCAACCTGAATATGTCCCCTGTTTTTGTTTACTACGAGGGTTCTAATCGTTATTGCAAAGTCAGCATTACCATTGTAGGAGAAGTATCCCACTGCACCAGCGTAGGGTCCTCTCCTAGTTGGCTCAAGCTCCTCGATTATCTCCATCGCCCTGACTTTAGGGGCTCCGGAAACCGTTCCAGCGGGCAGCATAGTTCTCAGAACGTCGAAGCAATCCTTGTCTGATGCAAGTACTCCAACAACCCTCGAGACGATATGTTGAACATGGCTATACCTATGTATTACCATAAAATCGGGCACTTTCACCGAACCGTATTCTGCAACCCTACCTAAATCGTTCCTGGCTAGGTCTACAAGCATTACGTGTTCTGCTTTTTCCTTGGGGTCTGCTAAGAGTTCTTTCGCCAGCTTATCATCTTTCCTCGGATTCCCAGTTTTCTGACGTGTACCCGCTATCGGATATGTTTCAATAATCCTATCCTCAACTCTAACAAGCATTTCTGGGCTTGATCCTATTATCCAAGTATTACCGTGTTTTAAGAAATACATGTAGGGAGAAGGATTGATTTTACGCAGAGCTCTGTAGAAGCGTATAAGGTCTCCACTGATGTTAAAACTATATCTTTTTGATAATACTACTTGAAAAATATCTCCGTTGAAAATGTACTCCTTAGCCTTAGTTACGATTTCCTCATATTCTTCTTTGCAAATATTCGGCTTCGGCTTGTTAAACTTTAAACTCCTAAAGCTTCTACTAGACTCTAGCTTTCTTTCTAAAATATCCAGCCTATTCTCAATGGTATAGAAGTAGTATGCCTTTCTCCTAACGTGATCAAATACCATCCCATCATCATAAATGCCCATCTCCAAATCCGGAAGCTTCAAATCATCTACAGCTATAGATGGGAGCCGCTCCCAGTATCTTACAGCATCATAGGAAACATAGCCAACAGCACCTCCGGTAAACCTAGGATATCTCCGCGGAAGCACTTTAACACTCATCTCTTCCCTTACGATTTCGAGTGGGTCACTGGTTTTAGTAACATCCTTCTGCTCGCCCGTTATCTCTGCCCTACCGTTCTTAACTTTAATTACCATGCTTGGGTCAAAACCTATGAAGGAGAATTCTGCGAGCTTTTGAGGACCGGTTACTGATTCCAGCAAATACACGTAATCATATTCGTCCACTAGCTTGGAGAAAACGTCAAGTGGGCTTTCATAATTTATTTCCTCGATTTTAAGGTCAAGTCTTTGAACAATTCCACCAGAAGGCCGATTACTGAGAGAGACGATGGTTCGAGTAGCCACAAGTCATTTCGCAAAAATAAAGCAATATATAAAAAGTTCTGAACAAATGAATGCATGCATACATTTGTACATAATAGGATGGTAAATCCTCCGAAAAATTAATAACGTATTCTGATAATCCGTCTTTAATCTATTTTTGTTAAAAGAAGCAATTAGGAGGCCGAATGAGAGAAACCAATAAATAGCTATTCCACGTGATGGTGGGAGTTCAAATGAGCGGGAGAGTAACCATATCTAGAGAAGAAATGCTGCATTACGCTAGGCTTTGCAGAATCTCGTTGAGCGAGCAGGAAATAGATAGGCTTTTGAGGGATGTTAATGAGATACTTGAATACTTTGAAACCATAAGAAGCCTTCAGTTGGATGTTGAACCTATGACGTACGTGACAGGCGTAAACGAAACCCTCAGAGAAGACGAACCCGGTGAAACCCTCAGAGAAGAAGATGTTTTTAGAAATGCTGGAGAGAAAGAAGAGAAATGGTTTGTATCCGGCCAGCTATGGGGTTGAACAGCGTTTTGGATCAAGTTGAGATTCAAAAGGAAGCTATTGACCCTGTAGAGAGAGTATATAAAGCTCTCGAAAAGATCGAAGCAAGCAGGGAGCTAAACGCATTCGTAACGATAGATGTAGAAGGCGCTTTAAGGAAGGCTGAGGAGATTAAGAGAAAAATAGCAGGAGGCGAGAGACTTGGAAGACTAGCGGGTCTCATAGTGGCCGTTAAGGACAATATTTCCACAAGAGGTTTAAGGACTACGTGTTCTTCTAAAATGCTTGAAAACTACGTCCCGGTTTACGACGCCACAGTCATAGAGAAGATAAGGGCCGAGGATGCGATTATAATAGGGAAAACTAACATGGATGAGTTTGCAATGGGGTCTAGTACTGAAACCTCATGTTTCGGACCTACTAGAAACTTCTTCGACCACTCTAGGGTAGCTGGGGGAAGCAGTGGGGGCAGTGCTGTCGCAGTCACCTGCGGAGCCACTGACATTTCCCTGGGAAGCGACACCGGCGGGTCAATAAGGAATCCTGCTGCTTTCAACTCCATAGTGGGTTTGAAACCAACATACGGAAGAGTTTCACGTTATGGTCTGATAGCATATGCAAGCAGCCTCGACCAGATAGGGCCAATGGCTAAGGATACTTTGTTAACGGCACTTCTACTACAAGTAATATCTGGAAAAGATTTTAGAGACTCCACTACGGTCAACAAGCCTGTTCCAAATTATGTTGAAGGGATTTCAAAGAAGGTTGATGGGTTTAAGATAGGTGTGATAAAAGAGGGTTTCGAGAATGTTGATAAAAGGGTTTCTAAAAAGGCTCATGATGCTTTAAACATCCTTGAGAAGATTGGTTGCCTTGTAGAAGAGGTTTCCATGCCCTTTATGAAGTACGCTCTCCCAGCATATTACATAATAGCTATGGCGGAATGCTCAAGCAACCTGGCTAGGTTCGACGGGATCCGCTACGGGGGGAAGCCTGTGAAGGGAAAATGGGAGGAACAACTTATTAGGATTAGGACGGAATGCTTCGGTGAAGAAGTTAAGAGAAGAATATTCTTGGGCACTTTCGTTCTTTCCGCAGGTTACAAGGAGGATTTCTACATAAAGGCTTGTAGAGTTAGGAGGAAAATATACGACGATTTTAAACTCCTTTTTAAAAACTACAATGCTTTAGCAACGCCGACAATGCCGGTTCTCCCATGGAAGATAGGGGAATTCCCTTCTCCTCTAGACATGTATATGATGGATATTGAAACCGTTGCCGTTAACCTAGCGGGGCTGCCTGCAATAAGTATTCCAGCGGGCTTCGTAGATTCGCTGCCTGTTGGGCTGCAATTAATAGGGAACCATTTTGACGAAGCGACGCTACTGAGAATATCGTATGCTTATGAACAGGAGACGGGTTTTACTAAATGGTTTTAGATTCTCTGGAAAACCCGGAAAGGTTATAAACCGGTTTTAAACCACTCGTCGAGAAAATGCTCCAGAAGACACCTATGCTACTCATACCCGGTCCGATAACGCTTCCTGAGAGGGTTTTGAAGACTATGGCTAAGCCTATAATAAATCACAGGGGGGAGGAATTCCACAAGCTTTACGAAGAGATAGAAAATGGATTAAAGTATGCTTTCCAGACCGAGAATAACGTTTACATTATAAGCGGCTCAGGGACTGCTGGAGTAGACATGGTTTTTCAAAACTTCGTTTATGAAGGAGAGAAAATTCTGATACCTGACTTCGGAGATTTTACAGAAAGAGCCGTAGAGAATGCTATAAAAGTTGGTGCTAAGCCGGTTATTGTTAAGGCGGAGTGGGGGAGAGTCCCTAGCTTAAGGGAAATAATCAACACAATCGAGAAAGAAGATGTAAAGAGCATCTTCATAGTGCATAATGAGACCTCTACTGGCGTGACATTCAGAATGATGGAAGAGATACGTAACGCTATTGGAAACAAGGATATACTTATTTTCGCAGATACTGTTTCAGACCTTGGCGTAGAGCCTTTTTACACTGATAAGTGGCGTGTCGATGTCTGCGTGACAGCCAGTCAGAAAGGGCTTGGAGGGCCTCCCGGATTATCCTTCGTATCGGTAAGCGAGAGAGCCTTGGAAAAGGGTTTGAGCAATCCGCGGAGGAGAAGCTTTTACCTCGACATTGAGAAACTGCACAAGTTTCATTTGAAGAGGGAAACACCATTTACCCCCGCCGTCACACTGTTATACGGTATGGCTGAAGCTCTTAACATACTTAAGGAAGAAGGGTATGAGGGGAGGATAGGGAGACACAGGGAGAATGCTGAAATGATATACGAGTTCTTAGAATCTGAAGGGTTTGAAATCTTCCCGCAGGAGAAGGGTTATCGATCCATATCAATAATAGTTTTTAAAAACAAGAGTTTCGATGCTCCTAGAGCAATTAAAAAACTATATGAGGAGTATGGAATACTTATCGCGAGAGGAATGGGTAGATTAAGAGATGAAACCACTAGGATAGGAAACGTCGGATACGAAGGGAGAAGGGAAATAGAATACTTCCTCAAATCATTCAAAACCATATTAAGCAACATGCGTTAAACTTGTAAAAAAAAGATTATTTTTACTAATGCTTTAAACGAATGCCAACTCTCACAATATCTTTTTCATGGCGAGCATCGGCTTTAATTTTTTAAGGAAGAGGGAGGACGATAACAGTAAAATCCCGATAATAAGGACAATAAGCATATCCGTGTATTCCGATTCTGAAACACCTTGAGAAAAAAGCTTTAAGCTCAAAGACTGAATAGGACTACTGAAATTTAAAACAATAGCGTGAACACCCCTCTGCTCTATCTGGAGAGTAGTGGTGAAAGAACCCGAGTACCGGCTTGTCCTAACCCCAGTTGGAAACCGATTCTGCAAGTAATCATTTATTTCCCCCTGGGTGGTTAAGAATAAAAGGGTCGAATTAACATTCCTAGGAAGCTCCACAGAAAGAGTAATACTTGACGCACGGGTAAAGAAGAAATTGTCTATTGATATAGCGCCATTTCTCATGTACGGCTCCGTAATGAAACCTCCAGGAATGTTGAAAAAAGGTTGACGCGCAATTATCAATGTCAAAGATATCAAGATCAAAAACAACCCGAGTCTCAGTACTAGCTTCATCTCATTTCACCTCGTAGAAACGGGTAAAATAGATAAAAGCGATTAATAAGAATCCGAGAGAAATAGTGAAAGTGGCTATTAAATTGTTAACTGCTTCATGCGGGACAATAAGAAATTTGGACGTAGAAATTGGCGGAATATTATACAGGAAGGATCCCGGTTGAAGATTAGAATATTTAATCAAGTTATCCAGTGAGTAAAAAATTAAAGCACTTGACAAAATCGAAATAACGGTTCTATCTGAAACAGTAGAGATGAGGACATTTAAAGATATGATAAATATTGTTTGAATTAATAAAGAGAAACAAGAAAATGAAAAAGAAAAGAATGTTTCTACTAACCAAGCCCCTCTTAAGTTGTAGACGAGGAGCACTATGGTTGAAGTAAAAAGACATATAATGCCGAAAAGAATTAAAGCAATAAGTTTAGCTGCAAATAGCTCTGTTCTATTTCTCGAATAGGCGAGTTCCGTATCTAACATACCGGATTCGCGTTCATACGGTAATATAATTGCAGTTATCACTCCCATAAGTATTCCTTGTATTACGAAAGCAAAAGAAACTACTGGATATAGAATTTGTTTAGCAAAAAAATAGATAATAGTATAACTTTCTAAGGAGCCTACGTCTTCTGAGGATAAGGAGCCCATAAGACTTGGCAGCATTATCGTCCCGTTGAATATCATGCTGGCGATCATGATTTCCGGTATTGGGAATGCGAATAGTTTCTTGAGCTCCCAGCGGATGCTTTCAAGATTCAAACCTGAGTGCCCTCCATGATTCTCGCATAGGCATTTGCTAAAGTGCCGTCGAGCGAGAAGCTTTTAACGAATTTCTCCAAAGCGTCCTGCACAATGATTTTCCCCTTTTTCATAACAATTATGAAATCGCATATCTGTTCAAGCTCTTCCAGAATATGGGTTGAAACTATTATGGTCTTCCCGCCGCGGCGTTTGATTTCCTGAATGAGCCTGACCATTTCAATCCTGCCGAGAGGATCCAGGTTGGTAGAAGGCTCATCCAGTATGATGAGAGAAGGGTCTCCAATCAACGCTTGGAGAAGACCTAGTCTCTGAACCATGCCTGCGGAGTAAGTGCCTATCTTTCTTTCTAGGAAATCTCCTTTAACAACAGGGTGGTGAATAACATTCTGATCTAAATCCACCTGTTTCAACCTAGCTACATGCCTTAGATAATCCATTCCACTAACCCATTTAGGGAAGACGCATTTCTCCCTTAAATAGCCGATTTTCGAAAAAACCTCTTCGTGACTGTAGAAAGGATCCTTACCGAATACGAGGATCCTGCCGGATGATGGTTTTTGAAGACCCAGCATGATTCTGATGAACGTTGTTTTACCGGAGCCATTTGGCCCCACTAACCCATAGACCCCGTTATTAAGAGAAAGATTCACGTTCTCAAGCGCAATGATTTTCCCAAACCTCTTAGAAACGTTAAATGCTTCTACCACGCTCATCTTCAGTATAATTAGAATGCTTTAAAACCGATATTTAAATATGTTTTATGTCGTTATTAGACATTTAACATAAAATTTATAAGTTACATCGACTTATACTGCTGATGGCGGGAACATGATATTTGAGAGAAGAATAACCCTATTTCTAGCTTTAGTCACTCTCCCATTAGTAGCGGTGCTAAGCATAGGTGATCAATATTACAGTTGGGATGATGATTACAGAAAGGGATATACCTCCGATTATTCTTGGTGGGCGTATGCTTATGTAGGAGCTTGGCACGTACCTAACGTTGGTTATTTCAGCTTTACGCATAGAGGTTCAGGCGGAGGTACTTACTACTTCAGGCCCGATATCCAGTTTTATTACAAAATTGAACCAGGGACATCTATAAATGGGGGATATACTAGGACTCTAGTATATATGAGAGATAGTGGTGTTTCGGTTGGGCCAATTGGGTATGCAATCGCCGGAATCGGAGAATTTGCAGGTATAAAGTGAAAACATGAAGAGACTGCTGTTTTTAACAATACTGTTTTTTCTCATCTTTCCTCAACTAATTGCCATCAGGCTCAGGCCTGAGCCTGAATGGCTTAAGCCCGGGTTTTACGTAGAGTATTTCGTAGATTCTACGAGTATTGGACTTTGGCTGCTCCCTAACTCCAGCCTCTACAATTCGCTGCCGAATCTCACAGGCCTGGGAGAAATAACACGTATGGGTCTTTACCCCTGCAATGGTACTTATAGATTTGAACTTATTGATATGAATGCCACTTTTGCGCGTTTTAACATTAGTCTAGATCTTAACGCGTGGAGACCGCATAAGCGACTCATAATGCCCGGTGAGAAAATAATCTGGATCCCGTTTAAAATGCTGCAAACATCACTCATATGCGATGTTGAGCTGGAGACTTTAGCGACGTATAAAGACGGAAAATTCATCGGTATCTTCCCCCTATGGAGAAGCTTTACGTCTCAACGTAACCGGACTATTCTTCTCCTAAATTTCTTGGGGGAGAGAGTTGACGCGAACTATATTTTTTTAGAGAGACTCGTTCCATTTGAAACTCCTCTTGGAACATTCAGATACGTGTTTGTAGTTAACGCTGAAATAGTGCTCTCTCTCCCGTATGTAAATTCGCCTTGTATCCTTATAACTAACAGTGTGTATGAAAGGGATAGTTCGCTCCTGGTCTTTGGTGGAATGTATATGGACGATATACTGCTAGAGAATGGTATATTGTGTTTCGACTGGATAAAAATCAAAGAGACTACTGTAGAGTTCCCTCAGTTGAAGGAAGAGGAGGGAAGCAGTTTTGTTCAAGGTGTGCATTTTTTCCTAGCTCTTCTATTCATGGGGGCAGCTTTACCTTTTCTTTACAAACTGCTAACGAGGTTTAGGATAGTTAAGCGTTTAGTGTAGAAAACAGTTTTATCTAAACTTATGTTAAAGAGTTGAACGTTTGAGGTTTTAATTGTTTACTCTACTTCCCTGACGGCGACTTCAGCCCTGGTTTCGATTCTCTCAATCTTACCATCGCGTAGCCAAAATATTCTATCTGAGACGTCGATCATTTTGAGATCGTGAGTCGCATTGATTATTGTTACTTTTTTCTCTGTGTTTAATGTTTTTAAAAGATTAATTATTTCCAGTCCTGTGTGTAGGTCTAGGTTTCCCGTGGGTTCGTCTGCCAGGACTATTACTGGGTCGTTGACTAGTGCTCTTGCTATTGCTACTCTTTGCTGTTGTCCTCCTGATAGTTCTCCGGGCTTATGGTCCAGTCTCTCTCCAAGTCCCACTCTAGTAAGCATTTCCCTAGCCCTCCTCATTCTCTCATCTCTCTCAACACCCGTGAAAATCATCGGCAGTAGAACGTTTTCCATCGCCGTTAGCACAGGTATTAGGTTGAAGGTCTGGAAGACGTACCCTATTTTCTTAGCCCTTAGCCACGCCAGCTCGTAGGCGTCTAGGCTTGCTATATCCACTTCGTCGATGAAAACCTTCCCCCTGGTGGGCCTGTCTAAGCCTCCGACCATGTTGAAGAAAGTAGTTTTTCCGCTTCCCGAAGGACCCATGAGAGACAAGTATTCTGATCTCCTTATCTTCACACTCACGCCGTCTAAAGCTTTAACGGTCACAGGACCCATTATGTAGTATTTAGCAAGATCCTCGGTTTCGACAGCATATTCATATCTCATAGCCATTTGAAACACCTCCTAAGCCTCGTATCTCAAAGCCTCTGTCGGGCTGAGTTTAGCAGCGATATAGGCAGGCACTATTGATGATATTAGTGCAATGAATACGCTGAGAGCTATGCCTATTAGTGGATTCGACAAAAGGATTAACGGCTCATTAACGTTTAACTCTAACCATAATCTTGCTGCAATAATCAACGCCTCGGTCTGCACAGACCCCTGCTGCGTCATTAGGGGTAAGAGATATTGCCATAAGGCAGCTATACCCCAGCCGCTGACTGCCCCTATAGCGCCGCCTATCAACCCTAGGAGGAAGGCTTCTATTAAGAATATCTCCAGCACATGCCCGTTCCTCGCACCCAAGCATTTTATGGTACCAATCTCCTTATATCTCTCCGTCACGCTCATCAGCATACTGTTCACTATTCCCACAGCGCAGATGAGTATCGCTATGATTGCCATCCATATCTGATATGCTTGTACAGCAGTACCGGATTGTTGTTGCATAATCGATACTATTCTCCCGGTGGTGAGAAGGAAGGACAAGAACGATATGCCAAGTATTATTGACGCCATGGTTACGAGAGCTCTGCCAAATCTTCGTTTAATACTCTCTAGGCTGAACGAGAATGCTTCGGAAAGTGGGAATTTGACGCTCTCTTCCCTACTCAACTCCGCTCCACCTACAGGTGTTTTCTCTACTAATTTAAAGCTTATTAACCTTTGTTCTGGACTAATAGGGCATGGGCTTAAGCGATTTCATAGGTAATTTAGAGAAGATAACGCTTATTCTGGCAATTGGCATCATGATAGTAATTATCTACTTCATCGCCAAGAAGGCTGTTAAACGCTAGACGATGGATGCGCGTAAATATCTTAAGCCCCCTATTAGACTAGGGTTTGGGATGGGAGAGGGGGAGGATGTCTAGGGAGGAGCTTATCCAGAGGTATATTGAGGCTATTCTCGAGAGGAGGAGAGACATGTCTAGAGAAGAGCTTATTCAGAAAATAGAGGAGAAAAAGAAGCATGCGCGTGTTAGCGAAGCCTACAGGGAAGTTTGGGCCGTCTTCAGCGTGGCAAACGAATTGGGAATAAGACTAGAAGAGGTTTCGCTAGAGAAGGAGATCAAGATTGGCAGTATTGTTTCAGGCCTTACAAGCATATCGACGCGTGGGAGAGTCATTGCAATCTTAGAGCCGAAGGAAATAGAATCTGCTGACGGCAAGGTTATGATAACGAGAGTAATAATAGGAGACTCCTCAGGGTGGGGCTACCTGTATCTGTGGAGGGAAAAAGCGAATCTGCTTCGGGAGCTTGGTATTGATGTCGGGGACGTGGTTAGAGTGACAAGGGCGTATAGTAAAGAGGGGAGGATGGGAACCATAGAGATACATTTAGGAAACGCTGGAAGCATATCGAGGATTGAAGATAGCTTGGACATCCCTACTAGGGAAGCCTTCTTTAAAAAACTCGGAGAATTAAGTTATGACGATAATGTTGTTAATGTTAAGGCCGTAGTGGCAGGGGTTTCAGAGATTAAGAAATTTTCAGACCCGATAAGGGGAGAAGGTACTGTTAGGAGGATAGTCTTAGCGGAGGGTGATTTGAGGATACCGCTAACCCTTTGGCATGAGCATTCTACTAAAATAACTGAAAAAGATGTTTTCAGCACTGTTCTAGTAGCTGGAGCCAGAGTTAGGAGGGGTTTGAGTGGAAGCCTAGAGCTGGAGCTTAATTCAATGGGGTGTTTAGAGATACTGAGCAAGACAGGGGAAGCAGAGTATAGCATTCTTTCTAAAGCAGATCCGGGCAAACTCGTTAATCTGAAGCTCCACGTGCTTAAGATGTTTAAGGAGAACGTTATCTCCCTAGCCGGCAGGGCGAGGAGGATGGTAGACGCTATTGTTTCAGACGGAGAGTCCCACGCCGTATTAACATGCTGGGGCAGTATTATAGACAAGCTTAAACAAGTAGATGCCGAGGGAAAGAAAATAGCTTTTCTAAACATTCTTGTAAGAAGCAAGGGGAAGCAGATCTTACTGAGTACAACATCATCTACAACGATAATTGACGTTGAGAAAGATCTTTCAAATCTGAAGGTTCCGGAGAAAACTTATAGAATCAACGAGCTTGAACCTGGGATGAGGAAGGTTCATGTTGAAGGGATTGTTTCAACAAGCCCAGAAGAACAAGAAGTTATTTTAACATCCGGTGAAAAGATAAGAGCATGCCGCCTAAACCTAATGGATGACACGGGGGTAGCGGAGGTAGTGGCTTGGCGCGAAAACACCAGTAAAATACTCGGCTTGCAACCCGGGATGGGAGTAAGAATTAAATGGTGTAACGTTAGAGAAAGAGGTATGGGGAGATTATGCATTGAGGTTACTGGTGACAGTGAAGTGGAGATGATGAATATTGAGTAGTGAGGCTGTAGTTATCGTGGGGAGGAAGAAGCCTTGGAACTATGTTACTGCATGCATCACTGTGTTTAATAGCGGGAATAAAACCCTCATTATAAGAGGAAGGGGAGAAAACATTTCTAGAGCAGTTGACGTTGCCAATCTTCTGCGTAGGAATATAGCGGGCATGCAGATAATTGAAGTAAGGATTCTGGAGGAAAGCGGAGGGGGCACTTCAAGAATAACTCCCGTGATAGAAATAGTTGTGGAGAATCCTCACTTAAAGGAAGCTAAGCAATAAGGCATTCAGTAGTGTTATAGCAAAAAATAAAATACGTATTACTTTATCACAATATTTCACGAAGTTTTCAAACATGTTAAAAATCTCTCCAGTAATCTTGACTCCATCAACCCTCCCGATCCAAACTTTCACCGAACAGGGGGAAAGGCTCTTCATAGCACCATTAATAGACTCTAAGCAGGATTGGAGGATAAACTCTCTCCCTGTTTTAAAACCTATCGGAAAATATCCCTTCTTAGACTTCTTAATACCGGTCAGGAGATGGGTGTCTGTAGTAATGATCTCAAGTGTCGATATATCGAGCAGGCTTTTGAGGTTGTTAATAAGGTAATCGCGTAAGCCACTAACCATATTGTTCCCGTCAATCAATATAAGAACATGATTCTCACCCTCAGTATTGAAAACCAGGGTAGATATTCCTCCAGGTCCTATTTCGTCTTTAGGAAGAGTAGTAGGCAGAATCCTGTTAAAACCAATTTTTAAATCTTTTTGAGGCACTTCCTTTAGTATTTCCAATGCGTTATGCAAGAGCCTAGAAAGTATTTCCCTATCGGGTTCAGATACTTTCCAATTTGAAGAATCTATCGAGTTATGAGCATCAGCGATTATTAGTGTAGTTAGGCCGTGGCGGCTCACAATATCCGAAAACTCCGGCAACCATTCCGGAGGAAGGTCTTCAACGGAATACCCTGGGCAGGATAATAGAACAATACAGTAAGAACAGATACGGATCGCGGTAATACAATATCCTTCAGCCTCTTTTTGAATTATGCTTGCCCGACACTTTCCCAAGTATTCAGCGGAACTTAACGCCGCCATCATCTTTTTCCTAATCTCCTCAACTTGTCTCCCTGATGGAAGATTAAAACGGTGGTCTGATAGATTACGGAGCAGAACTATTCGAAGACCATTGTTTTCAAACTCCTTAATTAAACGACTCGGTAGCGAACTGCCGCCAATCATGCCGAATGGCCCAAAGTGAGCGGATAAGCCGAAGATTGACAAGCTTTCCCCAGCGCGGGGAATTAAGAGCAGTAAGGATAACGCTAAGTCTTCTTTCTTACTCATTTCTTCAAGAATGGTTTCAAACGGTTCAGGATTTTTGTTTAAGTAATATTCCAAGTATGCTTTGAAGATTTCTAACGGATTCCTCCAGGAATACTTCTCCCATTTAAGACCTATAATAAACAAGAAGAGTAAGCATAGAGAAAAAGATATTGTAAGTGGCAGAATTATTTTGACCCATGATTCAACTAGTATCAGACTTAATATGAGCCAGCGGGATGATTGCAAAAACGTGTATAGCAAAGATATTGCGAGGATAATGAGAGTTCTTTTTCTCAAGAAGCCGAGCATTACTAGTGTAGAGATGAAGGATGACAAAGCTATACCTATCGAAATCATTAAGAATATTGTAGAGCAAGGACTTTGGCTAAAAACGAAAGTAAGTAAACACCCTGTTGAAACAAGCGGTAGATAAAGAATCTCTTGGATAGATTGAAGTGCCAGCAGTCTCTTTAAGGTTAGAATTTTATCTCCTCGAAGGAATCCTTCATAGATAAGTACTGAGTATAATGTTGGTGAAAAAAATAGGATTAAAGTTTGAGGGATTCCTCTGAGAATAGGACATGAAACTAATATAAATATTGAAATAATTAACTCAAGTAAAAGGTTTACAGACATTAATACACGTAAAGATGGAAATGAAAAGAGAAACTTAACATAACGAGACGCATCTCTGGAGGACAATCTTTTATATTCTCAACGCAAGCAGTAGTATGCTGAGTGCTATAAAGATTATCGATAAGGCGATTACTATTATGGGCTTAATCTGGAAACCCTTACCTTTTTCACCTAAAGTACTGAATAGTCCTGCAGTCCCTGCAGGGAGACGAGCAGACCTACGTCCTCCTTTTTTCTTAGAGCTTTCTTTAGACATTTACAACAATATTATTCCATACGCAAGGTAAATAAACCTTATCCTTTATTGGCTTTGAAAAGAATAAAAACTCTATTGCTTAATTTCTAACGGTTGAGTCAGGATAAGGAGGCTGTTAAGAAGAAGGTATTAGCGGAAGCAACTCGCTTGGGAATACTTCTAAACCCGGAGGCGCTTTCAATGCTTGTTGAAAACTATGATGAAAAATTGATTCATACGGTTCTTGGCAAACTGGTTGAAGAAATCGGGGAGAGAGAGGTTGTTGTCTCAAAGAAGGATGTTGAACGAGTTATAGGTAGTGCTATGAAGACGGAGGTATCGTTGGGCGTGCATAACCAGGTTTTAGCTAAAGATGTTGAAGAAAGAATCGAGGTTTTGAAGTCCTACGAGGCTAGGCAGGCATCGGATGACTTGGAGGCTAGAAGGAGGTATTTCGCCGACAGGTATTCAAAGATCTCTTCAATATTAAGGAGCAGAGCGGACATGGTTCCATACTATCCATTGAGGAAAGCATGCAGTCTCCCAGATCGCTCAGAGGGGAAAACCGTAGTCATGGTGTATGAGAAGCGCGAAAATTACCTTGTAGTAGAGGATATTGATTTCATCACTAAGATATTGATTCCCAAGGATTGTGATAAGGATTTGAAAGAGAAAATAGGCAGGCTCTTACCCGACTCAGTAGTCGGAGTATCCTTCTACGTCTCTAACTCCAGGCTTTTCTGCCGGTCTCTGATTTTTCCAGACGTGCCGATAAAGAGATTTAAGCCGGCTGAAGAAGATGTGGCGGCTATCTTAACCTCGGACATTCACTATGGGAGCCAGAAATTCTCTGAGAAAGCTTTCGTAAGAATGATACGTTGGCTTAGAGAGGGAGGTCTTACTGAGAAGGAAAAAGAAGTATCTTCCAAGGTTAAGTACATAATCATAGCAGGAGATCTTGTAGACGGCGTTGGGGTCTATCCTCAGCAAGAAAGGGAGCTTAAAGTGAGAAGTATAGAAGAACAGTATGCGGGTCTTTCGACTCTTCTGAACCAAATACCTGAGCATATCAAGATTATAGTTATACCTGGTAATCATGATGCAACCCTACGAGCCATTCCGCAACCCCCGATATTCGATGAGTATTTGGAGAAACTCGATAGCAGTGGAAACCTGATATCTCTAAGCAATCCCTGCATGGTATCGTTGCACGGTGTTAAGTTCCTAGTCTATCATGGCACAAGCATGGAGGATATTGCAACCTTCGCCAAGAACGCGAGTTACGATAGGCCTGAGAACGCTATGGAGATAATGCTTCAACTCAGGCATCTAGCACCAGTGTACGGGTCTAGAACACCCTTACTAGCACAAGGCCAGGATGATCTTGTCATAGACGAGGTTCCAGATGTGTTTCATACGGGCCACGTACACGTTTTCAGAAACGGGGTTTATAGAGAGATAAGGCTGATCAACAGCGGTACGTGGCAGGAGAGAACCAAGTATCAAGAGCAGCTTGGAATAATGCCCACTCCGAATATTGTCGCAGTGCTAATGCTTAAGAACGGGGCGGTTTCTCAAATAAGATTTGCTTAAGATCTATTCTAACCCTAAGAACAACTTAAGATAAACAATGATTAGAGCCAGTATTGCTGAAACTAAGCAAAGAAAATAGTCTCCTCTTCTAAACTTCAAAGGCTTGTAGCTTGTTCTTTTCGGCGAGGCTCCGAAGGCCTTAACTTCCATCGCGTCTGCAATCTCGTAAGTCCTCCTTATAGTTCCGACGAGCAGGGGGATGAGAATTGGCATGAGATTTCTTATTTTCGTCCTGAAACCGCCTTTTTCAAGCTCCAGCCCACGTGAACGCTGCGCATCGTATATGGATTGAAACTCATCGTAGATAACGGGTATAAAACGGATAGCCATTATGAAGGAGAAAGTTAACTCCAGGGGGATTCGTGCAGCACTCATCGCTCTACCAATATCCTCGGGAGTAGAGGAGAGGAAAAACCAAGACATTGACGACGATAATACTATAAGCCTTAAGGAGAGTATGAATCCTGTAAAAAGGCTCCCGCTGAAAAGTATTTGTGTAATGAATATTATTGCAAAAAAGAAGATCAATCCCCTTAACGAATAAACCCATTCTCTAAGAGTCTTCGACAAACCTAATAGGACTATTTGGAAAATCAATATTGCGAGGAGTACGTGTGCATTAAGAAAAACTATTGAAAAAGACATTAACATTATTGAGAGGAGAAACTTGGACCTAGGATCCAGCCTATGCATTAAAGAATCTTTCCTCTTGTATTTGAATGCTCTTAAGAATGACATTTAGGGAACACCCTTGTCAGAAAATCACATATCTCATCGAAATCCTCTTCCATAATCGAGAAACCAAGCTCTTCTTCAAGCTCGATTAAGAAAGGTTTTCTCAAGGAGGCTTTTTCAATAACTTCGCTGTCTGAAAGAAGCTTACGTAAGCATCCGTCTCCAATTACTTCACCCTTGCTTAGGATTATCGCTCTTTCGCATAGGCTTACAGCAAAATCAACATCATGAGTTATTACAATTATACTTCTGCCTTCTGAAACCAGGTTTTTGAGAACTCTTTGAATATTCAGTCTCTGAGCATAGTCCATGCCTATCGTCGGCTCGTCTAAGATTAATAACTCCGGATTCCAAACCATTATTGAAGCTATGGCTAGTCTTTTCTTCTCTCCACCGCTCAGTTGAAAAGGGTTTCTAAACCTATAATCCTCTAATCCGAATGTTTTCAAAACCTCCCGGATGCTTCTCTCAGCCTCATTCTCAGGGAAGCCGAAGTTCCTTAATCCAAATCTGATCTCTTCTTCAACTGTTTCTGCGAAAAACTGGTGGTCAGGGTTGTGGCATACGAAACCTATTTTCCTAGCTATCTTCGCAACTGAGAGACTTCTTGTATCCACGCCGTCGATCTTAACGCTTCCCTGGGTTGGCTTAAGCAAGCCGTTAAGGTTTTTAGCCAGCGTGGTCTTGCCGGCGCCGTTTTCACCCAATATTGCAATACTCTCACCCTCCTTAATGATGAGATTAATGTTTTTCAAAACATAGTTCTCAGCCTCCGGATATTTGAAGAAGAGATTCTCGACAACTATTTCAACCATTTCTTCCCCACCCGCCTTCCCTTAAATAAGAGAGAAGCTCTTTGAGGCTTCTCGGAGGCTTCTCTAAGCCGCACCTATCCTTAATCCTGAAATATATTCGGAGAAGTGGGGGGATGTTTATCGGAATCCCTCTTTCAAAGCTCTCATTGAGAACCATCATGGGGTCTCCATCGAGAACTATTTTACCATCCGATACAACAATCATCCTTGAGATATGATTAATAAGGAGATTAATCCTATGCTCTATAATTATCAGAGTTATTTCCTTCCCCATCTCTCTAAGACTCTCCTTAAGCCTGAAGATGCTTTGAATCAGGCTGGCTGACGATGAAGGGTCTAGCATGGAAGTGGGCTCGTCAAAAATTATCAGGGACGGGTACATAGAGATTATGGATGCGATGGCTGCCTTCTGTTGTTCCCCACCTGAAATACTGTTTGGAGAAGCATGTCTGAGATGCTCTATTCCAACAAGTCTAAGAGATTCGTCAACCCTCCTGCAAATCTCGTAAGGGGGGAGAGCAAGGTTTTCAGGCCCGAATGCGACATCATCCTCCACGCTGAAAGTGAAAAGTTGATTCTCAGGGTTTTGAAACACGATTCCACAGCTCGTTGCAATTCTACTCACTGGATTCTCCAGAATGTTCATGCCTAAGACATATGCCTCGCCACTGAAATCTCCGGGATAACTATGCGGTATTAACCCCATGATGACTCTGGCTATCGTAGACTTCCCGCAACCCGAGGGGCCTGTTATTAATACACTCTCCCCCTCCTCAATCTTAAGATTAATATCTGACAAAACGTTTCTATCAGAGCCCGCGTACCGGAAGCTCACACTTCTCAGATCTACTACGTTCATCCCTAGTTTTGTCTCAGAATCAGGGAATGATTTAAAAAGTCTTTAGATCAGCATACCATTTATTTCTTAAGCAGGAAGATCACTCCTGCTGGTCGAAAGAGCTGCCTTTAACTCGTTTTCAAGCTCACTAACCCTTTCCCTAACCTTGCTCTCTTGCCTTTCGATCGCGCTTATCCTGACTTTAATAAGCTCCCTTTGCTCGTTCAACTCGTTTATTAAGTCTGCCTTGCTCTTCCGAATAAGAATCCTACCGGTTATCCTGTAAACCGGAGTGTTTTCATCAATAGAAGACAATTCTTGAAAAGCGGATTCTAACTCCCTGGCCTCCAGCTTAGCCTGCTCCTTCTGGATGTAGAGGGATTCTAGGGTTTGTTGAAGCTGTTGAAGCCTAGACAGTTTCTCCTGCAGTTGAAGGGGCAATTCCTGAGACATTGCTCCTAAATCCTATAACTTAGGGTGCTTAAAAACATATGCTTCCAGCATAATGAGGTTAGGCCTCGAGGAGAGCTATGGAACATTCCATCAAGTTAATCAGACCCAAAATATTCCTAAGCCTTTCAGCCACTTTAGAAGGTTTGTTTCCTTTGAAGAGGAGTAGTAATTTATTGTCGACAGCCTTCGCATTAACTCCGCTCCTAGGTTCTGAAACCACTTCTTGAAGGCAAGCCCTGTAGATTGCATGGGGCATCCATTTATCCTCGTACTTCAAAATCAGTTTAACCTTTATCATCTAGAGCGTGGTCCTAACGCCTACAGCTCTTGCAGCAGCCTCGCCCATTTTAGTAAAGGGCTCGTATGCCCCCCCGGCAAAAGTGTATTCGCATTTCCTACAGCTCCAAACACCCACGCTAAGCCTCTTAAGAACACCTGTGCCACACCTAGGGCAGTTGTAAACTGCCCTCCTCCTCTTTAAAACCTGCACGTATCTCTCCCTAAGGGAGAAACCGTATTTCACGCCTAAGGCTCCGGATTCCTTTCTCCTCTTAGTCATTTTTAACGATCTGGCTGTATGCGACTCTTCTTAACTCTTTTCCCAGCGTTATAGATTTTTCCAAGAGGTCTAAAAAGCTCCTAGGAGAAAGCATTCCCCCGCCGTTCTTCTGTATTGCACAGAACCTGTCATCGGACTTAACCGTCATCGAGACGGTGAAGTCAGAGGCATATTCCTCGTTCAGACAGGGATCTACAACATACTTATCGCCGAAAAACGCATATGTCAATGAGACCGGGTAATCCTTGAGTTCAAGCTTAAAGTATTCATCGAGCTTTTTAATGTTTTGCCCTTCTAAACTATACTTCGGAAGCATCGTAGTGCTGAGAGCGTTTACGCTTGCTATTACTGAAGCATCTATCAGATTACCATCATAATCAAGAATATAGAGGTCGATGTAAAGCGAATAAACAGACCTGCCTGGAACTATGCATAATGAAGAGAGGTCAACAGTCTTAGACTCCCTAATGCTTCTATCAACATACCGTGCTAAAGAAATAGACTCTTCTGATGGAGGACCTGGTTCAAAGACGGGAGAGGCCAGGGGAACAAGTTCAGCGTTCACGATTAAAATACCCTCGTTAGGAGTGTCTGCAAAAGGCAGTGCTACGCCAACTTTAACAGCAGCCAGAACCTTAGTATTGCCAAGCTCCACAAGCGCCGAGCCCTCTGCTTTCTCAATATACCCGAGCTGCACACTTAGATTCCTGTATTGGAGGAGACTCCGGCCATCAATCCTCCTCCCCTCGGCCAGGAAGCGGTAAAGCTCCTGTTTCTCAAGCTTAGAGATGATCGGCCTCTGCTCAGTTATCGACATTAAACCTCCCTCCGTGAAAACGAAAACCTTTCTTTTAACGCGTCAACCTGCATCTTGTGAATTTTTTGAGTAGCAGTTATAGCTAAGGATAGTGCTTGCTCAATCTCCTCCTTCGACATTATACCATCCATCTGGAGCAACGTGATCCCGTCTAGAGTCGGATTGTAAGCTATGGGCATATCAGCCTCACCGTACTTATCCTCGAGATCATTAAGATCCACTATTACCTTGCCCTCAGCCTTTCCCACCGCACAGGCTGCAGTCAACCCTTTCAAGGGGATGCCAGCGTCCGCGAGCGCTAGGACTGCTGCCGTCAACCCAGCACAACGAGTACCACCGTCAGCCTGCAGAACCTCTATGAAAATGTCTATCACAGTCCTGGGGAAGAGATAAGTCATGACAAGCGGCTCAAGAGCATTTCTAATAATCATCGATAACTCTATTTCCCTCCTGCTCGGGGCAGGGCTTTTCCTCTCGGGTGTTGAGAAAGGAGCCATATGATACCTGCATCTTAGAATACACCTGTCAGGCAGTGAAATATGCTTAGGAAGCGCTTCCTTAGGTCCGTAAACTGCTGCGAGTATCTTGTTCTTACCCTGCTCAATGTAAGCAGAGCCTTGAGCATTGGATAATACGCCTACCTTAATCTTAATCGGCCTAAGCTCATCTAAATCCCTGCCGTCTGTCCTCCTACCGTCTTCCTTAAACAGGCTTATCTTTTCCCCCATGCTTCTACGACTTCCTTCCTAATAGCAATGCCTCAACCCTCTCCGTCAGCCCGTATATATGCGATTCTCTTTCAACCATTTCTATCACATTCCTAATCTTAGCAATAATATTACTGTCTTCAGAGTGCACTATTATACGGCCATTCTGGCCTACTGTAAGCCTAACCCCGGTTGCCCGCTCTATAACAGACAGCATAGAGCCCTTCTTACCTATTAGGCGGGGTACTTTAGACGCAGTTATGTTCAGCAGGGTACCGCTTGAGACAACTCCAAGCCCCTTACCCTTCAAAGTTATCACTGGAGAGGAGAATATTGACGCATCCTTTATGACTCCTGTTATAACTGCCCCACTCTCCAGAATCTTGCCGATATTATCCCTTGACAAACGGATCCTTTTCTCAGGATACTCCGATAGGGGGAGAAAGGCTAGGAAAGGAGAGTTTATATCCACGGTCCAGCCTGCTACACTAGGCTCCTTAACAATCCCGATTACAAGGTCCCCTACCCTAGGCTGGTAGAAGGATTTTAACGATATAACGTCTAAACGTTTGCCATCTACCCTGATTATCCCAACAGTGGTTGCGAAAAACCTGTCTGAGATTTTCAGCGTATTCATACCCGGGATGTAGAATTTACTATCCCCCACGGGCTCCCCGGGAACAACTATAGGTCTCTGCCTCTGCTGCTCATTACCTTGGGACAATTTCAATCCTCCTTAAACAGCACCCTAAGCGGTTTAAGCCTGCCCTCACGCCCCTATATCAACTTTTACTCGGTCCCCGTATTTACTATTCAGTTTTTCAAGGAAATATGACGTTAGGACAGCCGGTATTCTGGCCAGTAGTTTCACACTCTTATCCTTCTGAGTCTTCGTTTGGTCAACTTCGCCGAAGGAGTTTACGAAACCGTATACGTCAGTAGATTCCTCCTGTTGGCAGGTTATTGTCAGAGAAACCTCGTTAACCTTAAACTGGAGTATTTGCCTCAGGGCTTTAACAACGTTCTTAACCTGCTCCTCCGAGGGTTTGAGAGGGTCTATCGAGACACCAACCTGGTTAAGAGCCTGCTCAATCCTAAGCGAGGGAATCGGATTCCCGAGAGAAGGATCTATAAGAATCTTGGAGAGCATTGCTATTATCTGCTGCCTCTTGCTTTCAATCATCCTACGCCTCTGCTCGCTTGTAAGCTGGAGCTCGCCCTCGAGGAGGATTTTCTCAGCTACCTTGAAAACATCAGTCGTCCCGAAGAATTTCCTCAGCTTCTCCGAAGACACTCTCAGCCCCTTCTTAGAGTCTGAATAGACCTCGTCTACCAAAAGGATCTTCCTTATGTCCCCTTTACCAGTAAGCTTGAAGTTTAACGCGGGGTCGGGAGCAACAATTATCTCAAACTTTTCACCCTTTAGTGAAAGCCTGCTTATAGTAGAAGGCCTGCTCAATTCTCATCTACTTCGCTTCCTCGTAATACTTCTTCACTTCATCATAGCTTAGGACCCTAAACTTCTTGTCGTCCGTCCTGATTATTCCAATCCTAAGCCTATCCGGAGCCACTTCATCCTTCAAAACCTCGATACTGCCCCTGATCCCCATTGTTATAGCCTCGTCCAGGCTTGTGCTTATCGAGTAGTTGTTCCTAAAGTATTTGAGTATGTCCTCTCTCCCAATGCCGATTGCCGATGCAAAATACTTGAAGTATATGCCAGTAGGGTCTAATTGGTAGAGGCTAGCGCCAAGCATGTCGACACCGCCTATAAGCATAGAAATACCGAAGGGTCTCATACCCGCGTGCTGAGTATATGCTTGAACAGTATTGCTCAGCTTCCTCACAAGATACTCCACATCCATGGGCTCATCGTACAAGAGCCTGTTTATCTGTGCCTCATTCCTAGCATACTCTACAAGAAGCCTAGCATCCGAGTTAAAGCCTGCAACGACAGTTGCTATGTGCTCATCTATCTGAAAGAGTTTCTGGCTGAAAGTCCTGTCCTGAAGCATGTCTATCCTCTTCTCTATGCCTGCAAGCACAATGCCTTCCTCGACCTGAATACCCCACGCCGTAGGACTATTGTTAACCATAACCATGGCGTAGTCTACTTGGAGTATTCTCCCGTCGGGAGAGAAACCGTACATCCGCTCGTAACCGGGTATCATGACTCTCTCAAGCTATTATCCTCAAGCCTTATAATCTTTGCTCTCGAAATCCTCGTAATACAGAATTTGCGAACAGCCTTTCTCAGAGTGCCGGAGACACCTATTATTCTCAACCCTGAGGCAGGAAGGTTTTTAACGAGGCCGTTTACTATTTCTCTTAGAAGCGGAACAGCTTTATGCGGGCACTTTACGACGATAATCCCGCTATACTCGCGGACTATTTTAAAACGGAAGCTCGGTTGGATGCTGTGAGCATCTTTAAGCGTCTTGATCAAATCTTCACGGTTCTTAACCTTAAACACCACATATCTTGTCTTATACTCTTTTACTGGCATAGTCCTATATTATTTGCTCCTAACTCAAGGAGATAAACCTATATAGTGAGAATGAGAATCCACGTTGAGTAAGAAAAGAGAAATGGAAGAAAGGAAGGGGCTGATACTAGTCTCTGCCTCCTACGACGGAGACAATAGAAGGGTTTTGCTTAAACTATACGATCCGGAGAAGCAGGAGATGGTGATTATTCCATCTAGCGAGGATCATCAGCCGTATTTGTTAACCGATTTAAGCATGGAAGAATTGATGAGCAACCAGCAGTTAATAAATCATCATGGCTTTGATAGGATTGAGGAAGTTAAGAAGTACGACCTGCTTGAAGATGAAGAGAGGTTTTTCAGGAAAATTGTTGCAAAAGACCCTCTGTCGATAGGAGGAACTGCAACCTCCATAAGGGAGATATTGGGGAGAGCTTGGGAAGCAGATATTCACTACACCTGGTGCTACATATACGATACTGACAAGAAGCTTGGTCTCTATTACGATGTAGTAGATGGAAGGCTTGTTGAAAGACGTTTGGAAACAGTACTTGAAGAAGCCGTCAAGCCACCGGAATCCGAATACCCGGAGATAAGAGAGCTCATCGAGATACTGAATCAGCCGATACCATTCATGAAGCTTTCCTCACTCGACATAGAAGTAAAACCTCCTGGACCCAATCATGTTCCTGATGCTAGTAAGGCAGAGGACCCGATAATTTCCGTCGCCTTCAAATCCAACACGGAAGAAAACAAGGTTTATGTTCTTGACGATTTCGACGGGGAGGAATACGATGGGGTTAAGAAAATAATCCATGTTTCACGTGAAGAGAAGCTCTTGAAAGAGGTGTTCAAGGAGATAAGGAAATACCCGTTCATAGTGACTTTTAACGGTGACAAATTCGACCTTCTCTATCTGTATAATAGGGCTAGCAAGCTATCGTTAGATGAGGAGACCCCGCTAGAAAAAGGCAAGGACTACGTTGACCTTACCGAGGGGGTTCACATAGATCTTTACAGGGTTTTCTTCAACAAGTCGATACAAAACTATGCTTACGGAGGAGCCTACAAGGAGGTAACTCTAGATGCTATCGGCAGGGCTTTGCTCGGCAAGGGGAAAGTAGCTCTTACTGAAGAAATCTGGATGCTGAAGCCGAGGGAGCTTGCCGAATACTGTTTCAGAGACGCTGAGATAACCTTCGACTTGATAGCTAATAGGGACTATCTTCTACTCAAGCTCCTCATACTCTTCATGAGGATAAGCAGGCTGCCTATGGAGGATGTTGTTAGGCATGGTGTCTCCACGTGGATTAAAAGCATGCTCTTAAGTTTACATAGAAAAAACAATTACCTGATACCGAGGCAGGAGGATATTTTACAGCTTAAGAGCGAGAAGAAGTCTGAGGCAATCATAAAGGGCAAGAAGTATAGGGGGGCAATAGTGCTTGAGCCGAAGCCAGGGCTATACTTTAACCTCGTAATACTGGACTTCGCATCCCTATACCCAAGCATAATAATGAATTTCAACATAAGCTATGAGACTGTTAGATGCAAACACGAGGAGTGTAAAAGCAATACTCCAATGAATTCTCCGCACTGGATATGCGTGAAGAGAAGAGGGATAGAGAGCTCTATAATAGGTGCCTTGAGAGAACTCCGTGTGAAATACTACCAGCCTCTTTCCAAGAAAGCTGAAACCGCGGAGAAGCGTGCTTTCTACGACGTTGTACAGAGGGCGATAAAGGTTTTCATAAACGCTAGTTACGGAGTCATGGGAGCAGACACTTTTCATTTCTACGCTCCTTCAGCAGCTGAGACAGTAACCTGGATAGGGAGGGGAATCTTCACCGAGCTTGTTGAAACTGCAAATAACCTTGGCATAGAGGTTGTCTACGGAGATACTGATTCTATATTCCTGAGAGACCCTAAGCCTGAGGAGGTTGAAAAGCTCATCGAGTTCGTGAGGAACAAGTATAATATTGAGCTTAACATCGACAAGGTTTACAGGTACGGGGTTTTCAGCCAGCGTAAGAAGAATTACTTGGGAGTTACTGAAGACGGTAACGTAGATATAAAGGGTCTTGTTGGGAAAAAAAGTTCAACACCAAAGTTCGTGAAACAGGCTTTTCACGATATGATTAACGTGCTCAGCAAGGTTAGAAACGAAGAGGAGTTTAACACGGCTGTTGCCAGCATAAAGAATATGATAAACGAGTATGTTGAGAAGCTTGTTAACCGGCAACTTAGCCTGGAGGAGCTTGCTTTCGACGTAATGTTAAGCAAGCCTTTAAACGATTACGAGAAGAGCACGCCGCAGCACGTTAAAGCAGCGAAACAGCTTGAGAGAGAATTAGGGATTAGGGCTAGGGCTGGCGACATAATATCTTACGTTAAGGTTAAGAATGGTGTTAAGCCTGTTAAACTAGCTCGGATAGAAGAGATAGACTTGGATAAGTATCTGGAAGTCATGAAAGCCACTTTCGAACAGGTTCTTGACCCCTTGGGTATAGAGATAGAGCCCCCTAGGAAGAGCCTAAAGCTTAAAGACTTCATGTGAAAGTAACAGGGGAGTAGTAAGCATGGTAGGAAAACCCCGTGTCATAGTCGTTGGAGCAGGAGGTTTCGGGAAGAATCATGTAAGAGTCCTTGCAGAACTCGGGAGTCTCGGAGGCGTGTGTGATATAGATAGGGAGAGAGCTAGTGCCTACGGTAAGCTTTACAACGTCCCTTATTACGTAAATGTTTCCGAGGTACCTGAAAACACTTACGAGGGGGCAATTGTTTCCACACCCACTTCGACACATAAGGAGGTGGCGATGCAACTAGCATTGAAAAATGTGAAACATCTTCTCATCGAAAAACCTTTCACACCTACCGTCAAGGATGCGCTTGAACTCATTAGCTTTCTAAAAAATAGGAATGTTAAGATTATGGTTGGATTTATTGAAAGGTTCAATCCCGCTGCAAGAATGGTCAAGAGATACATCGAGGAAGGAGCTTTAGGCGAGGTGATCATGGCTTCGGCAACGAGAGTTAGAAGATGGCCTGAGAGAATCACCGATTCAGGAGTCCTCTTAGACACTGCAATACACGACATAGATTTGATGAGATACTTTTTCTCAGAGGACCCGGTTAAAGTATATGCTAAGATGGGGAGATCCATGCATAGGGTTCATGAAGATTATGCTACAATGGTCTTAACCTTCCCCAGCGGGGGAATGGCTATAATTAAGGCGAACTGGCTAACTCCTTACAAGATAAGGAGCATAGAAGTAATAGGGTCTGAAGGAGTGGTTGAAGCCGATTTGGTTACGCAACAAGTAACCCTAAGCTCTAAGAATGATAGGATAACCCCGTTCTCCGAGTGGAGTGAGCCTTTACGTTATGAGTTAAAACATTTCATAGAATGCATAGTTAATGACGTAAACCCCAGTCCCGGGGAGGAGGATGCTGTAAAAGCTCTTAAAATAGTTGAAGCTAGTTTAAAATCCTCAGTAACTGGGAATTCCATAGATATTGGTACGTAATCTTTTTAAAAAGCTGTTTGAAGAGGGAGCGTAGTATTGAACCCGGAAGAGAATGCTAGTGAAACAACTCTGAAAAAGAAACTTGTCTCAGGAGGCAAAATGCTTAACCTACTGCCAGGGATAATTCTTGCAGCAGCATATTTTTCTGCAAGCATTTTTACAGTAGGTGAGGCATACAACTTGATTGTTGCAGGAACATTAATAGGCGCCTCACTATGCATAAGGTATGTTTCCGATACAGCGTTTAAGCGGGTTGTGCGATACATGTTTTTAACAGGGATTGTGATGGGGGTTGCCGGAGTTTCTCTACCACTCTATTTCGCGATTGCCCAAGGAATAATTTCCTTGACGGAATTAATCTTAAGCGTAATCTGCATTATCCTGACTGTAATAACTCTCGCCATGATTAGGCATCAAAAAATGCTCTGAGAAACAGGTGAATAATCACTCTCATGATTATGGAAAAAAGTTAATTACCACCCGAGTACATCATTTATGGAAATTGAATAAATCGAATGTCCTAGCAACAGGCGTTTTACTTATAGCATTGGGACTATATCTTCAAAGCACTCAGGGAATGATTAGGGAAACCATAGTAAATAGCATTGGTGAAAACACATTCATATCGCTTGCAACCCTCCTTTTTTGGATCGGCTTGATAGTGGTGATAATTTCGATATTGATTAAACCGAAGAGGAGGAAAATACTAATTCCCGTAGAAGCTGTTGAAGAGGCTCCTCAGAAAGAAGTTGAAGAGGCCCCGTACGGAGCTCAGGAGGAGGCGGAAACGGGTGAAGTAGAAACGGAGCAAGCGTATGAGGAAACCACGCCCGAGGAGATCGTTGAAGAGGAGCCCCTTAGGGAGGAAGAGGAGGAGAAGCCTAAGAAAATCAGTGAAGTAATCGGCTTTTGCCCAAGGTGCGGAGCTCCTGTCACCGAAGGGATAAGATACTGTAGGAAGTGCGGTTTAAAACTGAGGTGAGAGTTAATTTTATAAGGGTAAAATAATTCTCATAGTAGGAATTGGGAAAAATAAAGGTAGCAATAGCCGGAGTAGGCAATTGCGCATCAGCCCTAGTTCAAGGAGTCCACTATTATAAGGAGGGGGGAGAGCAAATCGGCTTAGCACATCCCGACGTAGGGGGATATCGACCGGAGGATATAGAGTTTGTAGCAGCATTCGACGTAGACCGTAGGAAGGTCGGTAAGGATTTGAGTGAAGCAATATTCGAGAAGCCGAATAACACGATTAGGTTCCAAGAAGTTCCTAAGCTTGGAGTAACCGTGAAGAAGGGCCCTGTTCTAGATGGAGTAGGCAGGTACTTGAAAGAAGTTATAAGGTTTCACGAAGGCAATGATGCTGACGTCGTTGAAGAGTTGAAGTCTTCCGGGGCAGAAGTCTTAATAAATTATCTCCCAGTGGGAAGCGAGAAGGGGAGCAGGTTTTATGCTCAATCAGCCTTGGAGGCAGGTGTAGCATTCATAAACGCCATGCCGACTTTCATAGCGTCCTCTGAAGATTGGCAGAAGAAGTTTGAGGAGAGAAGACTACCGATAGCTGGAGACGATGTGATGAGCCAACTTGGCGCAACAGTCCTGCATAAGACTCTTATCAAACTGCTTGTAGACAGGGGGGTTAAAGTCGAAGAGTCTTATCAACTCAACATAGGGGGGGATACAGATTTCCTGAACATGCTGGAGCAGCAGAGACTTGTTTCTAAGAGGGAGAGCAAGACCTCCGCTGTTAGAGCGATGTCTCCATACGAGATGCCTCTGAGAATAGGCCCCAGCGATTACATTCCGTTTCTTGAAAACGAGAAGATATGCTACATATGGATTAAAGGCAAATATTTCGGGGGCGCGCCCTTAACCATAGATCTTAAGCTCTCAGTAATAGATTCCCCGAATAGTGCGGGAGTCATAATAGACGCTTTAAGAGGAGTTAAAGTGGCTCTGGACAGGGGTATAAGCGGACCTTTAATAAGCGTGTCTGCATACTGTTTCAAGCATCCTCCAGTCCAAATGCCTTATGAAGAGGCTAAGAGAAGATTCGAAGAATTCATAAGAGGTGAACGCGAAAGATAGCTTTAAGCATCAGCATTTGTTGCAAAACGTTTTCAATTATGAGTTGATCCTAAGCTCTACAATAGCCTCACAACCGTTTCTCAATTTTTCAACTATGCTTCGGTCTATATCTATGGCACTCTTATTGCTTCTGACTCCAACAGTCTTGTCGCAAACGTACGAGCTTTTCCTGAATACCATCGTACGATCATCTTTAAACGTGAGAGCAGAGTCGCCGTAGCAATAAAACTCGTCTACAAGGTCTCCAACGATTATTTTAACGCTTATCCTAACGGGTTTTCTAGCAGCGTTTTTGAAATCCTCCGATAGTGTTCGCGGAGACTTATCTGCGGAGACGATGAGAAAACAGTCTCCAGTTCTTCCCACTTCAACATCTCTAGTAATAGCCAGCGTAGTCGGGTGAGTAGCCCTTATGTTCCTATGCCCCTTTCCACGAACCCTCTCTATTACCGTATCCATATTCAATAAAAACGGTTTTATCCTAGATTTAAGAAAATAATGTTTTAGGAAGAATGAGAGGTAGTAGTTCGGATCCGTATTTTGAAAGGAGAAGGAGGCTCGTGGAGCAACTCGTTGAGGAAGGAGTGATAAAATCAGAAAAGGTAAGGAATGCGATGCTGAGAGTACCTAGGCACGAGTTTGTGTGGCCAGACCAGTTGAAGCATGCTTACGACGATATACCCCTACCCCTGGGAGATACTAACCAGACGATATCTGCACCCCATATGGTTGCGTTAATGAATGAGCTTTTGAATGTCCAAGTGGGTGATAAAATCCTTGAAGTTGGCACCGGCGGAGGGTATCATGCAGCTACCCTAGCTGTTTTAACCTGTCCTACTCTAGACTCTTCAAAGCCCCTGGTCTTCACGATTGAAATAAACCATAGGCTGGTTGAGTTTGCGAAGAGAAACCTCTCCAGGCTCGGGTTTGACAAGGTTGTTAAAGTAATAGAAGGAGACGGGTCGAAAGGCTATTTGGAGGAGGCGCCATATGACTGTATTTCGGTAACTGCCGCGGCGCCGAGAATCCCTGAGCCACTCATAGAGCAGTTGAAGCCCAATGGAAGGATGGTAATACCCGTTCAATCAGAGTTTTTCGAGCAGAACCTACTGTTTGTTAGTAAAGACGAGAAGGGAAAGGTTAGCACAGTTAACATAGGACCGGTGATATTTGTCCCGCTGAGGGGAGAATACGGCTTCTAGTTTAAAACCACTTTGATAAGACGCCTTCTGCAGGCTTTTTCTTCTTAACCTCTTCAATGGCTTTTGCAACCCTGTCTATAGAGAAATCATGCTCGTCATGCAGGAGTCTTATAACACCATTCTCATCTATGTCTCTCCACTCTAGCTCACCCAATTCCTTAACCTCAGGATGCAAGAAGAATTCCTTCGCCTCGTAATATCTCGAAATCTTAGACAAGTCTTCCCCATACTTCTTGAAAACATCTTCTAAGCTTAACCCGCTTCTAACAAGCTCCAGCGCCCTCTTAGGCCCAATGCCCTTTATGCCCTCAGTGTAATCAGTGCCTACTAGCAGAGCAATATCTATCAACTGCTCCCTAGTGATTGCCAACGTCTTCAAAGTCTCTTCCAGAGAAATCTCCTCCGGATTAACCTCCACATACGCTTTCTTACCTGGTAGCTTCCTTCTTCCAGTTATCGTGAGGTTTCTCACAAGCATCCTCCCCCCGAATAGGAGTGAGTCGAAATCCTGGCTCCCAACATAGTCTGCTACGCCTGTAGCAACCATATGCGCAGCCTGAGCCTCCCCCTCCGACGGCGCGTGTACGACAGGTATGCCCATTAGGCTGATTAGCTTCTCAGCAGATTGAATAAGATACTCGTCTAGGGTCACGGACATCTGTGCATACTTACGGGCCTCCTCAATCCTCCCGGTTGCTAAGGCTTCCTCGTATTTCTTAGAAGCATCCTCACGCAGCATCTTTCTTCTCTCCGCTTCCTCCCTCTTAATCTTCGGAGGTTCGCCATCGAAGACGTAAATTGGTTTAAGCCCCGCCGAGAGAAAGTTGCACGTTCTATAAAATATCCCTGAGAGATGGCTCGTAATCCTCCCCTTACTATCCATTAAAGGCCTTCCGTCAGCCCCCCTTATTATAGTGAGAAACTGGTAGAGAGTATTATACATGTCTATCGCAATCCTCTTATTAGCAAGGTTCTCTAGCCTTATCTCCCTCGCAGGGATTATGTCCCCCAGTTGAACACCCATTACATGTATGTAGAGCCCAGGAGGCTATTAACGGTTTCGGGTTTAGAAGCCTGATTCAACCGCTGGGGTTAACAAGCTCCAGCCTTTGATCCTTCTTTCCTGAGGCAAAAACTCGAAGTATTCCTCTTATCTCCATTGCCATCAACTCTCTCTCGACCTCAGAGACGCTTACCCTCCCCACGTCTTTCTCCAAACCTCTTAAAAGCTCCGAGAGAGTAATACTCTTCTTCTTTTCAAGGATGTCGAAAATGTAGTTTCTAAGCGGGATTATCCTCCTGTCTTCTTCGGATGCCCTAACCACCTTCTTTCCAAACCTCCACTTTCCTAGTTACGCTCAATATTTCCATCTCAGAGACCCCGCTAGTATTCCTGATCTCCTCCTCAATCCTATCGGAAACCCCGTCTACTTCAGGAGCTTCTACGTTTACCAGGAGTATTTTCATACCGAAAAAGTATTCTGCCACTTGGTGAGCAACTATCCTACCGCTCTTTAAATTCTCTTCTATTCTCTTAAGGAGCCCGTCTAAGTCCGTAGTGTTCTCGTCGGGGAAAATCCTCATAGTGTAGATTATTTGCTTCATGGCTCTTCTCCCCCAGCCCATGGATTCGACGTAACCAACTTAATGTTTCCACACAACAACTCAGCCCACAATTCCTTCAAAAACTATATAAAGCTTTTCTTGAGTATTCAGCAAGTACGATTACAGTAGAAACCGTTTTAAAGACCTAGGGCATCGTGTAGCCACATTTCGGGCATTTAACTTCTCTGGCGAATGTTCTACATTTCTCGCAACGCCATATGGTTACTTCGCCACAGTTAAAGCATGTGAACTTCACGTAACTCTCATAAGGGTCTATCGGCCTATTGCACGACATGCATACTACCATTTTGCGCGCCGGATATAAATTAGCTGTATTAATAAGCTTAGCGGTATAGGCTGTTGGAAAAGCTTAAGCCTCTATCATGATTCTAAAAAGCGAATGGGTAGTTTCAGGTTCAAGCAGTGTATAGTGGTTAGAGAGGATTTGAAAATGTCGTTAGGCAAGGCCTGCGCCCAGGTTGCGCATGCATCAGTCTCAGCAGCTGAGGAAACCCGCAGGCTTAAACCCGAGTGGTTTGACGAATGGCTTAAAGAGGGGCAGAGAAAAATAGTCCTGAGGGTTAAATCCCTGGAGGAGTTGTTTAAGGTTAGGGATGAGGCTTTAAAAGAAGGGGTGGTAGCCTGCCTAATTTCCGACATGGGTCTTACGGAGCTGCCTCCTGGAACAGTAACCTGTCTAGGCTTGGGCCCAGCTCCAGAAGAGCTGATGAATAGGATTACTGGAGAGCTATCTCTATTATAAGGGGTTTGACACTAAGGTTTATTAGGTTATTCTCGTTAGCGGAAACGTCTTGCTTGCAACGAAGCAGAAGAAAACAGATGTTCTCATAGAATTGGCTAAGCGTCGTGGAATATTCTGGCCCTCTTACGAGATATACGGTGGAGTGAAGGGTCTATTAACCTTAGGGAACATTGGTTTCGAGATAAAAAGGCGTTTAGAAAACCTTTGGATAAAGTATTTCGTATACTCTAGGAATTTTCAAATAATAGAGTCTCCAGTAATAGGTCCTAGACCGGTCTACGTCGCCTCAGGGCATGAAACCCAGTTTACAGATAAGGCATTGAAATGCGAGAAATGCGGTTCAGTCTTCCGCGCCGACCATCTGTTAAGCGAAGTCGGTATTAATGTTCCTGAGGGAGCATTATTAGAGCATATAGATGAACTGGTTGCACGTAACAAGGTTAAGTGCCCTAATTGCGGCGAGAATTTTTCAAAGGCTTTCCAATGGCTTTTAATGTTTAAGACAGAGATAGGAGTAGGCGACCCCGGCTACCTGCGTCCCGAAACCGCTCAAGGCATATTCACAGAGTTTAAGAGGCTCTATGTCCACAGTAGGTCAAGCCTGCCGCTTGGAGTTGCTCAGATAGGCAAGGTTTTCAGAAACGAGATCTCGCCGAGGCAAGGCCCTATTCGACTAAGGGAATTCACCATAATGGAAGTCGAATTCTTCTTCGACCCAGAGACTAACACTGGACCATTAGACGAAAAATACTTAGAGGAAACAATACCCGTATTGACGGCGGAGGACCAGGAAAAGGGTTTCTCAGGATTACGAAGTATCAAGGTCAGAGATGCTGTTGAAAAAGGGGTTTTCAGCAACAACTGGATACCCTTCTTCCTAGTCCTAACAAAGAGCTTTCTCAAGGCCTTAGGGATACCGGATGGTTCCTACAGGTTTAGGGAGAAGCTCCCGAATGAGAGGGCTCACTACGCTAAACAACTCTTCGACTGCGAGGTTCTTCTAGAATCGTGGGGATGGACCGAGGTGGCAGGCTTCGCTTACAGAACCGATTATGACCTTTCTGGACACATGAGGGTTAGCGGCGAGGACATGAGCGTTTTTATTTCTTCAACCAATAAGAAGGTTGTGCCCCACGTGGTGGAGCCTAGCTTCGGCGCAGAAAGACTCCTCTACGCTCTCCTCGAATACAGTCTCAGAATCGAGGAGGATGGGCGAATCTACCTCTCCATACCTTCTTATCTATCGCCTTTTGATGTCTCTGTTTTCCCACTGCTTTCAAAAACGGATTTCATAGCTAAGGCCAAGGAAGTAGCATCTTATCTGAGCGATTTCAAAGTAAACTTTGACGATTCGGGAAGTATCGGTCGCAGATATGCTAGAGCCGATGAAATAGGCATCCCATTTGCAGTAACTATAGACCACCAGACTTTTTCAGACGACACTGTAACGCTAAGGTTTAGAGACACTAGGGAGCAGAAGAGGATAAGCATAGCCAGCCTGCCTACGGAGCTCGCTAAACTGCTTTCAACGCCCAGACCGTTGGTTTAAAAATTAAACGGTTATAAAAACTTGAAAAATCGCTACTCCTTAGAAAAAGCTTAAAACTCTGAGTAGCGTTGTCAATAATTAGAGAAACAGGATAGTTGAGAAATGTACCCCACCGAGACAACACTACGGCTTAAGCGACAACTCCTGCAAACATGCCAGGAGCTTGCGAGGTATGCTGTAGACTCGGTGAGAGAAGTCCATAATCTTGTTTTAGCATGTTTCGACGACGATGTTTCGAAACTGGACGAGTCTTTAAACAATATAGTTGCTCTCAAAAACAAGTCGATAGAGACTAAGAGAAGTCTTTCGAACGATCTTGTTGAAGCAGGAGCCATAATGGTAAGCAGGGAGGATTTCCTTAGATTAGCATCGCCGCTAACTGGAATACCAGATCTCTGCGAAGGAATAATATATAGGCTTAGAGAATTCTTCCTCAGAAAGAAGACTGTGGAGAAAGGTTTGAAAGAGCATTTTAAAGAGTTAATGATTAAGGCTCTGGATACTGTTGTGAAGATGAGGGAGACCATATTTACACTAGGATTTGAAACTTCAAAAATACAGGATTTTGCAAGGAATGTTGAAACATGTGAGAAGGAGGTTGACAGCCTCTTCAGATCCCTTGAGATAAAGATAATATTTTCAAAAGCAGATACCCCTACGATCCTACTCCTAAAGGATGTTGCAAACCTTATCGAGGAAGTCGTAGACAGGGCTGCAGACGCTGCAGACGCTGCAAGAGTATTATCTCTAAGCGTTTTCTAAGCAAGGTGTTTAAGAGATGAGCAGTACATCAGCTGAAACAATTGCTGAACTGGTGGGAGACCGCTTGATAATATGGGATATCACACACTCGCAAGAACTATACAAAACGGGCTTCTTCGGCAAGCCTGTCGGCATTCCAAAACCCAAGGATTTTAATTTCAACGCTCCCCTAACGTTAGACTTGTTCGAGGGACTATACCTTTTGGAAAAAGGATTGATAAAAATAGTTGACAGAGAGGGAAAGGAAGTTACTTGCGAACAATTACTGAGAATAGCCTCCAGAATACACGAGGATTTTAAAAGCAAATTCATAGTTTACAGAGACCTTAGGAACAGGGGGTTCGTAGTCACGCCGGGGATAAAATTTGGATGTGATTTTGCAATCTACGAACACGGCCCGGGTATAGATCATGCACCAGCAATACTCGAAGTCAAGAAGGCCAGTGACAAGATAGATGCACCGGACTTCATTCGCGCAGGAAGGCTTGCAACATCTGTGAAAAAACTGTTTGTTTTCGCAATCGCCGACGTGAAGAATAATGATGTAAAGTACATAGTATCTAAATGGTGGAAAGCATAAAATACGTGATACTAATCGAGCAGCCGTCTCCTCAAGGTTTTTTCAAGATAATCCGAGTTTTAAACCATGCGCTCAAGCACGTGTCTCTTCAGACCCTCTATTAAGTTGGGATCAAGCGAGTTAACGACTTTGAATATCCTCGCGTCAGTAACTTTGTAAAGCCTCTTATTCCCAACTTTGCTTTCCTCAACTATCCCGCACTCCTTAAGTATCTTCAGGTGGCGTGAAACCGCTGGCTGAACAACGCCAGTCTTCTTAACAATATCGCTAACATATTTTCCTCCTCCCTTAAGAAGGTCGATGATCTCCAATCTGGCAGGATCGCTCAAAGCCTTGAACACTTTTGCTTTGAACACTTCTGGTTTTTTCCCTGCTTGCTTCATGGCTCCAGTATTATTAGAATACGTATATTTAAGTATTTACTGTTAATAAGAAAAAATAACAAAAATTAATTAAATACCTTCAACGCAAAAAGGAGGCTTCTAAATCTCAAGATAAATGGAAGCCAAATGGGAATAATAAACAGATCGATTCTACTAAAATCTTAAAGTCGAATCTAGACATAATGTTACATATTGGACACATAATTTGTTAAGACCGTTACCGTTAATAACCACTATTAAAAATACTTACTGTTTGCCATTATTCAATTCACGGTAACGTAAAAACGTTCTCATAAACCATGTAACCAAGGTTAAGGAGAAGAAAAAAATATCCCGCGGGCTGGATTTGAACCAGCGACACTCCGGTTTCTGTTCGCCCGGTAGGCTGAACGCCCCCACCCGCGGTGGAGGACTACAGCCGGAAGCTCTACCAGGCTGAGCTACCGCGGGGACATTTTCTTCTACGCCTATATCCTTATTTAACTTTTTTCCTAAGTTTTTAAGCCCGATTGAGAACAATCCTAGAACTTCCGTGTCCAAGGCATAATATGGTTTAAATCATCGGCGAGCTGTTATCGTATGGAGGCCTTGGCTGACTTGCTATCATAAGAAATACTTGGTTTGTTGGATAATCCCCCTATTTCCCAGGTTGAAAAACATCTCCCCATAGCTTCTTTTTTCCCGAGGGGAAACGTTTATTACCACCTTTTCCATACCCCCACTCGACGCTGCTTGGTTAGTAAGAAAAACATTAGTAAAGTGAATATACTCGACCATGTTTTAGTGCCCCGTCACCGGGTTTTATCTACTGAGGAGAAGGAAGCCCTTCTAAAGAAGTACAAGATTAAGCCCTCCCAGTTGCCCAAGATGCTTAACAGCGATCCTGTTGCAATAGCAATAGGAGCTAAGCCCGGGGATATTGTTGAAGTAGTTAGGAAAAGCGCAGTTGCCGGAGAGACCCTAGCGTACCGCGTAGTGGTAGAGGGTTGAGGAGTATGGCTGAGGAGCTTAGTGAATCAGACCTGTGGGTGGTTGCCGAGCAGTATATCAGGAGCATCGGGTTGGCGAGGCATCATATAGACTCGTTTAACGAGTTCGTAGACAAGGATATGCAGAAGATAGTCGACGAAGTTAAGAATGTAGAGGTTACTGTAGAGGATAAGACTATTCGCGTAGAGTTTGGGGAGATACGTGTCCACGTTCCGAGGATCATAGAGCCGAGTGGTGCTGTGAGAAACGTGTATCCCATGGAGGCAAGGATGAGGAATTTCACATACTCCGCTCCAGTTTACTTAGAGATTAAGGAGTTGAGAGACGGTAGGGAGACGAGGCAGGAGGTTTTGATAGGCGAGATCCCGATCATGGTTAACTCAAGATATTGCGCACTTGCTGGTCTTAGTCCGGAGGCGAGGATTAGGCTTGGAGAAGACCCTTATGACCCCGGTGGCTACTTCATAATAAACGGCTCCGAAAGAGTCATTGTTGGTGTTGAAGACCTTGCTCCGAACAGGATAATTCTTGAGGAGAAGAAGATAGGGCCCTACTCCTTTTACATTGCACGCGTGTTCTCCACTACCGTAGGCTATAGGACTAGGGTTGAGGTGAGGCTGAAGGGGCAGAGCAACGAGCTCAAGGTCTACCTTCCCGGTGTCGGGCAGGAGATCCCCTTTGTAATAATGCTGAGGGCTCTTGGAATGGTTTCAGATAGGGAGATAGCTGAGCATGTTTCACCATTCCCCGAAATCCAGGAATTATTGGCGCCGTCTTTCGACGCTGCGCAGAATATTATGAGCAAGGAGGATGCTATAATGTACATAGGTAACAGGGTTGCCTACGGCCAGTCTGATAAGGTTCGTTTGAACAAGACTCAGAACGTTCTTGACAAGATCCTACTGCCCCACATCGGTATGGATGAGTCTGCAAGATACAGTAAGGCGCTTTTCCTCTGCGAGATGGCTGAGAGAATTCTAGCTATGAAACTCGGCTGGCGTCCCCCAGATGACAAGGACCATTATAAGAATAAGAGGATTAGGCTTGCCGGCGGGCTTCTCGCAGAGCTTTTCAGAACATCCTTCAGGAGGATGGTTAGGGACTTCAGGTACCAGCTTGAAAAGTTCAGCCTCAGGCATAGAGCAATATACTCTTTCTCAAACCTGATCACTACTAGCCTGATCACAGATTCCATTAACCAGGCTATGGCTACTGGAAACTGGGGGAAGAGGCTCGTCGGCGTCACTCAACTGTTAGACAGGACTAATTATCTCTCTGTACTAAGCCATCTGAGGAGAATCCAATCGCCGTTGAGCAGGAGCCAGTCCAACTTTGACGCTAGAGACTTGCATCCTACTCAATGGGGCAAGCTAGACCCGAATGAGACTCCTGAGGGCGTGAATTGTGGGCTTGTGAAGAATATGAGCATAGGCGCACAGGTCTCTGTATCAGCAGACAAGTCTGTGCTTGACAAGATTCTTTCAAAATTCGGCTTAGTGCCTGTGACCAAGGCTGACCCGGCGACCCGTTCCACGGCTGCGAAAATATTCATAGATGGCGTTCTAGTCGGCTACTCTCACTCGGGAGAGGCTCTGGTTAAGGAGATCAGGGGGCTGAGGAGGAGGGGGGTAATACCGCCGGAGATAAATGTAGCATATTACGAGTTTAACTACGGCGGCAGGATTGTTAAGGAGATATATTTCAACGCCGACCCTGGGAGGGTCAGGAGGCCTCTCATAGTTGTTGAAGAGGGGCAGGTTAAGCTCACCAAAGATCATGCTTCGAAACTCGCCCTTGGCAAGATGAGTTTTGAAGACCTTGTTACCAATGGAGTGGTGGAATTTCTAGATGCCGATGAAGAGGAGAACGCTGTCATAGCAGTGTCTTTAAAAGATGTTACGAGTGAAACAACGCATCTGGAGATAAGCCCGATACTCATGTTCGGCGTCGTCTCATCATCCGTCCCCTTCGCAGAGCACAACCACTCGCCTAGGAATACTTACGAGGCAGCGATGGCTAAGCAGGCACTTGGGCTCCCGTTCGCCAACATCAGTAATTCTTTCTACACTACTTTCCACGCTATGACGTATCCTCAGATACCCCTGGTAGTCTCTAGAGTCGACCCGATCATAGGATTAGATAAGAGGCCTATCGGTCAGAATTTCATGGTTGCAGTACTATCTCATCCGTATAATATGGAGGACGCTATAGTTTTAAACGCAGCATCTATTCAGCGTGGCTTAGCAAGATCAACCACTTACAAGTCTTACGAGGTTGAGGCTAGAAGGTACCCGATGGGTGAAGTAGACAGGATAGAGAAGCCTGATTCGCAAGTCAGGGGTTATAGGGGGGACGAGGCTTATGCTAAGATAGAGGATGACGGCATAGTCTCGGTTGAGGCAGAGGTTAAAGGCGGGGAAGTCATCGTTGGCAGGTCAAGCCCGCCAAGATTCTTCGAAGAATACAAGGAGCTTGTCTTCCAAGCACCTGCTCGGAGAGACTCTTCCGTCGCTCTGAAACCGTCTGAGAGCGGTTACGTGGACAGTGTGATGATAACAGAGGACTTGGAGAACAACAGGCTGATAAAAGTTAGAATCAGGGACCATAGGATTCCGGAGATAGGTGATAAGTTTGCCTCCAGGTCTGGTCAGAAAGGAGTTATTGGGATGCTCGTCCCCCAGACAGATATGCCCTTCACAGAAGACGGATTGGTCCCCGACCTCTTGATAAACCCGCATGCAATCCCGTCTAGAATGACGATAAGCCATTTCCTCGAGTCATTGTTCGGTATTGCTGCAGCTCTTGAAGGAAGGCAGATGGACGGCACTACTTTCATACATACTCCGGAGCAGGAGGTTCAGAAGATTCTTGAAGAACACGGTTTCTCACCGTATGGCGAGTTCGATTTCATAGACGGGGTCACCGGAAAACGCTTTAGAGCAAAGGTTTTCATGGGAATAATTTACTATCAGAGGCTTCATCACATGGTTAAGGACAAGATGCATGCAAGAGCTAGGGGGCAGGTCCAGATGCTTACGCATCAGCCTACTGAGGGGAGGTCCAGGGGCGGCGGCTTAAGATTTGGAGAGATGGAGAGAGACTGTCTGGTAGGACACGGTGCAGCTAGGCTTCTCCAAGACAGGCTTTTAGAGGAATCTGATAGAACAATAGTGTACGTTTGCGAGAAATGCGGGACCTTCGCTTACTACGATGCTAAGCAGAAGAAACACATCTGCCCACTATGTGAAAAGGGGAAGGATGTAAGCGGCGTAGAAATGTCTTATGCGTTCAAGCTCCTGCTTCAAGAGTTGATGAGCCTCGGAATATTTCCGAGGCTAAGAGTTAGGGAGAGGGTGTAGGAGAATGAGCCAGGAAGTTGAGATAAAGCAACTGGATTCGATAAAGTTTGGAGTATTATCCCCGGCAGAGATCAGGAGACTCTCTGTGATGGAAATAACAACAGACGAGACTTATGACCAAGATGGTCTCTCTGTCCCAGGCGGGATAATGGATACGCGCTTAGGAACCATAGAGCCGAGGCAAAGGTGCAAGACCTGCGGCAACTTACCCGACAAATGTCCAGGACACTTCGGGCACATAGAGTTACCCGTCCCAGTAATACATGTTTCGTTCGCACGGGAAATTGAACGCGTTCTACAATCAACTTGCAGACAATGCGGTAGAATATTGCTGCCAAACGATAGGATAAACTATTACAGGGAGAAAATGAAGGAGTACGAGGAGTTATACGGCATCGTGCCCGAGCAGATTTTCGACCAGATAAAGGACGAGGTTAGGAGGGCTAATAGGTGCCCGCATTGCGGGGCTGAGAAATACCAGATAAAGCTTGAGAGGCCTACGAAGTTCTACGAGAGAGACCCAGATGGAGCCCTTAGGCTTCTGAACTCCCGGATAATAAGGGAGCGTTTAAACTCAATCCCCAACGACGACCTTAGGCTTCTAAACATAGATCCTGAGGCTGCTCATCCAGCGTGGTACGTCATAGAAGTCCTGCCGGTTCCACCCATCCAGGTTAGACCCTCCATAATACTTGAAACCGGCGAGAGGTCTGAAGACGATTTGACGCACAAGCTTGTCGACATAATAAGGACAGCGCGTAGAATAAGGGAGTACATAGAGTCTGGGGCATCTCCCTTGATAATACAGGACCATGAGGACCTTCTACAGTATCACGTGACGACTTATTTCGACAACGAAGCCGTGGGAGTACTCCCGGCACAGCACAGGACGCGCAAGACGCTGAAGACGCTAGCGCAAAGGCTGAAGGGAAAGGAGGGGCGTTTCAGGAAAAACCTCTCAGGGAAAAGAGTTGACTTCTCCGCTAGGACGGTAATATCTCCCGACCCCTATCTCGATATTGATGAAGTCGGTGTCCCAGTGGAGGTTGCTAAAATACTCACAGTACCTGAGAGAGTCACCTACTGGAATAGGGACTGGTTAATGCAGCTCGTCAGAAACGGGCCGTTTACACACCCTGGTTCAGAGTACATAATTAGGCCGAGTGGCGCTAAGCATAAGCTCCAATTTGTTGAGAACAGGGATTCCCTCGCTGAAGCACTCGACATAGGTTTCGTTGTTGAAAGACACTTGCTAGACGGGGATTTCGTGATTTTCAACAGGCAGCCTTCGCTCCATCGTCTCTCAATGCTCGGACACAGAGTGAGAGTACTCCCGGGGAAGACTTTTAGACTGAACCCAAGCGTCTGCCCGCCTTACAACGCTGACTTCGACGGTGATGAGATGAACCTCCATGTGCCGCAGAGCCTCGAGGCCTCTGTCGAGACAAGCATGCTCCTGGGAGTTAAGAATCACTACCTTACTCCGAGGTATGGCGCACCCATTATGGGTGCGATAAGAGACTTCATAACAGGAGCCTACCTCCTAACTCGGAAAGACACCTATCTTACTAAAGAGGAGTTTGCGAGAATAGTGTATGCTGCAGGCTACGAGGGTGAGCTTCCTGAGCCTGAGGTCAAGACGCCGGAACCTTTGTGGTCGGGCCGACAGGCAATCAGCCTTCTGCTTAGGAAGGATTTTAACTATGTGAATAAGACTAGCGTGGGAGATACTGCGAGCAAAGAGGAGGCGGAGATAGTCATAAAGAACGGTAAAATAGTATCCGGAGTTATCGACAAAGCCTCCATAGGAGCTGAGAAAGCGGATACTATTCTGCACAGGATAATAAAAAAGTATGGAGCTGAGGAAGGCCACAGATTCATTTCAGCATTCGAGAAAATGGTTAGGGAATTCCTTCTTCTAAGAGGCTTCAGCTTCAGCTATAGGGATGTGGAACTGCCTAAGAGTGTTCAGGAAAAAGTTAGTAAAGAAGTGGACCAGGCCGATGCCGAGGTGGAGAAGCTGCTTGAAGAGTGGAAGAAGGGAAAGATAAAGAGGATCCCTGGGATGAGCGAGGAGGAGAGCCTAGAGGCCTACATAATGGATGCTCTCTCAAACGTTAGGAGCAGGGTTGGAACCCTCGTCTCCTCCGCCTTGGGACTGGATAACAGTATGGTCGTGATGACTAAGACTGGCGCCAGGGGTTCAGACCTTAATGTTGGGCAGATATCAGGCTGCTTGGGGCAACAGGCTCTAAGGGGTAAGAGAATATTCAAAGGGTATTTTGAGAGACCTCTTCCGCATTTCCACAGAGGAGACCTAGGTCCTCTCGCAAGAGGATTCATAAAGGCTAATTATTACAGGGGTCTTTCACCCATAGAGCTCTTCTATCACTCCATGAGCGGACGAGAATCCCTTGTGGACACCGCGGTTAGAACCCAGCAGAGCGGATACTTGCAGCGCAGACTAATACATGCACTGGAATCCCTTAGAGTAGAGTACGACGGGACTGTGAGAGACTCCTATGGGAACATAATTGACATAATATACGGCGAAGACGGCGTAGACCCGTCTAAGAGCGACCATGGAAAATCTGTCGATGCTTTCAAAATAGTTGAAGAATACTTACTGTCCCTACCGAAGAAGGGTGGTCCAGCAAGCAGACAGACCATTAAGAAGATGATCGAAGAACATGGCAGAATACTTCCGCTCAACGTCAAGAAGGAGACTTTCCATGCAATAATCTCTAAGCGTCTCCCGGCTTCAGCCGCTAGGAAGGTTGTGGAAAGGGTGGTTGAGGAGTATAAGCGGGCGCTTGTAGAGGCTGGTGAAAGCGTTGGGATCGTTGCAGCACAATCCATAGGAGAACCCGGCACCCAGATGACTCTGAGAACCTTTCACTACGCTGGCGTAAGGGAGGCGAACGTGACCCTGGGACTGCCGAGGCTTATCGAACTGCTCGACGCTAGGAAGACGCCGAAGACGCCGATGATGACAGTCTACCTGAAGAAACCGTATAACGAGGATTATAGCAGAGCACTCAGAGTCGCTAAGAAAATGGTTTACACGACGATTGAGGACGTGGCTAGAATAAGTTTGAAATCAACCACGGCATACGACTATCTCGTCATATATCCGGTTAAAGAATGGATGGCTGAAAGAGGGCTTTCTGAAGAAGACGTGCAGAAGGTCTTCAAGACGCTCAACATAAAGTTTAACGTTAAGAGCGATGGCACTATTGAAATACCGATTAAGAACGATGCTGAGAAGTTTGAAGCTAAGATAAGGAAGACTCCAGTAAGCGGAATAACCGGAGTAAAAGGAGTCTTATTGAAGGAGGAGAACAAGGAGTACTGCATAATAACGGAGGGAAGCAATCTCGCAGAGGTCTTTAATATTCCGGAGGTGGATTACACAAGGACGGTGAGCAATGACATTCATGAGATAGCGGAGGTGCTCGGCATAGAAGCAGCCAGGGCTGCTTTAATAAACGAAATGTGGAAGACGCTTAACGAACAGGGCTTGGACGTTGACTGGAGACACCTCTCGCTTGTCGCTAGCGCAATGACTCAAGACGGGGCTGTTAAACAGATAGGTAGACACGGAGTAAGCGGGAGCAAGCAGAGCGTCCTGGCTAAAGCAGCTTTCGAAAGAGCGGTTCAAGTCCTAGTTGAAGGGGCTGTAGCAGGCATGGAGGATAAGCTTCTCGGCATGACTGAAAGAGTGCTCGCAGGCTCTGAGATCTACGCTGGAACAGGCATGGTCAAGGTATATGTTGATATAGAAGGCTTTACGAAGAGCAGGAGTGATTCTGAAAATGTCGGAGGAGAAAGCATCTCTAAGCAGCAAGCTTGAGCTCCTTGCTAAGACAGGTAGTTTCGTAACTGGTTTCAATGAGGTCTATAGGCTTGTGCTACGGGGTAAGCTGGAGGGAGTAATATATGTCTCGAAACTGCCGGAGCCGTATCTTGGGATGCTTAAAAACGCTCTGGATCTTTCCAAGACTCCGTCTATAGTCTATGAGGGGTCTCGCGTAGCATTAGGAAAGGCGTTAAGCTTAAAATACCCGGTTGCGGTTGTAGGAATAGTAGATCAGGGAGAATCAAGGATACTGGGGGACCATAAGTGAACATGTCGAGTAAGAGTGATGTGAAAGTAAGCTGGTCAAACCAGGAGCTGAGCTACATCGGCTTCTTCGAGAATGCTACTGGAGCTAGAGTAGTTGATTGTTTAATAACCAATAATGATAAAACGGTCTTCTTCCTGCTTAAGTCGGAGGATTTTGAAAGGATTAGAAACAGCTGTAAGATTTTACTCCAACACTTCTCTAAAAGAATAGGTAGGGAGGTGCATGTGATAGGTTTCCACGAAGACCTTGAAACCTTTCTTAGGCAAGCCCTCTATCCTGCTAGGGTGCTCAACATACAGATTGAAAACGGGGTTAAGGGTGGGAGAGTAGTCTATGTGACAGTCAACGAAATGGATAAGGGCAGGGCAATAGGTAAGAACGGCTTCAGAATACAGGGCATAAGGGAATTCGCAAAAAGATATTTTGGAGTAATCGACGTTAAAATACGCTAGGCAAGAAGCTTAATAAGGTGCTTTTAAAACAATCCCCTCGAGATTGGGAAGAGGAGAATTCGCAGCCAGGAAGCTGGTACTCGTTCGTAAGAAGTTCAGGTGGAGCTCCAGATACTATACTAAGAGGGTTCTGAGGCTTAAGGAGCTTTACGACCCGTTAGAGGGGGCTCCCATGGCAAGGGGCATAGTTTTGGAAAAAGTTGGGATAGCAAGTAAGCAACCCAACAGTGCTGTGAGAAAATGTGTCAGAGTCCAGTTGATAAAAAACGGGAAAGAGGTTACTGCATTCGTGCCCAAGGATGGGGCTCTAAACTTCATAAACGAAAGGGATGAGGTTATTATCGCAGGCATAGGGGGCACGCTCGGAAGGTCGATGGGGGATATTCCAGGGGTAAGGTACAAAGTTATAAGCGTCAACGGCGTATCCCTAGACGCGCTCCTGAAGGGTAAGAAGCAGAAGCCCACGAGGTAAAAACTTTTATAGGCTCAGCAACGCATGCACTGCCCAGCTTGGCTAAGCCGAGCATAGAGTGTAAACTATTCGACAAGTGGAGTTTCGAAGGAATCGAAGTAAGGGACCCTGGGCTAGCCCAAGTGGTAAGCCTTAAACCCGTTCGAATCCCCCATTCAGGTGGGAGGCATGAGAAAAGGAAATTCTGGAAGTATAATGTGAACATTGTTGAACGCTTGACGAACAGGATTGCTCAGACAGCCAGAGCAGGGGGAAGGAAGGCTAAGGCGATAAACATAGTTAAGGATACTTTCGAAATAATAAGCCTTCAAACAGGCAGGAACCCCATAGAGATTCTCGTCGAAGCAATCGTAAACTCCGCCCCGAGGGAAGACACTACAAGGGTAAGCTACGGCGGCATAGTCTACTACCAGTCTGTAGACATCTCGCCTGGTAGGAGAGTAGACCTTGCGATAAGAAACATCGTGGACGGGGCTAAGATGAAGAGCTTTAAAAACAGGAAGACGATAGCGGAGGCGCTTGCCGAAGAAATAATAAACGCAGCTAACAACGATGACTCCAGCTACGCGGTCTCCAGGAAGAAAGAGCTTGAGAGACACGCTGAAGCCTCGCGTTAAACCCTAGGGCAACCCCGCCGGTTTTCTCGAGCCATTAACACTCTTGGTGAAAGACTTATAATCAGAACCCCGGAGATATTTGAATATGGGGGCGTTCCAAGAGAAGTTTGAAAAGGCGGAGACTGCTTTCAATTTTGAAGACATTATCCTGCTACCCGGATTTTCAGAAACCGAGCCCAGGGAGATAGACTTGAGAACAAGGTTTTCGAAAAACATCCCGATAAACATCCCCCTGGTATCCTCGCCGATGGACACCGTAACCGAGTCTGAAATGGCTATAGCGCTCGCGAGACACGGTGGGATAGGCGTCGTACACAGGAACTGTTCCGCAGAGGAGGAGCTGGAGATGGTTAAGGCAGTGAAGAGAGCAGAGTCTTTCATAATCAGGGACGTGATAACGATAAACAAGGAGGCTACCGTCGGGGAAGCAGCTGAAATAATGAGGAGGCACAAGATATCGGGGCTCCCAGTTGTCGAAGACAACAGGCTGATCGGGATAATAACCGGGAGAGACGTGAGGTTCGCAAACCCCTCGATAAGGGTTGAAGAGGCTATGACCAAGGACGTCGTGGTAGCAAGCCCAAGCGTCACTCCCGAGGAGGCTGTGGAGCTGATGAAGAAGCACAGGGTTGAGAAGCTGCCGGTTGTAGACGATGACAAGAGGCTCGTCGGACTAATAACCTACAAGGACGTGGCGCTCAGAGGAGAGTATAAGGAGGCTACTAGAGACCCAGAGGGCAGGCTGAGGGTTGCCGCAGCAGTATCACCGTTCGACACTGACAGGGCCAAGATGCTGGCGAAGCACGCAGATGCCTTAGTAATAGACGTTGCGCACTTCCACAATAGGAACGTGATAGAGGAGACGCGGAGGCTTGTGAAAGAAGTTGACGTAGACGTCGTAATCGGGAACCTGGGGACCAGGCAGGGAGTATTAGACTCAGTATCCAAGATAGAAAGCGTCGCAGGGCTTAGAGTAGGAATCGGAAGCGGCTCAGTATGCATAACGACTGAGATTACTAAAGCCGGGGCGCCCACGCTATTCGCAGTAGCCCAGGCTGCAGACGCCCTTGAAGAGCTCGGTTTGAAAATACCGGTGATAGCAGACGGGGGTATCAGGAACCCGGGGGATGTTGCTTTAGCAATAGCCCTAGGAGCATCCTGCGCCATGCTCGGATACGTGTTAGCAGGCTGCAAGGAGAGCCCCAGTCCCATGACTATAATAAACGGCAAGTACTTCAAGCTGCACAGGGGCATGGGAAGCCAGTCGGCGAGGCAGAAGAGAATGGCGTTGGATAGATATGCAATACTGGCGAAAGAAATACCCGAGGGCACTGAGATCTGGGTGCCCTACCGCGGAGACGTATCTTCAGTAATAAGCGAGTTCACGGGAGGAATAAGGGCAGCAATGGGCTACGCCGGAGCATCTAACATCGAAGAGTTGAGGAGAAAAGGGAGGGTAGTGAGAATCATTTCACGGAGGGAAAAAAGCACTGTGGGCCAGAGCACTATGGTATAGAATCAAAACAGTTATTTAAAATTAAAAACTTGAACGATAAGGAAAACGAACAACCTAATGTTAGAATCATCGGTGTGAAAACGATTCTATTTTTTACAAAGAATGGAGAATTAAAGGTAAGACGAGAGAGGAAGCCATCTCAAATATTAAGGATGCTATCGCTGGCTACTTAGCCAGTTTGAAGAAGCATGATGAACCGATTCCTCCATCCATAGAAGAAGAGCTGGTTGAGGTTAATGTCTAAGCTGCCAGTAGTCTCCGGTATGGATGTTGTTAAAGCACTTTCTAAAATCGGCTACGAGGTTGACCATCAGACTGGAAGCCACATAATTCTAAGGCATAGAGAAAAACCGCATCGAAGACTAACTGTGCTAAAGCGTAAAGAGATAGCCAAGGGAACACTAAGAGCAATCATAAGGCAAGCAGGCTTAACAGTCGAAGAGTTCATAAAGCTCCTTTAATTTTAATCCTTTAGATAATACTCTATATCATTTAACATACATTCCGGTCTGAACCGTTCTTTAAGCGACTCGATGACGTAAAGCCTCCACCAAAATATTCTCTAAAAAAATGGTAATCAACATCTGCAATTAGAGAAGAGAGGCATGGATTTCTTATCTCCACAACACTTTTAGCTAAACCGCTTCGAATGCTTAAAAGCCTTATGACACATTACTTAAAATAGATGGGTGCGAGGGAGCGCTTCATAGAGTCGATAGAATACCTTAGAAAACTAGGGTTCTTCGAAGAATACTCCAACCTTTCTTCCGAGGAGATTTTCGAGAAATTGAAGGAGAAAAGTGTTATTCAAATAGAGAAGGAAGATTGGTCTAAAGAGAGCGATTTTGAAATCGATAGGTTTGTCGCAATTTTCGACGAGAAAAGAGTATGGGGTGGGGAGTTCGATTATCCTCCTAACCCTGATGTTGGCTTAAAGTTCTTGAACGGTTTGGCTAGCATATCGAGGGGAGCATTCCAACCAACTAACCTACGTGAAGAATGTAGGATCGAGGAAGATAGGGTGCTGGGGCTTGATACAGGCTTCTGTAGAGTTTACTTCGTCTACAAGAGGGAAGGCAGGATGGTTGAATTCCTTTGGAGTGTGAAAGACCGCTGGAACTTCGGCCGTGCTCTAAACCATATAAACTGGTTGATACAATATACTGGATATCGGTATTACCAGATCCGCCACCCGGATATGTATCTCTTCATCGTCCTTAAGCCTGAAGAGGCAAGAAAGCTGAGAAATGAGAGAGGATGGGCTCTCAAAGGTATATGGTGATGTTTTAACCTTCTGCATATGCTTTATCAAACTCATCGAAGCCGTGGCAAATGACTAGCTAACTCGTGTCTCCTCCTAAAGCATCCCTGAGCTCCTGTTCGTAATAGCTGAAATCAGCGTCGCTTAAGACACTCCTTTTCCCGAAGACCAAGTAGACCTTGTCTTTCCCCAGCTGCTTCGCAGCCTTTTTATATTCTCTCAATTGCTCAACTAAATCGTTAAAGTGCTCTCTATAGGTTCTTCCAGTCAGCCAGTACTTCGACTCAACCAAAGCATTTTCCAGAACAATGTCTAAGAAATATTTCTCGCTACCTATCTTAAAGAAGTATTGGACATGTCTAACCTTGTTTGCAAAATGCTTAACCGTCTCCCCAAGTTCGAACCCCTCTACCTTGAAGCCGCTTACCTTCAGGCTTCCTTCGACGAGGTCTAAGAAAACATCTCCCTCTAAGAAGGGTAGCGAGAAGTGCTTCGGGAAGTGTAGCTCAGGCACGTACCCGCAGATCTCAAGCTTCACCTTCTTCCTCGCAAGGCCTTCTCTGTATTTTGGTTATGCTTAAAAGCCTTATGACACTACTTAACTTAAAATAGATGGGTGCGAGGGAGCGCTTCATAGAGTCGATAGAATACCTTAGAAAACTAGGGTTCTTCGAAGAATACTCCAACCTTTCTTCCGAGGAGATTTTCGAGAAATTGAAGGAGAAAAGTATTTCTTTAAAGTACTTTGGAACAAAAGAGGAAGAAGAAAGGTGGATGAGGATGAGCGTTTATGAAGTTGATGTCCTTGCAGCGATTTATGATAAAAAGAGGATATGGGGAAGAGATATAGAGATGGTGAGCCTGTATGAAGGTCTTGCCACAAATATTTTCAAAGAAATTGCTGAGATCTCGAGGGGGGTGTTTCAACCAACGGATATAAGAGAGGAGTGGCTTGGCCATGGTGCACACATCCACTTCACATTCAAGGGAGAAAGGCATACCATCGATTTTTATTTTTACACGGACCTGCTTCAGATTAATCACATAATGAGTAAGATAAACGGTCTAATTGAGGACACAGGATATCAGTACTATAAGCTCCTGGATGGAGATCAAGCAGTTTTTTCCGTCGTGCTTACGAAGGAGGAGGCCGAAAAACTCATAAAGGAAAGAGGATGGAGGCTTAGTTGCAAATGGGATTAAAATGATTATTCAAGTCCATGTCAGATCACTAGCCAACTCGTGTCTCCTCCTAAAGCATCCCTGAGCTCCTGTTCGTAATAGCTGAAATCAGCGTCGCTTAAGACACCCCTTTAACAAGCTTTTTCCATCCTTCAAACGCCTTAAACCTTAAATATCCCTCTATGAAGCTATTGGGACAGCAAGGAGGAAAAAGAAAGATGAGTTCGTCAAGCAAACCACACTTGAATCTCGTGGTCTGCGGTCATGTTGACCATGGGAAGAGTACTACTACTGGCCACTTGCTCTACTTGACCGGCTACGTTGACGAGAGGAAGATGAGGGAGCTGGAGGCGGAGTCTGCTAAGACTGGTCTCGGCGATACTTTCAAGTTCGCGTGGGTTCTCGACAAGCTGAAGGAGGAGCGTGAGCGCGGCGTAACCATCGACGCGGCATACGTAAAGTTCGAAACAAAGAAATATTACTATACTATTATTGATGCTCCTGGCCATCGTGATTTCGTAAAGAATATGATTACTGGTGCTAGTCAGGCTGACAGTGCTTTGCTGATTGTTTCTGCTAAGAAGGGTGAGTTTGAGGCTGGCACTAGTCCTGAGGGTCAGACTACTGAGCATGCTTTCCTGCTGTTTACTCTCGGCGTTAGGCAGATCGTCATCGGTGTTAACAAGATGGATGATCCTTCTGTTAACTGGAGTCAGGATAGGTTTAACGAGGTTAAGAAGAATGTTGAGGATTTGCTGAGGCGTATTGGTTTCAACCTTGAGAAGAACCCGATTCCTATTATCCCCATCAGTGGCTGGACTGGTGATAATCTTGTTAAGCCTAGTGATAAGATGCCTTGGTACAAGGGTCCCACGTTGATTGAGGCTCTTGACGCGTTTCAGCCTCCGCCTAGGCCTGTTGACAAGCCTTTGAGGATTCCGCTTCAGCAGGTTTTCACTATCCCGGGTGTTGGCACTGTTCCCGCTGGCAGGGTTGAGACCGGTGTGTTGAAGCCTAATACTAGGGTTGTTATTAGGCCTCTGGATAAGATTGTTGAGTTGAAGACTATTGAGATGCATCACACGCAGCTTGAGAAGGCTGAGCCTGGTGACAACGTTGGAATGGCTGTTAAGGGTGTTTCCAAGCAGGAGTTAAGGAGGGGCATGGTTATGGGTTATCCTGATAACCCGCCGACTGTCGCGAAGTCTTTCATAGGCAGGATTATCGTTATCAGGCATCCGACTGCTATCGCCGCCGGCTACACTCCTGTGCTTCACGTACATACTGAGCAGGTTGCTTGTACTTTCGAGGAGCTTCAGAAGAAGATTGACCCTCGTACTGGCGCGGTTATTCAGGAGAAGCCTGATTTCCTGAAGACCGGTGACGCTGCGATCGTTAAGTTTAGGCCTTTGAGGCCGATTGCTATCGAGGTTTACTCAGAGTTCCCGCAGCTTGGAAGGTTTGCTATCAGGGACATGGGGATGACCATCGCCGCCGGCATCGTGACCGAGGTTCCTGAAAAGGTTCCGTTTGAGGCTAAGTAGCACTCTGGTTTTTTAACGGCGTCTTTTATTTTTCGCCCCTATTGTTTTTTAAGTAGTGTTTTTCATGCCTCCTGTGGCGCTGGTTTCGATTCTAATGCATGCTGAGCGGGGCGAAGAAGATGGGGGCGCCTGCTTTATAGGCTGTTTCCAAAGCCTATCGTTTATTTAGGCGACGGAGTTTACTTTACTCGGATACAGCGAGAGAGTTGGAAATTCTTTCAAGGGCTGGGGCTGTCGACATTTTGCATCGCCTCTCCACTGGTGGGGCTAGGTTTAGGGAGCTGAATGAGGCTGTGAGGAACAGCAGGACCCTGACCAGGAGGCTGAACGAGTTGAGTGCGGGAGGCCTAATACGGAGGGCCGGGTTGGAGTATAGGATAACGGAGAAGGATTTCGACAACCTGCTTGGGACAGTCGAGGCTTGGAAATCAGCCGGTCAAGAGCTAGCCAGGATCAGGCACGGGTGGCTGAGGATTTCACTGAAGCGTCTGACTTTTTTTGAAGGAGTTTGGTGGCGATCTGATTTCCCTCGTCGTTTACAGTTCCTCTGTGAAGACTCCTTTAAACCCGGCGAAAGCGATGTTGACTTGCTCTACATCGTTGAGGACGATTCTAAAGAGGTTTGGAGGCGTAAAGCAAGCATATTCAAAGAATTTAAATCAACATGGGAGTATAGGGCTTGCGACTATTGGTTTAAGATGCGCGGGTTTTACGATTACCCGGAGGTGACTACAGCGTCGTTCCGTAGGGGGTATGCTGCAAGGTTTCAACCGGTATATCTTGACATGATTTTTCACAAGGCTGTTCTCTACGATAAGGACGGGTTCTTTCAGAGGTTGATGGAGGAACTGCGGAGAGCGCTCATCGCCCTGGGAACCGTGCGGGTGGAGTGCCCGGATGGAACTTATTTCTGGGTTTTAAAGCCGGATGCTGTTTTCGGCGAGTCGATAAGTATAGGGGCAGGGTAGTCGAGATGTCAAGCAGCGAAGAGAGGGCGAAGGAAGTTATCAGAAGCGCGGAGCGTGAGTTCAGGAATGCAACAGAGTGTTTAATGGAGAGGGATTACGCTGGAGCGTTGAAATATCTTCAGGAGTGTGTTGAGTGTGCGGTGAAGGCAGTGCTGATAGCATCGGGCTGGACTATCTGAAGGTTCACGCAGTAGGCCGCTTCCTGTATGAAAACGTGGCCCAGGAGCCTTTCCCCAAGGTGAAGAAAGCGCTAGAGGATTGCCGCAGGCTCGTTACAGAGTTCTTCGGATAATTCTTATTTTTAGAAGTGTGAAGCTTACTGCTCTAAGCATTATGCTTGTTCGCTGGAGACCATTGTCCACGCGGCTGGAGAATAATCCTTCTTTCTATATATGCGTGCTTAACTCCAGCCTAGTTTTCCAAGGAAACGATACGTATCTCAATATTCGAGGTATTTCAGGATACTGGCTTGTTCCTCAGGGCTTCGAACATGCTTCTTAGCAAGATTGCAGAACCTTCTGGCTAGGGAGAGCCTCGTATTCCTATCTTCCTCTTTGTTTAGAGCCAGCTCGCCTGATAAAAACTCCTCTAATAAGACGTGGAGTTCTAGGCCTTCCCCCCTTCTCTTCTCAACGTACTGCAGGAATGCTTTGAAAAGGATCATCGAATAGTCGTTTATCTTTCTGAGGCTACTTAGTGTTTTAAGCCTCAGCTCGCCGTAGTGTTTTGCAATGTCTTTCAGGTCTTCGGAGCGGATTACGCTCACTGTCTTTTAATAGTGTTCTATAACTGTTTTTAAGCTCCCAGAGGAATCTCTCAGTGTTTCTAATCCGGGTAGTTTTCCTCGATGGGGCCGGCTTTATCTAGTATAAGCAGGTCTATGCCGTTTCCACTCGCCGAGTCTCTCTGCAGGGCGGTTCTTATCGCCTTCAAAGCAAGCTCCTTCGCTTCAACTATGTTCATACCGTCCCTGTACTCTGCTTCCAGTATTCCAAGCGCTATCTCTGTTCCACTTCCCGCGGCAGCATACTTGTCCTCTATCACTGAGCCCAGCGCGTCCAGCACATATATTCCGTGGGTGTCGAAGGTGAATCCGCCTATTAGCGTCTGCGTTATAAGGGGAAAGAGCCTGTTCGCAAAGAGAATATTAGACAATAGTTTTGAAAGTGCTTTCGCAGTTATCTCCCTAGAAGTATTGTACTTGAACATTCTAGCATGATAGTTGAGCTCCCTCACTATCGTCTGAACGTCCGAGATCAACCCGGCTGAGGCGAGGCCTATCCGCGGGGTTATTTGAAAAATCTTCTTAACCGATTTCCCTAATACGAAGGTGCCGTATGCCGCTCTTCTATCAGCCCCAAGTACGACCCCGCTGTCGTATACTAATCCGACGACCGTTGCACCCGGTACTATCTCACCCATATTCTGCAAATCACCTTTGCCTCCACATAACCAGGGTCGGAAATAAGCTTTTATGACGGAGTGTATGCTGAGTATCAGCATGGTTGAAACGCTTGAAATAGATGGTTCCATGGGCGAGGGTGGTGGACAGGTCTTAAGGACAGCAGTGGCTCTTTCAGCACTCTTGAAGAAACCAGTTAAAGTGTTTAACATCAGGGCTAAGCGTTCAAACCCCGGCTTAAGGCCTCAGCACCTCGCCGCTGTGAAGGCTGTGGCGAGCTTAACCGGGGCTAGGGTTGAAGGGCTGAGTGTTGGCTCCAGTCAGATATTATTCTCCCCGGGCGAGGTTAAGGCTTCAGACATTGAGCTTGACGTGGGCACTGCTGGAAGTATATCGCTTGTTCTTCAGGCGATGATGCCTGTTCTAGCATTCTCCAAGAGAGAGGTTACGCTGGTTCTCAAAGGGGGTACGGATAACCCTAGGGCACCGCCAATAGACTACGTTAGAGAGGTCTTGGCTAAGAATCTTTCGAGAATGGGATACTTTGTCGACATAAGCGTTGAGCGGAGGGGGTTCTACCCGAGGGGCGGGGGGATAGTACGGTTTAAATCGAAGCCTGTTGAACGCCTCAAGCCCCTCCTCATCACCGACTTCCCAGGCTTAAAAAGCGTTAAGATTTTCGTCTACAGCTCCAGGCTGCCGAGGCACGTGGCTGAGAGGATCGCTGGCTCAGCCTCTTCTCAGATAAGGAGCAGGCTTAAGGTAGAGCCGACGGTAGAATACGAGGTTCTGAGCGGGGAGGAGCGTAATGCTTCCCTAGACCCCGGTTGTGGAATACTGATAATTGGGACGCTTGAAGACGACACGGTTTTCGCATCCAGCGCCCTGGGGGAGAGGGGTAAGCCTTCTGAGAAGGTCGGTGGCGAGGCGGCTTCAGAGTTCATTAGGCAGGTTGAGCATAGGGCTCCTGCAGACAGGAATCTGGCCGACCAGCTTGTAGTCTACGCAGCCCTTGCAGACGGGGTTTCAGAATTAAGAACGCACGAGGTTACGCTGCATACTTTGACGACAATACGACTCGTGGAGCTTTTCCTACCCGTTAGGTTCGAAGTGTACGGTGAAGTAGGCTCTCCCGGAGGCTACAGGGTTAGTGGAGCAGGTTTTAAGCGTTAATAGAACCAAGCTAATGTTTATCAATGCTCCTGGCCAAGCTAAGGGCGTCGAGAATGGGAAGGAACCCCCTGTACATCGGCCGCTTCCAGCCTGTTCATAATGGCCACGTGCACGCTATAAAACACATTCTTTCAAACCATGACTGTGTTATCATAGCTGTGGGAAGTTCTCTGACAAGCCATGAGAAGGATAATCCGTTTACATTCGGAGAGAGGCTTCAGATGCTACGCTTCGCTTTCGAAGAAACCGGTATAGAGGGCAATAGGTGCATCATAACCGGCGTCCCCGATGTTCCAGCCATGCATTTCCTATGGGTCAAGATGGTTGAAGCAATGTCGCCACCCTTCGGAATAGTGTATACTAACCAGCCCTTCACCAAGAGGCTTTTCATCGAAGCCGGCTACGAAGTCAGACCCATACCATTCCTTGAGCGCGAGAAATACTCTGGCATAGAAATAAGGAGGAGGATACTCTCAGGCGAGGACTGGAGCCCACTGGTTCCTAAGAAGGTATTCGAATATATAAAGAGCATTCAAGGTGTCGAGAGGATAAGGGCTCTAGCGTCTTCCGACGAGGCTTTTTAAGCTGGGAGAGTATTTATAAACGGTTCTGCAGGCCACTCTCCAAAGAATGGAAACCGGATCGCTCATACTAGTGGACTACACGCTCACAGTGAAGGAGACGGGTAGCGTCGTAGAGACGACGATAGAAGAGGAGGCGAAGAAGGCATCGACATACAAGGAGGGAGAGAAATATTCTCCCAAGCTGGTTTACCTAGGCGGGAAATGGGTCCTGGAGAGCTGGGAGGAAGAATTGCTGAAGAGCGAGGTAGGTGTTGAGAGGACTGTTGAAATACCCCCGGAGAAAGCATACGGCTTCAGAGACCCTAATAAGGTTAAGACGTATGCTGCGAGAAGGTTTTCAAGGCCCCAGGAGCTTGCCCCAGGTGCTTTAGTGGAGGTAGACGGAAGAATAGGAATCGTGAGAAACATTAGTGGCGGACGGGTTCAGGTTGATTTCAACCCGCCGCTAGCCGGTAAGACGCTTATCTACAGGTTTAAGATAGTTAAGGTTCTGGAGGATGATGTTGAGAAGGTAAAGTATCTGGTTAACAGACGCCTTCCAGAGGCTTCTGTAGAAGAAGTTAGCGTAGAGAAAGAGGAGGATATCGTTACTATAAGGCTTCCGGACAAGGTTTTGTTCTCAGAAGGTATTCAACAAATCAAGAAGGCTATTTTCGAAGATGTTACAAGCATTATTAAAGGGGTTAAGACTGTAAGGTTTATGGACGTTTTTACAACACCCGGAGAGCCTGTGGAGAAAACCCCGGAGGAGAAGACAGCTTCCTAACGCTTTAATCAAGGATTTCAGCCCTAATCAAGACCAGTTTCCTCTCCGGGCAGTCGAAGCTACCGAGCTTCTCCAGAACTTTAACCCTATGGCCTGCAACAAGAATGTTAAACAGGATGGGGCACTCTTCTATTCTCTCGCAATCAGTCTTGCAGAAGGCATCGTCGAGTTTAAGCTCCATCGAAGCCCCTTCTTTAGCCTTCCCAGAAGGTGCGAGAAGGAACAGTGGTTCGAGAGAAGCCTCGTAGGGGACTACCTCGTCACCCCTAAGAATGCAGTATACACCCTCTCCATCTGTTGTCCTCTCAATCCTGTATACGAAGCCTATGCTTAACGCGCCGTGGCAACGCCTCCTGTTACTGCACTGCATACACTCGTATGCTTCACCCATGTATGTGAAGGCTTTCCCAGGTTTGATCCCCCGGCTTAAGTAGACATACTTCGTCATTTTCAAGTTATATTACCATCGTGCTTCTGGCAAGCTCTTCAGCCGCTTTCCTCGTCAAACCCTTGTCGCCCAGAATAGTGTACCTCTCAGGCCTTATCGTATGCGCTATGGTCAGTGCTTCGATTATCTTCTTCTCAGAGACGTTGATGTCCTTAGCTGCAACGGGGGCTTTAACTGCTAACAACGTTTCTCTCACTCTTTCCCAGTCGCAGTTGTGAAGCTTGCTCATCATTATCGTTCCAATACCAACTTGCTCTCCGTGGAGAGCAGGGTATCCCGCGACGAGGTCCAGCGCGTGGCTGAAAAGATGCTCGGAGCCGCTGCAAGGCCTGCTGCTTCCAGCTATCCCTATGAGGACACCGGAGTGTATGAGTGCCTCGATGAGTATGCTCGCCCCCTCAAACTTGTCGCTTGCAATAATGTCTGCGCATTTCATAATCCTATCTGCAATACTTTCCGCGAGGCTTGCAGCGTACTCTCCGTAATACTCTCCCCTAAGCGAGTGGGATAGACGCCAGTCTCTTACTGCAGTATACTTAGCAACGAGGTCGCCCACGCCTGAGCCGAAGTACCTGTCGGGTGCAGCAGCGAGAGTAGACACGTCTCCTATTATCACAGAGGGCATGATTGTATAGAAAGAGTACCTTCTCTTCCCCCGGGGGGCTGAGGCCAAGGGGCTTGCAATCCCGTCGTGAGACGGGACCGTGGGGACGCTTATGAATTCTAAACCACTCCTCCACGCGACGATCTTGCCCGCGTCTATGACCCTCCCACCTCCAACACTGACTATAACAGCCTTATCCCTCCCCCTGCGGAGAGAAAGCAGTTTTTCAATCCTCTTAGCCTCTGAAAAAGAGTCCCCGCTTCCGACGAGCACTATTTTAAACGTGAAGCCGTTTCCAGAAAGTATCTTCCTTACCCTATCACCCAGTATCTTTAAAGGGGTTTTGCTCATTAGAACAATTGCTTTCTTCGCACCAGTCTCCCTTATGCTCGAGCCAAGCTCGTCTACAGCCCCGTCCCCAAGTATTATGCGCCGGGGGAGATTTATTACATGTCTACTCTTATCTTTCAACAGTCTAACAGTTTTCAGGGAAAGGTTTATCTTTAAGCCTTTCCCTAAGGATTCGGTCTTAGGTTCTAGAGGTGTTAAGAGATTTGGAGAACATTACTAAAAGGCTTGGTAAAGCAGGAAGCGTTTCCCCTGTTTGGGGGACTACTACAGTCGGAATATCCTGCAGAGACGGCGTTATATTCGCCTCCGACACTAGGGTTGTCCAAGGCTACTATTTCATAGCTCATAAAAAAGGCAAGAAGATCCTTAAAATAGATGATTACATAGCTGCAACCATCTCCGGAGGGGTTGCCGACGCGCAAGCACTCATAGCAGCGCTTCAATGGGAGGCTAGGACTTACAAGCTTGAGAGAGGCGTCAACATGCCCGTTAAGGCTGCTGCAAACATAGCTTCAATAATACTCTCCTCCATGCGGATGGCGCCGCTCTACATACAATTAATGATAGGAGGCTACGATAAGGATGGCGCTAGCCTCTACGTGCTCGACCCCCTCGGAGGGTTTTCGAAAGAAGTTTTCGCGGGCTCCGGGTCAGGGTCCCCGGTTGCCCTCGGCTATTTGGAGGCGGAGCTTAAAACTCCAATAGACACTTTGTCAGCCATACCCATAGCGATTAAAGCAATACTGGCGGCGATGCAAAGGGATACTGCAACCGGTAACGATTTCGAAGTAATGGTGGTTGATTCAAAAGGCTGCAGGGAGCTTAGTCCGGAGGAGAAAGCGAGGTACGTAAAGCCAGCATGAGTTCTGAAAGCAGTATTAAAGAAGTCATCTTCGAGAAGATTCCTAGGGATGCGAAGATAGTCGGCATAGAGATGGAAGGTCCTACCATAGCGGTTTACGTTGAGAATCTTAACTTCCTAGCCGGGGGGCAACAAGTGCTGGCAGAGGTTGCGAAACAGCTTAGGAAGAGGATAATCGTAAGGCCAGCCGCATCCGTCAGGGCGCCTAAGGAGGAGACGGAAACGATAATTAGGCAAGTAGTTCCCCAGGAAGCAGGTCTGGAGGCGACAGTGTTTAACGAAGTTTTTGGAGAGGTACTTGTTTCAGTAAGAAATCCAGATATTGTTGAAGAGCTTGGCGAGAAGATTCTTAACGAGATATTGGTTAAAACAGGCTGGAAACCGGTTGTAATAAGGATCCCGCCTCTGAGCACAACGATCATCCCGCAGGTAATGTATGTTTTCAACCAGAGTGCTGAAGAAAGATTCAAAATACTCAGGGAGGTTGGGGAGAGAATCTTTAGGAGGTCGCTTTTCAAAACCGAGAGTATTACTCTAACCTTCCTCGGCGGCGCTGAACAAGTTGGGAGGTCTAGCATACTCGTCTCAACAGATGAGAGTAACGTGCTTATGGATTTCGGGATAAACCCTGCTGCAAATATTTTCTCAGACGCCTTTCCAAGGATCGATAGGATTCCGATCCCTGTTGAAAACATCGATGCCGTAGTCATATCGCACGCTCACCTTGATCACATGGGTGGGCTCCCGCTGCTTTTCAAATACGGTTACCGGGGCCCAGTCTACATGACTGAGCCCACAGTATACTTAATGTTCCTCCTATTAAACGATCTATATGATGTTCTTCAGAAGAACGGTGTCACACCGTTTTTCGAATTGAAAGACCTTAGGACAATACTTCAACACACCATCCCCGTAAAGTTTGGCGTGGTAGTGGATATTGCACCCGACATAAAGCTTACTTTCAGGAACGCCGGCCACATACTTGGCTCGGCAATAATACATTTACACGTAGGGGAGGGGCTTCACAATATTGTTTTCACAGGCGACTTGAAGTATGACCGTTCCATACTTCTCGAACACGCTTCAACGACGTTTCCTAGGGTTGAGACGCTTATCACAGAATGCACCTACGGAGGGCAGAACGATGTAATGCCGCCTAGAGAAGAAGTGGAGAACAGGCTTATCAGCCTAGTTAACTCGACGCTTGATAAGAATGGAAACGTGCTCATCCCCACGCTTGCCGTTGGAAGAGCTCAGGAGATAATGCTCATACTGGACAACGCTATAAGGAGCAAGAAGATTCCTGAGGTACCGATATACGTGGATGGTATGATTTCAGAAGTCACTGCAATACACGCATCGTTCCCCAACTATCTGTCGAAAGACCTTAGAAGCCTTATGAACAATGGTTTAAACCCGTTCAAATCCGAGTACGTAATACCCGTTAAGAACTCGATTTCAAAAGAAGAGATAACCGAAAGCAGGAGGAACATAATACTCTCGCCCTCGGGCATGCTGGAAGGCGGGCCGGTGCTCGAATACTTTAAACTAGTTGCACCGCAAGAAGAGTCTACAATAGTATTCGTAAACTATCAGATAGAGGGGACGCTGGGCAACAGGGTTTTAAACGGGCTTAGAGAGCTCACCCTCCAGAATTCCAGTGGGAAGGTTGAGGCATTAACCATAAGGAGCACGGTTGAAAAGGTAGATGGGTTCTCAGGGCACTCTGATAGGAACCAATTGCTAAACTACGTAAGGCGTGTATACACTAAGAGGGGACCCCTGTTCCTAGTTCACGGGGAAGCTAAGAAAATACAGAATATGAAGAGAATGCTCAGCAGAGTCTACGGCGACTCCGTGTATTCCCCGAAGCTCCTAGAGACTTATAGAGCCCTTTAAAACGTAGCTGTTTTTCTCCCTCATCCTTCTTTCATCGCATCTGAACAGAGAAAAAGATTTATTTAGGCGGTTTACAGAATCCTCGAGAATTGTCTACAGACACTACGATGGAGCTGCTTCAAGCATCTCTCGGAAAGAGCATAATAGTGAAGCTGAAAGGCGGAACGAAGATACGCGGCATACTGGATGGCTATGATCCTCATCTCAACATAGTCCTGTCCGACGCAGAGGAGCTGAAGGGCAATGAAACAACTAAGCTAGGCCTCATCGTGATAAGAGGAGACAATGTAATACTGATATCGCCACCTATCGAATACAAGTCTGAGGAGAAGAGGTAGTTGAGAATTGGGTAAGACTTCAGCGGGCACAACAGCCTTTGGAAGGCTCCATAAGAAGGCGACTCACAAGATATGCAGGAGATGTGGAAGAAGGTCTTTCAACGTGAGGAAGAAGTATTGTGCTGCATGCGGTTTCGGGAGGACTTCTAAGATCAGGAAGTATGCGTGGCAGACTAAGCCTCTTCAAAGAACAGTTAGGATAGTGTAGGTCTTGCCGAAGGATTTCCAAACCAGGATAAACCTGCTTGTTAAAGACTCCTACGAATTCCTTAGAAAACAGGAGGATGCGAAGTATGGGCTTCTCAAAGATATAAGTGTGGCCTTGAAGAAGTGCAGGCAATCTATTAAAGCATCTTATGCTCAGGATTTTAAAGCAGCAAAGAAACTGCTTGACGAAATACAGCGTGAAGTAGGTAAGATTGTGAAGACAGCCTCTAAGAAAGGGGTTCAAAATACTTGGCCACCGATAGTGCAGACATACCAGGAGCTTCTGGAAGCCGTGTTCATATACTGGTTCGCTTCCGGAAAAGAATATAGGCTGAGAGTAAGGCCTCCTCCAGCTTCAATACTGTACGCAGCATCGGACCTGATAGGAGAGCTAAAGAGAATGATGATGGAGAAACTTAGAAGGGGGCAGTTGGATGAGGCTGAGGAAACGTACAGCGCGATGACCCAGCTCTATGAAAATATTTCGACGATAGCGCTGGGAGATGCAGCATTACCCGGGTTCAAGAGGAAGATGGATGTTAACAGGGCTTCTGTAGAGTCAGCCTTCACCATCCTTAACGAGGAGCTTAGAAGAAAAGCTTTCCTATCCTCAATGGAGAAACGTTTAGAAAGGCTTTAAACAATGTGTGGAACTTGCAATCGCGAAATAGACCAGTCTCTCTACCGTAGGCTCTGCAGGGCTCAAGAATTCCTTTCAAAAAAGGTTTCAATCTCTGACGAGTCGCTAGAGAAAATTCAGAGGATTGGTGGGGTAGACGCTTCCTACAGAGGGGAAGTGGCAACAGTCGGTTTTTCAGTATTCGACCTTTCGAAGAAAAACATAGTGCTCTTAAGCGTTTCCAGGATGTTTGTTAAAATGCCTTATATCCCAACCTTCCTCTCATTCAGAGAAGGACCCGTGGTTCTTAAAACGCTTAGGAAATTCTTCGACGAGTATGATGCTCTCATAGTCAACGGCCATGGTCTAGCACATCCGAGGAAGTGCGGACTTGCAACCTATTTGGGGGTTATTCTTAAGAAACCGACTATAGGTATCGCAAAGAAACCCTTAGGGGGGTTTGAGGCGGAGCATAACGTTAACAATTTAAGGATGTTCCAGGACAGGTTCTATTATAGTGTTGGCAACATGATTACTCTCGAAGGGGCGTGTAGCCTTCTCAGAAGAATTACGCCAGAGGGTTTCAACCTACCTATTCCATTGGAGGTAGCGCACAGGTTCTCCGTGAAAATGATGGAGGCAATTACTGGAGATGCTGAAAGAGTATAAGAAGATGTACATGCTGCTTGCAATCGCCAAGCTGATACAAGAAGGCAAGACCCATATCTCTACCAGAGAATTGTCCAGGGTTATTGATGCTTCGCATCAATCAGCCTCCAGGTACCTGAAGGAGCTTGAAAAGGAGAGGCTCATAGAGACAGTGATGTCCCCGAAAGGAAGAGTGATAAGGCTCTCCGACAGGGGACTCGACCAGATTAAGCTCCACGTGGGGTCAATAATGTCGATAGTAAACAAGGTCTATGTGACCCATGTCTTCACCGGCAGGGTTTTCACAGGACTAGGGGAGGGGGCATACTACGTTTCCAGGAAGCCGTATCTAGACCAGTTCTACACGAGGCTGGGCTTCAATCCTTACCCAGGTACTCTAAACCTTAAGATCGAGAGCTACATGGACCAGTTGCTACTCGCCGAGAAAATGTCTAAGCCACCTATAGTTATACATGGCTTCTCAGACCAGGAGAGAACGTTTGGAGACGTGTATTGCTACCCAGTCGTTGTTAACGAGAAATACGACGGGGCGGTGATAAAAGCTTTGAGAACCATATACGACAGCTCTGTGGTTGAAATAATCTCGCGCTACAACCTGAGGAAGGAACTGGGTTTAGAAGACGGGGACAAGGTAACTTTCTTTTTTAAAACAACAGTCCAAGAATAAACTCCCATTAGGATTTCTTAATCCTCCTTATTATCTTGCTACTACTGATATCGTAGAACTTTCTCATTCTTACGACTCTAATCTTAAGCCCAAGCTCATCCATAACTTTAAGGGTACTCTTCATGACTGACTCCTGGTCGTAGCCGAATACGAGAATATCAGGCTTAATCTTCCTGAGAAACCATGAGATGTTTTTCTCAAGCCTTCCCCGCCTACCAACATACACAGTGTCGACAGGCTTAAGCCTAGAAATCATGAGAGCCCTATCTTTAGCCTTGAACATTGGACTCCTCCCCTTACTCTCCTTGACAACGCTGTCGCAGGCAACGATAACTATCAGCCTACCGTTCCTACCAGCCAACCTCTTAGCCTCCTCCAAGAACCTTATGTGACCGGGATGAATAATGTCGAACACGCCAGTGGTGAGAACAACCCTACTACCCCTACTCATACCAGATTCTCACCAGAGTCGTGAAGAGCATTAGTTAAAAGTTTTTAAAATCCCGGGTGAAAAAGAAGCCTAGGGCCCGTAGCTCAGCATGGCAGAGCAGCAGGCTCTTAACCTGACGGTCGAGGGTTCAAATCCCTCCGGGCCCGCTTTCTAAAATGACGACGACAGAAAAGATCAAAATAATTTGTTAAACGGGGAGTAGCTCTTCTGAAAAAAGTTCAACATCCACGACGTTATACCGCTAAGCTAGAATTATAAAATAATGATGGAGAAAACGATAATCTATTCCCAAGGCCTTCCCAAGTAGTAAAGTCTTAAAATATCAGGGCTGAATTTCCGTAGCATGTTGCAAACAGGCAGATTGAAAATCCTGATAATCTTTGGAATGATAATGCTTATTTTAGCTGCCTTCATAATCTGGCAAGTGTTTGAGATGAGGAGGGAAAATAATGAGAACATGGTGGATCATTACTCTCCTTTTCAAAACCATACTTTGAGAGGGCTTGCCGAGTCTTGTGGCATAATGATTGGAACAGCCGTAAGCTACTTCCCCTTGAGCGAAGAGGAGTACGCGAGTATCCTCGTCCGTGAATTTAATGTTATCACTCCGGAAAATGAGATGAAGTTTTACATGATTCACCCTCATAGGACTGTTTACAATTTCTCGATGGCAGATGCAATAGTTTCATTTGCTGAGAACCATTGTATGAAGGTTCGGGGGCACACTCTTGTCTGGCACAATCAATTACCGGATTGGGTGGTTAACGGGAATTTTACAAGGGAAGAATGGATTAATATTCTTCGAGAACATATTTTCACGGTTGTCGGACACTACCGGGGGAAGGTATACGCTTGGGATGTTGTTAACGAGGCTTTTAACGACGACGGTACTTTAAGAGATACTGTCTGGCTTAGAAACATCGGTCCAGAGTATATTGAGCTCGCCTTCAGATGGGCGCATGAGGCCGATCCCGATGCACTGCTCTTCTATAACGATTATGGCGCGGAAGGTTTAAACAGGAAGTCTGACGCGATATACAACTTTGTCAAGAACCTTCGGGAAAAAGAGGTTCCAATACATGGAATAGGGCTTCAGATGCATGTGAGAGTTGAATGGTACCCCAATCCGCAGAGCATTGCGGAAAACATAAGGAGGTTTAGAGAACTTGGTCTAAGAGTGGAGATAACTGAAATGGATGTCGCCATTAGACTTCCAGTTTCAGAAGAAGAGCTTATTAAACAAGCGGAAATATATAGGGAGATCTTTAAAGTGTATTTGGATAGTGATAGCCCGCAAGCCTTCATTATGTGGGGCTTTACGGATAAACACTCTTGGATACCATATACCTTCACAGGATACGGCGCAGCCCTAATTTTCGATGAGAACTACAGGCCTAAACCAGCATACTATGCTTTAATCGAAACCATGCTGGAAAAAACAGGCACTTAATCCGATGACCGAGAATCGGATAATTGTAAAAGGCAGTATTTTCAGCGGCGAAGGCAAAGGAAGGTTTTTCGTAAACATCCCCTGGGTCACGAGGCAATTCTCAGAAAAGCTTGGCTTCAAGCCGTATCCGGGAACGCTTAACATCCGACTATTGCCAGAATACAAAGCCATAGTGGGGATTATAGATAATCATAAGGGAATAGAAATAGAGCCTGAAGAAGGATTCTATTCTGGAAAATGCTTCAAAGCAGTAATAGCGGGTAGAATCGAAGGCGCGATTGTAATCCCACAGGTACCATATTATCCTGAAGGCATGCTGGAAGTAATAGCTCCAGTAAACCTGCGTGGAACACTTGGCCTCAGAGACGGCGATGAATTGGAGATTACAATCTTACTCGAATAAATATACCTGAGCACCTTTTTAAAAAAAGAAACGGAGTGATTATAGTAATGCTATCAATGCGACTCCGAGGATTATACCTATTATTACAGCTATGATTATGAAGATTATTGCTGCTAGAACGGCTACGATGAAAGCCTTCAGCCAGCCGCAGTCGAAGAAATGCTTGATCAAAGCCAGCCAAACTATGAAACTAACCAGAGCCCCAATCAAGCCGTGTAGGAAAGCACCTACAACCGCACCCAGAATAACCCCGAGGACAACGATCCAAATAGCATCTGTGAACTTCGCCTTCTCCTTGCCCACGATAAGCCTTCCTGCAATCCACAGTACTGGAGCAACTATTATGATCTCAACAATATCTGTATCAATAATGCTGTGAGATCCATTTTTTATCGATACTAAATTACTCAAATGTATTTAAGCTTATAGTACGTAAGCAGTATTTCGATTTATACGTTTAAACCTCGTGGATTATCAAGCGATTTTTGGCAACTGGGATGAATAATTCGTTTTCTTTATTAATACCATGCAGAAACGGTTTGATCTTATCGATTTATAAGAAAAGTAATCTTTATTTAGCTACAGATGGATTCATTCAGCGAAGTCGGGGTAGCCAAACCTGGTTAAGGCGCGAGCCTGCTAAGCTCGTGGCCCCTACGGGCCGTGCGGGTTCAAATCCCGCCCCCGACGTTTCATTAGCTTGAAACAAAATCAAACTTTAATCAACGGGCTTTGCAATATTAATCTCTGTATTTTTAGCCTTGTCCTTGGATTAATAAAACCTTAACCTGTTAAGTACCGAATGATAAATACGGCAAAGAGCTATGAAATCATTCCCACTTTTTCTAATAATAAAATTTAAATCCCACTTTTAAGTTAATATAATTTAAGTGGGATAATGAGCATATTGGAAATAGACAGTAAGGGAAGGATAACTATTCCTAAGAAAGTCAGGGAGTCGCTCGGCATGAGTGGAAAAATATTAGTTATAAATGCAGGGGATCATCTTAAGATAATACCGCTTCCCTCCGATCCATTTAAAACTCTTCATGGTGCATTCAACACCAAAAAATCATTCAAAGATTTAAGAAGACAGGCTGAGCAGCTGGTTGAAAAGGAAGCGGGAGAAGATGATTAATGCCTTTGCTGGAAAACGATGTAATCTTTGCGTATTTAAATGAACAAGATCCCGATCATGAAATTGCTGAGAGAATTTTCAGAAAACTCAAAAGGGGGGAAATCAGACTAGAGATCTCAAGTATTAGTCTCATTGAGATGGAGCTAATCTATAAAAGTGAGAAGATGGAGGACAGGCTTCTGAAAGATTTGGCTGCTATTGCGGCATTACCAAACGTGGAATACGTTGCATTAACCCCCGACATAACGCTTGCAAGCGTGTACCTGAGACAGACGCTGAACCTGACTTTCTTCGACTCGCATTACGCTGCAACAGCGTTAAACATCGATGGGAAAATAATCTCTTTCGACCAGGATTACGATAAGGTACCTGGCCTAACACGTATCAAACCAGAAATTCTTTAATCGATACAGTATTTTTAAAATCGATTAAGTTATGGCTTCATTTCCAGCAATATAATATTCTCATAGACGATATTAGCACCGTAGAAACATTCCTCGAACCTTATCATCCACCTATACTCTTTCGTTTAATCCTTTAATACTTTCATATTATTTGGAAATACATGGATAAGAAAGTTGTAAAGAGAGATGGTAGGATTGTTGATTTCGATCTTTCGAGGATTAGGAATGCTATTGCAAAGGCAATGATGAGCGTGAAACAGTATGATGAAAAGGTTTTGGAGAGTGTTTTGAATTATGTTCTCGATATCTTAAACAAGAAGTATGAGGAGGGGGAGACACCTCATGTTGAAGAAATACAGGATGTTGTTGAACTAGCCCTTGTTAAGTTTGATCTTTACGAGGTTGCTAAAGCATACATCCTCTACAGAAAGGAGAGAGAGCGCTTAAGGGATGAGAAGAAGGCTCTCCTCCAGAAGGATTTCATCGATGATGTTGAGAAAGAATTTTCGGTGAATGCAATAAGGCTCATGGTTAACCGTTACCTGCTTAAAGATGAGAATGGGAAGCTCATAGAAACCCCCAAGCAAATGTTTCAGAGAGTTGCTATGATCGTAGTCATACCAGATCTACTATACGATCCAAGAGTTTTCCATAGAGACGGGGGACTACCCATATTTCCTAAGGAAGAATTTGATGCAAAGTCTTACGCGAATAAGTTTGGACTGGGAAAAAACGGTAAAGGCTATGCTGTAACATGGAATGAGCATCATCTGGAGCGTATGAAGGCTCTCTACGATGAGCTTAACTCGCAGGGAAAGATGAAGGTTTCTTGGAGCAGTTTCATTAAGATGTTAGGCTCTGGGGAATTTGATAGTTACTATGAAAATTTCGAATCCTATTACAACCTCATGGTTTCGAAGAAATTCATGCCCAACTCACCTACTCTCTTTAACGCTGGAACCAGATTAGGCCAGCTTTCAGCATGTTTCGTTCTGGACATAGATGATAATATTGAATCGATAATGAATGCTGCGACTCAAGCAGCGATTATTTTCAAGTCCGGCGGGGGAGTTGGAATAAATTATTCAAAACTAAGACCGGCGGGAGACATCGTATCCAGCACTTCTGGCGTAGCAAGCGGCCCCGTATCTTTCATGAGGATAATAGACACTGTCACAGACGTGGTGAAACAGGGAGGGAAGAGGAGAGGAGCCAACATGGGTATTCTAGAGATAGACCATCCTGACATAGAGTCTTTCATAATGTCTAAATCTGAACGTGGAAGGCTTGAAAACTTTAACATATCAGTCCTAATTAAAAACAGTTTTTGGGATTATCTAAAGAATAATGGTAAATATCCGCTAATCAACCCTAGGGACGGTAAGGTCTGGAAGACCATGGATGCGCGTGATACTTTCTGGAAGATTTCAGAAATGGCTTGGAGAACCGGAGATCCAGGCGTCATATTCCTCGACAACATCAACAAGAGGAATATTCTTGCAAAATCTAAGGGACTTATAAAATCTACAAACCCATGCGTTTCCGGTGATGTAAGAATACTTACTCCTAGAGGATGGATCAGAGCCGATGAGCTTTTCCATGAAGCGAAGCTCTCTAGTACAATTAAGGCAGTGGCGATTGATGAAAGGTTGTTAGGGGAAGGGGGCGAACCTCGTGCTTACAAGACGAAAATAGTAACTTTAGAAGGTAAAGAAGTAGTATATAAGACTGCTCGTGGAGAAGAGCTGAACCTACTGATTCCCAAAGAGGTAGAAGCTTGGGTCTGGCATGTTGGCAAAAAGCCTTGTTCAACAATAAAGACAGAAGAGGGGTATGAGCTTACTGTTACACATGACCATAAGTTACTGACTCCAGAAGGATGGAAGAATGCTAAAAGTCTTGTACCAGGAGATAAAATATTGATTAGCAGACTTCATCCATGGTTTCTAGAGCATGCTTACAAGGGCAGTCATGACCTTGATGAGGATGTATCGTTTGCATTAGGATGGCTTGTTGGAGATGGGTCATTTAATAGACATTATGTCGCCTGGTTTCTTGGTAAGGATGATAAAGCGGCGGAGGAACGTTTAAGAAGAGGAATAGAAAAGATTGGTGGAAATCCATTATCCCATACTTATGTTCTGAGCAAAACCGAACATAAGATTCAGTATAATGGGGGAACAGCAGTATATAGGAATATAATGAGTCTTTTAAGTTCCTTCCTGGAGAAAAGCAAAGATAGAAGACTTCCAGAAATTGTTTGGCGGCTAAGCCCTAGATCCTTAGCGTCTTTTCTTAAAGGGCTCTTTACCGCCGACGGTTATGTAGATAAGGATAGAGCTGTAAGGTTAACCAGCGCTAGCTTACAAATGCTCAAGGAAGTTCAGATACTTCTAACAACTTTCGGAATAAAGTCCAGAATTTATGAGAAGCCATATGAAGGGGAATTCAATTACATTGCCAAGGATGGTGAAGAGAGAAGTTACACTGCTTCTGGCTATTACGAGCTGGTGATAAAGGGGTATAGCATGAGGATATTTAAAGAGATAATAGGCTTTGAAAACATAAGTAAGATTGAAGAGCTTTCCCTAAAAATAACTAAAAGAGATTCTTTACTGGCCACCGTATCTTCTATTGAAGATACAGGATTAGCAGATTTTTACGATTTTACGGTTCCCATCTATCATAAATACATGGGGAACGGTATCGTAAACCATAATTGTGGAGAGGAGCCATTGTATCCTTACGAATCATGTAACCTTGGCTCGATAAATCTATACGCCTTCGTAAGGAAGGAAGAAGGGAAAGTGTATTTCGATTGGAATGAGTATGATAAAACGATTAGGTTGGCTTTGAGATTTCTCGATAATGTGATAGATGTTAACAAGTTTCCAATACCAGAGATAGAGCGTGAAACAAAATTAACTAGGAAAGTCGGTCTCGGAGTAATGGGGCTCGCAGACATGCTCTTCGCACTTAGGATTCCGTATAATAGCGAGGAGGGTTTTAATATGATGAATAGGATTGCAGAACACTTGACTTTCTACGCTATGAGAGAGTCTTGTCAGCTTTCCAAAGAGCGTGGGTCATTCCCCCTCTATTCTAGTTCCTCCTATCCCGATGGAGAGATGCCTATTGAAGGTTTTTACCATGAAGATTGGCAAACGCTTCCGTGGCATGAATTGCAACACGAGATAATTAGGTTCGGCATTAGGAATGCTGAGGTAACAACCATAGCCCCGACTGGCTCCATATCGATGCTTGTAGATGTTTCATCAGGCATAGAGCCGCAGTTCGCCCTCATTTATGAGAAGAGGGTTACCGTCGGTACTTTCTACTACGTCGACGTAGAGTTTGAGAAGGCTCTTAGAGAAAATGGGCTATACGATGAGAAGATTCTTAAATTAGTATCAGACAACGGTGGTTCGCTTATAGGGTTAAATCTTCCAGAAGAATTGACTAGGGTTTTCTTAGTTGCCTACGATATACCTTGGTGGGACCATATTAGAGCTCAGGCTGAATTCACCAAGTGGATATGTGCAGCAGTGAGCAAGACGATAAATATGCCTAACTGGGTTACTGTCGAAGACGTTCAGAAAGCATTCATATTAGCACATGCGATGGGTGTTAAAGGCATAACGATTTATCGGGAAGGATCTCTTCCCTCACAAGTCCTGGTTGCACCATCTTCTAAACTCGGGAAATATGCGAAAGTAGTCAACAACTCTACGGTGGAAATCGCTAAGTCGCTTGGGATTGAAATAAAGGGTTTTGAAGAAGAACCAAGCAGCAAGCCTCCTAAAACTGCGATAAGCCTTGAAAAGCTGGCTTTAGTCCTAGAACGTAGCAAGTATGACAACACGTATGTTGAATGCCCCAGCTGCGGTAGTAGAAGACTGGTTAAAGAAGGAGGATGCCTTCACTGTCTGGATTGTGGGTGGAGCATATGCCCCGTAGCCTAAGCTGGAGGTGGAAGAAACTTGGGTAAAATATTTCTTTACACTGGAACTGGAGCTGGTAAGACCACTAATGCCATAGGCCTAGCTGTGAGAGCAGTTGGCCACGGCCTTAAGGTTGTGATAATACAGTTCATGAAAGGCTGGAGGACTGGGGAGTATCTTATAGCCGAGCGTTTAAAACCGGAGTACGAGATCTATCTCGCAGGCAGAGAAGGATGGGTTAACCTTAAGAATCCTTCTGAAGAGGACAAGGAGCTTGCTAGGAAGGGCCTTCTACTAGCAAGAGACAAGCTTAGGGAAAAACCAGATCTTCTAGTTCTGGATGAGCTGGCTCTGGCAACCTACGTAGGTCTAGTGCCTGTTGAAGACGTGTTAAAACTATTGGACGAGCTTCCTGAAGAGACCGACGTTGTATTAACGGGCAGGTACGCGCCTCCGGAGCTTTTCAATAGAGCTGATTTCGTCAATATGGTGGTTGAGGCGAAGAGCCCAAGAGAAATCTATACTAAAAGGGGCATAACTCATTGAATATAATCGACTAATTGATATTTTAACTTCGACTTATACACTAGTGATCCGATTGATAATTCAAGTTTAAAGCCTGTTAGAAGCCCCTTTTCAAAAGTTGATGCCAACAGTTCACTTAGATATCCTTGGTTTTCAAATAAGAAGATAATAATATTACCCAGATAGGATTGTTCAGCTTTAAGCAAGAGTTAAAACCTCTAACGTATCTTTTTATGGCAAATTAACCGATTAAGGCATGAGAATAGATTCTCCGGTTTTAACATCCTCATCTTTATAGTTTAGGGAAAAAGGCTCTTCTTCTTAGTTTTGAATACTGTGTTTTTAGGAAAATCATCGAATGTTTTGAGCAATTTCCCCCAATAGCCTTCTGATTTAAAATGTTTTAGCATCGCAACCCTTTTTTGAAGATGGGGTCTTAAATGCCTTAAACATGATAATATTGTTAGAATAGTTTCTAGAATATTGACTATTTTAAAGCAATAGGCTTTTAGAAATACCTCTTGTTATTATTAAGAAAAAGTTTTCTAAAGATTTTTTGAAGAGCTATCTTATTCTAGAACTCCCTTTTTAGAGAGAATCTACTTGAAAGGTTTTTCCGGCTTCTAATATTTTGTTTTAAACCGTCAAGAGGATAAAAGGGATTAAGTCCGTATTTAAAATATTGGAACAAGCCTAACGGCATATAATACAATTCTGATGAGGTTTGTATAGAGAATTTCTTTGAATAACGAGAAATAACGGCGATTTACTCAGTAAAAAATATTTAATTATAAGAAAAATTTTATATTTTGCCTTGTTATTAGTAACCCGCTGAAAACGAAGAGCATAAACTATGTAGTGGTTGAGGAGGAAACGCCTATTACAATAGGTGTTGAGATAGAGTTCTACACCATATTAACCAAGGATAAAAGAATATCGAGGAACATACTGTTCCCTAGAGAAAGAGCTTCAGAAGGGGGCGGGAGGTTTACAGTTGACAAGAGCATAGGCCCAGAGTATGTTACTAAGCCTTTTGAGAACATAACAGAAGCATTCTGCACTATAGTTAAAGATCTTAGTAAATACGCTGAACCATCTAACAATCTCCATGCCATTCCCCTTCCAATAGGAGGATGGAACAATAGGTTTGCGGGAGCACATTTTCACATCGGCTTTAAGGAGAGAGGATTGGAGAAAAAAGAAGCACTTACCCTAGCAAACTATATCCATGACCATATTCCTTTCATCATAGCCGTTTCAGCGAATTCACCAATATGGCAAAGGAAAATAACAGAATATCATTCTAACAGAATACTTCGTGGAGGAGAAAAATACTGTATGCCCATTGTTAAAGGCATGTTGAATCAGAACCATTACAGGGAAATGAACTTTAATCCTGAAAACAAGCATAAACCTCCCACGCTTGAAATAAGGGTTTGCGATAGCAATATTCCCCCGTATGTTTGCACTGTTATGACGATATTGAGAATCTTGACTTCTGCTTGGAGAAGCGGAAAGAGAGCCTACAATAGTCTTACGCATGAGACCTATCTTCAGGAGAGATTAGATGCAGCACAAAGAGGTGTTAAAGCAGTGCTCTACTGGAATGGAAGACCTGTTACGGTAAGCGAATACCTAAGGCTATTTATTCTAAGCTATGGTGATGAGACCAGTGTGTTAGATATCCCTCTGAGTACTCTTGAAGCCTTCAGCCTATTGGAGAAAGGGTGGAATCATGCTGAAGCCATTAGGCATGTTGCTGTAGATTCCAAGAAAAAGTTTGGAAGAGGGTGGGAGAAAGACATTGCTGTGAAATTAGCTTCCGCTATGAAAATCCTGTTAAACGGGGGCTCGCTTAAGAATTATTATAGGGCTCTAGGGCTTGAAGAGATTACTGATTAGCCAGCTCCATTCAATTATTTGATCATTTATGATGAATTGAAGAGAACACTGTATGCAAGCCGCTTATAGATTATCTTTGCTTCTTCATCCAATATATGTGTTCTTCGCAACTCTTCGCATATGGTCTTATGTGCCCATAGTTTCTTTCAAACACTAAATCTGGATTAAGCCTATTTAATACGAATTTGCAGACGGGTTCAGAAACCTCTTTGCAGAAATATTTGGTGTCGAGCTTAAATCGTAAGGCAAGGTCTAAGATTGGGCATGGATTGTTACATCTAGTTATAAGCTCGTCATCAGTAAGTTTCAAAACTTCAATATGCTTCTTGTCTATTTGAAGAAAATCCATGTAGAAGAGCTTTAAAACTTCTTGCATGGAGTAGGCTCTTTTCCGTTTGAGGAGCCATGTAAATCCCTTAAGGTAAAAAATAGTTCTCGCGACAAGTATTAGAAGCGTCTGGGTGCTTATCAAGCGCATTCTAACCTTTCCAACGCTACTTAGATGAGCCGGCTAATTAACCTTAAAGACTAGATTAATTGAAATGCAATAGGTTTATCAGTTTTCCAAGCATGTTTTCCTTAATCAAGATGGAAGGCCGGTACACGCTGTTCAGCGAGCTTGCAGAACTTTGCGAAAACCTCTCTAAGACGACTAAGAGGTTAGATAAGATTAGGATGATAAGCGAGTTTCTGAAGAAGCTTAGGAGAGAGGAGATTGCGCCAGCAGTACTCTTAATAGTCGGAGAAATATTTCCAGAAGCTTCTTCTAAAACTCTTGAAATAGGATTCGCAACGATAAGCAAAGTCCTAGAGTCTTCTCCGCAGAAAACCCTTTTCGGAAAACCATTAACCATTCTGAATGTCGCAGATTATTTCGACAGGATTGCTAAGGCTACGGGCCCGAGGTCTAGGGAGAGTAAGGAGCTCATATTAAGATCTATGTTTGAAAGAGCTTCTGAGCTTGAGGCAAAGTATATTGTGAAGAATATTTTTGGAGAAATGCAGCATGGGGTTGGAGAAGGAGTAATGCTTGAAGCCATTGCAAAAGCTTCCAACACAAATTTGGATATTGTAAGGAGGGCATTGATGTTCTCGGGAAACCTCGGTAAAGTAGCTGAAGTGGCTCTCATTTCGGGAGAAGAAGGTTTGAAATCGATTGGACTAACTCTTTTCCACCCGGTTAAACCAATGCTCGCACAAATGGCATACAGTTTTGAGGAAGTCTTCAAATATCATAAGGTAATCGCTTTAGAATACAAGTTTGACGGAGCGAGAGTTCAGATCCACAAGAGAGATAATACTGTCAGAGTTTTCAGTAGACGCTTAACTGAGGTAACAATAAGCATTCCAGAAATAGTTAATGAAGTTGTCAATGGAATAAATGCTGAAGAAGCCATACTTGATGGCGAAGTCATAGCCGTTGGGGCGAATGGTAGACCATTACCATTCCAAGATTTGATGAGGAGGTTTACTAAAGTGAAGAATATTGAGGAGGAGATGAAGAGAATACCTCTTAAACTCTATCTCTTTGACGTGATTTACCTTAACGGTAAACAATTGGTAGATAGGCCGTATTCTGAAAGATGGGGCGAGCTTGAGAGGGTAGTGGAAAAAGTTGAGCTAGCTCCTAGGATAGTCACTTCTAGCATAAGTGAAGCCGAAGAATTTATGAAGAAAGCTGTTGAAGAAGGTCACGAAGGCATTGTCGCCAAGGCTCTTAATAGCCCGTACATACCGGGTGCAAGAGGCAATTTATGGTTTAAGCTGAAGACAGCAGACTCTTTGGATTTAGTCATAGTAGGTGCTCAATGGGGCTATGGTAGGAGGACAGGCTGGTTGAGTGATTATTTCTTAGCAGCATTAGACGAAGAAACTGGAAATTACGAGATAGTAGGCAAGACGTTCAAAGGCTTGACTGATGAAGAGTTTGAAGACATGACGAGGAAACTATTAGAACTAAAGGTAGCGGAAGAAGATAATACTGTCTGGGTTAAGCCGGAGATCGTTGTTGAAGTAGCCTATAGCGAAATACAGAGAAGCCCTAAGTACAAGTCTGGCTTTGCCCTAAGGTTTGCAAGAATAACCAGAATAAGAAGTGATAAGCCACCGTCTGAAGTAGACACGTTGAAGAGAATAAGAGAGCTTTACCAAAAACAACAAGAGAAAAAGGGAATTTTGAAAAGCGGTTTTTAGGAATTTTTTATGGCTCTAAGGTTTCTCGATTACGGTTCTCGTTATTATCTCTATCCTTGTCACCTTACCTTTTTCGACATCAACCCATACGAATGCTATTCCGGAGAAATTCTTGCGCAGCACAAGAACAGCGCTCTTAGCCTTCGTTACAACACTTCCATCTTTTCCAATGCTAGTTGAAATAATTGGTCTGATACAGGTGATGTTGTAACCTTCAGAAAGCAATTTCTGCACATCCTCATCATTCTTAGCTACGTTGGCAACATTTTCCTTAAACTCTTCACTGACATTTATGAAGCTAAACCTCCACTTAAAACGATTACAATAGGGGCCTATTTGAATAATTTCGGTAAAGTTCTGAAACCAGCCTCTTTTGAAAAAGCCTGGTAGATCACGGCCTAATGGCCAATATTTGAAATCTTTTTGTGAATTATCTGCTTGTACGATAACGCTCATTAAGCTAGCACATATAATTAAGACGCTTAGTATTAGAGATGAGACGAGCAATACCACTTTAAGAGGCTTGTTCATCATTTTGTTACTATTTACAGTAGTAAGTAGGTATATAAGTTTTTCTTAAAAAGCGTAAAATACCGTACTTTTTGCTATGAAGGTCAAAAATATTAAATAGGCTATCAAATAGTTCTAGAGCAATAAATTGGAAATTATTGTCACAGAAAGAGTAGAGATATAAACAAAGTCATTAAGCTTTTCGAACAGCATAAGGATATTCATTCACATATTTGACAAATATCCCGCTTGTAGAAGTACTTAGTCGATTGGAATCTTTTAAAATATTTTTGGCCGAGGCCGATGGTGAAACAGTTGGCTGCATACACTCTTTGAACCATATTCTTTTACGGGCGAATACGTTTTCTGGGTTTTTCGAGGCTAGTATTTCAGCTGGATTTTAGGAGGAGCCAGTTTATGAATCCTATTAGGAGTGCGAATCATAGGAGTAGGATTATCCTGTAGCCGATTTCACGTGGCCGTCTTGCTGCAGGAGGAAGGAATTTTGTTTCTTCTTTAGCACCCTGGTACATGATGATGTAGCCTGTAGCCATGAAGAATAATGCGAGCACGGGATCTTTAAACCATGATCCCAGTGCTAAGCCGATTATGAGCACGGTTAAGCCAGCGTATTTGAAGGCCCTAACCCTAGGAGACTTCCTTACTCCAGGAGGAATATCAGCCTCTATACGATACCACTCGGGGCCAAAATTCTTCCTCATATACCAAATTGCATAGATAAATCCAATTAAAACCGTTGGAATGATTGCTGCCATACTTATCACGAACTCTTTCTCCGAGAGGGATGCTGTTAAAGCGAAGTAGAGAAGGGGAGTTCCAAGTATCATTAATAAAGCTACAATGATAAGTATTGCATATGCCTTAAACTTACTGTTCAACATGATATTTGTAACAATTCTTTGTTATTAAGTTTTTCTTTATACAAGTAACTAAGCCACCAACATTTTTAATTAGTGACATTGACGCTTTGTCTCGGGAAGCATTTTCAAAGGAACAGAGTGTAACAGAGGTGAAGAAAGCGTTATCCAACAAGATAGATGCAGTGATTAAGATGGTTGAGAAGGATGCCTATCATGGTGCTATTAACAAGTTGATGAACGATATATTGGCTAAAATGGATGGAGACCCTAAGCCAAAGGACTGGATTATCAACTCCATTGCTCAAGTCTCGTTGAAAAGGCATATCGATTGGATTATCACCAATATTAGAGCATTACTTTAGGACTATTTTTTATTCCCTATATTTTTACTAAATAAAGCGGAATCTAGAAAATATTTATAATTGCAGATTTATACTACATCCTTTAGTTGGTTAGCGAGAAAGTTAAAGCCTATTCGATAAGTATCGGAATAGCATTGCTTATAATTCTTGGGATACCACTTGCCTACTATGCTC